>CAYSDM010000011.1:0-86771 GCA_964429855.1 uncultured Chthonomonadaceae bacterium
GGGTCCCGGCGATGATAGACCCGCGCCATACGGGGGACTACGCCGGATACGGCTATCTGCCCCTGACGGAGATATGGAGCGGAGGCTACAGCGCGCTCTTCACCGCTGTCTTCGTGCATGGCAACCCCTATTCGTGGATCAGCACCCTGCTGCACATCGGATTCAACCTTCTCTGGCTCTATGCTCTGGGGATGATACTGGAAGAGACGATCCATCCGCTTGCCTGGGCGCTCTTTTTCATCAGTTCGGCAGTGGTGGCGTCAGGGGCGGAGATCGCGCTGTCCGGCAACGCCGCCATCGGGGCGTCCGGCGTGGTCTATGCGATGTTCGGGCTGATGTGGGCAGGGCGTCAGCGTTATCCGCACTGGCAGGAGGCAGCAACCCGGCAGAACCTGAATGTTTTTGTCGGGTGGGGACTGTTTTGCGTGGCGGCGACATGGCTGAACATTCTGCATGTCGCCAACGCCGCGCATTTCGGCGGACTGCTGTTCGGTCTGGCGGTCGGCTGGCTCTTCCTGGCGCGCCGCCATCGCGTCGTCTCTGTGCTCATTCTGGTCGGGCTTCTGACTCTGACGGTTCTATCCGTGACCTGGATGCCCTGGTCGCTGACCTGGACGGAGTGGAAAGGCGGTGAGGCTGCCAGAGAGATGCAGTACGATTCGGCGATCTTCTGGTATCGCCGCAGCCTGGAACTGGGCGCGAAACCGGCGGTCATCTGGCAGCGAATCATGCTGCTGGAGGCGCAGAGAAACAATCCGGAGGGGGCGCAATCGGCGCAGCGCGAATGGCTGCGCGCAATGGGCTACGATCCCGATCTGCAGCTTCCGAAGCAAACTCCGCCCTACTATCTCCCTCCCGCTTCCGAAGGAGGGGCGGGTATCCGTCCGCCTACCGCCAGACCGCCGGAGAGAGAGGAGCGTTCTCCGCGTCCCTATTTCGAGAATCTGCCCTGACGAAGCCGGGGAAGGCGAATCGTCCGGCAGAGGTTGGAGACCATGTCCGAACCTATTCTTGACGCCGCCTTTATGAAAAAACTGGAGCGGCTTTCGCTGGTGACGAAACGCGCCTTCGCCGGGCAGATGAAGGGAGAGAAACGCTCCGTCAAGCGCGGCTCCAGTGTGGAGTTCGCCGACTACCGCGAGTATCTGCCGGGAGATGATCTGCGCTATGTAGACTGGAACACGGCGGCTCGGCTGGAGAAGCTCTTTATCAAGCTGTTTATCGAAGAGGAAGACCTCTATCTGGCGCTGTTGATAGATACCAGTGAGAGTATGGGATTCGGCGAACCGAGCAAGCTCCACTATGCGGCGCGTGTCGCGGCGGCGCTGGGGTATATCGGACTGAGCAACTATGACCGGGTGAGCGTGACGGCATTTGCCGGAGGCGTGCGAGACCAGCTGCGAACACAGCGCGGGCGCGGCGGAGTTCTGCCCTTCTTTCAGTTTCTAAATCGGCTGGAGCCGGACGGAGGCACCTCCTTCAACCACGCGCTCAAGACGTTTGCCATGCAGGCGAAATATCGCGGCGTGGCGATTGTTCTCTCGGATTTCTTTGATCCGCACTGGTCGGAAGGGCTGAAGTCGCTGCTGGCGCGCGGTTTTCAGGTCGCTCTGGTCCAAACGCTCAATGAGGAGGAGATCACGCCAACTCTGAAGGGAGATCTGCGGATCATTGACTGCGAAACCGGCGAGGCGAAGGAGATGAGCGTCAATCCGGCGCTTCTGCAGCGTTATCAGGCGACTCTGGAAGCCTTCTGCGGCGAGATCGAGACCTTCTGCCATCGTTACGGCATGGACTATCTCCGCGCCTCTACTGCGCAGCCATTTGAGGATATCATCCTTCAATATCTACGTCAGGGCGGACTGATCAAGTAGAGACTATGGCGACCGAACCCCTTAATCTACGTTCGGAAAAGATTAGCGCTGCGCGCCTTTCGATCATCTCCAACACCTTCCTCACTCTCCTCAAGCTGATAGTCGGTCTCTTGAGCGGGTCGGTAAGTATCATCTCCGAAGCCGTCCACTCTGCCAGCGATCTGATCGCCTCCTGGATCGCCTTCTTCTCGGTGCGGGTCTCTGACCGTCCCGCCGACCGCGATCATCCCTACGGTCATGGAAAGGTGGAGAGCCTCTCCAGTCTGGCGGAGGCGCTGCTGATCTTCGCGGCTGCCGGATACATCATCTACGAATCTATCGAAAAGTGGATTGCCCGCGCACAGCCGCAAAAGCTTGATCTGGGAATGGCGGTGATGAGCCTGAGCGTTGTGGTGAACGTTCTGGTCGCCCGCTACCTCTTCCGGGTGGCACATCGCACCGAGTCGCTCGCTCTGGAGGCGGATGCCGAACATCTACGTACCGATGTCTATACCTCACTGGGAGTGCTGGCGGGACTGGCGCTGACATGGAGAACCGGGTGGCACTTTATTGATCCGCTTGTAGCCATCGCCGTCGCGCTTCTGATCCTCCACACCGCCTGGCAATTAACCCTGCGCTCCATTGAGCCGCTGATGGACGCGCATCTGCCACAGGAGGAGGTCGCCTCCATTCGCCAAATCCTGGAATCGGAGCCGGAGGTGCTGGGCTACCATAAGCTCCGTACCCGCAAGTCCGGCTCACATCGTCATATTGACGCGCATATTCTTCTGGACGATGACCTGACACTGCTGGAGGCGCATGAATTGACCGAGAAGATTGAAGACCGCATTCGCGACGCTATCCCCAATGTCGAAATCATGCTCCACACCGAACCCTACCGAGCCGAACAGCGGCACCAGCACGAACAGCACGGCGGACCGCCTCCGAAAGAGAAGAATCCGTAGAGAAAAGCCCCGATTTTTTACGCTCCACGGACAGGATGCCGGAGTTCCTGCCTGCCCGATTACGTAATCTCTTTCGGAGGCGCATGCGACCCGCAATCTCACGACGCCTTCTGAATCTGGCATCCATGCTCATCTATCAGATCATCATACTGCTGCTGCTGACAGCCTTTCTGGGGCTGGTGATACGGAATCTGGGCGACTATGCGCCGCTCTCTGTAAGTGAACCGGCGCGTTCAGAAAAGGTCTCGATTCTGGTTCCGGCGCGAAATGAGGCGATCAATATCGAAGCCTGCCTGCAGGGGCTTCTGGCGCAGGACTACGCGAATCTGGAGATCATCGTTCTGGACGACTGCTCCGAAGACGACACGGCGGAGCGGGTGCGCCGCCTGATGACCGGCGATTCCCGGCTGCGGCTGATTTCGGGGAAGCCCATCCCGGCGGTATGGGCAGGGAAGGTCTGGGCTTGTTCACAGTTGGCGCAGCAGGCGACCGGCGAGTGGCTTCTGTTTGTAGATGCGGATACCCGGGCGCATCCTGCGCTGGTCGGTTCCGCGCTGGCATTCGCGCAGCAGACAAATGCGGCAATGGTCAGCGCGTTCCCGAAACAGGTCACCGGTTCGTTCTGGGAGCGGGTTGCGCTGCCGATGGTGCATTTCCTCCTGTTGACTTTCCTCCCGATCCGGCAGGTCTGGGAGTCTCCCAATCCGGCTTTTGCCGCCGCCTGCGGTCAGTTGGAACTGTTTCGCCGGGACGCCTATGAACAGATCGGCGGACACGCCTCCATTGCCGCCTCATTTCATGACGGGCTTCAGTTGGGACGGAGAATCAAAGCGGCTGGTCTGACCCTGCGCCTGTTCGACGGGACAAACCTGATCGCCTGCCGCATGTATCAGGGAGGAGGGCAAGTCTGGAACGGATTTACGCGCAACGCCTACGAAGGTATCGGCTCGATAGGCGCGCTGATCGGTCTGACCGTGATGCAGGTGACGCTTTTTCTGGCTCCGTTCGGATTTCTGACGGCAGGAGCGATTACCGGGGCGTTCTGGGGTTGGCTCTGCGCGGGGCAGGTCGCGCTCATCTACGGAATACGAACGCTGTTGGCGCGGCGATTCGGCGAGTTGGGGATGGTCTGGCTGCACCCGCTGGCGGCGGCGACCCTGCTGGCGATACAGTGGGGGTCGTGGTGGAAGTCGCGCCGCAAGACCGCGATTGCCTGGAAGGGGCGCGCCTATGCGGG
This sequence comes from uncultured Chthonomonadaceae bacterium, assembly GCA_964429855.1. GTDB lineage: Bacteria > Armatimonadota > Chthonomonadetes > Chthonomonadales > CAJBBX01 > CALLMM01. Next base: position 4,056 of record CAYSDM010000011.1, read on the forward strand.
CAGCCTGGAACCGTCGCCCCCCGTCAGCGATCTGCAGCGGGACTGCTAGAGCCGGGGCAGCCGGGTCATGGCAGGATTGGGAGAGCCATACTGCCGCTCCTGGCTGGCGGCGTTTCGGTCCTGTTCGCAGGCGGCGTGCCCGACGGAACTTTCGGCGCGATCACTCTGGAAAATGGCGGCGGCAGCTCGGCGGATTGAGAGGCGTCCACCTGACCGGGAACTGCGGCGGGCGGCGCAGCAAACGCGAGAGGCGCAAGCGTGTTCGGGGTCAATGCCTGAGGAGCAAGGCTCAGCAGAGTCATATCCATGACCGAGAGGCGCAATACCAGCGCTTCATCGGTGGCAAGGCTGAGGAGCGGGTCCCCGAAGACGGCGGGAAATGACCCCTGCGGCGGACCGAAATAGGCGAAGAGGGGACCGCCGGGAACGGCGTTGAGGGGTGGTCCGGGGTAGCTGTTCAGGGGAGCGGCGGGAGTGGCGGACAGCGGCGCGCCGGTGTAGGCATCGAGCGGCTGACCGATAAAGGCTCCGGTTGGCGCGCCGAGAAAAGTTCCCAGAGGCGCGCCAGGATAGGCGTTCAGGGGGCCGCCCGTGTAGTTACCCAGCGGCGAACCGGTAAAGCTGCCCAGAGGGTTCAAGGGCGTAGCGGCAGACGGCAAACCGGGACGGGAAGGCGCGGCAGGTCTCTGCGTGGCGGTCGGGGCGTTCTGTTCGGACAACGAACCGGACAGCGGGTTCAGCGAGAGGGTGGCATTCAGGCGAACCGGCGGAGGCTGCGGCGCGGCTGGCGCGTTCTGGCGCAGAACGGGCTGCGGCAGGCGCGGAAGCGCCAGCATTTCCGGCTGAAATGCGGGAGCAGCAAGGGGAGCAAGGCGGTTAATGCCGCCGTAGTTCAGCGTCTCCTGACGTGGCGCGCGGCTGTTATCAAAACCCAGAAGAGGGAGAATCCGGGAACCGAAGGGCTGTTCCTCCTGTTTACGCTCCCCTGTATTCTGTCCCCCGGCATTTTGACCGGGCTGCCGGTTCCGTTCGCGCGCGGCTGGCGGTTGCTGCGCCGGGCGCTGCCGCTCTGCGGGGGGCGGCTGCACGGGAGGATTCTGCGGCTCCTGCGCTATCGTTGGCGCACTGCCGACCAGCGCCAGTACGACCCCCAGCCAGACAGATATTTTTCGCATGATCCTCTCTCCCTGCAGGCGCGTCGCCCGACATCCCGCGTCCGGAAATCTCGAAACCGATCAGCCATAGTATAGAGGATTTTCGTCCGGCTGTTCAGGTGTTCATGCGTCTGGTAATCAGGCGTTCAGTCCCCAGCGTTCCCGAACCCTCTGTTCCAGCGAGCCGAAGATCAGGTAGTCGGTAATCAGCCCCAACCCGACAATCACGATCATCACGGCAATCACCTGGCTCATATCCGCCAGTTCGCGCCCCATCATCATCTGATGACCTAGCCCGACGCTGACGAACAGCAGTTCTCCCGCCATCAAGGAGCGCCATGCGAACGACCAGCCCAGTTTTGCGCCGGTAATCATGGAGGGAAGGGAGGCGGGTAGAAGCACCTCTGTATAGATCGCCAATGGCGACGCTCCCATCGTGCGGGCAGCGCGCAGATAGGCCGGAGGAACGTTCTTCACGCCGTCGCGCACTGAAACGGTGATCGCCAGCAGCGCGCCGATCACCACCACAAAGATGATCGCCCCGTCGTTCAGACCGAACCAGAGGAGCGCGAGAGGAAGCCAGCAGATGCTTGGAAGAGTCTGCAAACCAAGAACCAGCGAGCCGAGAGTCTCATCCAGCCAGCGCACACGCGCCAGCACCAGCCCCAGCGGAATGCCGATCATCAGCGACAGGACGAAACCGATCAGCATGCGTCGAATGCTGACAGAGATGGAGATCAGCAGGGAGCCGTCCGCAAAACTGCGCTGTAGCGACTGGGCGACCTGCCAGGGGGAGGGGAACAGCGCGCGATCCCAGACGCCGATCCTATATATTATCTCCCATAACGCTATCAGCAGAACGAAGAACCCCGCTCTCCGCAGGCTGCCAATCAAGATCATACTCCTCCTGCTGTTCACGCGCCAGATCATCTCGCAGCGCGTGAACAATCTGCTGCGCCTTTCGCGCGACATCTACGCCTTCCGCATGGCGCGGGCGCGCCAGTGTAATGGGATACTCCGCCTTGACGGTTCCCGGTCGCGACGACAGCACCACCACGCGGTCGCCCAGACAGACCGCCTCGCGCACATCGTGCGTGACGAAAACGATGGTCTGCCCCGTCGCCTCCCATATCTCCTGGACGACGCCGTATAGTCCCTGCTTCGTCTGCGAGTCGAGCGCGCCGAAAGGCTCATCCATCAGCAAAACCTGCGGCTCCAGCGCCAGCGCGCGCGCCAGAGCCACCCGCTGCCGCATTCCGCCGGAAAGCTCATGCAGATAGCTGTCCGCAAAACGGGAGAGATGCACCAGACGCAGGTAGCGCTGTGCGCGTTCAGCGCGTTCCCGGCGTCCGATCCCCATCTGCTTCAGACCAAACTCGACATTCTTCTGCGCGGTGAGCCAGGGAAACAGCGCGCCATCCTGAAAAACGACGCTCCGATCACGCCCGGGACCGGAGACCGGCTTGCCATTCTCCAGCACCTCGCCGTTGTCCGCCCTCTCCAGCCCCGCTACAATGTTTAAGATGGTGGATTTACCGCAGCCGGAGGGACCAACCAGGATCAGAAACTCGCCCTGCCGGACATCGAGCCGCACATCCTCCAGCGCCAGCACCTCGCCGGAACGTCCGTGAAAGCGCTTGCTGACGCCGCGCAGAGATAATCGTGGCTCGAACATGAGGGTCTATCGCTTCAGAGCCACCTGATCCCGGGCGCGCTGTAGAAATGCCGGATCTATCAGGCTGGCTATATCTTTCTTGCCCGATGGCAGGTAGCCGAGTCGCTCCGCCGCCTGTACAAAGCGGAGGATTGTCTCACGATGCGGGTCCGTGGTGATCTCCACCCGACTCCAGGCTTGCCGAAGCACCTCGACCGGCAGCGATTTTCCGGTCAGACGTTTCAGTTCCGAATTGAGCAGCGCCTGCGCCTCCTGCGACGACTGCTCGATCCAGGTGACCGCTTTAAGATGCGCCCGGACGACCGCTGTGACCTGTTCCGGGTTCCTTTCCATGTACTCCCTGCGCGCCACCAGAACGGTGGTGGTAAACTTCCCGCCCTGCCACAGGTCGCGCTCATCTATCAGCAGACGCCCGCCTGCCTCGACGATCAGGCGCGAAGCCCAGGGTTCCGGAACCCAGGCAGCGTCAATCTCCTTCTTGAGAAACAGCGCGTAGATATCCGCCGGTTTGATGGGAAGAATCGTCACATCGCCGCCTTTATCCCGCGAACGCAGCCCCTTCTCCTCCAGAAACGAGCGCGCCGAGACATCCTGCGTGCCGCCAAGCTGCGGAATCGCCAGACGTCGGCCCTTCAGGTCTTCCAGGCTTTGAATAGGCGAGTCCTTTCGTACCACCAGAGAGGCTCCGCCGCTGGAGGCTCCGGAGAGGATTCGCAGGGCGCGCCCCTGCGTGCGGAGATAGGTGTTGATTGCCGGACTGGGACCGACATACGCTATATCAATCTCGCCTGCCAGCAGCGCTTCCATCGCCTCCGGACCGGCGGAGAATGTCTTTGGAAGCAGCGTGACATCCGAGCCGAGTTCCCGTTGAAATATGCCGCGCTCAACCCCTATAATACCGGCGGAGTGGGTGATATTGGGAAAATAGGCGAGGCGAAGGCGTTTGGTTGCCGAAGAGTTCGCAGAGTGCTCTGTCTCCCCGCCGTAGGCAAAGGCAAGAAATACCAGTATGGAGACCCCGATAAATGGGAGGATGATCGTGCGATGGCGAGAGTAGGCGCTCATTTCCGTCTTTCTGTCTGTGCGGCATGCGCTGTCTATCAAGATAACGGGGATGGAACTCTCTCATCCCCGTAACATAATAGACTAAACCACTCGACTAAGTCAATATTAAAAGAGGTCCCATCGGAAGGCTAATCCCGCATCGCTTCGATCAGGATTTTCGCCACTTCCGGGCGCGTGAACTCCATCGGCGGAATCTCGCCCGCCCGCAGCAGTTCCCGCACCTTCGTTCCCGACAGCGATATGCGATCTTCGGCTCCATGCGGGCAGGTCTTGGTCGAAGCCATGCCCTCGCACTTCACGCACCAGAAGCTATGCTCGAACATCAGCGGGACGATGCCGAGCGCTTCCGGGTTAAACTCGGCGAATATCTTCTGCGCGTCGTAGGTTCCGTAGTAGCTGCCGACCCCGGCATGATCGCGCCCGACAATAAAATGCGTGCATCCGTAGTTTTTGCGGATCATGGCATGAAAGATCGCCTCCCGTGGACCGGCGTAGCGCATCGCCGCCGGATTGACGGAGAGCAGCACGCGGTCGCGGGGGAAGTAGCCTTCGAGCAGCGACTCATAGCAGCGCATACGTACATCGGCGGGAATATCGTCTGACTTCGTTTCGCCGACCAGCGGGTGCAGCAGCAGACCGTCCACGATCTCCAGCGCGCACTTGATAATGTATTCATGTGCGCGGTGGACAGGGTTGCGGGTCTGAAAGCCGACGACGGAACTCCAGCCGTTGTGCGCGAAGGCGGCGCGTGTCTCGGCGGGCGTGAGGTAGTAGCGCGGGAAGTCGTCATGGGGGGGCAGTTGGATCACCTGAACATCGCCGCCCAGGAGGATATCGCCCTGCGCGTAGAGCGCGGCAACGCCCGGATGCGCGGAATCGGTTGTTCGATAGACCTGCTGCGCCTCCTCCGTTTTGTCGTAGCGGAAGATATCGGAGAGGGTCAGCAGCGCCAGCGGAGTTTCGGTCTCATCCGTGAGCGAGACCTCCTGCCCGACCTTCAGGGAGTCGGCGACGCTCGCCTCTACCGCCAGCGTGAGAGGAATAGACCAGGGCAAGCCGTTGACCAGATGCATGGTTCGCAAAATGGAGAGATAGTTGTCATGATCCGTGAAACCGGTGTGCGGGCTGGCGGCTCCGATGGCGATCAGTTCCAGGTCGCTGATCTGTCGGCGCGAGAGGCGGATGGCTGGCAGCGCGGCGGCGCGATCCTGCGATTCCTGGCGCGCCTCGGCTGCGATAAAACGATTGACGAGAGTCCCGCCGTGTGCGGGGATGATTTCGGACATGAGAACGGAAAGCTCCTCAGAAAGGGAATGTGGGTCGGTGATCATAAACCTGACTAAATAAGTCCATTAAGTAATCTTTCTGCCACATTATACCGATAGGCGAACGAGTACGTCAAGTGCGCCTGTCGAAGTTTCCCGCCGGATACTGCGGACTCCTGCAGGCCGGCGGGAAGATTTGTCCAGGAGGTTGCCACGAAATTTTCTTAGCATTAGATAAATATTTTTAATGAAAAATTAATTTTAAATCTCTTGACTGTGCTATTCTGACGAAGTAACATGAGAGAAAGCGCGTTTGAAATCCACTTCAGAAGGAGGCAATCATCGCATTATTCCGAAAAGCAGAGAAGGGAAAAATCCTGTCTATGGCATTCAGACTTCTCCTTCAGGCGCGCTTTCATCGGAGAGTCTATCTGTATCCATGACAGGAGTGTGCCGTACATCACATAATGCTTCTGATCCGATCGCAGGTAACACGTTGATAAGGAGGCAAGCAATGAAGCTGATCAGAACCAGGAGCGGCTTTACCCTGATTGAGCTGCTCGTAGTAATCGCGATTATCGCGATTCTTGCGGCCATTCTATTCCCCGTTTTCGCCCGAGCCAGAGAACAGGCTCGCAAGACAAGCTGCCTCTCCAATCTCAAACAGATTGGAACCAGCATGATGATGTATGTGCAGGACTATGACGAGCGCTTCCCGGCATGGAGCGAGCAGTGCGCTCACGATCCGTTTGGCACGATCAATCCTCCGGGGCTCTGCGGAAACGATACGGAGATGGCTTTCTTCCGCTGGGCATTCGTCACGCAGCCATATGTCAAGAACATTCAAATATACGTCTGTCCCTCCTATCCGACCAATTTCTGGAAATGGGGCGGATGGGTCTACACGGGATGCTATTCGCCCTGGCCCCCTCGGGACTGGAAGGGTCTCTCGTATGATATGAAGCTGGGTCTGGCGGTGGCGGCTCGCTGCGGACGCGGACTCCCGGCGTTTGACAAGGTCGCCCAGACCGCGATGATCTACGAGAACAGTTCCATCCATACGCAGAGTCCCATCGGATTCTGGCAGTGCACCGAAGAGAATAACTTCGGCAAGATGGTCTTCAATGTCGCGTTCGCGGACGGCCACGCCAAGCTGATTCAGGTCGGGCAGACCCGCTTCGTCAAGAAGCGAACCTATCGCCCGGAGGTGGGGTATCCCTGCCCGAACTACGATCCGCACTGGTATGTCACGGAAGACGGCTGGAATACGTGGGATCCCGGAGTGGGCTGGGATGTGGACTGATCGCTCTCAGGAGGTGATTTGATATGGGAGACAGTAAGAAGCTTCTTCTTCTGGTGCTGATCATCGTGGCAGTGGTTGCCATCGCATCCGTTGTTTTCATGCAGAAGAAGCACGTGGATCAGGCAAAGAAGGCGCTGCCCAGTGAGCCTCCTGCATGGTTCGGCAAGACAAATACGGGAGTTAAGCCCGGAGAAGGAATCAACCAGACTCCTTCCGCCGTTACCCCGCCGGGTCCAATGACCGCGCCGAGATAGCGGACTCCCGCATCGCGCAAACACGGACTACAGCGATGGAGTTGGCTCCATCGCTGTAGTTTTTTACGCTTTGATCTTGATGGTTTGCCATTTGCGAAGGTTACTCATGCTTGATGCGAACCCTTGCATAAGGAGAATCCCCCGCTTTCGAGGAATTGATACAGGATGATCACTCTTACCTGTAGAGGAGACGCCGCAAGCATGATATCTCGGCAGCGACTGGAGGATATCCTCTCCGTCATTCCCACGCTCCGTATAGCCGTCGTGGGGGACTTCTTTCTGGATAAGTATCTGGTGACCGACCCTGCGCTGGCGGAACGCTCTCTGGAGACGGGGCTGGAGGCGCGTCAGGTGGTGGAGATACGCTGCAGTCCCGGCGCGGCGGGAACGGTGACCAATAATCTGAGCGCACTCGGAGCGGGATGTATCTATGCGGTCGGCGTGGTGGGCGAAGACGGAGAAGGATTTGACCTGCAGCGCGGACTTCGAGAGACGCGGGTGGACACGCGCTGCCTGCTGACGGATGCCTCCCGTTTTACGCCGACCTATATGAAGCCGATCCGCCGCGCAGAGGGCGAAGAGCGGGAACTGGAGCGTCTGGATATTAAAAACCGGACTCCTCTCGACAGCGCGACCGAAGAGCGGCTGATCCGGGCGCTGACCGGGCTGCTGGAGGGCGAGACGGATCGCGTGGACGCGGTCATTGTGGCGGATCAGGTGGAGGAGCGAAACTGCGGGGTCGTTACCGACCGGCTGCGGAAGGCGCTGGCGGAGATGGCGGAGACGTTTCCGAAAGCGGTTTTCCTGGCCGATTCACGCAGACGGATCGGCGAGTTTGAAAACCTCATCCTCAAGCCCAATCGCCGGGAGGCGGCGCAGGCTCTCGGCGAGGAGGCAGACGGGGATATTTCGTTCTCGCAGGCGCAGGCGGGCGGGCTGAATATGGCGGCGCGCACCGGCAAACCGGTCTTTATCACACTGGGCGCAGAGGGGATACTGGTCTGCGTAAAGGACGGGGCGGAGCTTATTCCCGCGCTGCCGATCCGCGGGCAGATTGATATTGTGGGAGCGGGGGACAGCGTGACGGCAGGGATCGTCTGCGCGCTCTGCGCAGGCGCGTCCAACGCGGAGGCCGCGGTTATGGGCAACCTGTGCGCCTCAATCACCATCCACAAACTGGGTACGACCGGAACCGCCTCGCCGGGGGAGCTTCGCGCGCTGCGAGAGGCTATTTCGCTTTGATATTTACCTGCTTCGCCACGCCGTTTTTTCGCGGGGGAATCAGCTTGCCCAGAGCCGTCAGCGCTTCCTCCGGCGCGTTACTGGCGGTCAGGTTCTCGTTGCGTATCTGTTCGAACACCTCTTTGCGGTGAATGGAGACTTCACGCGGCGCGTTGATGCCCAGGCGTACCTGCTCGCCGCGCACCTCCAGAATCGTTATCTCAACATCCGGACCGATCATGATGCTCTGATCCGGCTTACGGGTCAATACCAGCATCTATGCCCTCCATGGCGTGTGGTAGATTGGGAAAACAGCCTGCTCTGTCGGATCCCCGGCAGCTTCTCTCGCAGTATTCTCAGGCGGCATGCGCGACGGTGTGCAGGATTCTATGTCGCGTGTGATAGTTGTCGTTGGTCACGATAACCTGCCGTCCCTGGCGCGTCAGCAGGTTGATTAAGAGCGGGGCAAGCAGATTGGCGGTCATCGCCTGCGGGTTGTCGCGTGGAACGGTGACAATAACAAACAGCAGTTTTGGCGTCTGTTCGTCCATCTGCAGCTTTTCGGCATCCAGATCGGAGATGGTCGGCGCGTAGTCCGGCTGAAAGAGCCACGGGTCTATGATCGGAAAGGCTAACCGACCATCCTCCAGCGACTGCAGCCAGCGAATCGGATTGTTGTCATCCGGCGTCAGGATGACAAACCGCCTGCACTGCTCGAAACTGGGAAGTCCTTCTGAAAAGGTGATGATGATCTCCTCCTCCACTTCCAGCGTGCCGAAGCGAGAGGATTCGATCTTTTCAACAGGTTTTTTCGTGGCAGTCATCACTTCTCTCATCTCAGATAGTCTACCAGGCTCTGTTGAAAGCCGCGCGCCGTCGCTGCAAGCGCCGCCTGGTAGGTGATTTCAGCGGCTTTCAGATCAATGACCACGCGGGACATATCCGCATCTTCGATTTTGGACTTCAGGTCGCTCAGATTCACGCGGGTCAATTCCAGACGGCTGTAGGACTGATCCGCCTGCTGCAGCTTTGCGCCAAACTCGGAACGGGCGTTGGTGATGGCGCTCAGTGTCTGATCCAGCGCGCGGATGTCCTCTACGGAGAGTTTCGTCGCATCTCCGTTGGAGATATGGGTCTGGATATTGCGGAGTACCTCAAAAGCCTGTGAGAAAATCCGGTCGCCGGCTATGTTGACCGTGATTGTTTCGGAGGGACCGATATCGTATTTGATCTCCTCATCATTATTATGGGCGGTTCCTCCCTGATATACATACCCATTTCCCTGATCGGTGAAGGGTTGGATATTGGTGCGTTGCCCCGAAAAGATGAAACGCGAGCCGTACATCGAATTGGCGGAGAGCGCCATCTGATGATACATCAGTCCCACCTCGTTGGCGAGAAGCTGCAGGGTATCCTGACCGAGGGTGTTGGAGGCGCTCTGCAGGACGGTGGTGCGCGCTTTTCGCAGCAGCGTGGCAGCGCGCTCCAGCGCGCTGTCGGTCGAGACCAGAAAGCCGCGCGCGTCCTCAACATTGCGCTGATACTGGTCAATATTGTCCAGGGTTGAGCGCAGCGACAGCGACTGCATAATGTTGCCGGGATCGTCGGAGGGGCTGCTCAACCGTCTTCCGGTCGAAATCTTCTGCTGGGCATCCGCCAGCCTCTCATATGCGGAGCCGACATAGAGCAGCGAGTTCTCAACGATGGTTGTGGTGCTGATACGCATGATCTCTACTCTCCTTCCTCCAATTAGCGTCCCAGTTGATTGATAAGCTGATCCAGCATATCGTCTATCGTGTTCAGGTAGCGCGCTGCCGCCTGATAAGACCGCTGATACTGGAGCATCTGGGTCATCTCCTCATCCATCGAGACGCCGGAGAAGGAGTTGCGAAGGTTTTTTAGCTGCTGCACGATATTGATCTGGTTATCCGACTGGTTTTCGTAGGCGCGAACATCCGTGCCGATCTGCGCGACCGAAACCCCGTAGTAGTCCAGCAGCGTCATCGGACCGAACATCTGCGCGGTACGCAGTTCCGAGATCGCACGGGCGTTCTCTCCGTTTCCGAGCGCGGGCGGATTGGCGGTGGGACCGGAGGCGGCGATGGCGTTCAGGTCGTTCAGGATGGCGGCGTCCAGCGTGATATTGGAGGCATCCGTTCCGGCGAAGAAGGGGCGACCGGTTCCTCCATCCAGCCCATAACCGGTTTGATGCTGCGTATTGACGCGCTCAATCAGAGCAGAGGCGATCTCATTCAGCCGGGTGCGATACTCCACAATATGATCGTTCGCCTTGATTAAGCCGCCGACGCTTCCGCTCTGGACATGGATCGGGTCGCCCTTGCCGATCAGTTGCGGCTGCCCGCCGACGCTGGTGAAATGAGACGGCAGTTCCTGCACAAAGTCGCCCAGAACCAGTGCGAAGCCGCCGACCGAGATATTGATCTCGCCCGTTTGAACGCCTTTCGCGTCCAGCGGTTCCAGCACCTGAATGTCTACAATCGCGGATAGCTGCCGCACCAGTTCGTCTCGCCGGTCCGCCAGATCGTTGGGATTGTCTCCGATGGCGCGACTGGTGCGGATCTCCTTGTTCAGCTTGCCGATCTGTTTCGCGAGCGAATTTGCCTCTTCCAGTCGGGAGTTAACCTGATTCTGAATATCCATTTCGATCTGGTTCAGAACCTCGTGCACCTGATTGAACCGCTTGCTCAGAGTCACTGACTGCTGGCGAACGGTGGCGCGTATGCCTCCGCTCTCCGGGTTGCGCGAAAGCTCCTGAAAGCTGTTGAAAAACGCCGTCAACTGGCTGTTCAGCCCGCTGGTTCCCGGCTCGTTATAGGCGGTTTCAGCGCGGGTCAGGATGTCGCGCAGGGACTGATACTCCGCCTGATGACTGCCCGCTTGCTGCAGCCGGTCGTCCAGAAAGGCGTCGCGGATGCGGGTGATCGAGACCAGATCAACGCCGGTTCCGATCTGACCGGGAGAGCGATAGAAGAAGCTGCTCAGGGTATAGGGGGGCGAGGCGGCCAGGTGCGCCTGCTGCCTCGAATACCCGGGGGAGTTGACGTTCGCCAGGTTATGACCGATAACCCCGATGACCCCCTGACTGGCGCGCAGGGCGCGTCCCGCCAGTTCAAAATTGCCGAATGTGCTTGACATCCATATCTCCTGTCGGCGCGCAGTCCGTTACGCGCCGATCCCTCTAACATTTCTGATCTATATAGAAGGTGGGCGTGGTGACCGTGTTGGGATTGGTACCATAAGCCGCTGGTTTCAGCGCCGATTGTGTAATCATGTCAATGGTAAAGTGAACACAGACAAGCGCGTTCTCCAGCAAGGCGCGGTTGCGCGCCTGCGTATCCTCCAGAAGCCTCTGCAGACCCAGTATCTCCTGCCGAAGCTGAAGCAGCCGGCGAGTCTCCGGAAGAGGCAGTCTTATCGCCATCTCCGAAAGCGGAGGCACGCGTGGCGGGTCATCCATCGGATACCCCAGTCCCGACGCCAGCGCCAGGACAGCCTGTTCGCGACGGAGAGCGATCAGAGTCTGCTGCGTGACGATCGCGTTGCCCTCCGACTCCAGCATCTCCATGCGGGCGGTATTGTTGCAGGTGATCGCCTCCGTCATGGCTGCGGCATTGGCGAGGAGCTTTTTGCCCGCGATGATCTCCTGTTCCAGGATGCGGCAGACATCCCGCGCCAACTTTGGCAGGGAGGGTTTTGCGGATGCGCTCATGCCTTCTTCCTCTCTAGTGTGACGATCATTTCCCGGTACAGCATATCGGCGATGCCGAAGTTCCCGCGCTTTCCGATCTCCTTCGCGATATTGTCGTCCAGCATCTCGCGATAGAGATTCGCCTCCGAAGACTGCCCGAACAGGCTGCCTTTGATCTCGTTGCCGCGCATCTGTTTGAGCAGCATCCCGACAAAATACCCCTCAAAATCCAGACACGCCTTGCGCAGTTTCTGCTTCTCCGGTGCGTGATCCGTCTGACCGGGCGCGACGCTGTCGGATCGGTTTGGCGCTGTCGGCAAAGGGAGCGAGTTATCTATCTGCGACATCATGAACTTCCCTTCTACTGCACTTCGATGTCGGCAGTGATGTGTCCGGCAGTACGCATTGCCTGCAGAATGTTAATCAGGTCGCGCGGTGTCACGCCCAGCGCATTCAACGCCTTCACCAACTGGTCTACGGTGGTGGAGGCGGGAATCGCCGCCAGTTTCGCCCTGGTCTCTTTCGCATTGACATCTTTCAGCGGCACGACCTTCCCCGGATTGGGGTTAAACGGCTCCGGCGAAAGCACCACCGGCGTATTCTCCACGCGCACCTGTATGCTGCCATGGGCGATGGCGCAGGGAGAGACCCGCACATCCCCGCCGATAACCACCGTACCGGTGCGCTCATTGACCACGATCTTCGCGGACGTATCGGGCTGCACCGAGATCGCCTCGATCTGTGAGATGAAGCCGACCAGGTTACCTTTGCGCGCCTCCGGGACGTTCACGCGAACGGTATAGGGGTCTACGGCAAGCGCCTGCGTCTCAGGGACCAGTTTTCCAATCTCTTCGGCGATCCGGCTGGCGGTGGTGAAGTCCGGCTCTTTGAGCGCGATCTGAATGCTCTGACCGTCGGAGATGCTCATCGGCACCTCCTGCTCCACAATCGCCCCGCGCGGGATGCGCCCGACCGTCACATGATTCTTCTGAATCTGCGCGCCTCCTGCGGAGAAGTTGAATCCGCCAATAGAGAGCGGTCCCTGCGCGACGGCATAGACCTGGCTGTCGGCTCCCTGAAGCGGGGTCTGCAGCAGCGTGCCTCCCTGGAGCGAACGCGCATCGCCGATTGAGTTCACGGTGACATCAATGCGGCTTCCCTGTTTCACGAAGGCAGGAAGTTCGGCGGTAACGATCACCGCCGCCACGTTCTTGACTTTGACTATCCCCTGCGGAACGTTCACGCCGAGTCGCTGAAGCGCATTGACCACCGATTGCGTGGTGAAGATGGTGCTGTTCGTGTCGCCGGAGCCGTCCAGACCGACCACCAGTCCGAAACCGACCAACTGGTTGCTGCGCGCACCCTGCACGCCTGCGATATCTTTGATGCGAACCTGCCCATTCGCCTGACTGACGAACAGCAGCATTCCGAACAGCGGTAGAAGTCGTTTCATGGCATCACACCTTTTCAGCGCGGCAGGCGCGCCCTTCCTTTTCAGACGCGCCGGGCGTCGGTTAGAACAGCCATCCCAGAATCGTGGAGATCAGCCCCTTGCGCTGGCGGTCACCGACCGGTCCCTTGCCGTCATACTGGATGGTAGCGTTTGCCAGCGCGATAGAAGAGACGGTGTTATCCGGTCCTACATCCTCCGGGCGAATGATTCCGGAGATGACCACCTTCTGTTTCTCGGCATTGACGCCGATGGTGCGCGTCCCCTCTATCAGGAGATTGCCATTGGGAAGCACCTCTTTGATGATGGCGGTCAGCCGTGTTACCAGCGAGCCGGAGCGGTTCGTCTGTCCCTGACCGTTGGTGGAGTTGCTTGCGGAGGCGCTGAAAGGCTTGAGAAGCCGTTTCAGCGGATCAAACGCCGTATTCAGACCGTCAAAAGAGGCGGAGTCGCTGCGGGAGGTCTTTGTCGTCGCCTGCGAGGTCGCGCTGGACGACTCCTGCACCAGGATGGTGATTGTGTCGCCGACTCGATGCGCCCGGTAGTCAGCGACCAGCGAACGGCTGTTTTTGCCCCAGAGCGAGCCGCTCGGGCGATTTGTCTCCGGCGTCTGGGCGAACGCCGCCGATACGCAGAGCAGCAGCGCGGTCAGCGATAGCGTTCGCTGCAGTAAGGTGTCTCTTCTCATCGGTGCTCCTCCACACGCACAGTTCCGGCATCCACCACAATCCCCGAAAGCTCTTTTTTCGTGTCCGGCGCATAGACCCGGATTCGCTCGCCGACGGCTCCCTGAGTGCGCGCCACCCCCGGCAGGGTGATCTTCACCCCGCCGATCACGCTCTCCAGCGTCACCTTCGCGCCTGCCATCACCACCGGATTGCCCTCCAGCGTGTTGGCGGTCAGCGGCTGTCCCTGTTGAATGCGGCGGGTCGTTCGCTTGCCGACCACGCTTTTGGGATCGGTCAGGTAGATGAGCGTTGCGGATGCCTGCTCAACCTGGGTCAGCGTTACGTCGCCTTCGGTCAGCGCCTCGTGAATCTCCAGCGTTCGCGTGGCAACCAGCGCCGTCACCACGCGCTTTATCTTGAAGGAGACCTCGACGTTTCGGGAGGGCTTGCCGTCCACCAGAATCGCGACAGGAACCACCATCAGCCCCGACTCGATCCGACCGCGAGGCGCGCCGGGAAGGTATTCGCGCTTGCCGGGCGTGACATACAGGCGAAGGTTCTGGGAGACCGGCTCCAGCTTGATGCCGTCGCTCTGTCCCTCCAGACTCTTCTGCAGGGAACTCTGCGCGGTCTGCACCACCTCGTCCATCGGTATCTCCGCGCCGGTGCGGGCGACCCGAATCTGCGGCGGGCTGACCAGATGAACCCGTGAGGATTGAATCCGGTTATAACGCATTCGCACTACGATATCAGCGGGCAGCAGCAGGCGGGTCAAGCCGGGAAGGGGAGAGGCGCCGATCTCCATCGTCGTCAACTGCGCGATTAATGACGGATCCTCGCCGGTGATCTCCGCGATCTCGCCCAGTCGAAACGTCTGTCCCGCGACCTCCGGCGTCGGCTTCACGGTTACCGTTACCGATGCGTCTCCCGGTCTATCGGGAGCCTGAAACATCGTCAGAAAAAGAGCCAGCAGGGATAGTGTTCGCATTGCCCTGAACCTCTCTGCCTACCGTTTCAGATTGTTTGCGTTCTGAAGCATCTCATCCGCAGTCTGCACCGCTTTCGAGTTCGCCTCAAAGGCGCGCTGAATGGTGATGAGGCGGATCATCTCTTCAATGACTTCCAGGTTTGGCATCTCGACAAACTTATGCTTGATGCTGCCGATGCCGTTCTCTCCGGGAGGTCCGTTCACCGCGTCTCCGGCTGCCGGGGTCGGAACATAGAGATTTCCGCCCAGACGCGCCAGTCCGGAAGGATTGGTGAAGCGGGTCATCTCAATGCGTCCGATGGACTCGTTGGGCTGACCGGGACGACTGACCATGACGGTACCGTCCGGGGCGATGTTGAAGGTGGTTCGATCTTGCGGAACGATGATCTCCGGCTGAATCGGGTAGCCGTCCTGCGTCACCAGACGCCCCTGCCCGTCAATGCCCAGCGCGCCGTCGCGCGTATAGGCAGTGGTTCCATCGGGCATGAGGACCCGGAAGAATCCATCGCCGCTGATCGCCATGTCGAACTCTCCATCTGTCTGCTGGAAGGTTCCCTGCGAAAAGACCTGGCTGGTTGTTCCCGAACTTACGCCCAGACCGATCTGCGTGCCGTTAGGAACCATCGTTCCGCCCGCGCTCGCGCCGCCCGGAATGCGGATGTTTTGATAGAGAAGATCCTGAAAGTGGGCGATCTGCCGCTTAAAGCCCTGTGTGTTGACGTTGGCGAGGTTATTGGCGATGACGTTGAGGTTAAACTGCTGCGCCATCATGCCTGTTGCCGAAGTGCTAAGAGCGCGCATGAATGCAATACTCCTCTCTGACGAGTCACCTGTCGGATGGCTCGTTATGCGTCGCATGAACTCCCTCTATCGTTCGGGAGTTCTCTTCGGCTTCCGCTCCGCGCTTACCCGGAGCAGTCCAGCCGAATAGGGAAACGTGTTAACCGCGACCGACTTCGTTAATCAATTTGCCCAGCGAGTCGTCCTGCGCTGTGATCGCTCTCTGCGCCGATTCATAGGCTCGCTGAACAGTTATCATCTGCACCATCATACCGATCGGACTGACGTTCGACTGCTCCAGATAGCCCTGCTGTACCCGTGTGTTGATGGGAGTGACCGGCTGACGCGACGACAGCAGATTTCCTCCCTCCTTCACCAGCGAGCGGGCAGGGGCGTCTACCAGCCGCAGGCGATCCACCTCCTGGTTATTGACAAAGACGCGCCCGGTCTGATCAATCAGGATGCTGCCGCCGGCTCCCAGATTGATCGGACCTTTCTGCCCCAGCACCGGGTTGCCGCTGGCATCCGCCAGAAGCGCAGTCTTTTTTCCATCCGGTCCCGGTGTGCCCGGCACCGTCTGAAACTGCCCGTTGCGGGTGTAGCGTTCGCCGCGCGGGGTCTGCACCACAAAAAAGCCCTGCCCGGCAATCGCCAGATCCAGCGGGTTGCGGGTGTTCTCCAGAGAACCTGCGGTTAAGTCTACAGATGTCTCATCGAACTCTACGCCAAATACCATGCTGCCGACAGGACTGCTGCCGCGTCCACTTGCTCTGCCGAGACGCTGCATGGCGACTTCCTGAAAGGATTTGAAAGTCGGTATGTCCTGTTTAAAGCCGACGGTGTTGGCGTTGGCGATATTGCTGGCGATGGCGTCCTGAACGTACTGGTGCGCCAGCATACCGGTGGCGGCGGTATAGATGCCGCGTTGCATGCGTCCTTACCTCCTGTCGGGAGAGTGTGTAAACAAGCCAACTCTGTTCGATTATCGGGCAGGAACCCGGTATTTTTCAGGGTTTTTCAGAGAAGGAGATTAGAAGAGAGGCGAAATGTGGAATGAAGGGGATCAGGCGATCCCCCCTATGGAAGACAATCGGCGGACGAAGTTTAACGGTAGAGAGTATATTTCACGGACGGGGAGGAGCCGCTGCCTGCCGCAACACGCAGCGGGATCACCAGACGCGACTCCTTGTAGAAGCACAGACCCTCGTTGCCTTCCGCGCAGTAGTTGATGCTCATTTCGACCGTCAGGGTCGCCTCCCCGGACTTCGGCATGATCGGGATGGAGAGCCGGTGCGCCGCCTGCGTGATGTTAAGCGTTCCGACCGCGATAGACTGCGGACGATCCGAGGCGACCTGAATGCGGAAAGGAGCCTCCCGGTTGAATTTAGTTCCCTTTGGAAGCTCGATCTCCAGCGCAAGAGTCTTCGCCTCCGTCGTCACCGCCTGCGCCGGGAAGCGTTCAACCTTGCCGAGGAAGGCGGGCATGGTTCGGCGGGTCAGCTTCTCCAGACCGGAGAGCCTCAGCGTGGAGACGCTGCCGGTGGCAGGGGTATAGACCCGTATCAGATGGTTATTGGTATCGGCGATATAGAGCTTATCGCCCAACCAGAAGACGCCGTTGGGTTCATTGAGAGTCGCCTGTTTCGCCGAACCGTCGTTCATGCCGCGCTTTCCGGTTCCGATGACCGTCTCCAGCGTGCGCGTTTTTACATTTACGCGCTTCACTTTGTGGTTGTAGGCGTCCGCGATGTAGACATAACCGTTTCGATAGGAGACGCCGAGCGGGTGCTGCAGGCGCGCCTGCGGGTAGGCTCCGTCCACATCCCCGAAGTTAAACAGCCCGGTTCCGATCAGGGTTCTGACCTCGCCTCTGCCCCCGATATCGGCGGAGCGTACCGCGCTGACCTCGCTGTCGGCAAAGTAGATTCGCTGTCCGTCCGTCGTCAAGCCGCTTGGCTGCGCCAGAAGCGCGCGGGAGAGGGGACCGTCCTGTATATCCTCGCCGCCGGTTCCGGCGTAGGGCGTGGCGCGAAGCGTTTTCAGATCGAGCGCCCAGAGTTGATGCAGTCCTGCCATCGCGATATAGAGCGTGTTTCCCTTCAGAAGCAGATCCCAGGGGCTGCTTAACGCGACGGCTTTCCCGACACCGCCTGTGGGAGGATAGCCCGCCTGTCTGCCATTTCCCGCCAGGGTGGTCACCTTACGGGTGTTCAGGTCTATTTTCCGCACGGCGTGATTGTTGCAGTCGGCGATGTAGAGGCTGTTGGTAGCGGCGTCAAAGGCAAGCCCCTGCGGTTTATTGAACTGCGCGGCGGCGAAATCGCCGTCTTTCAGTCCTGCTTGACCCTCTCCGATCACCTCCTGAATGGCGCCGTTTAACGAGAGGACAATCACGCGGTTTCGGTTAGAGTCGGCGATGAACAGACGCCTGGATTTTTCGTCACCAATCAGCTTGCCGGGAAAGGAGAGGACCGACTTCGGGCTGCGATCTTTCTCCAGAGTAAATCGGAGGGGCTTGCGATCCAGCTTCCCGGTCGGCTCAAAGGCGCGAATCAGCGCGGTGATCGCCCGGTCGAACGGCTCATAGATTCCTTCGCCGGAGCGCGCTCCCACCACGCGCCCGGTCGGGTCAATCAGTACCAGAGTGGGCCAGGCGTTGGCGCTGTAGGCGTTCCAGACCCGAAAATCCCGGTCGTTGATGACGGGGTGTTCGATCTCGTAGCGCAGAATGGCATCGCGGATGTTCTGCGCCTCTTTTTCGTTCTGGAACTTGGCGGAGTGGACTCCGATCACCACCAGTTCGTTGGGATATTTCGCTTCCAGACGCTTGAGATCCGGGATGATATGGATGCAGTTGATGCAGCAGTAGGTCCAGAAGTCGAGGATAACGATCTTCCCGCGAAGCTCTTTGAGGGTTAAGGGGCGATCCGTATTCAGCCACTCCATGCCTCCCGGAAACTCGGGAGCCATCGGTACCTCTTCCGACGGATTCTGGAGGATCGGCGCGGAGATCGGGGATGCCGCGAGCGGACGCTTTGCGGCTCCCAGGGTCAGACCGATGATCGTCGCGGATAGAATGAACCCGGCGGCAAGCAAGATTGCGCCGGGCGCAGTATATCTCATGGGCGTCTACCTCCGTGTCTCAGTTGCCTCATACGTACAATGTCCGGTCATGGGTTTCCGTTCCCACGGCGAGTAGAATGATATTGTTTTCGCGCTCCGCGCAGGCGGGACGTTACTCCTTCTGAATCTGCTGTTCGACCAGTTCCGTGACTTTCGCCAGCGCCTCCTCGATTTTGGAGGCGTCGCGTCCGCCCGCCTGCGCGAAGTCGGGACGACCGCCGCCGCCGCCGCCCGCTATCTTCGCCACTTCGCGGATCAGACTGCCGGCATGAACGCCGCGCTGCGTCAGATCAGCGGTCACTTTCACAACGAAGATCGCCTTGCCGTCTGAGGCGCTGCCCAGCGCAATGACTGCCCCGGCGCGCCGCTGCGCCTCCCGATCCGCCATCGCCGCCAGAGACTCTCCGTCCGCGTTCTCCACCTTGCCGGTGATGACAGCGACCTCGCCGACCTGCCGGGTCTCCAGGCTGCCCTGACCTGAGGCGGCTCCCGTCTTCAACTGACGTACCTGCTTCTCCAGTTCGCTGCGTTGATTCACAAGCTTCTCCGCCGCGATCAGCAGGTCGTTCGGGTTGGTCTTGAGGATATGGGCAAGCTGCGCCAGAGTCTCCTCCTGGCGAGTGACCAGCGCACAGGCTCCCGTGCCGGTGACCGCCTCGATCCTCCGTACGCCTGCAGCGACTCCGGTTTCGGAGATGATCTTGAACAGCCCTGCCTGAGAGGTGCGCGCCAGATGAGTCCCTCCGCACAGTTCCAGACTCACCCCTGGAATCTCGATCATCCGAACGGTCTCCCCGTACTTTTCGCCGAAGAGCGCCATCGCCCCCCGGCCGCGCGCCTCCGCAATCGGAACCTCGTTATGCGCCAGAACCTCGCGATCGTCCAGAATGCCTGCGTTGACGATCTCTTCAACCTGGGCAACCTCCTCATCGCTCATCGGCTGCGGGTGCGTGAAGTCGAAACGCAGGCGATCCGGAGCGACCAGCGACCCCTTCTGATAGACGTGCCCGCCGAGAACCTGACGCAGCGCCGCCTGCAGCAGGTGGGTCGCCGTGTGGTTGCGCATGATATGCCGCCGTCGCTCGTGGTCTACCGTCGCCTCCACCATCTGATCCGCCTGAATCTCGCTCTCCAGAATCCGCGCCTGATGCAGGTAGATGCCGCCTGCCTTCTGCGTGTTCAGCACTTCTGCGCGCATTTCGCCCGCTTCCAGCAGTCCGGTATCGCCGACCTGTCCGCCCGATTCCGCATAGAAGGGGGTGCGATCCAGAATAATCTCCACCACCTCCCCCTTTCGCGCAAAGGGAACCAGTTCGCCCTCCCGGATGATGGCGATCACGCGGGCGTCGGAGCGGGTGGTATCGTAGCCGAAAAACTCGGTGGGGGAGTGCGTCTGCTGAATCTCCGCCAGCGCGGCATCCACCTTACGGAAGACATCGGCAGCAGCCAGTTTCCGCGAGGTCTGGATATGTCGCTGCATCTCCTCGCCAAAACCGACCATATCCACCGCGATGCCCTGTTCCGCCGCCATCTCGCGGGTCAACTCCAGCGGAAAACCGTGCGTCTCGAAGAGGGTAAAGGCGTCTTTACCGGGCAGAGTTTTCGTCTGCTGTACGGGAGCGGATGTCAGAAGATTGTCCAGAAGCTCCATGCCGCGATCCAGCGTTCGCAGGAAACGCTCCTCCTCCAGATGGATCGTTTTCAGGATCAGTTCGCTTCGCTCGATCAGTTCCGGGTAGGTCTCTCCCATGCTCTGGATCACCTGCGGCGCGATCTCGTGGAGGAACGGCTCGTTCAGCCCCAGCCCGGTCTTTGCGAAGCGGGTGGCGCGTCGGATCAGGCGGCGCAGCACATACCCGCGTCCCTCGTTGGAGGGCAGGATGCCGTCCGCGATGCAGAAGGTCATGGAGCGGGTATGCTCTGCCACTACGCGGAAGGCGAAGTCTTTCGGCTCCATCGTGCCGGTATAGGTCTGTCCGGCGTGGGCTTCAATCCGGGCGATGATTGGCGCGAACAGGTCGGTATCGAAGACGCTTTTCTTGCCCTGCAGAAGCGTCGCAATGCGATCCAGCCCCGCGCCGGTATCGTTATTCTTGGCGGGAAGCGGAACCAGCAAGGGCTTACCGTGTCTGTCTTCCTGACGGTCATACTGCGTGAAGACGTTATTCCATATCTCCAGCCAGCGTCCCGCCTTATCATCAATTTTATACCGCTCGGTCGGGGTGAGGGCGGGATCGGTGGTCATCTCCTCCAGGGAGGCGACCCGGTAGAAGATTTCGGTGCAGGGGCCGCAGGGACCGTTGGGTCCTTCGCTGATGGCGTTGGCGGGCCAGTAGTTTTTATCCTCGCCCAGACGGTGGATGCGGTCAGCCGGCAGCCCGACGACATCATGCCATATCTGGAAGGCTTCATCATCGTCCAGATAGATGGTCACGCAGAGCCTGTCCGGATCCAGATGCAGCCACTCCGTCAGGAACTCCCATGTCCAGGGGATCACCTCGGCTTTGAAGTAGTCGCCGAAGCTGAAGTTGCCCAGCATCTCGAAGAAGGTGCAGTGCGAGTAGTCGCCGACCTCATCCAGGTCGCCGGTGCGCAGGCACTTCTGGACAGTGGCGATCCGGGTGTGCGGCGGCTTCGCCGCGCCGATGAAGTAGGGTTTGAACTGATGCATCCCCGCGCTCGTGTAGAGGGTGGAGGTATCCAGCACGCCCAGATGGTCGTAGGGAATCAACGGCGCGCTGGGCAGGTGCAGATGTCCTTTGCCTTTGAAAAACTCGATATACTTTTGACGTAGTTCGTGGGTCAGCATCCCCCGGATCACTCCCGATGGTGTAAATGGTAAGCGCGCCCTCTGCGCAACCTGGGCGGAGCCGGCTTTCGCCCGCGCTATAGTCACAGATTATACCACGACTTGCGAAGCGACCCCCCGAAAAACAGGCACGGGCGCAGACCAGTGGAAAGCCGCTCGCTTCGCCTGGATTGACACACCTTCTGCTACACGGTACAATATCACTGCAATGTCCCCGGCTACCTCCA
The DNA here is from genome assembly GCA_964429855.1 of uncultured Chthonomonadaceae bacterium. Classification (GTDB taxonomy): domain Bacteria; phylum Armatimonadota; class Chthonomonadetes; order Chthonomonadales; family CAJBBX01; genus CALLMM01. Next base: position 25,747 of record CAYSDM010000011.1, read on the forward strand.
AAGAACCCTCCGGCTCCCGTGCGCGCCGAATCGCCGCCGCCTCCCTGATCCTGATCTCTTTTACCTTTGCCAGCCGCCTGCTGGGCGTGGTTCGCGACGCCGTTATCTCCGGCAAGTTCGGTCAGAATTTTCAGTCGGATATCTACAACGCCGCCTTCATTATCCCCGACCTGCTCTTTTTCCTGATCGCGGGCGGCGCGCTCTCCTCCGCCTTCATCCCGGTCTTCACCGAAAAGATCACCCACGGGCAGGAGCGAGAGGCGTGGCACGTCTTCAGCGTGGTCGCTTCGGTGATGACGCTGATCGTCAGCCTGTTTATCCTTGTGGCGATGGTCTTTACGGAGCCGCTGGTACGGCTGCTGAACTTCGGCTTTACCGATCTGAAGGTGGAGGCGACCATCCCGCTGACCCGGATCGTGCTGCCCTCGCAGTGGTGCTTTTTCCTGGGCGGCTTGTTGATGGGGACGCAGTATGCGCGCAACCGCTTTCTGATTCCCGCCATCGGTCCGTTGATCTACAACCTGGGAATCATTGTTGGCGGCGTTTTTCTGGGCGGGCGCATGGGGGTAGCGGGACTCTGCTGGGGCGCGCTGGGCGGGGCGATTGTGGGCAATTTCGGACTGCAGTGGTGGGCGGTCTGGCGCAGCGGAATGCATTTTTACCCGTCGCTGGACTGGAAGCACCCGGATGTGATGAAGGTCTGGAAGCTGATGCTGCCGGTCATTCTGGGGCTGGCTCTGCCGCAGGTCAGCATCATTATCAACCGGATGTTCGCCACCACGCTCGGTGACGGGCCGCTTTCGGCGATCAGCAACGCCAACCGGCTGATGCAGGTTCCGCTGGGAATCTTCGCGCAGACGATGGGAATCGCCATTTTCCCCACGCTCGCCGCGATGGCGGCGAAAAAAGAGTGGTCGAATCTGCGCTCCACCACCAGCATGGGCATTCGCTTTATCCTCTTCCTGACGCTTCCCTGCTCGCTGTTTATCATCGTGCTGTCCCGACCGATTGTCGCGCTGCTGCTGCAGCACGGCAAGTTCCTCTCCGGCGATACGCTGATCACAGCGACCGCGCTGATCTTCTATTCCATTGGCATCTTCGCCTGGTCCGCGCAGGCGGTGCTCTCCCGCGCCTTCTATGCGATGCAGGATTCGCGCACGCCGGTTCTGATCGGAACCGGCGTAACCCTCCTCTTCATCCCGCTGAACTGGCTGTTGATGACGCCGCTCGGAATGGGGTATGCCGGTCTGGCGCTCGCGACCACCATCGCCGCCTCGCTGCATATGTTTCTCACGCTGCTCGTGCTGAGGAGAAGGCTGAACGGAATCGAGGGGCGCCGGCTGATGGTTTCGATGGGGAAGATACTGCTGGCAAGTCTGGTCGGCGCGCTGGCATGTCAGGGCGTTCTCTTTGGTTTTGAAAGCTGTTTCGGCGCGGTGCAGCTCTCGCCGCATGTGAAGGCGCATTCGCTGCAGGCGATAACGGGCGGGCTGGCGGCGGGCGGAGCGGTCTATCTGATCTGTGCTGCGCTGTTGAAAAGCGAGGAGATCGGGCAGGCGCGTTCTCTGTTACGGCGGGGACGCCGTTCGGAGTCGTCCGTCGGGGAAGGGTAGTCCGTCGGCTCCCAGGACAAACTCCAGTCCCTCATAGGCGACCGAGCATCGCGTCTCCGGGCAATGTAACTGGAACCAGCGTTCTGACTCCGCCTGAATAGCATCCAGTTCCTCATCGGTTCTGTCCGGGTCGTGATGAAATAGAACGAGGTGTTTCACCTGCGCTGCGCACGCCAGTTCCCGCACCCGTGTGATCACGCTGTGCCCCCAGCCGCGCTTTTGCGGCATATCCTCCTGGGTATACTGCGAATCGTGGATCAGCAGATCCGCGCCCTGACAGAAGGCGACCAGCTTCTCATAGGGCAGGATCGGCTCGTAAGGCGGGTCAATCTCGTTGTCGGGGATGTAGAGGACTGTGACTCCACGAAGCTGAATGCGAAAGCCAAAGGTCTGACCGGGATGGTTGACGCGAATGCGTTTCACGCGATAGCCAAGCTCCGCCTGTCTGCGCGTCCACCGCTCGGAGTAGCTCTCCAACTCCGAACGGATCTGCTGATGCGAGAGAGGGAAACGTTCGCCGTCCATCTGTTCCAGCAGCAGGCGAAACAGGCCGCGCTTGCGCTCCATGCGGGAGAGATAGATGGTGCGGTCATGCTGGTAGATCGGTCCGAAGAAGGGGAAGCCCTGAATATGATCCCAGTGCGTATGGGAGAGAAACAGCAGAATCTCCTTGTCCGACTGCATCAACAGGTTTCCGAGCGGTCGAATGCCGGTTCCGGCGTCCAGCACGCCGATTCTCCGCACGCCGTCAACAGGGCTGCACCCCTCTATGCTGACGCAGGAGGTATTGCCGCCGTAGCGCACGGTGGAGGGACTGGAGACCGGAATAGAGCCTCGCACCCCCCAGAACCGAACTAACACCTGTGAATCACTCTGCACCCGATGTTCTCCCTATCAGAATCATAGGGATGGAAGCGGGTTTTGTCAAACAGAACGAAAGTCTCTATAATGATAGCAAGTCTCTTCTCGCAGGAAAACAGGGACCTATCCACGAACAGAACTCCGGCAATTCCATCTGCAAACAGGGAGGTAGATCGAGATGAAAACCGCGCGAATCGCGCTTCTGACCCTGCTGCTGGCGGTCCTGGTCTCTCCGGGAGCCTTCGCGCAGGACAAGCCCCTGAAACTCGGCAAAGAGATCAAGCTGTTCAATGGCAAAGATATGTCCGGCTGGACCTTCCATCTAACCGACCCGAACAAGAAGATGGCGGATGTCTGGTCGGTGGATGCCAATGAGAAGATCATCATCTGCAAGGGTAATCCCGCCGGTTATATCCGCACGGAGAAGAAGTACACCAACTATGTGCTGAAGCTGCAGTGGCGTTTCAGCCCCGTGACCCGGCAGGCAGGCAACAGCGGCGTGCTGCTGCGCGTGGTCGGGGAGGATAAGGTCTGGCCCCGCTCTGTGGAGGCGCAGTTGATGAGCGGACAGGCGGGCGACTTCTGGCTGATTGACGGCGCGCCGTTGACTACTCCGAAGGAGCGCATCAATCCGGGAACGGATCGTAACCGCATCCGCATCAAGACCAACGAGAAGCCTATCGGCGAGTGGAACGAGTATGAGATCGTGGTCAACGGCGGCAAGGTGACGCTCAAGGTGAACGGCGAGGTCTTAAACGAGGGAACCGATGCGGAAGAGGTGGCGGGTTATATCGCCCTTCAGTCCGAAGGTTCGGAGATTCATTTCCGCAACATCGTCCTGCGCGAGATTCGCCCTTGATCCGACCGGAAACGGAAGAGTCTGTTCAGAAGACGTGAAGGAGACCGGGCGCGCCGTATAAGCGCGTCCGGTCTTCTTATTTTCGCGATCCGTTAGAGGACTTTCCAGCAGAAGGCGCGTTCGCCGTCTTTGAAAGCCCGTGTGGCGGAGACCTCCGCCCCCGGGCACTGCTCCAGATCCGGAGCCGTCTGCGCAGGAACCCGCACATGGAAGACACAGGGATCAGGAATGCGTGCCGGACCATACAGGTCGCACATCATCACTTCCCACTCGTATGCGGCTCCGCGCTCCCCGACCGGCTCCACCTCCACCATCTCAAACCGCAGTTCATCGCCGGGTTTCGGGTTCACCGGAACCAGCCATCCGCGCTCCCGCTCCTGCGGTCCATCCGGCTCCGGGATCGTCTTATCTTCCAGAACCTCGATACCGTCCGGCGCTTCCGCGTCGAAATCGGCGTCGTCCCGGTGAACATGGGAAACGACACACCGCAGGCGTCGTCCTCGTTCCAGTTTCATCTTCATTAACAGGTACATCGTTTCACTCCCTCTTTCCCCGGGCGCGGAGGGTCGATTCCGAATTCGGCTTATGCCGCTCTGCGAAGGGAAAGGTCGGTTGCGCTGCGCCGAAGCATCTGCTTCAGTTCCGAAATATTGCCTGCGTGCGCCAGCGCCTCTTCCTCGGTGATAATTCCCTCGGAAAAATAGCGATCAAGACACTGGTTCATCGTCTGCATGCCCCAGTAGTTCTCCTGACCATCCTGCCGTATAGCCGAGTAGAGGTCTTCGGAATGCCCCTCCTCCAACTGCTTGGCGATAGTCGGCGTAACGACCATGATCTCCATCGCCACAATGCGCCCGCTTTCGTCCGCGCGGCGCAGCAGCTTCTGAGAGATAACGCCCTTCAGCGTGACCGACAGGCGCAGCCAGAGCATCGCGCGCTCATGCGGCTGATACATATTGGAGATTCTGTCCAGCGTCTCCGCCGCGCTGCAGGTATGAAGCGTGGCAAAGACCAGATGCCCGGTCTCCGCCGCCTGCATCGCGACGTTCAGCGTGTCCAGGTCGCGCAGCTCTCCCACCAGAATCACATCCGGTGTCTGGCGCAGCACCTGTCGCAGCGCCTCATGGAAGCTGTGCGTGTCGGTGCCGACCTCGCGCTGACTGACGATCCCCATCTTGTCATTGTGGACATATTCGATGGGATCTTCAATCATGACGATATTGACAGCGCGGTTTCTGTTAATATAGTCAATCATGCCCGCCAGCGTGGTGGATTTTCCGGAGCCGGTCGGACCCGTCACCAGCACCAGCCCGTTATGCGCGGTCGTCAGGTCGCGAACCGCCTTCGATTCGATGCCCAGTTCATCCAGGGAAGGCACTTGCAGAGGGATCAGGCGGCAGGTGGTCGCCACGGTTCCGCGCTGATAGTAGGCGTTCTGTCTGATTCGGGTTACTCCTTCCACCGTGAAGGAGAGATTCATCTCATGCTGCTCGTTGAACCGATGACGCTGTTCGGGGGTCATCTGCTCATGCGCCAGTCGGCGTGTGTCCTCCCGGGTCAACGGAGGAAGGTCGGTCGGCAGAATGCAGCCATGCTGCTTAATCAACGGCGGCGCGCCGACTTTCAGGAACACGTCGGAGCCGTTCTGGTCTGCGGCATATTTCAATATCGTATCCAGCGTGAATTCGCCTGTGCAGCGAGCGGCGAGCGATTCGCTGAAACTCATCCGGTATCTCCTCGTTTGATAACTGCGATCAGGTAACACGCACAGGAGCGCCCTGAACGTGAATCGGCGGGGCAAAGTTGCCCCGCCAGAGGAATTATCGGATCGTCTGCCTGCTGCGGTGGAGAGGCGCATCCAAATTCCGGTAGAGATGCCTGCTTTATCCCATGCGCGCCATAATCCGCATCATCAAAGGGCTGCGTTCCTGAAGCTCGATCCCGGTGGCGAAGGTTCGCATACTGCCCAGGTGCGCGATGACGCTATAGCGTACCGTGCCGTAGAAGGTGTAGGAGCGACCTTCCACATCCATTACCACCCGCAGCGGCGAATCGGTGGAGTAGGGTATGGAGGTGCAGAACATCAACCCGCAAGGGCTGATGTTACGGACGAGAATCCGCTGTCGGGTGATTCCCTCCTCCTCCATCACATAGCCCGTCAGGGAGACTTCCACGCGGGGTTCGCGCCGCCTCTGCGTCCTGCCCGGCGCAGTGGTCAGGGGGATGCGACGCGACGGAGCGGATTCTTCCCGCCAGAAAAAGCCTGCCAGCGACCGCCGACACTGAATACAGGTCTGTCTTCCTGCGGCATTTCGCGCCCCGCAGTGCGCGCACACTCCGAAGCCTGTTGTCTGCTTCTCAGCCATAACGGACCTCCCTCATCTGATATATCGGCTGGAAGGCGGTCTCTTTTCAGAGAGAAGAGGTTACTCCACCGAGTATCCTGTATACGGAGCGATTCAGGCGAAGGGGTCGTCGTACCGATCAACGCGAACCAGACGCATTCTGCGGCGGCGCCGACTCGAAGAGGAGGGAGGTCTCCGGTTCCGAGGGAACCGATTCCGGGGGAACGCGGTAGGAGAGGAGGCTGGAGATGCCCGGCTCCCGCATGGTGACGCCGTACCAGCGCGGCGCTGCCTCCATCGTGGTCGGGTTGTGGGTGATGAGGACAAACTGAGTCTTCTGCGTGAAATCGCGAACCAGTTCTACAAATTTCTCGACATTTGCTCCGTCAAGAGGCGCGTCTACCTCATCGAGCAGCGCGAACGGACTGGGACGCACCGCCAGAAACGCGAACAGCAGCGCGACGGCGGTCAGGGCGCGTTCCCCGCCGGACAGCAGCGAAAGATGCTGCGGTTTTTTGCCGGGCGGCTGCGCGTAGACCTCGATGCCCGTTTCCAGAAGATCCTCCGGCGTCGTCAGCGCGAGGCGGGTCGAGCCGCCGTTGAACAGGCGCGTAAACAGGCGCGAAAACTCTTCGGAGACGGCGTTGAATGTCTCCATAAAGATATCGCGGGTCGAGGCGTCAATCTCCGCAATGGTTGCCAGCAGAGCCTCCCGCGCCTTCTCCAGATCGGCGCGCTGTCCCGATAGAAACTCGTAGCGTTCGGTCAGACGCGCATACTCGTCTGCCGCGCCGGTGTTCACCTGCCCCATCTGACGTAGTTCGCGCCGCAGGCGGGTGACCTCCGCCGCCACATCACGATCTATCTCGGCGGAATCGGGACGCTCCAACGCCTCTTCCAGCGTGATGGAGTACTCTTCCAGAAGCCGCTGCGCCGCCTGCGAGAGACGCACCTCCAGCCGCGCAATCTGCAGTTCGGCGTCGTGCATCTCCCTCAGCGTGTCGGAGCGAGTCTGCGTCAGGTCCTTTATGGCGTTCGTCTTCTCGAAACTGGCATGAAGCAGCTCTTGCCGCTGATCGCGCAGGCGCGTAAACTGCTCCTCGCACTCCGCCAGATATCTCCGCGCCTCCTCGCGTCTCCCTGTTAACTCGCGCAGCAGGCTGTCGGCATCTCGCCACTGGACCCCCGCCAGTTCCCTTTGAGACTGTTTTGCCTCTCTGGTCGCATGAAGCTGCCGGAGGGCTTCCTGACTGGCGGTCAGACTGCGCTTCATGCCTGCCAGTTTCTCGGTCAGCCGTCCCGTCTCCACCTCCAGCGCAGTGAGTATGCCTCGCGCTTCATCGCGCCGCGCCGTAAGCTGACGCGCCTCTTCCTGCGCGGCGGCAATGGCATCATCGGCGCTGGTGTCCTCCGCATGACTGGCTTCTACCGCCGAAGCCCACTCCGCCGCCTCTTTCGTCAACGCCGCGCGCGCCGCGTTCTTGCGCGCGACCTCGGCGGCTACTTCATCGCGCGCCGCCTGCAGCCGCTCGCGTTCTCGCTCTCCCGCGCTCTGGTCGCGCTCCTTCGCTGCGATTTTTGCGGCATATTCCGAAGATTCGCGCCGTATCTCGGCGATAGCGGAATCCAGTTCGGCGATTCTTCGCTCCGCCTGTTCGAGCGCGCTCGCCTGCCGTTCCGCCTCTGCGCGAAGCTGAGGAAGCAGCCGCTTCAGGTCATCAATCTCGCCCTTGCGTCCCACCAGATGCGCGCCGCGCCCCTGCAGCGATCCGCCGGTCAGCGCGCCGCCCGGCGTAATCAGTTCGCCTTCCAGCGTAACGATTCTTCCCCATCCCTTGATCCGCCTTGCTGCCTGCACCGCCGCATCCATCTCCTGCGCGATCACGACGCGCCCGAGCAGCAGTTGAATCGCCACCGCATAGCGCGGATCGGTCTGCACCAGTTGCGCCGCCACGCCGATCAGACCCGGCATTCCGTGAATGGTCGCCTCCGTCAATGGCAGAGAGGGTTGAAGCATCGGCAGGGCAAGAAAGGTGGCGCGTCCGGCGCGATTGGCTTTCAGCCACTCGATCGCGGCTTTTGCTTCCGCCTCTGTCTCGCATACGATATCCTGCGCGCTGGCTCCGAGCGCCACCTCCACTGCAACACGATACGCCTCCGGCACCGTCAGCAGGTCCACCACCGGCGTATAACGCCCTTTCAGCTTTCCCTGTCGGGCGGCGTTCAGCGCGGCGCGCACTCCCTGATAGAAGCCCTCTCCCGATTCCTGAAGTTCGGTCAGGGTGGCAAGTCGGCTTTCTCGCTCCGCCAGTCTTCGGCGCGCGGCATCCAGCGCGATTCGCGCGGTAGAGCCTGCATCCTGCGCCTCGCGCCGTTCGCGTTCGCAGGCGGTCTGCTGCTGGTGGAGGATCTCCTGTCTCTGTCGAGTCTCCTCCAGCAGGTCATTTGTCTCCTGGAGGCGTTTCTGGGTCTCCTGCTGCTGCGCCTCCAGATGAACCGCCTCTTCGCTCAGGCGGTTCAGCCGCTCCTCCGTCTCTGTCAATCGGCTGCGGCAGGCAGCCAGCGCCGCCTCGCGCCGGGCGCGCTGTTCCGCCAGCCTGCGCAGCGCGCCCTGACGATCCTCAGCGCGCTGCATCGCCTCCGACAACGCCGCTTCCAATTCCTTCAGCCTTGCCCGTGCCGCCGCCATCTCCGTTTTTCGCGCCGTCTCCTCGGATGCCGCCTTCTCCTGCGCCTTCTCCTGTGTCTGAATCTCGCGATTCAGCGCGGCGGCGCGTTCGCCAAGCTCCTTTAACTCTCTCTCCAGCGACTCCGCGCTCTGCTCCGCCGTCTGCCCGCGCTCCCGCACCAGTTGCATCTGGCTCTCGGTGCGTTCCAGCATGGTCAGGGCGCTCTGCTGATTCAGGCGCGCGCTGTCCAGCTCCTGTTCTGCCTCCGCAAGCCGGTCGCCGATAACGGTCAGTTCGCGCTCGCGCAGCGCCAGATCGGCGTCATAACGCTGGATCGCCTCCTGATCCAGTTCACACTCCCGACGGGCGGCGTAGAGTTCGTAGTCGGTCTTCTGCGCCTCCGCCACCAGCAGCCCGACCTCAATCTCCTGAAGACGCGCCTGAAGCTCCAGATACCGTTTCGCGATCTCCGCCTGCTTGGCCAGCGGGGCGCGTTGCTGCTCCAGTTCATGCGCGATGTCCCGGATGCGGGTCAGGTTCGTCTCCGCCTGTTCCAGCTTTCGGACGGCTTCCCGCTTGCGCACGCGATATTTCTTGATGCCCGCCGCCTCCTCAAACAGTTCGCGCCGATCTTCCGGACGGGCGGACAGCACCGCGTCAATCTCGCTCTGGCTGACGAAGGAGTAGGCTCCCTTTCCCATGCCGGTATCCAGAAAGATATCCACGATGTCTTTCAGGCGGCAGGGCGCGCCGTTCAGGTAGTACTGGCTCTCGCCGGAGCGGTAGACCCGGCGCGTCACGGTAACCTCCGCGAAGTCAACGGGAAGGGATTTGTCGGAGTTATCAAGGGTGAGACGCACCTCTGCCATTCCAAGCGGCTTGCGACGATCCGTGCCGGAGAAGATCACGTCGCGGCTGTCGGAACCGCGCAGCAGACGCGGATTCTGCTCGCCCAGCACCCACAGCAGCGCGTCGGCGATATTGCTCTTGCCGCTTCCGTTGGGGCCAACGACGGCGGTCATACCCTCGCTGAACTCGATCTCGGTCTTGTCTGCGAAGGTCTTAAATCCGATCAGTTGTAGACGTTTTAGCTGCACGATGTTTCAGGGTTTCAGAAGTTTCATTCCGGGGACTCCGGGGTAATTCGACAAAGCCTTGCCATTCACCTGCAGAATTTCAGATACCTCGAAGAGAGGGGGATATACCCCATCATCTGTCAACTGGTTTTCAGGCTGCGTGTGGTAGAATAGGTAACAGTAGACGGCGGTACCATCCTCTTCGCATAGTAGAGTGTGATGCTTCAAACGCTAACCATACGCAACTACGCCATCATTGACCATCTCGACCTGGAGTTTGGTCCGGGGCTGAATGTGCTGACCGGCGAGACGGGGGCGGGTAAATCCATCATTCTGGATGCGCTCAATGCCATTCTGGGCAGCCGGATCGAGTCGGCGATGGTGCGCGACGGCGCGCCGCGTGCGCTGATTGATGCGGTCTTTGACGTGGGCGGCTCCTCCTCGCTGGCGGCGTTTCTGGGCGAGATGGGCTTCAGCCTGGAAGACGACCTGCTTCTTCTCTCGCGGGAGATCACCGCAGCCGGAAAATCCACCGCCAGAATCGGCGGTCGTCCCGCCACCATCGCCCAGTTAAAGGCGGTGGGCGACTGGCTGGTAGACCTGCACGGTCAGCATGAACATCAGTCGTTGCTTTCCGTCCCGCGACATCTGGACATCCTCGACGAGTGGGGCGGAAAAGAGGTGGTCGCCCTGCGCAGTCAGGTGGCGGAAGCCTATCAGAACCGTGTGCGGCTGGAGCGGGAGCGCGCCGAACTGGAGACGAATGCGCGCGAACGGGCGCATCTGATTGATCTCTACCAGTTTCAGATCCATGAGATCGCAGAAGCTAATCTGACGCCGGGAGAGGAGGAGGAGATACTTGGCGAGGCGCGTCGTCTTGCTAACGCGCAGAAGCTGGCAGAGATCGCCGGAACCGCCGCGTCGGCGTTAAGCGGGGATGATCGGACGGGAGCATTGGAGGCGCTGAGAACCGCCGTGCGAAGTCTGGAGGAGGCGGCTGCGCTGGATGACCGTTTGACCCCGATGTTGGAGACCCTTAATTCGGCGCGGTATGAACTGGAGGAGGCGGCGCGCGATCTGGTGCGCTATCAGGACGATGTCGAGTACAATCCTGAACGGCTGCAGCAGTTGGAGGAGCGGCTGGAACTGATCCGTAACCTCAAACGCAAATACGGCGATACGATTGAAGAGATTCTGGAGTATCACCGACAGACCGCCGCCCGACTGGACATGCTGATGAACAGCGAGGTGCGCGGGCAGGAGTTGGACACCGCCATTGCGTCGGCAGTCGAACGGCAGAATGCCCTGTGCGAGGAGCTTTCCGAGCGTCGTCGTCTGCTGGCGGCGGATTTTGCCGCGACGGTGCTTTCGGAACTGAACGATCTGGCGATGGAGAAGACCCGCTTCGAGGCGCAGATCGAGATCGGCGAACCGACGGCAAAGGGGAGGGATCGAGTCGAATTCGTCATCGCCACCAATCCGGGCGAGCCGCTGAGGCCGCTGGCGCGAATCGCTTCCGGCGGGGAGATCTCTCGCGTGATGCTCGCCATCAAGAGCGCAATGGCGCGGCAGGAGCCGCTGCCCACGATGGTCTTCGACGAGATAGATGTGGGCGTCGGCGGGCGGACCGCCACCGTGATCGGTCAGAAACTCGGCGCGCTGGCGCGATCTGCCCAGGTGCTCTGCATCACGCACCTGCCCCAGATCGCCAGTCAGGGCGACACGCATCTCTATATCGAAAAGCAGGTAGTCGGCGACCGAACCACTGTCGCGCTGATCCCGCTCTCATCGCAGGAGCGTGTCCGGGAGATTGCGCGGATGCTTGGCGGCGATCAGAACACCGATACGGTGCTGAAACTCGCCGAAGAGATGCTCCAGACGCGATAGCATGATTGCCGGAAACGTCAGACGCTCGTTCTGCGCGGGCAGGCGGTGGTGGCTCTGTCTGGCTCTGCTTCTGTTGCCGGGGGCGGTTCCTGCCCGGTCCGCGCCGCGCGTGGTGGTCATCTATCTGCCGGGCATGACGGTGGAGCATCTGCGCGATCCGGCTCTGCCAAACCTGAACGCCATGGCTAAAACGGCGCAGATCGGGCTGATGGTTCTGCCGCCGCGCGGCGATAACGCCGATACGTTAAGCCTTCTGCATCCGTCGCTGGGTGCGCAGTGGGAGCAGATCGTATTTCAGCCGGGGCGCGGGGAGCCGGATCTGCGCGCCGCGCTTAAGCGGCTGGATATCTTCGCCGGTTCGATGATCGTCTCGCCTGCGCCGACCCGCCTGATGGTCCTCTCGCCGCCGACAGAAGACACACGCAGAAGACGAACCGGGCTGATCCTGCTGTCCGGGGAGGGGCTGGCGCCGGGTATGCTGACCTCCGCCGCCACGCGAACGCCGGGGCTGATCGCCAACACGGATGCCATACGCCTGTTGAAGACCTGGCTCTTGCTGTCCTCAATGGCTGACGACTACAACAGCCTTCCGCAAAGTCATTCCTCTTCCGATCCGCTGACCGACCTGACTCGCCTTGACCGTATCATTGTTACCAACAGCCTTGCGCAGAACCCTGTCTTCATCCTTCTGGGCGCGCTGGCAGCGCTCATCGGGTTTGGAGGGATCGCTGCGCTGATCTATCGTCCCGCGCAGGCGGCAAGGTTTGCGTTTCCGCTTCTTTTTCTGATGAATGCGCCGGTCGCGCTTCTGCTGATCGTTCCGGTTCTGGCGCTGTTCTGGCGGTTTCCGATCTCTGACTCGATCAGCGTCGGCGCGTTAGGCTTGATTTCCGGGATGCTGCTGCTGATGCTTGCGGGGGCGGTTTTGCAGGGAAAGATCGCGGCGCGACGGCAGGATCCGGAGACCTGCGTCCGACGGCTGGCGATGATGAGCGCGTTGTTGATACTGGCGGATACGCTGACCGGAAGCTGGTTTGTGCGCTTCAATCTGTTCTCAAGCTACCAGACCGGCGGCACGCGCTTCTACGGGATCGGCAACGAGTATATGAGTTTTCTGATTGGAACGCTGCTGTTATGGCTCTTTCTGCAGAAAAAGACGCCGCGCGGGAGCCTCGCGCTCTTTCCGATCACGGTTTTCGCCATCAGTTTCCCGCGTCTGGGAGCGAATGGGGGGGGAGTTATCACGGCGATTACCGCGTTCGGGGTGGCAGGCACTTTGCTGCGGGGGAGACCGGTGCGCGGATGGCAGGCGGCGCTCTGGATGCTGGCAGGGGTGGCGACGGCCGTCGGGGTCGCGGTACTGGATCGGATGCTGCCGGGTGGAAGCCTCTCGCATCTGGGCGGCGCGCTGCAGACGGCGGAGACGCGAGGAGGATACGGCTATCTCTGGAGCATTATCGGGCGAAAGCTGCTCATGCATCTGAATATCATCCTGCATCCCGCCATCATCCTTTCGGTTCTCAGTCTGGCGGTCATCTATTTGCTGACCCGGCGCGTTCTACAGCCGCAACGGGAGGCGCTGTTTGCCCGTCATCCTCTCTGGGCGCGCAGCCTGCCTGCGTTTGGGTACGGCGCGGCGGCTGCATTCCTCTTTAACGACTCCGGCATTGTCGCGGCGCTTTTTCTGATCGGCGCATTTCTTCTGCCGGGACTCTACTTCGCTTTCGCCGATGCGGGTACAATACAGCCACAAATTCACCGGGATGCCCCTCCGCGCGCGCGAAAGAGCCGAAACGCCGCGCGGAGTTAACGGCAAGACAGAGAAGGGAACACGATGCTGACCAGGGAGCAACTGGATTTCTATCACGAGAACGGCTATCTGCTGGTGGAGGGGCTGTTGACCAAGGAGGAGGCTGCCGCACTCCGGCAGGAGTGTCACGCCCTGTCGGAGCGACTGAACGCGCAGTCCAATACGGACGCCACCTGGGGAGCGGCGCGAGAAGCGGTGGCGGAGGCGAAAGACACGAAGATATACCACTGCCACAACGTGCAGTTCTACTCTGCAGCCTTCTCCCGTCTGCTCGTGCATGAGGGGCTGACGGCGGCGGCGTCGCAGATCATCGGGTCACCCAACGTACAGCTTCATCACACCAAGATGTTCATCAAGCCGCCGGAAAAGGGGTCGCCGTTTCCCATGCATCAAGATCATCCCTACTTCCCGCATGAGCGCCATTCGATGATCGCGGCGATCCTCTTCTTCGACGATGCGCCGGTGGAGAAGGGCTGCGTGCGGGTAGTTCCGGGGAGCCATAAGCTGGGACCGCTGGAGCACGATCCGAAAGGCGGCTGGCATCTGCCCTTCTCCCAGTACCCGATTGAGTCGGCGGTCGCCTGTCCGGCGAAGGCGGGAGACGCGCTCTTCTTCAGCTACCTGACCATTCATGGATCGGGCATTAATGTCAGCAGCGAGGCGCGAACAACGCTTCTGATCCAGATGCGCGACCCGGAAGACCCGCCGACGGTGAAGACCCATGAGTCACGGGGACAGGGAATGATGCTGCGCGGCTTCGATCCGCTCTCCCTGCCGCGTGGCGTCGAATGATGGCGTGGCTGACGGTCGCTCTGGTCTTTCTAATACTGGCGGTCGTTTTCGAGGGATTTCTCTTTCTCGGCGCGCTTGCCATCGCCTATCTTTCGACCCATCCGCCGCGCCGCTCGCCGCGAAGGACGCCGGAGCATTTCGGGGCGGGCTATGAAGAGGTAGCCTTTCCTGCTGGAGACGGGACGCCGTTGACCGGCTGGCTGATCCAGGCGGAAAACCCGCGCGCCGTGCTGCTCCTGACGCACGGGATGCTTGCCAACCGCGCCGATATGCTTCCCTGGGCGCAGTGGCTCTGGGAGGCGGGCTATTCTCTGTTGATGTTCGATTTTCGCGGTTCCGGGCAGAGCGGCGGCGATCTGTGCACGATGGGGCTGCATGAGCCGGAGGATGTGCGGGGCGCGCTGGACTTTCTGGAGACGCGCCCGGAGACGGCGGGGCTGTCGGCGGGCATCCTGGGGTTTTCCATGGGCGGAACAGTGGCAATCCTGGCAGCGGCGAGCGATTCGCGGCTTCAGGCGGTGGTGACGCATGGAGCCTACGCGACGCTGGATCGGGTGATCCGGCAGCGGTGCATCCGTCATTTCGGACCGCTGGCTCCATTGGTTGAGTGGCAGACGCGCCGGATCGGAAGACGCTGGTTTCCCGCCGAATCGATCCAGGCCGTCTCCTGTCTGGAGGTTGTGCGCCGCATTGCGCCGCGTCCGTTGCTGCTGCTGAACGGCGCGCGCGACCTGATTGTTCCTCCGGACAACGCGCATGACCTGCATGACGCCGCCCATGCGCCCAAAGACCTCTGCATCCTGCCGCATACCGCCCATCCCTATCCTTCTCGCCGGGATGAGCCGGACTACCGGCGGCGGGTGCTGGCGTTCTTTGAACGGGCGTTTGCCGGAGTCTGAAGGCGCGACGGCATCCTTTAACCCGTCTGTTCGGCGCGCTCTTTGATGGCTTTCATCTGCGCGTCCAGATTCGCGGTCATCTTTTTATGGATAAGGGCGTTGATCAATGCGCCGATCAGGGGGATATTGAACTCGTAGTCCACCAGAGAGTCGAAGCGCGTCTGACCGTTCTCTTCGGTGAACTGCCAGTACCCGGACATGCTGTCCATGTCGCCCTTCAGCAGCTTGAACTCATCGCGGCGCTTCTGCGGGTCCCAGAGATCCTCCTGCGTCCATTTGACCGTCCGGTTAAACTCGCGGATTATTCCGACCCACTGGGTGATGGTGCGGTTTCCATCTTCGCTGCGCTCCAACACGGTCAGCGACTGCAGGTCTTCCATGATATCCGGGAACGATTCCACATCACGCGCAACCGCATAGACCCTTTCGACGGGCGCGTGGATGGTCAGGCTCAGTTCTATGCGCGGCATAGCGGCTCCTTATCAAACAGTCCTCTAGCGGGGATATTCGCCGCTCTCTTTCGCAATCCCTCTGTCGCGTCGTACGAGGTAATCAACGGCGCGGGGAAGGGGAGGGTTCTATGGCGGGAGGCATTCTCACCCTGACGACCGATTTCGGGCTGTCCGATCCGTTCGTGGGCGTGATGAAGGGGGTGATACTGGGCATCGCGCCCGATGCGCGGATCGTAGACCTGACCCATGCGCTGCCCCCGCAGCGCATTCTGGCAGGCGCGCTGGCGCTGGAGGCGGCCGTCGGCTATTTCCCGCCGGGAACGATCCATCTGTCGGTGGTAGATCCCGGCGTGGGCGGCGAGCGCGCCGCCGTCGCCATCGAGACGGAGCGGGCGTACTTTGTCGGACCGGATAACGGGCTGTTTACTCTCGTTGTGCCGCCCGATTCGGCGTTCCGCGCCGTGAGTCTGACCAATCCCGACTACCACCTCCACCCGGTCAGCGCGACGTTTCACGGGCGCGACCTCTTTGCGCCGGTCGCCGCGCATCTGCTCTCTGGCGTCCCGTTGGAGGCTTTCGGCGAACCGCATCCGCATCTCGTTCGTCTCTCCCTTCCTCAGCCGATCCTGCGCGATTCCTCGCTGAAACTGCATATCCTGCACGCCGACCATTTCGGCAACCTGATCACCGATCTGACCCGCGACGCCTATCTTTCCTGGCGCGCCGATGCCGATGAGAGCCGCATTCGCCTCATGATCGGCGCGACGGAGGGCGTCCGGCTCCTCCGAACCTATGCGCAGGCGCAGCCCGGAGAGCTTATAGCCTGTTTCGGCAGCGCGGAACGGCTGGAGATCGCGGTGCGTAACGGCAGCGCCGCCCTGCATACGGGACTATCCGAAGGCGCGTCCATCCTGATAAAAAAAGTCTGAATTCTGCATAAAAAAACTGCCTCTCTTGTTTCCTCCTATCCCGGATGTCGGCGAGTAGGTAGATGTATTCAGACACCTGCAGACAAAGGAGCTTACACCAATGCAAAAGATAAACGTCAGCGAGATGTTTCCCTCTGATTCTCTGCCAGACGAGAATATGGGGCTGCTTGTCCGGAAGCTGGAGGAGCTTGTCGAAAAGCTGAATGCTTTGAATGAGAAACTCAAGGGAAATCAGAAGGCAAAGGTTACCAAAAAGGAAACCGAGCAGATTAGAGCCGCCTATGAGAATGCGATTAAAGCAGGGGAGCCGACGTTCTACAACGCAGGCGATCTTGTCAGCAAAATAAAGGAGAAAGCACGTGCACTCAGAGAAAGCCTACCATCCGATGCTCCAGGAAATCTGGGAGCAGTCCTCGACGCAATCCTCGACGAAAACGGAGGTTTCGGGAATTTTTCTCATCGAGTACTTCGGGGGGACATGGATAATATTGCTCTTGGCAAGCAAGGATGGATCAGTTACAACATTGTCGCGGGGGAGACCGGCACGCTTGTCTCTGGAAAAGGAGGATCGAAATACGGCTTTAGAGGCGATAATCAGGGGGCTGGAACAGGAGCAGAGGTTCCCCCCGCCGGACCGGGAGATGCGGGCGCAACTGGAGGCGCAGGTGCAGGACGACCAGTGGCTGCGGGAGGTGGCGGACAGGGCGCTCCGGTACAAGCTGGGGAGCAACTTCCCGTCGCACGGGGTGGTGTACCTGAACGTGTCGGTGCCGGGAGTGCACCTGACGATGGAGTCGGCGCATCAGATGTTCCCGGAGCCGACGCTGGTGAAGTGGCTAGATTGGGACGAGATGAAGGAGCTAGTGGACAGCCCGCAGTACCAGAACATGTTGCCCAAGACGTAAAAGAGATAGGCGAGCTTGTGAGGAAGCGATCTGATGTGGTTACAAATCGCGCTCAATACGATGTTTCCAGCATGACAGCGGAAGAGATAGCGGCGCGACAGCGAGAGCTTTTTTACAAGGTCTACGATCTAGATCAGGAACTCAATAAGTTTGGCGAGAAGATCACGCCGGAGAACGCCAGCCAGTACAAAAGAGCCTTGATGGAAACTCTGGGGCTTAGCGAGGCACATGCGGACAGGTTGATTGGAGAATTAACAGGTAGACCTGATGCGCGAAGGCTTGTTATGTCCCGCCGCCGCAGGGAGCCGGAAGAGATTGTAGACGACGTGATAGACGACATTTCTCAGCCCTCTGCACGGGAGATGATGGACGAGGCGGTCGGTTGAGCGCAGCGAGACATCTCAAGATTCTTCGCTTCGCTCAGGATGACAGCCAGACTGTGTTCAGAATGACAGCCGTCCAGACTACCTTGACGACGTACTAGCCGCTCTCAGGCGGACAGGGAGGATCCTCCCTGTCCGCCTCTGTACATCTGCAAGCTGGAGACCGCATCCGTGAGTGATATCGCAGACGGGCGGGCAGGTTGTCAAACGTGGCGGTTATCAATGAAGGCAAGAAGACGAACAGGAAAGGCGGGGGAGCGTGTCTAATTATGGTAACGCCGTTGCGTAAGTTCACGGTAAAGGACGCTCTCCATCTATCATGCAGACACACTGGGCGATTGATTTAGGAACGACGAACACGGTAATTGCGCGCTGGCAGGGGACGCACGCCGAGACCATTCACCTGGAGAATGTGGGCGACCTGGAACCGACCTGGCAGACCCCGCTCGTTCCCAGCGTCGTATTCTTTGAGGATGTGAACAGAGGCTACATCGGCAAGCAGGCGCTCGCCGCCGATGAGGTGATGCGCGCCACCTTCGCCGGACGACTCACGCCGGTGGCGCGCGCCTTCAAGCGAATCCTCTCCCGCAGCAGCCAGCAGCATGTGGCGGAGGTCGGTAATTCCCCCGTCACCGCCCGCCAGTGCGCGACGGTCTTTCTGCGCGAACTGATAGAGATTATCGGGGAGCGCGAGCGAGACCTGACCGCTGACACCATTCCCCGCTGGAACCTGGTCCGTCGTTTTGTCGCCTGGGCAAGACGCGAAGGGCTGGTCAACGACCTGACAATGACCGTCCCGGTGGACAGCTTCGAGCCGTACCGTATGGAGCTTCTCAATATCTCCCGGAAGCTGGGCGTGCAGCGATTTCGGATCATTGATGAGCCGGTCGCCGCCGCGCTCGGATACGGCATTGATCTCTCCGATGACCGGAACCTGCTGGTGGTGGATTTCGGCGGCGGCACGCTCGATCTGGCGATTGTGCGCACCAATCTGTCGCAGGCGACCGGAGGCGATATCCGGCGCGGACCGGGACAACGGCGGGCGGAACTGATCAGCGCGCGCGGTCTGAGCCTGGGCGGGGAGGTGGTGGACGAGTGGGTGACGGAGATGGCCTGCTCCCGACTGAGCGCCCATGCGGATCGTATGCGCCCCTATCTGCGGATACAGGCGGAGGCGATCAAAAAGGAGCTTTCCGGCAAGCTGCTCACCACCGATGACTCCTTCTTTCAGCTTCCCGGCATGGAGCCGATGCGGGTCACCCGCAGGGAGTTTCTGGAGACTCTGGAGACCCGGGGTCTCTATAAGATGATAGATCGTCTGGCGGAGGCGGTGATGGAGGACGCCGCGCATCGCTTCTCCATCGCCGATCTGGACGCCGTGCTGCTGACCGGCGGCTCGACCCTGCTGCCCGGCGTGCGCGAACTGTTCGAGAAGCGGTTCGGCGCGACCCGTGTCCACTACTGGGAGCCGTTTGAAGCGGTGGTCAAAGGCGCGGCGATCTTCGGCGCGGGCTACTATGTGGATCAGATCATCCACCACGACTATGCGATTCGCGTCTACTCCGACAGTGCTCAGTGCACCGAATACGAGATGCTCATCAAGCGTGGGACTCCCTATCCCACGCCGGAGGCGTTCCAGACCCGCTACTATGCCGTCGCGCCCCGCCAGCAGCTTTTCAGCCTGCCGGTCTGCGAGGTGGGGTTCGCGGGAAGACACTCCATTCCCTGGAAGCGGCGCGGCAACGGGAACGACTACTGGACTCCTGATCCCAACACCACCGAAGAGAGCGAGTGCGTGGTGGTGCTGAACGAAGGGGACCAGCTGCGTCTGGCGCCTCCCGGTCAGGATTCACGGGCGCGCCTGCGGGTGGACTTCGCTATCGACTCCGAGCGTTTCCTCTGCGCCACGATCCATGATCTTCTGCGAGACCGCGACATCGTGACGATGGCGCGCATCCATCGTCTTCGCTGACTTCCTGGGCTTGCCGCCTCTCCTCCGGTTTAGGGAGGAGAGGCGGCGCGATTCTTACCGCACCGTGAACGAGGCGGTTCCCTGTCCGCTGGTATACCCGCTTTTACTGGCGCGCGCGGTGAGGCTATAGGTTCCGGCTCCGTCTTTATACCCCGCATAGAAGTAGAAGACAGCCCGACCGTCCGAAGTGCTTTTCGAGGCGTTGTAGGTGTTGCCGGACGGCGTCCGCAGGGTGATCTCCACCGTTGCGCCGTTCACCGGATTCGCCCCGTCCGTCACCGACACCGTGATCGTGCCGTACTGATAGAAGCTATAGGAGGATCGGTCAGTCGTTACGCGAACGCTCAGCGCGGGCGTGGTCGGGGGCGGAGGAGACGATTTCGGCGGGCTGTAGTTTCGCAGGGCGTTCAGCAGGTTCAAGCGCCGCCCCGTCACAGTTCTTCCCTCCAGCGCCGCCACCGGATCGCCGGTATTCATCAAACGCTGGCGAATCTGGGACGCGGAGAGGGTGCGGTCATACGACCAGAGCAGGGCGACCGCGCCGCTCACGAACGGAGTCGCCATCGAGGTTCCGTTATAAGAGGCGTAGCGATTGCCGGTAATCGTGCTCTGGATGTCGGCTCCCGGCGCGCCCATCTCCACGCTGTTCGCCCCGTAGTTGCTGAAGATCGCCCTTCGGTCACGGGCGTCGGTCGCCGCCACCGCGAGGATATTCGGCAGGTTGTAGCTGGCGGGATAGAAGGGAGTTATATCATTGTTAACGGCGCTGTTTCCCGCCGCGGCAATAAACAGAATTCCCGCGTCACCGCTGCGCTTGATGGCGTCGAAGAGCGCCTGACTGAAGTTCCCGCCTCCCCAGCTATTGTTGGTCGCCAGGATATTCGCGCCGCGCCTGCCGCCGCTGTCCAGATAGAGTTGTTTGAGCGTGGTGCAGTAGTCCAGGGCGCGTATGGCATCCGCCACCGATCCGTTTCCCGATGCGCTGATGAACTTCGCGCCGATGATCTTCACGCGCCAGTTTACGCCGACGACGCCGACCTGATTGTTGCCCGATGCGCCGATGATCCCGGCGACGTGCGTGCCGTGATTATGATCGTCCATCGGGTTGCCGGTGCGGGTGATGGCGTTGATGCCGCGCACATCGTCAACATAGCCGTTGCCGTCATCGTCCACCCCGTTGGTCATCTTATTGCGTCCCTGGCTGTCCAGACCGCTTTCTCCGGGGTTCGTCCATATATTGGCGCGCAGATCGGTGTGCGTGTAGTCCACGCCGGTGTCAATCACCGCGATCACGGCGTTGTCGGAGCCGGTGGAGAGGTTCCATGCCTGCGGCGCATCCACATCGGCATCTGTGTTTCCCCCGGTCTGCCCGGTGTTATGCAGCCCCCACTGTTGTGGGTAGCCAGGGTCGTTGGGATCTGCCTGCAGGGTGACGATATAGTTGGGTTCCGCATAGGCGACGGCGGGATCGGCGCGCAGAGCCTGAATCGCCCTCTCGACCCCGATTCCCTTCGGAAGGCGCAGATGTTGCAGCCGTAGCTGCGGATATGTCTCCATCACCTGCGCGCGCAGATTTCCCGCCGCGCGATGCGCCTGCGCGATCTGGATTCCGGGTTTATAGACAACCAGCGCTTCATCGGGAACATAGGCGGGTCTTCCCTGCGCGATTGCAGGAGAGAGGGGCGAAAGGAGAACCGTCAGCAGCCAAACGACAGTTACCGCGCTGCGAACCGTCACCGCATTTTGAAGATGAGACCTGAACATCTCGGCGCTCCTGAAAAATAGTTCGATAAGCGGCAGCCGTCTTCACCGATGTGCGCCGCGTATCTCTTTGATCTGTATACGATGGAGAAGGGCGAATATGACAGTCTAATCCTGCAAATTCTTCCAGAGATTGGGAAATGTCTCGCGATGATCGCCCTGAATGTAGAGACTCTCGCCCCCGTCGGCGACTGTTCGCACAAGGATCGTCTTCCAGGGGCGATAGTAGTAACGCGGGTCGGTCTTCGGCGGCTCCGCCTCAAAATCGTCGCCGAGATCGGGCAGATCGAAGACGGCGGTGGTGAAATGGGCGATCTGCCTGCCCTCCTGCCGGGCAACGTTTCGCGCCATGGAGAGCGCCTTCAGATAGACCTCCGGTCCCATGACCGCGCTGCCGAAGTTGAGCAGCACGCCCCCCTCCAGGTTGGTGACGGTCTGGGCGAAGATGAGAAAGTCGCGATAGGAGGTCTCGCCCAGCGCCGCGCCGTCACAGTTGGGGTGCTGATGGATGATATCCTGTCCGATTCCGACATGTACGGTCACCGGAACCTGAAGACGATAGCCCGCCGCCAGGATGCTGATTTCACGGTACGGAAACCCGCCCTCCTCGATGGCAAGCCCGATAGCCTCTCCCAGCCCGATCCCATCGGAGACCGCCTGACGGGCGATCTCATTCAGGTGTCCCGTCTCGCGCCACATGCCGAACTGCCCGGTGCGAATGTAGCGCGCCACGCTCTCGGTGGTCGCCCCGACCAGCGCAAACTCAAAATCATGAATGGGTCCCGCGCCGTTCATGGCGATATGGGTGAGAATGCCGCGCTCCATCAGATCAATGATATAGCGGGAGTTGCCGCGCCGCAGGAGGTGCGCGCCCATGATGAGCATGACGGCAGATCCGTTCGCGCGCGCCTGTCGGATGCGCTGCGCGATCACGGCGAGTTTCGGCTCTTCCAGCGCGGGAATAGCCGCGTCCAACGGCAGTATATCCGCCAGGCTCAGGTCGTGCTGTCGGGCGGAGAGCGGCTCAATCTGCAGCCGGGAGCGGTCAAACATGGGAAACGGCATTCATCAATCTCCTTGGCAGAGCATGAAACAGACTGCGCCGGACCTGGCTCTCCTCCCCGGTCGGCGAAAAGTCGTAGGCGGTATTTAAGATGTAGCTGGCGTGGGCTTCTGCCGGGCAGTCAGCCGGAAAGTCAACGTAAATGTCCCGACAGACAGCGCAGCCAGCATCAGGTAGAGACCGACCAGAAAGGAGGCGGGATGAAAGACGAAGGAAACCACGCTCTGTCCCGCCGGAACCGAAACCTGCCGGAAGATGCCGTTGACGCGCTCCATCGGGACGGCTCTGCCGTCTACTGCGGCGCGCCATCCCGGATAGAACTGATCCGCCAGAATAAACGCGCCAGGAGCCTCCGAGGTTACACTCAGCGAGACGCGAGTGGGGGAGTCCTCTCGCCATGCGACGGTTCCCTTCACTCCTTCCGCCATATGCGCCCGCCCCGGCACGCCGATCAGTTCATACAGATAGAGGCTGTCCAGAACGGTTTCGCGGGTATCGGGCAGGGAGAGCGGAGACTGACTGATCAGATAGCGGACGCCCGCCTGACGTACCAGCGGACTGGATGGATCGCGCGCAAAAACCATATTGCCGACTTCAGGAGGGCTGGCGTCTTTTCCTGCTCCGGCGAGCCGGTTCATGAACGCCTTGTACTGCCCCGGAAAGAGCGAATCGTATCCCTGCACGTCGCGCAGTCCAAGCGCCAGCCCGCTGTTGGGAGGCAGCGCGGCATCCGGTCCGAAGAAGCTCCAGTTGCGGGTATGCACCGGCATGATCCGGTCGTGTCCCGCCTTTTCGCGCAGAAAGGCGATGGAGGCGGTGGAGGGATAGACCTCTTCCCGCGCGGCTGTCGGATTGTAGTTAACGCCGTTAGCGAAGAGATCGAGGGCAAGCAGACCCATCGGCAGCGCCGCCATCCAGCCGGTTCGCATCTTGCCCGAAGCCAGCGCCATGAGCGCCAGCGCGGACAGCATGAACAGACCTGCCTGACGGGGAATCTGCGGACGCCAGGAGAAGTTGGTCATCGCGCGTTCTGCGTTCTGCACATCCGCCTGTCCGAGCATCGCCAGAAACGCGCAGACAATCACCGGCAGCATGATCGCGACGAAAGCCGTGCGCGCCGGGGTCGCCAGATCATGGACGATCTTCTCATAGCCCAGCGCCGCCAGCGCCGCCAGCGCAAACGCCCACAGAACCAGCGCGCGCCCCGGAGAGCCGGACTGACCGAAGCCAGGAATATAGAAGTAGAAGAGGGCGCAGAGCGCCGTACCGAGCGCAAGCAGCAGCGAGAGGAGCGCCAAACCTCCCAGAAAGGGGATCATTCTTCCCGGCTGCCGACGCCGGAGCAGGGCAAAGGCGGCGAACAGAAGTGTCGGCAGACCGATATAGAGCGCGTTTTCGGCGTAGTTGAAATACATATTTCCCCGGCTGACTCCGAAGTAGGTCGCGCCTGCCAGAGAGGGATTGCCGTAGAAATCGGGTAGAAAGAGCGTCACCAGCGAGGGCAGACTGATTGCGTAGGCGGTATAGGCGGCGTATCCCTGCGCGCTGACCGGCGCGGCGCGATGCGACTGCCGGGAGAGTTCCAGCGAGGGCAGCACCTGCGGCGCGGCGATCATTCCGGCAAGAGTCAGCGCGCCGAGAAATCCGATCCAGGCGCGCGCCGCCGTTCTGCCGCTCTTTTCACGCAGGCGCGCCGCCGTCAGATAACAGGCAAGCAGCCCTGTCGCCAGCAGGACGTAGAAGGCGATCTGCAGATGTCCCGCCAGCATTGCCATTCCGAGCGTGAATCCCAGTCCGACAGCGGTTCGCCATCGGCCGGTTGTCTGGTCGGAGTCCGGCGCAAAGAGACGCAGAGTCCCGTAGAGAGCCAGCGGCAGCCAGCAGGAGGTTGCGAGAAAGGTCGGCAGGTGCAGCCAGCTTATCTGCCAGGTAGAGAAGGCGTAGGCGATCCCTCCGAAGACTCCCGACATACGAGAGACGCCCAGCGCCATAAGGAAGAGGTACATGAAGGAGGCGGCGAGAGTCAGATGCAGGATCACGCTCCACCCGGCGGCGCGGGCGGGGCCCATCAGGTAGTAGAGCAGGCTGCCGGGATAGAGTACGGCGGACTGGCTGTTGGCGACGAAGGGCGTTCCGCTGAATTGATAGGGATTCCAGAGCGGAATGGAGCCGGAGCGCATGGACTCGGCGGCGAATTTCCGCCAGGGGTAGAACTGCCCGACCGAATCATACATCAGCGGGTTCCAGGTCGGACGATCTTCCGGAAGGCGGCTCTGCGACCAGGGGGCGAGGTGGTGGAGAAAGTGTGCGGGAACAAAGACCTGTCCGGCGAAGACCACGCGCCATAAAAGCAGACAGGCCAGCAGAAAAAAAAGAAGCGGCGTTCCTAGCCGCCTGAAGGAAGACAACCGGGTTGGCATACGCCTCAGTTAAAGAAGATGATGTTCTTCCGTGCGACCTCGTTGGAGGGGTCCATGCGCAGCACTTCCTCGAAGCCTTCCTTCGCCTCGTCGTACATACCCAGCATGGAATAGGTCAGGGCAAGATCATTGCGCGCTGCAATATTGTTCCCATTCAGTTCGACCGCCTTCTGCAGCGCTTCCATAGACAGGTCAAACTCCCCGATGAAGCCGTAGACAAGCCCGAGCTGATGGCAAGCTTCGGCGTTGTCCGGCTCTTCCTCCAGCGCTGCCTTCAACTCCCGGATGGCCTCATCGTACTGGCCTTCAATCTTATAGGCTATTCCGCGCTCTAGATGCAAGTTACCGACGATTCCCATATAGAGTGCTCCCTGGCTATCGTGACAAACGAACGAAAGTTGAAGATGTATAATTGCGTCTGTGTTTCGCCAGAGAAAGAGCCTCATCCTTCGAGGACGGACAACATAATAGCACGGATGGCATAAAAAATCAAGCGCGATTGCGCGGTTTGCCGGTTGGCAATTTCAGAGGCTAAATGCGAAGAAGCTGAAAAAAGATCAGGATTCGCGGACGAAGCGTCGCGACAACCATACCATACCCAGAATAGATCCGGCGATGGCAATGGTAGGCGGGCTGGTCGGCAGATCGGCATAGAGCGCCCAGCAGAAGCCGAGAAAGGTCGAAAGCACCGCGCACAGGATCGCCGTCACAAACGCTGTCGGCATCCGACGCGCCATCAACAGACCTGTCACCGAAGGGATCACCATATACGCGAAGACTGACAACAGACCGGCATACTGTATCGCCAGCGCAATGGTGACTCCGAGCGCCAGATAGAACAGCAGTTCCCACACCCGCGTGCGGTATCCCTGCGTTGCCGCCATCTCCGGGTCGAAGGAGACAAAGAGAAACTGCTTGTAGAAGAGCAGATGCAGCAGCGCGACGGCGGCAAAGACGACAATCATAATCATCAGATCGCTCTGCTGAACCGTGATGATGTTTCCGTCCAGAAGCTCTTTGACCTCGTCCATCCCTTTGGGGCTGCGTACAATCAGCAGCAGCGTTAATGCCGAGGCGATCACATAGCCGATTCCGATGATGCTCTCCTGCGGGATGCGGCGGCTGAGCGACTGCTGCGAGTAGATCAGCACTCCTGTCAGGGTGACAACCAGCGAGACCGCCAGCGGGTAACGAGCGATCCAGGGAACGCTCTGCCCCAGCAGAAACGCCAGCGCGATCCCCGCCGAAGAGATTTGCGCCAGCGATGCCCCGACAAACACAATGCGCTTGAGGACGATATAGACTCCGATGCAGGCGCAGATCGCGGCGACCAGCCC
This sequence comes from uncultured Chthonomonadaceae bacterium, assembly GCA_964429855.1. Lineage (GTDB taxonomy): Bacteria > Armatimonadota > Chthonomonadetes > Chthonomonadales > CAJBBX01 > CALLMM01. The sequence continues at coordinate 51,780 of CAYSDM010000011.1, forward strand.
TCCGGCGAGGACTCCGAGATAGTTAAGCTTCAGTCCCTCCAGTATGTCTGCGATCATCCGAGAGGCTCCTCTCCAGAATCCGAAAGCGTTTCGCCTTTCTCGACGCCGTTTTGCCCTGGTAGAACGACCAGCCGATGATCTACCTGCGCTACCTGCACCTCTACGCCATACAACGCTGACAGCGACTCCCGCGTAATCATCTCGCTGACCGTGCCTTCGCGCAGGGAACCCTCGCAGATGATTGCCAGACGCTTCGCATAGTTCACCACTACATTCAGCATGTGACTGACCATCAGTACCGTGATTCTGTCTTCGTCGTGCAGGCTTCGAACGAGTTCCATGATCGCCCGTTCGCTGACAAGGTCCATGCCGTTGGTAGGCTCATCCAGGATTAAAAGATTCGGCTCCCCGGCAATGGCGCGCGCGATCAGTGACCTCTGCTTCTGTCCTCCGGAAAGCCTTGAGTAGGGGCTGTGAGCCAGATCCACGATGCCGACGTGTTCGAGCGCGCGCAAGGCGGCTTCGCGATCCACCTTACCCGGCGGCCGGAAGGGACCCAGACGCGCATATCTCCCCATCAGGACGATATCCAGTACCGTCAACGGGAAGTAGGTGTCAATGCTCTCGCGCTGCGGCACATAGCCGATCCGCAGATTTTCAGAGGAGCGGCGCACTGTTCCAGACATCGGCTTCAGCAGTCCCAGGATCGCTTTCAGCAGCGTGGTCTTTCCGGCTCCGTTTGGACCGACGATTCCCAGGAAATCGCCGGACTGCACATCGAAGTCAATGCCGGTCAGCACGCGCCGACGCCCGTATCCCAGATTCGCGTTCTCAAAAACCACCAGACTGGACATAGTCATTCTCTGTGTTTCGGAAGAGCGGTTTTCCGCCCTTCCGAAACAGGATAGGTCTATTTGAAGGCGGTAGAGAGTCGGCTGATTACGGTGTCGAACAGCTTGATATAGCTGTCCACTCCCGGTTCCGCTTCCACGGCGCCGGGGACAAAGACCGCCTTTGCGCCGGTCTGTTTCTCGATCATATCGGGGAAGCGGCGCGCGCGAAAGTTCTCCATCAGCATCACGCGCACGCCCGCGTTCTTCATATTGCGCACCAGATCGTTGACATGTCCGGGCGAAGGGGGTATACCCGGTTTCGGCTCGATGCTGCCGAACTCCTTCAGACCGAATCGCGCCATGAAGTAAGCCCATGACTTATGGTAGACTACCACCTGCGCGCCGCGATAGGGAGCCAGAATCCCGCGCCAGCGATTCAGGGCGTTCAGAAGGTCGCGCCCGAACGCCTGATGCCGCTGGGCATAGTAGTCCCGGTTGGCGGGGTCTACCCGGATCAACGCGGAGGCGATATTTCCGCTGGCGATGATGCCGTTCGCCGGATCAAGCAGGTAGTGCGGGTTGCCATAGACATGGATATCGCCCATCGAAGGGTCCACTTTTGTGGTTGGGACTTCCAGCGGTCGGATCCCCAGGGAGCAGTCGGCATAACCTCTGCCTCCTCGAATGACGTTGCGATTACCCGCTTTGTCGAGGATGCCGTCTGCCCACATATCCAGATCCATCCCGATCCGGGCGAACACCTGGGCGCGAGAGACCTTGACGACCATGGAGGGACGCGGCTCGACCTGATGCGGATCATCTGAGCCGCGCGAGAGAGACTCGACCCGCACCTTATCGCCCCCTACGCTGCGCGCCAGGTCGGCAAGCGTGGGATCGGTGGTCACAACATATATCTCTGCCTGTGCCGCAAAACCGAACAGAGTCAATCCCAGCAGACAGGCAAGGAAAAAGGCAGTGATCTTCATCTGTTTCGAACCCCTTTATAAAAAGGCGCCTCTATACACTACTGGAGCGGGTGAGAGTGCGAGCCTGCCCCCCAGATGAACTGAAGGTAGAACTCGTTAAACCCACGCCGCACCGGGAGGAAGTAGTCCTGTGTGCGATCTCCGAACTTATACTGAAAGCGCAGGAGGGTCGCTTCCGTCAGGCGGTTGGTATAGATAAGTGAATAGGACTGCTCGCGTCCGTCCAGGGGCCAGGGGAAGCGGGTATTGTCAAAACGCATTCCCCACTCATTGTACTGATCGGGACGATAACTGAGCAGCGCATAGTGTCCTGAACGCGCGTGGGTTCCGGAACCGCCAGCGCGATCCTGTCGGCGATGCCAGAACATCTCCCCCTGCAGCAGGAGCCGCTTGAAGGTTCCCGGGAAACTGCGGAGGGTGAAATCCAGACCCGTCAGGCTGATCCTGTCACCGTTTTCCGCCTTCCCGAACAGATGGCTGCCCCCAAGCTCCAGTTCCAGGGATTTGCCGAACTCTTTCGCCACCCACAGGCGCGCCATCGGGTATTCATTGGCGATTCCCGGTCCCGGTTCTGCTGCGATCTCCTCGTCGGCGGTTCCTATCTCCTCTTCATGCTCCTCATGCTCCTCGCCTCCGTGACCATGCGCTGCCGCTTTGAAGAAGCCGATCTCCAGATTTGCGAAGAGATTCTTGAAGGGGAAGGTGTAGTTAAGCGCCGCGCCATTTCCGAACAGCGCCTCTTCTCCCAGAAAGGCGGAGAGAGCCGCAGGCTGATCGGCAAAGAGCCTCGCATGCGGGTGGATCGGGTTGAGTTTGCCGAAATTGGCGCGTTTTTGCCCGAGTAAGCCGCCGAAGGGAAGTTTCGCGACGCGCCCGAAGGTGACATATGCCTCTTCGACGCCGATACCGAATCCTTCGTCCGCGCCGCCTGCCAGCGTGGCGCGAAACGCGATATCGGAGAAGACGGGCTGCTGCATGGCAATCTCAAACTCGCCAAGCTGCAGGCGGTTTCGGTCGGGGTCGCCTTTGACGCTGAGGAACCGCCCGGTGTTGGTTCCGATGACCGCGATATCCGGCAGCAGGGTGGCGCGCGCAGCGCGTCCCTGCTGAGAGGGAGGTGTGGGGGTGGTTTCGACGGGAATCTGCACCGGCGGAATCTCCGGTTCGCCTTCGCCGGGTTTCGCTCCGCGCTCCTTCTCCAGTCTATCCACGCGCTCCAGCAGCTTCTTGATCGTCTCGTTTTGCTCCTGCACCGTGCGCTTGAGCTTCTCCACCTCATCCTGGCTGGTTTCGCCGGAGAGGGAAGAGGAAGCCGTAACCGGAGTCAGAGTGATGGCAACCTCGCTCATGGAGGATGCCTGGATGGCGGCGGTCTCTGTTCGAGACAGGTAGTTAACGGCTTCAGCGGTGACGCGCCAGGAGCGCGGCTCCAGCATCGGGCTGGCGGCGCGTCCGTCCACATCCGTCACCAGCGTTATCAGGGAACAAGTATCTGCGCGATCACGCAGGGTGATCTTCGCGCCTGTAATCGGCATCTGGGTTACGGCGTTGGTCACCCGGACGCGCAGGCGTCCGAGGCTTTCAGCATAGGCTGCAGACATTGAAAACAGGCAGAGCGCCGCTATCAGCAGGCAGGCGATACGATTCAGACCGGAAGGTCTTCGGTCGTTCATATAAAACAATCTCCTCTGTCGTTGGGAAGATGCCTTCCTCCAAAGGCGCGCCGGATACGCATCGCTTGCCACTCCTCTCATTGAGAAGAGTATTCTTTGTAATTATTATTGTATCCAGCGCGCCGGTATCTTATTTGTGTAGATACATGGGGAGACAGGCGCGCATACCGGACGCGGCCGGAGAAGGAAGGGCGTCAGGAAGCAGAAGAGACCGATTATAAGGGCAAAGCCTTCGTCTCGTAGATAGGTCCGGTGTCAGCGCCTGTTCAGGCGACAGAGGGCGGAGCGCGGCTGAAGAACGGGAGGATCGGCGTCTGCGCCGGCAGACGATAGAGTAGAGAGAAGTTATCTTCGATAAATCGCGCAGCCGGAACGGGAGCAGGCGGCGCGGCATCCTGAATGCGTTCGATCTGCAGCCACTGACAGGCTACGCAGGAGCCTGCCGCGCTGGATACCTTGATCTTTTTCTCGGACTGCTGAAGGCAGGTATGCGAGAAGGAGACTCCCAGGGCGAACCAGAGCCAGCAGAACAGCGCCCCGAATGTCTGGAGGCGCAGGATATGCGGTTTTGCTGTCAGCAGACGCATTCGTGAATAGGGAGCAGGCGAGGCGGCGGTCGCCTCGCGTTAGAATCGTGTTTTAATAAAGTCCAGCCGCACTTCGCGCGGACGGTTCAGAGTGTAGGTCTCTCCCCGCGCGTAGTCGCTCGTTTGCTCCTTGCGGAGCGTTCGGCGCAGATCCGCCAGACTGGACACCGCTTCTGGATCGGTGGGCGCGCTGGCGACCAGTCGAATGGTCGTGCGGTCTGTTCCAGAGTGCGACCTCTCCGACGGGCTGGTGGGCGGGACTTCGGTTTTATGTTCCGCCGTTGTAATGATAGTACCCGGATCGTTGGGTTTTTGCGTATCCGTTCGGGAATCAATTTTCTCGGATTCTTCCGGCAGGAAAATATCCGGGTCGGAACGCAGCGGAGACAGGACATGCATCTCTGTACGCTTAACCGGGTTCTGCGCATTCAGACGGCGGTCGGGGAATCGGGAGGATGCGGAGGAGGAGGCGAAACTCTCTGCCGGAGCCGCCGCGCGCGCGCGGGAGAGTCCGGCGATCTGTTGTGTTCGAGAGGAGGCTCGAACAGGCGAAATCGAGGGGGCGTTGGAAGCCAGCGACCTGCCCTCTCGCCTCTCCGAATACAGAGGCGTTTCGGATTTCTGGTCGTGTTCAAAATAGAGCGGGGGCGGCTGCATCGCCAGTTGGCTGCTCCGTCCGCCGGTCTGGAGCAGAGCGATCCAGCCTGCGCCAAACAGCGCGAGCGCGCAGGCAGCGGAGCCAACCCATGCCAGACGCCGATAGTGTGTCGCGCCGGTCAAGCCCAGAGCCGTTCGAATACGCTCCTGCCAGGTCGTGCGGCGCGTGGTAACCGCGAAAATCGCTTCCCGCAGGCCGGGCGGTGGCGCGATTTCCGGCGTATGCGCCAGCATCTGCGCTGTCTCTTGCATGAACTGAAGATCGCGGGCGCACTCCGGGCAAGCCGCGATATGCGTTTCGACGATACGCGCCTCTTCCGGCGTCGCCTCGCCGTCGGCGTAGGCGGAGAGAAAATCCCAGATCGCTTCACACTCGGTGACCCGATTCATGTTGACTCCAGCGTCCTCTTCGTGTTCCACGTTTCGACACGATAAACGAAGCGCGCACACTTCCCGCGCGTGTACCACTATAACATAATTCCCCGGCGTTGGCAAGAATCCTGTCACGTCGGCGAGATAGAGCCGCCCTCTACTTCCATAGACGACAGATCGTAAGCGATGGTTCGGCGCGTCTCCGTCCAGAGGAGGGCACAAAGTCCCCGATTTTTACCGGGTATACTCCAGATGTATCGGTCAGAAGGAGGATTCTCTGTATGCTTCTACTGCTTGCCATGGTGCCGCTCGTTTCCGGCGCGTCGGGGCGCGCCGAACCTGTGTTTACGGCGGAGGAGCGCGCGCAGATTGTGCGCTACTGGAGCGCGCCGGAGCGGTATCGGATCGGACTTCCCGATGACAGCGCGCAAAACGGGGTCTGGCAGGTGCGTCTGACTCCGGAAGCCTCGATCTGGTTTCTCGCCTATCAGCGCGCGCTGGTGGGGCGCGAGAAGACGCCGCCCACGCAGGACGTGAAAGCCGGAGGAGAGCGTGCCGACTGGGAAAAATGGGTGGAGGCAAAGCTGGCGCGCGACCGCTGGCAGGCGCAGCAGACCGCCGATGCCGCTAACGCCGCGATACGGGAGATGTCCAGCAGCGAGCCTCCGGCTCCGCCGGTCGCCCGCCGTTCTCCCTCGCGTGAGGATTCACGGGGAACACTGAGTTCGCGCAGCGCCCGTCGCGCACAGGCGCACGAGAAGGCGGCGATGCCCGCCGATCCCGGCGCGCTTCCAGCCTCGCTGCTAGAAGCGGTCGGAAACCCTCCTCCGTTCGCCGCTGCGGTAACTCCCTTGCAGTATACCGTGACCTTTGACGATGGAGACGCCTACCGCTACACCGACCATGTTCCCATGCGTCCACGTTATGCCTACTACCGTTTTTCGCAGGGAACCGCCTTTTATGGAACCATGTTGCGGGAGATGCCGGATGAGCAGCTTGACCCTCTCTTCTCCTCGGCGGGGATGTCGCCGTCGGAAGCCCGCGTCTGCAAGGCGGTTTCGCGTCTGGAGGGCGGTTTTGAGGCGATTAACACCTACGACACTGGCTATATCTCCATCGGCTTTATTCAGTTTGTGACGATGGAAGACGGCAAACACTCGCTGATGGAGGTGCTGGCGAAGCAGAAAGCGGAGAAGCCGGAGTCTTTTCGGAGCGATTTTCGTCGGTTCGGGATCGAGGTGAACGCCGACGGCGTGTTGACGGTGGTGGATCCGGGAACCGGGGCGGAACTAACCGGAGCGCAGGCGGTGCAGAAGGTGATCGCCGATAAGCGGTTGACCGCCGTCTTCCAGCGTGCCGGACGACGCAGCGAGGCTTTTCGCGTGGCGCAGATTCAGGTCGCCCGACAGCGCTACTGGCCTGCGAATGATCCGGTGACGGTGCAGATCAACGGGCGGACGCTGATCGGAAAGGTCTCCGATATGATCCGCTCCGAGGCGGGGATGGCGACTCTGTTTGACCGCAAGGTGAACCGGGGCAGCATCGAGCCGTTTTCGGCGGTGGTGGCGCGGGTGATGGAGAAGAACCGCCTGCGCTCGCTCTCCGAGGTCACGAAATTCGAGCGCGAGATCATCACCGCGCTGAAGTATCGCGCAGACTTTCTGGCGGATAAGAGCCTGAGCCAGCCGCGTTAGAGTGCCGAAGGCGGAAGAAGAGAGCCTATTTCGTCTGTCGGATCAGATTAATGGCGCGCCAGAGGGCGTCATAGGCGGACTGAAGGTCTTGCTGTTGCTGCGGGTCTGTAATCCTCTCCTGAAGCTGCTCCACGACCGCGCTGGCGATATGAAGCTGATTCAGTATCGCATGACGCTGCTCGCTGGAGAGGCTCTTCTCCGATTCTGCGGGGGATGTCATCTCAATATTTCCTGTGAGACACGAACAGCCCTGTCAGCGAATCGTCCCTGACAGGGCTGCGAATGAGTAGACGCTTCCGGTCAGAACAGTTCCTGAATGGGCACGCCGTCGTAGTTGATGCGGACAGGTCGGTTCTGCGGAGTCAGGTACTCCTTCTCGGCGTCTATACCGAGCGCGCGGTAGATGGTGGCGGCAATATCCTCTATGCGAATCGGGCGGTCTTTCGGCGCCTCGGCGCGCTCGTTGGTGGTTCCGATCGCCATGCCGGTCTTCACGCCGCCGCCGCCGATTCCCACGCTCATCGCCTGCGCCCAGTGGTCGCGCCCGGCGGAGGAGTTCACCTTCGGGGTTCGCCCGAACTCGCCCATCCAGACGACCAGCGTGGTGTCCAGCAGCCCGCGCTCTTTCAGGTCTTGAAGCAGTCCCGCATAGCCTCTGTCCAGCGTCGGCAGCAGGTGATTCTTGAGCGAGCCAAAGTTGTTCTCATGCGTGTCCCATCCGCCGTAGTGGATGGTGATAAAACGCACTCCTGCCTCCACAAGCCGCCGCGCCAGCAGGCACGACTGCCCGAAGTGGTTGCGTCCGTACAGATCGCGCACCTTGTCCGGCTCCTGCTTGAGATCGAAAGCCTTTTTTGCCACCGGCGACGTGATCAGGTTATATGCCTGCTCATAGAACTGATCCATCGTCTGGACAGCGCGCTGCTGGGTCTCGACCTGTCGCTGGAAGGTGTCCAGTTCCTGCAGGATGGCGCGCCGACGCTGAATGCGCTCCATGTTGACGCCGTTTGGCGGGGAGACATCCTGCACGCTGAAGTGCGGATTGTTCGGGTCCCCGTTAATCTGGAACGGGTTGTAGACCGCCCCCATATAGCCCCCGCCGCCATGTCCGAAGGGCAGTCCATGCATCAGCACATAGGGAGGCAGACCGTTAATCGAACCCTTCTCCCGCGCCAGCACCGAGCCGTAAGCCGGGTAGGGGATCGCCGGGTTGAAGGGGTAGCCGGTCAGCAGGTAGTGGGTAGCCGTCTCATGGGTGTTGTCCGGCGAGGTGACCGAGCGCATAATGGAGAACTTGTCCATCTGCTGCGCCAGCAGAGGCAGTTTGTCGCTGATCTGGATGCCGGAGACCTTCGTCGGAATGGCTTTGAACTCTCCGCGGATCTCCTGCGGCGCGTCGGGTTTGGGATCGAAGGTGTCAATGTGGCTCGGTCCCCCTCCCATCCAGAGCAGAATCACGGAGACATCCCGTTTGTTGGTGGAGGCATGGGCAACACGGAGAAAGTCGGGCAGCATCAAACCCAGCGCCGCCAGTCCGCCGACCTTCAGAAAATCGCGTCGGGTAACGCCATCACAGTCTACATGCTTTCCCAGTTCAATGTCGAACATACGTTGGTTCCTCGATTGCGCGTCACATGCCCGAAGGCTACTTAAAATACTTCAGATACATATTCTGGCGTACATAACGTTTGCGTAACAGGGGAATGCTGACCCGAAACGAAAGCCTCCCCTCGATCACCCTGTCTTCCAGTATCTTCGCGCTCTTCAACTGAGCGAGAATTCCCACCACGTCCTCTTTGCTAACGCCCCGCGCGGTCAGGGAGCGCATCACCTCATCTTCCTCGACCCAGCCTTCCCGCGCCTCATCCCCCAGTTTGGCGACCAGCGAAAGCGCGCCGCGCCCCAGATTACGCCGCTTCACGCTCATCACCTCGTCCACGCTGTAGTCCGAATCCAGCACCTCGAACTGCGCCTCGTAAGCCGGTCCCTCGGAGATCATCCGCTCCTCTACGTCCTGAATATCGCGGATAAAAATTTTGTTGCGCTTCTCCTGTTTGATCCGGTTGACGATATCTTTGAGTATAAACTGGATCAGATAGGGATGCCCGGAGGTCACGCGATAGAGGTAGTCTACCGCTCCCTCTTCATAACTCACATAACCCCGAAGCGGCTCGGTGATCAGAGCCTTCGCCGCCTCCTCGTCCAGATAGTAGAGACAGACCGGCGCGGTCAACTTTAAAACGTTGAGTTCATGCTGGCTGTCGTATTCTACCACAAATGGACGAATGGCGAAGATGAAGATCAGCTTATCGCGCAGCGCCTGATTCTTTAGCAGCGCGCTGAACCAGCGCATCAGCGCCACATCCACGAGCATCTCGAATGGGTGCAGCTTTGCGTTGCGCGTCGGGTTTTTCGCCGAAAGTCCCTCGTTGCGCTCGATCACCCGGCACAGTTCCGAGAACTCATCCATGAACAGCACGATCTTGCGCGGCGTAGACTGCGCGATCCTCTCCAACAGGCGCGTACAGTCGGCAAGTAGATCGGCTTTGCGCCCTTTCTGGTAACGCTGCGCGTCCGAGAGAAACGCTTCCGTCGCCGCTTCGATGCTGTGCAGACCCGCCGCCGACGGAATCTTGCTGGAGATCGCCCGGATGATGCTCTGGAACAGCTCCTTGTAGGTTACGTCATCGCTGCCAAGCTGCTGGATGTCCAGACTGGCAAAAAGGAGGCGATCCCGCAGGCTTTCGCGCTGCTCGATCCGATCCTGAAGCGCCTCCAGCACCAGTGAGGTCTTCCCGATTCGCTGGAGACCCAGAACGCAGGTATGTGTCCCGCTCTCGATGGCATCCAGAAGCTGAACAATCTCGCGTTCGCGCCCCTTGAACATCTCGTCCTTCGCAGCGGTGGCAAAGTTATAGGGATTGACAAACTGCTCCGAGCCTCCAGAGACTCCCGTCTCCAGAGACTTCACGCGCACGCCAAAACCGGACAGGGAACGCAGAACTTTATAGTAGGGCTTTTCGCCCTCCTCCGGTGACAGTGAAATATGCTGCAAGCCCGCAATATGGTACTCCATCGCCGCGGGCAGCGCGACCGGCTCCAGATAGAGCGGAATGATATGCTTGTTGCGATCCGAGGCGATGGCAACCTCGCGATTGACATGCACCGACTGAACCGAGTTGCGCGAAGCCATCAGGATCAGCACCTTGCAGTCCACTATCGCCTTGACGATCATCTCGCGCCACTGCTGCGCGGCGTCAATGCTCCCCTGATCCATCCAGACGGAGACGCCAGCCGCTTCCAGGCGGTCCACGAACGGCTGCACGCGCTCCAGATCTTTCCGGGAGTAGCTTATAAAGACCTCGCCAGAAATGTTACCGCTCCCAATGGGAGTTCCTGTTGACTACCTGTCGGCGCGAAGACGGCAGGAGGGCGCTCCCCACTCGCTATAAAACAGTTCAGCGATTGAACACAAACTCCTTGCTGTTCAACAGCGCCCACAGGATGTCCTCTAAAGCCGCTCGGCGGTCACGGTCTTTGAGCTCAGGCTTCTTCTGTACGGCGACCTGTGGAATCACCCCGTTGGGCTGCGCGGGCAGCCTGGCCGGACGCTCCTGAAAATCCTTAACGATTCTCTGTGCGCTCTCCATCTCCTCGCTGCGCGGCGTTCGCGCCAGCGCCAGCAGGTAGAGCCGCTCGATGATCTCTTTATCGGGCTTCTTCTCCTGGATCATCTTCGCGACGACGGCGTTATCGCTCTGGACTTTTCGATTGACCATCTCGCCCATCATCAGATGAAGCGCTTGAGTCATGTTCGGTTCGGCGGGACGTTCGCACTCGCAGGCGATGACGCGCGGAGCGCGCCCGAAGGTATCCAGGAAGTAGGAGTTGATCTGCGGGTCGGGCAGTTGTATAGCGCGATAGCCCAGCGGAAGACCGTCGAACTTCTCCTGCGTTCCGGTGGCGATATTCACCAGATCGAACAGCACCTCGGCGGGCAGGCGTTTAATCGGGTGGTGCGTATAAAAGACGGTATCCGCTTTGTTGGCGGACGTTGGCTGCGAACTGAGTTGATAGACCCGCGAGTTGCAGATGGTGCGAATCAGTCGCTTGATGTCGTAGCCGTTCGCCATGAAGTCCTTCGCCAGCGCGTCCAGCAGTTCCGGGTTGGTCGGGGGATTGGTGATGCGCTGGTCATCAATCGGTTCGACCAGTCCGCGCCCCATCAGGTAGCCCCAGTAGCGGTTAACGATATTGCGGGCAAAGAGGGTGTTCTCTTTCGTGATCCAGTCCGCCAGCAGAGCGCGTCGGTCTCCGCCTGCGTCCGGCTCCGGGTCGGTAAGCTGCGCGGTCTGCGCGCCCCGCTGCTTCATGCGTTCGGGGTAGCCTCCAAGCGGAGTCGGCTTCATCTGCGCGCCGTTTTTGGGATGATAGACCTCACCGCCGTTATTCAGCCGCACGACGTTCTCCCCGCCGAAGACGCCGAACTCCTGACTTCCCTTCTGTCCCACCCGGGCAAAGAAGGCGGCGAACCGATAGTAGTCGGACATCGTCCACTTTTCGAAGGGGTGGTTGTGACATTTGGCGCACTGCAGGCGCACGCCCAGAAAGACCTGCGAAGTGGTCTCCGCCAGATCGGGCGGATTGCTGGCGACCCGGTAGTAGTTGGCAGGACCGTTGGTGAAGGTGCTGCCCTGCGCGGTGATGAGATCGTATACGAACTGATCGGCCGGGCGGTTCTCGCGAAGCTGCGCGCGGATCCAGTTGGTCAGGCTCCACATGCCTTTGCTGCCGAGGGTGGCTCGATTGCTGCGCAGCAGATCGCCCCACTTCAGCGACCAGTAGTCGGCATATTCGGGACGATCCAGCGCGCGGTCAATCAGCTTTGCGCGTTTGTCCGGCGATGAATCCGCCAGGAACGCCTTCACCTCCTCCGGGGTCGGCGGCGTTCCGATCACATCGAGATAGACTCTCCGCATAAACGAGGCGTCATCGCTCAGTTCCGAGGGGAGCAGCCCGAGATTCTTCCATTTGCGTACAATGTGGGTATCTACGAAGTTGTTCTCGGGAAGTTTAGGGTATCTGGCTATCTGTGCGTAGGGAACCGCCATTCTCGCTACGGTTGCCTGACCGCTGTAGCGCACCATGATGCTGGTCTCGCCCTTGCGCAGCGCTTTGACCAGTCCTTTCGGAGAGACAGAGGCGATAGAGTCGTTGAGCGTGGTAAAACGCGCCCAGCGAGTCACGTCATAGATTTTTCCGTCCGAATAGTGCGCGCGCACCACGAGAGTCTGAGATTTGCCGGGAGACAGAATGCGCTGGTTCGGCAGAACTTCGATGCGCGTAACCTGCGCATCATCCGGTCCGGGAGCGGGGGAGCCGTCTTGAATCCAGGCAAGGAGATTCTTGTAGTCCAGCGAGTCCGTCTTGAGCCGCAAGCCTCCGACATGAGGAACGCCGAGGCTGGGCTTGAGCAGCAGCAGGCTGCGCGCCGGTTCCGTCATCTGAACGCGGCGACCGCGCGCCTGCTTGATAATCTGGTTGTAGTCGAAGGCGGGATCATCGCCAAGCAGAGACAGTTTGAAGCCGCCTTTCCCGTACTGCGAGCCGTGACACATCCCCTGATTGCAGCCGTTGATCGTCAGCGCCGGGACTATCTCGCGCGCGAAGTTCATCGGAATCTGTTTTCCGGCGTCTTTGACCCGGACTTTCACCTTTGCCGTCTGTCCCTGATAGGCGACGGTCAGCGTGGTCTCGCCGTCGGCGACCGGGCGCAGTACCCGGTCTGATCCGATCCGCGCGATCTTCGGGTTGTCGCTCTGCAGCGACGCCTGCGCGCTGACATCCTCGGTGACCCCGTCAGGATGCGCGGCCGTCGCCACAATTCGCCCTTCTGCGCGCGATCCATACAGCGGGATCTCGGACGGCTCCACGCGCAGGCTTATTTTTCCTGCAGGCGGTTTCGGGGGTGCGGGCGCGGCGGTCTGCGGTCGGACGACGCTCTTTGCTGGCATGGAGTGCGAGGTGATGATCTCCTGGCGTGAGATCGGTTTCGGCGCGGTCTTCGCGTTCGTGGAAGGCGGTCGGTTCTGCGAGCGCGCCAGCACGACCGGCGCCAGAAGCAGCAGTCCCGTCATGCAGGACAGCGCCATCGGCAGATATCGAGATGAAGGCTTCATACGGTCGCCCCCTGATCCAGCGTATTAGAAAGTGATGGTTCGTTAGAAATGGGATGCAATGATTATACAGTTAGTTTGGATAAGGGTCAATGAGTATTTCTACTTCTATACCATCTCTCCACGCGCTTCATCTAGAACGGCAACGCAGTACATCTTCAAGATAGTTGGGATGGATGACATTCTGAGCGAAGCGAAGAATCTTAAGATGTCTCGCTGCGCTCGACAGGACAGCCAGGCAATGCAACCCTGCTACCTTGAAGGAGAAGTCGGCGCGCATAAACGCAAGTCTCGTAGATTTACCGATCAGGTTGAGCGCCAAACCGGGCAGAATCAGATGTAACACTGTATCATCGGGAGAGGTGTGTCCATGTCATCAGTTCGCGCGAGCGCCGGGGCAGAGACACGACGCCTGATGGAGCAGCTCGCAAACGACCGGGTTGAGCGCGCCCGACTTCAGGCGCAGATCAACCGGGTTGGACAAATACAGCGCATTCGTGAGGGACTGCTGCAGCCGATGATGCCTGCCGTCAGTTCCTTTCTCGATATCCGGGCGTAGTGCGACAGAATACGTCCGGGCGCGTCGGCCAGCGCTAATCCCGAACATGATGCCGCAGGGGCAGCGCCGATCCGGGTTGCCTGCGTTCGCTTACGGGTGGACGAACCTATCGCGGAGGAGGAGATATGGCCGGCATTGATCCAATCGCTTCCGGTCCCCCGGTGGGACTGAGGATCGTACGCGCGGGCGAGGAGACTAAGCCGCCTGCGCCTTCTGTCGCGCGTGAACAGCAGTTAGCTCAGGAACTGGATTCGCAGTTGAGCGAGCGTCTCAACCAGATCCGCGTTCGGCTGGCGGGTGCGAATGCCGGGACGAAACCTTCGACTCCCGCGCCTGAAGGCACCGGTCGGCGTCTGGATATCCTGGCTTAACGGCTGGCGTACCGGGATGTCGTCGGAGGATGTGGTCTGCAGCGCATGCGCCTGTGTGCGCCTGGAGAAGGGGGCGCAGGCTGGCGGATCGTTAGAAGACTTGCCGACGGCATCCCGTTTTTTCTTTTCGACTCTTGCGCGGCATGATATACTGAATTATGCGCGCAAGAACCCTCTTTCATCCTCTCCTGTCAGGGGGCATCGCCCTCTCTCTGATCGGCTTTTCGGGCTGTCGGAACGCTCCGAATCCGAAACCGCCAGTCATGCCGCCGACATCCGCTTCTGTCGCTCCCGGTCTCTTCCGCAATATCGCCGCCGGAGCGGGAATAGATTTCAAGCATGACGCCGGACTGACCGGACAGTTCAAGTTTATCGAGACGACTCCCGGCGGCTGCGCCCTGATGGACTATGACCAGGATGGACGGCTGGATGCGCTTCTGGCGCAGTCTGGTCCCATTCCCGGCGCGACGCCCTCCGTTCCGCGCCCGACCTGCAAGCTCTATCGTAATGAGACCGAAGGCGGCGAGGTGCGGTTCCGCGATGTTTCGGCGGAGGCGGGGCTGGAGCGCGATTTCGGCTATCTTCAGGGAGTCGCTGCCGCAGACTACAATAACGACGGCTATCCCGATCTCTATTTAACGGCGTATGGAGGCAATCGTCTGTTGAAGAGCGTTCCGGGCGCATCGGCGGGCAGCCGCCGGTTTCTGGATGTGACCGCTGAAGCGGGCGTCGGCGATGCCGACCGTGGACCGCGCTGGGCGACCTCTGCCGCATGGGGCGACTACGATAACGACGGCTGGCTCGATCTGTATGTATGCCACTACGTTCTCTGGACTCCACAGACCGATCATGTCTGTGTCAATCGCGCCGGACAGCGCGCCTACTGCACGCCGACACAGTATGAGCCGGATGTGGGGCGACTCTATCGAAACCTGGGCAACGGCAGGTTCCAGGATGTGAGCGTCCAGACGGGTATACAGGCGAAGCGCGGGCGCGGACTGGGCGCGGTCTGGCTCGATTACGATCAGGATGGACGGCTGGATATCTATGTCGCCAACGACCTCAACCCCAACCTTCTGTTCCATAATCGGGGAGGAAGGTTTGAAGAGATGGGCGTAGAAGCGGGAGCCGCCTACGGCGAGGATGGCGAGGCGAATTCCGGCATGGGGATCGCCGTCGGAGACTACAACGGCGACGGGCGCGAAGACCTCTATGTAACTAACTTCTCCGGTCAGACCAACTCCCTGTTTCGCAGCGAGGGCAGCAGCCTCTTCACCCACAGCACGCGGGCGGCAGGGCTGGCGGCTCCCACCTATCATCTGCTTGCCTGGGGCGTGGCGTTTTGTGATCTGGATCGCGACGGATGGCAGGACCTATTCGTGGGGAACGGGCATGTGAATCCCGACATCGAGCAGATGAATATAGGAGTCCGCTACGAGCAGCCCAAAGGCGTCTATCGCAATCGCGGCAATGGAACCTTTGAGGATATCTCCATGCAGGCAGGGGACGCGACTCGGTCCACCGTTACGCGGGGACTGGCGGTCGGCGATGTAAACAATGACGGGAAACTCGACTTTCTCGCCTGTAATCTGGATCGCCCCGCCGAACTGCTTCTGAACGCCTCGCCCGACACCCATCGTTTTCTGACCCTGCGGCTGGTCGGCGAAAAGTCTAATCGGGACGGTTTCGGGGCGCGGGTGCGGGTGACGGCGGGAGGCAGGACTCAGACGGCGGTATGCCGCGCCTCCCACAGCTACTGCGCCTCCAGCGATCCGCGCCTGCATTTCGGACTGGGAACGACGGAGAAGGTGGATTCCATCGAGATTCGCTGGCCCGGCGGCGCGACAGAGACCATCCGTCTTATAGAGGGAAAACCTATTCTGACCAACGCCTTTCTGATTATCACGGAGGGGAAGGGGGCGGCACGCGATGCGCGGATACGTTGAGCGATACGCGCTGTGCCTGTTGACAGCGATCACGCTCTTTCTGGCGGGTTGCGACTCCAGAACCGGCGCGCCTGCCGGCGACCGCAACGCCTCTCGCGCCGCCTGCGCAGAGGCGCAGACCGCGTTAAGCAGCGGCAATATCGCCGCCGCAAAAGCCGCCTGGGATCGCGCTGCGAAACTCGATCCGGCCGATCCGGAACCCTATGCAGCGCGTGGACGCCATCACTGGGCGTTGCGACAGTTCCGGGAGGCGGCGAAGGCGTTCGAGCAGGCAAGCCGCCGCGCTCCCGATGACGTAGAGATTCTGATGGCGCTGATCCAGACGCGAAAGGATGCGGGCGATCAGACGCGCACCGAAGAACTGGCGCGCCGCGCGGTGCAGCTTGCTCCCGACAATCCCAAAGCGCGGGTCTATCTGGGAACCTACCTGAGCGCGCTCTCCGACCGCCCCGACGCACTCGACGAAGCAGGCACGCATCTGAAACGCGCTGCGCAGCTTGCCCCCGGAATGCCGATTCCGCTGATCGAACTGGGAAAGGTGATGAAACGGCAGGGACGCTATGCGGAGGCGGAGACCTACCTGAAGACCGCCTGGGAGACGTTGTTTCAGGAGAGGCGCGCGCTGCTGCAGTTGGAGAACATGTGAGAGGTGGAGCGAAGGCGCGCGTAGACCGCCTATACGCTGGCGATGTGCGCCCGCGCACAGAATCGCCGGAAGGAGGCGGGGCAGTGGTTCGCCCGGTTCAAAGAGGTAGATGCCCGGATTGAACGGCGCAGCGCGCTCGCTTCCCGCGCGCTGTCCGATCCCCCCGATCTCAATGCTCTGCTGGAACTGGCGAGCCTGAATAATCGAAACGGCGGCGCAGAAGAGTCGGTTCCTCTCCTGCGCCGCGCGCTGCAGATCGCGCCTGATAATCCCAACGTCCGCGCTCTGGCGGCGGAGACGGAGCGGCTTCTAGCTATCCCTGCTCCCTGAGCAGTCGGGTGACCTCCTCCTCCAGCTTTTCTCCGAACGCCGGACTGTAGCCGGGATGCACCCATCGTATCTTTCCCTGCCGGTCTACCAGCACCATGTAGGGGACAGAAAATGCTCCGTAGTTCTCCACGCTCTCCCTGGTGTGGGGTATTCCGGTAACATAGGGGATACTGCCTTCCTGAACGAAGGCGCGCAGAGTCTCGCCGCGGTCCTGCTCCAGCGCGACTCCAAACACCTCAAAGCCCTGCTCGCGGTACTTCTCATAGACGCGATGAATCTCCGGCATAGACATTTTGCAGGGACCGCACCAGGTCGCCCAGAAGTCTACCAGAACCACTTTGCCTTTGAACTCCGACAGCTTCCGATCCTTGCCGTCGGGAGTCCGAATGACGATCTCCGGGGCAGACTGTCCGAGGGCAGTGCCGCTGGAACGCGACCTTGCCTCCAGGAAACCCCACAGACCGATCACGATCACCAGAAGAATAAGCCAGACTTTTAAACGTGACAATGATCTCCCTTTCTCGCCCTCAACGTTCGGCGAGGAGCCTTTTCACCATCCGCTCGCGTTCGAAAGCGTCTTTCTCCGAGAATCCAACCTTACGATAACGCACCATGCCCTGACGATCCGTGATGGCAATAAACGGTATGGCGTTGATCCGCAGGCTGCGGCACATCTCCTGCGCCTGCTTCCGGTCGGTACAGGCAACGGGAAACGTAAGAGCATAGTAACGCCGGAAATCCATTGGCGCCTCGCATCCTTCTCCCAGAGAGATGCCAACCACCTGCAGCCCGCTGCGACGATACCGGGCATAGAGCGACTGGATTCCCGGCATCTCGTGACGGCAGGGCGTGCACCAGGTTGTCCAGAAGACCAGCAGGGTCACTTTTCCCCGCAACTGCTCCTGACGAAACTCCTCGTTCGCTGTGGTAGGCAGGCAGAGCGCCGGAAACATCGGAACTCCGGATAACGGCGGACGCGCGGCAAAGTAGATACTGATTGCCAGCGCGGCGGATAGCGCGATCCAGACCCCTCTTTGACGCGCGCTCACGAAGCCTCTCTGCCTCCTGCGTTAGGGTACGTACAGATGCCTGCCGGTAGTTCCTTTTGCTCAGTGTACCCGGAACCGGGGAACTCCTGCTCAACGCCGATCCAACAGACGGATCAGTTTCACCTCCAGCGACTGGAGTGTTATGGTTCCGGTCACTCTCTCTCCGGTCAGAACATCCACCGCCGGAACCGGCTTGCCGTCTCGCATCAGGCGAAAGGCGACCGGTTGATGGCGCACATTGCACAGGTTCACGACGGTTCCTCGCGGCACTTCGCGACCGGTGTAGGATTCGGAGAAGGGAAGCGTTCCGCTGCGATAGGTGACCCCCCAGACCGGATTTCCAGTCTTATCCAGCAGTTCTACCGCCGGGCGAATCTCCCAGCGCGTCAACGCCTGTGGGAGCGCCTTCCAGAGATCCTGCCAGGTAGTTTTTCCGTAGCGATATGTCAGCAAGTCGCCTGTAAGCCGCTGCGGATGAGGAGCGCCATACTCATCTCGCGACAGGATGTCACCCTCTCCCACAAACACCAGCCTGCCTCTGTACTCCTTTAATCGTTTCATCGCTTTTTCGGAGAGGTGAACGATGTTGGGGATAAACAGCGCCGATGTGTTCGGAAGGATCCCGTCCTCCAGTTGCCGCTCGGTGATAAAGCCGGTTTTTATGCCCAGAAACGCCAGCGCGCTATAGAGTTTATCTCTGCAGTCCGTATGGCTTCCCCCGTCGCGGATCAGCGCGGAGGTGCTCTGGAGCAGGAGAACCTGCGGGGCGGCCCGTTGAATGGCGGTCACTTCCCAGGCGGCGCGGTTCAGGTCGTGATTGACGATGCCGACCGCTTCCGCGCAGGCGGGGCGATGCATGATACTGCCCGCAAAGTCCGATTTCGGGTCGAACGATCTCTCCCAGACCCAGATGGTGGTGGCGGACTGACCATGTATGGCTGCCTGCCAGAGAGTAGCGCGGATATGTTCTGCCGGGATGTAGCGCGTTTCACGATCTAGAATAAGATGGTTTTCCGAGTTGAAGACCGGCGCGTTTCGGGCAGATCGCTGCAGGTCATGTCCCATCGCGTTCATCTGCCAGGACTGCGCGAACTCTCCCGCGCCATGCGCATAGAAGTTGATGCTGTCGTTGCCATGGATGTCGGAGAACCGGCTGAACAGGTAGGCATCTACGCCGTAGATCACATCGCCGTCGTTGAGCAGTGTCCATGTCATCGCTTTGGCGTGGATCGGCAGGTCTGGCGCAACCTCCCGAATCGCGGAGGCAAGCATCGCGTGCCACCCGGAAAACCACTCCTGATTGAAGCGAATATAGTCCGTCCAGATGGGTGTGCGAGCATAGCGCGCCGGATCGAACGGATCGGGCAGAGGCACATCCTCAAAGCGAGCATAGTTTGCGCCCCAGCGCCGGTTCAGATTCTCTATTGTGGAGTGCTGCTGCTTCAGCCATTCCAGCCAGTCGGCACGGGAGTGTTCTCCCGGCTCCTCCACATTGATCGGCTCATTGGAGAGGCAGATGCTATGCAGCGCGGGATGATCTTTGATGGGAGGGATGCTGAGCGCGATAAATCGCTTCAGAAGCTCCTTGCCTTCCGGCGCGTAGAGGCTGTACTGAATGAAACCGCCCCGCCGCTTGCGAAGAGAGGAATACTTCTCTCTCATCCAGTCGGGCAGATAGTGCGGGCTGATGAGCAAATTGACCGCGACTCCAGCTTTCTCGGCGCGATCCAGCAGCGCAAGAAGCTCTTTGACCGGCGCGTCGCTGACCTCGCCCTCTTTTGGAAAGACCGAATTGGGCCCGAACTCGACCTGCGCGATATTCACGCCGTATCGGGGAAATCTCTCCATATCGGCGCGAATCCGGGTAAAGTGTCCATATCCGTTGAAGAAGACGGGACGCCAGACGACGGATGGGCGATTAGGGATCGCTGTCGGGGCATAGAACATCCCTTCGGTAAGGGTGGATCGCTGGCTGCCGATCTTGCGGGGGACAAACGGGTAGCGCAGCGCGCCTTTTACGGCGCGGGGAAGCTCCCGTTCGAGTTTTACCGCCATCGTCTCCAGGTCGCCAAGCTGCATCAGGGCGCGGCGCACCTCTTTGCGCTGAATATCCTCCTCCACAAAGCCGACGAAGTTTTCCAGAACGGTGAAGGTGACCATCGGATAGGAGGGATCGTTGCGAGGGGGCTGGAGGCGGGCAATCTTCGCCCGGAACGCGGGAAGGCGACGGCGCAGCGTCTGCAGGCGCGCGCGTGCATTCGACGCGGAGTAGAAGCGCAGGCGCGTCTCCGCCAGGGCAATCCTCTCTCCCGATGAATCGATCAGGATCAGCCGGGCTTGTTTCGGCGAGTCGTTCATCCCTGCCGCGCTGCCCGTCACGCGAATGCGCCATGCTCCTGCCTGAATACGCAATGCAACGCGCTTTTGCGTATTTCCGGGAGTGAGGACGATCTGAGCCTGTTCGTTGAGCGGGCGCGGCGTGAAGAGAGTGAAGGAGAGATCGAATGCGCCGTCTCCCTCGATTTCGCTCTCTGTCTGCATGGCGGATAGCTGAAGCCTCTGCGGCTCGTTGGAGGACGGCGCAACGGGAGTCGGCTCTGCGCCCTCTTCCAGCTTCACATCATCGAGCCAGACGCCTTCATTGGGACTCTCCGTCACAATTCGGATGATGAAATCGCGATCCGCTTCCGAGGGGGTGAAGGTCAGCCAGACGCGCCGCCACTCTCCCCGCGTCGGGGGCAGTCCCAGCCGGTACTGCCAGCCGCTTCCGCCTCCGATCCAGGCGGTTCCCGGTTTGAGAGAGCGTGTCCATGCGCTCAGGGTATAGGGCTTTCCGGGGGTCAGACGGATGGCTTCGGTCCGCCAGAGCATTCCGTAGATGTGCGCGCCGAAGGGCGTGCCGTTGGTGAGTTTCAAGGCGTGGCGTCCGCTGCGCGTCTGGCGGGTGTCCAGCGTGCAGGAGGCGTCGGTGTTGCGCCGATCCCATATCCAGCCTTCCGGCAGGTTCTCCGCAGTCGTCCGTTCAAAGCCGGGATCAGGTAGCAGGTTTGCGGCGATCTGAACCGGCTCCGGGCGAATATCCGACCAGCGAAGCGTCTGCGCCGTACCGGCGGTTCTTGCGCCAATCATCAGCGCGGATAGAATAATGAAACCGAGGATTGAACGCATCTGTCTATCTCCAGAGAGAAAAGGGGAGGCAAAAGGTAGAGATTGGTTGTATTTTCGAGAGACTCTTGCGTTCTCTCCTGTATGTGCCGAAATAGAATTGCGCCGATATTCGTCTTTGCAGGGAACGATCGCGATCCGGGGACGTATTGTGGTATATCAGGATTCCGGTGAATTGAGAACCATCAACGATGATTGAAAAAGCGGACGTGCCGCCAACGAATGCAGACAACGCCGAAGACCCGCCGGTTGAAACCCTCTCCTCCATCTTAAGCGCCGCTCTGGACACCAATCAGGACAGCTTTGTCACGGTCGGCGAGATTGCCGATCGTGTGGAAGAGCGCGGATTCGGGCTGTTTCTGATTCTGCTGGCGCTCCCAACGATGATACCGGTGCTGCCGCCCGGCGCTTCCGCCATTACGGGCGCGCTGTATGCGCTGCTCGGAATACAGATGTTGATGGGCATGCATGAACCCTGGCTGCCCGGTCGCGTTCGTAACTATCGTCTCTCTCCGAAGGCGCTGAACCTGCTGCAAAAGCGGGGCGTGCGGTTTATGCAGCGCGTGGAGCGGATGTCCCGTCCCCGATGGCTCTTTGCAGAGCGAAAAGCGGTGCTGCGCAGCGTTGCCCTGATTATTATCGGAATCGGCATCATCCTGTTTCTGCCGCTCCCCTTTATGAACACGCTTCCCGGTCTGGCGATGGCGGTTATCGGCATTGGCTTCATCAATCGCGACTATCTGTTCGTCTCCACCGGCTCCTTTACCAGCCTGACCTTAATCGGGATCGTCGTCTTCTTCGGTCACCTGCTGGTGAAGCTGAAAGACTGGCTCCTCGGGCTCTTCAGTTGATCGCGTAGTTACGAAGACGGGGCAGCTTCCACCGCTTCTTCCCGCTTTTCCGTGTCAGCCTTCCGTCGCTCTCTCCTGCTTTTCTGCCCTATCTGCGGCAGATATATCTCCTCGTACAGCACCTTCACAAAGGCGCAGGTGGGAGTCGCCAGCAGAATGCCGATGGGTCCTAGCAGCGACCCCATCACCACGACCGAGAACATCACCGAAAAGAAGTGCAGCTTGAGCGCGGATGACATGATGCGCGGAACCAGAAAGTTATTCTCGACCTGCTGCAGAACGATGAAAAAGAGCAGGACCCAGAGCGCTTTGATCGGCTCGTCTGCAAAAGCCACCAGGATCGGCGGAATCGCGGTAAGAATAGGACCGATGGTGGGAATGCCCTCTCCCAGCCCCGCCAGCGTTCCGAACAGCAGCGGCGATTTTATGCCGATTATCCAGAGGAAGATGGTGGAGGGAATGCCGATGGAGAGCATCAGCAAGAAGGTCGCCCGCACCCATAGCTGAAGCTGTTCCGACACCCGGAACAGCACCCGCAGCACCGTGCGCCGATGCTGCGGTGGAAAGGCATGGACAAATCCGCGCACCAGCGGCTTGGGATTGGCGACGGTGTAGAGTGTCAGGATCAGCACCAGCAGAAGGCTCAGCACGCCTGTCAGGAAGGAGAGCGAGAAACGCCCTATCTGCGGCAGGAGACTGCGTCCCAGGCCGCTGACCGCGTCCGAAAGGCTCTTCTGAATATCGGCGCGCTCAATCTGCTCGCGCAGATGCGGATACCGCGCCGTCAGTTCCTCAAACCGCATCTCCAATCGCTGCGTATAGTCGGGAAACTTGGTCGCCAGATCGTTCGCCTGATTGAGGATGGGGGGGATGGCGTAGGAGATCACCAGATAGGCGGCAAAGACGATGAACAGCACCAGCAGCAGCACAGAAGCGCTGCGAGACAGTCCGCGCCGCTCCAGTCTGCGGATGGGCGGATCGAGAACCATGGTGAAGAAGAGCACCAGAATGAAGGGGATCAGCGTGACGGCGATGGTATCAATGAAACGCACCAGCAGAAAGATGCCCAGCGCCCAGAAGATCAGACTGCGGAAGTTGGCGACACGCACCTGGATGACGGGTTCCGGCATGAGAAGAGAATCTCCTTACGGGAAACATGAGGGAAACGCAAAGAGATACTTCTCATCGGGGAGAGAGGTTTCCTGCCTGCTCTTCGTTTCGAGGAGAGGTCAATCCGCCTAACGCGGATTGACCTCCGTCCAGGAGTTGTCGAAGCCGAAGTAGCTGGCTCCACCCGGCTTGACGATATCGCGAATGTAGTTGACGGTGATGTTGCCGTTGATGTCCACCTCGTTGGCGAGTATCTGTCCGTTGATGATCGGGTTGCCGCTGTTGAGAACATATCCATAGGCGACGCCCTGGGGTGTCTTGTTATAGGCGTAGATCAGCCCGTCAATGCGCTCGTTGCCGGCCAGATCTATGCCGCTCTGCGTGGCAACATAGATGCTGCATGTTTTGGTTGGATCGGTAGAGATCGGGATGGCAGCGGTGCCGCCCCGGAATCGGCAGGTCCCTGAGCCGCCGCTCGGTCCGATCCAGATATTGATCGGTCCGTTGGTGTTGTCCAGCGTGATCTTCTTGTTACCGGACAGGTTGATGTTGGTCAGGTAGTAGTTGCCCGGTCCCTTCAAGGTGACGGAATCGGTGATGGAGTTATTAACGATGGGCGGCACGGCGTTTGCATTACTGTTGTTCAGAGCCAGATATTCCATCCCGCCCGGGGCGGTCGAGCCAGAGTTGGGAAACATCTCCAGCGCGATCTGATCCACTGTTTTATACTCGGCGGGACGCCCGTTGCGCGCCACCGTATAGCCGCCCGGGTCCACGTTGTTGTACCAGCCCGCATTCGGTCCGTTGAAGTAGACGTTTCCCGATACGCCGGGGTGACCGGAGAAGTCGTACTTTCCGTTACTGCCGATGTCTCCCACAATCGAGATGGCGGAGCCGTTCCAGACGCTGACGCTGTCCAGCGTGTAGATGGCGTAGCGCCCCTGGAAGGGAAAGCCTTTGATGGAGGCGCGTACAGAGCGAGTAACGTTGTTGATACTGGCGGTGGAGAGCACTTCCAGCGTGTAACCGTCGGCGGGCGTCCAGGCGGTATTGGTTCCGCGCACCAGACACTGCGCCGTGATCGTGCCGCCGCCCAGATTTACCGTCGAGTTGGAGTAGTCCGTTCCGATGCTGAGTTTTCGCATCTGGTAGTTCAGACCGGCTTCCGCCAGATCAAGGGCGTGCGCGTAGGAACTGTCGGTCTGGACGCGGGTATGGTGCGAGGAGACGAAGACGCCCACTCCGACCAGAAGGATGGAGGTGACGACAATGATAAACAGCGTCGTGACCAGAACGCTGCCGCGCTGTCTCTGAGAACGTAGTTTGAATTTCATTTTTAAGACTCCCAAAGGCGAGAACAGATAGATCAGTGTATTGTTCCACCCTCTCGGTTGTCACATAAATAAAATCTTTAGCCTCAGAGAGAGATTGATAAAAATAAACTGTGCGACCTGCCTGGTACGTCGTCAAGATAAGTTGGGATGGCTGTCATTCTGAGCGAAGCGCAACCCGGTTGACATTCTGAGCGAAGCGAAGAATCTTAAGATGTCTCGCTGCGCTCAACAGGACAGCCAGGCGATACAACCCTTCTACCTTGAAGGAGAACTAGGAGCCGCTTTCAGAACTCTGAAAATAGGCGAGGATCGCCTGCGCGACGGTACGGTTCATGCCGGGAGCGGCAGCTAGTTCCTCCAGAGAGGCGCAACGTATCTTCTCCAGCGATCCGAAGTGCTTGATGAGGGCTTTGCGGCGTTTGGGACCGATGCCGGGAACGCTGTCGAGGGCGCTGTGAGTCTGTTTGCGTCCCTGTACGATTACGCGATAGGCGTTGGCGAAGCGGTGCGCTTCATCCCGGATACGCTGCACCATATAGAGCGCCTGCGAAGTGCGGGGCAGGGCGACCGGGTCGGGTTCATTGGGCAGAATCAGCAGTTCAAAACGCTTCGCCAGACCGCAGAGCGGCAGCTTGACGCCGGTCGTCTCCATCGCCGCCAGCGCGGAAGAGACCTGTCCCTTGCCGCCATCTACAATAATCAGATCGGGCATCCGGTGAAATTTGGGATTGCCCTGTTTCCCCTCGTTGAGCCGACGTGTCAGCACCTCGCGAATCATGGCGAAGTCGTCGGGGCGGTTCTCATGAAAGCGAATCTTGAACCGGCGATATTCGCTCTTGTTCATCTGGCCCTGTTCGCAGACGACCATCGAGCCGACAAAGTGATCGCCCTGGAAGTTGGAGATGTCATAGCATTCGATACGATTGGGCAGGGTCTCCAGTCCAAGCGCCTCCTGAAGCTCTTTGAGAGCGCGTTCGCTGCTGTTGAGTTTTGCGCGCAGTTCCGCGCGCACCTGCTCCATCGCATGGGAGGCGTTCTCCGCCGCCATCTCGACCAGCCGCCGCTTGTCGCCGCGTACCGGAACGGTGATCTCGACCTTGCTGCCCCGTTTCTGTCGGAGCCACTGCTCCACGATGGCGGTCTCGTCAATATCGCAGGGCAGAATGATCTCCTGCGGCACATAGGCGGTGTTCTGATAGTACTGCTTGACGAACTCCTGCACCGCCTGTCCCTGATCTCCGCTCTCCTCCGTGCCATCCAGCACAAAGTGATTCTGCCCGATCAGTTTTCCGCTGCGAATATAGAACATCTGCACGCAGGCGTTGCCCTCGTCCGCCACCACCGCGACCACATCCTGATCTATCATGCGTGTGCTGATGACCTTCTGCCGCGCCATCACCTCTTCCACCGCGACAATCTGATCGCGCAGTTTGGCGGCGCGCTCAAAGAGAAGCTCTTCTGCCGCTCGCTCCATCTGTTTTCGCAGGTCTTTAATGAGCTTCTCCTGCTTGCCCTCCAGAAAGGCGATCACGTCTCGAACCGCCTGCTGATACTCGCTCTTCTCCGCCAGTCCCGCGCAGGGAGCCAGACACTGTCCCATGTGGTGGTAGAGGCAGGGCTTCTGAACAGGTCTGCCGTCGAAGGGCTTGCCGCAGGAGACGATGGGGAAGAGGCGGTTAATCAAGTCCATCGTCGCATAGACGGCGCGCGAGTTGGTGTAAGGACCGAAGTATCGGTTGCCGTCCTGCCGGACTCGCCGGGTCAGCAGCAGTCGGGGAAACGGCTCGGATGTGGTGATGCAGAGGTAGGGATAGTGCTTGTCATCGCGCAGGCGGACATTGAAATGCGGTTGATACTTTTTGATCAGGTTGCATTCCAGCACCAGCGCCTCCAGTTCGCTCTCCACGACGATGAACTCCATGTCCTGGATCGTCTGAACGAGGCGGCGCGCTTTGGGAGTCAGGTTCGCGCTCTTCTGAAAGTAGGAGCGCACCCGGTTCCGTAGATTGATCGCCTTGCCGACATAGATTATCTGCCCGTTGGCATCCTTGTAGAGGTAGCATCCGGGCTTGGTCGGCAGGGTGTCGAGTTTTTCCTGAAGCTGCGCGTTCAACATACCTGCTATTATACACTGTTCTACGCACTCTCATAAATGCGGCAGGAACCGTCGCGTCGAGGATGGAATATCGCAGCATCCTTATCACGAGCGAAAAGGTACCGGGATGGAAAAGACTCGCGTTGTCCTTGCGGAAGATGAACGGCTGACGCGGGAGGCGCTGGCGCGTCTTCTGGCGCTGGAGGACGATCTGGAGATTGTTGGACAGGCGGGAGACGGGGAGCATGCGCTCCGGCTGGTGCGCGACCTCGTGCCGGATGTGCTGCTCACCGACATCAATATGCCGAAGATGAACGGCATCGAACTGACGCAGAAGGTCAAGCAGAGTCACCCCAATGTCGGCGTCTGTATCCTGACGATCTATCACGACGACAGCAACGTATTTCAGGCGATCAAAGCCGGGGCGACCGGTTACGTGCTGAAAGACAGCCCCCCGGAGGAGACCGTCGAAGCCATTCGCGCCATTGCGCGGGGCGACGGTCTGCTGCATCCCTCCATTGCCGCGCGCGTTCTCTCCGAGTTCAACCGGATCAGCGCGCAGCGCGCCGCCGATCTCAAACTCTTTTCCGAACTGACGGACCGCGAAATAGAGGTTCTGAAGGAGGTGGCGACCGGCAAGCGCAACCGGGAGATCGCCGAGACGCTCTTCATCAGCGAGAAGACCGTTAAGAACCACATCTCCAGTATTCTCTTCAAGCTGCAGGTCAATGACCGCACCGAGGCGGCGATGCTGGCGGCGCGCGGCGGGCTGATTGATACTTAGCCGCGCGGCGAAAAGCCGTGTCTCCCCGACGACAGAAAACGCTGTTGGCGATGATGGGACTCATCGTTCTGGCGCTGATTATTCAGTGCGTGGTGATCTTCTGGCGTCTGAATCGGCTGGCCGGAACCCTCAAGCCGGCGGAGCGGGCGGCTGCGGAGGCGCAGGAGCAGCGATAGCGGACTATGCGTGGTTGTGCGAGTGGTCGCCGTGATGATGGTGAAGATGAGAGTGATGCAGCGCGCCGTGCCGATGGCTGTGTTCATGGATGAGATTGACCGACAGAAGCAGATCGGTATTCTCCAGTATCTCCTCTGGCGTTCCAACGGCGGCAATCGCGTGTGACTCATCCATAACAACCACCCGATCCGCGATATGAGGAACGATGTCGAGGTCGTGGGTGGTGGTGATCAGCGTCTTCCCTGCCTGATTCAAACGAACGAGCAGTTCTATCAGCCATTGCTGACTGCGCGGGTCGAGACCGTTGGTTGGCTCATCCAGC
The DNA here is from genome assembly GCA_964429855.1 of uncultured Chthonomonadaceae bacterium. GTDB lineage: Bacteria > Armatimonadota > Chthonomonadetes > Chthonomonadales > CAJBBX01 > CALLMM01. The sequence goes on from CAYSDM010000011.1 coordinate 79,497, forward strand.
AGAATGGCTTCCGGGTTTAGCACCAGCACGGAGGCGATGGCGACCTTCTTCTTCTCCCCGCCGGAGAGTCGGAAGGGAGGACGATCCAGCAGCGCCTCAATCCCCAGCAGCGCCGCCACGTCCGCGATTCGCTGCGCGATCTCTGCGCGGGAAAGGTTCATCTGCAGAGGACCGAACGCGATCTCCTCTCGGACGGTGGTGGAGAATAGCTGCGCGTCGGAATTCTGGAAGATGAAGCCGACTCGCCGTCGAAATCGAAACGCGATCTCCTCACTGCGTAGAGCCTTCTCGGTAATCTCCTCGCCGAACGCCTGAAAGACTCCCGAAGTGGGATGCAGCAGCCCGTTGAGGATTTTCAGCAGCGTGGACTTCCCGCTACCGTTCGCCCCCAGAAGCGCCACCTTTTCGCCCCGCGCAATCTTCAGAGAGACGTCATGGAGTGCGGGAATCCCCTCGCCGTAGTCGAAGCGCACGTGCTCCAGCCGAAAGGCGGTTTCCCGTTCCGTTTGCGGCGTATTTATGACGATCAGATCCTGTGTCATCCGAGAAGTTTCTCCGCCATCAGCGCGGACAGCGCGACCAGAGAGAGCGTCGTCAGCCAGACCATATCCGCCACCTTTATGCGAGGGATTCGCAGGGAATGCGCCTCGCCCGCCCAGCCGCGAGAGAGCATGGCGGCATGCACCTCTTCGGTCAGGGCGAGCGTTCTGCCGAACAGTGCCCCCATCACGCCGCCGAGGAATCGGCGATTCTCCTCGCGAGACATACGCCCGACCGTGCGGCTTTTGCGGGCAGTGAACATCTCGGCGGCGGACTGAATCAGCACCGCGAGATACCGATAGGTCATCGCCAGCACCGTGACGAACATCCGGGGAACCAGCAGAGAGCGCAGTCCGTGCAGCAGGTCATTCCATTGCGTGGTCAGAGTAAGCAGGACGACAAACGAGACCGCCACGCCGACCCGCATCGTTAATAACAACGCCGCAGCCAGTCCCGGTTCCGTGATCGCTAATAAAGGTTCGCGCCAGAGCGTTATCAGGGGCGGACCGGGGGTGACCAGATTGAGCGCTGCCGGAAGCGTGACCGCGCCGACAAACAGAGGAACCGTCAGCCAGACCCGACGCAGAAACATGCCGACAGGCAGGCGAGAGCAGACCGCCAGGATCAGGCTGAGCGCATAGAGACCCAGCAGCCCCGGAAGGCGATGCAGAAACGCCGTGACGACCACCAGCCCGATCAAGCCGATGACTTTGATGCGCGCATCGAGCCGCTGAAGCATTCCCTCCTGCCGCGCCCACCGCTCTGCAAAGAGAATCTCCTGCGCCGACCCGGTCAGTTCGCTCAGGGTCTTCTCCACGAAACCGCCGCGACGGGCAGAGTGGGGCGAGGTCGCCTGATACGCGGATGCGCCGGAATCGGACTTCTCTTCCGTCTCCGTCATCCAGGCAGGAAGGTCACCGGAGCGGTTGGAGGAGGGGGGAGGAGTATCGTCCGGGGGAGGAGCAGGTGGCTCCTCGCGGCGCGCCAGAAGCCTCCCGACCACATAGAGCATCAGCGTGATCGTCAGCGCTCCGATCAGGGCGGCGGCGATATAGAAACCCATTCCTCGCTCGCTCAGATAGTCCGGCAGGAGATTGAAACCCTTCCAGCCCTTTTCATCTATGGCGTCCAGGTTTCTGGGCATATAGCCTGCCTGTTTCGCCAGATCCTCCTTACTCCACTCTCCCCAGGCGTCTCCCGTCGCCAGCATTCCCAGGGGCGAGAGCGCGATCATCGCGCCTAATCCCACCCAGATCAGTTCCATTCGCCCGCCGGAGCCGGAAGACTGACTATCGGCGGCGTAGAGCGGGATGCGCGCAGACTGTAGATAGCGCACCGCCAGCGCGGTAACAAGGGCTTCAGCGGCTCCCGCGATGGTCAGATGCGCACTCATAATCGCCGGGAGAGTCACGTTCAGACCGAAGGGAAAGTAGAGGGCTTTGCCGTCCACATCGCGGTAAAACGCTGGCTGTATGCCGAGAAAGATTGCGACCAGCAGCGCGGCGACGTTCAATCCGACATAGGCGGCGATCCCCGCCGCCAGCGCGCGGCGCGGGGAATCGGATGCCGACCGTCCGGCGATCAGCCGATAGACCAGAAAACCGCAGCAGGGCATTGCGAATGCCATGGCGAAACAGTTTGCGCCGATTGCCAGAACGCCGCCGTCGGCAAAGAAGAGCGCCTGTATCGCGAGGGCGACGGTCACCCCGATGATGGCTGCCCAGGGACCGAGGAGAACCGCCATCAGCACGCCCCCGATAGGATGAACCGTTGTTCCACCCGGCGCGGGAATGTTGAACATCATGATCGTGAAGGAAAACGCTGCGCCGATGGAGAGGAGCGGAACCTGACGGGTCATCAGGGACGAACGCAGACGGCGGCTCGCGGTATACCAGATCGGGAGCATGACCGCATTGGCGGCTATGGAAGTCATCGGGCTGATGGCGGAGTCGGGAATGTGCATCTGTCTGCCTTCAAACGTATTACAATCATCAAGATTGTAGCACACAACTGTCGGCGGTTCAATGACCGAGGGTTACTGCCAGGTTACATTTTTACGGCTGCGAGACACAGGCGGGAGAGTCTGAACGACCGGGAACAAGAGGGGACCATGAACTACGCGCATAGGATTGACGGGAAAAAGAGGGTGCATCTGAAGGACTATGATCCGGAGGAGAAGCGAGGGTTGACCAGGGAGGAGGCGCAGGCGAAGACGGCGGAACTCTCCAAGGAGTTCAACGAACTGGACGATCTGCTCTTTGCGGCAGGTCAGCAGAGTATGCTGATCATTCTTCAGGGGCGCGATACCAGCGGCAAGGATGGGGCGATCCGCCATCTGCTGAATATCGTCAACGTGCAGAGCTGTCGGGTTATCCCCTTCAAAGTGCCGACCCCGATGGAACTCGCGCACGATTTTCTCTGGCGCATCCATGCGGAGACTCCGCCGCGCGGCGCGCTGCACATCTTTAATCGCTCGCACTATGAGGATGTTCTGGTGGTGCGCGTTCATAATCTGGTTGCGGAAGAGGTCTGGCGAAAACGTTACGACCATATCAATGCCTTCGAGCGGCTGCTGGTCGATTCCGGAACCATTCTGCTCAAGTTTTACCTGCATATCAGCAAAGAGGAGCAGGAAGAGAGACTGCTGGAGCGTGAGAAGGAGACGGAGAAGGCATGGAAGCTCTCGGTCGGGGACTGGAAGGAGCGGGAGCTATGGGATCGGTATACCGAGGCGTATGAGGAGGCGTTGACGCGTTGCAGCACGCCGGAAAGCCCCTGGCATATCGTTCCCGCCAATAACAAATGGTATCGTGATCTGGCGATCACCGAGCGGATTGTCGAGACGCTGCGCCCCTACCGAAAGCCCTGGATGGAGCATCTGGCAAAGATCGGGGAGACGGCGAAGCGCGAACTGCAGGAGTATCGCGCACAGAATCACATCAAGTAACAGCATGTCGGGGCATGAGGTGACACTGCCCCGACATGTCACTTCCCGACCGTCTCAATCGGGCGAGTCTCGATCTTGCCCAGCCTCTTCAGCTGCCCAGAAATCTTCGCGGCAGGCGCAACCAGCACGATAGAGAAGGTTTCCGGACGATAGTAGGCGCGGGCGATCCGGTTGACATCCGCCAGCGGGACGGCGAGCAGGCGAGTCAGATAGGTCTGAAGATAGTTGGCAGGCAGGTTGTAGAGAGCCATGTCGGAGAGAATGTCTGCCAGCGCGTCGGGCGTCTGAAGCCCCAGCGCAAACAGACCGGCGAGGTAGCTCTTCACCTTCTGAAGCTCCTCCGCCGTGAAACCGCGCTCCGCTGTGCGCTTGAGCACGCCGTTCACTGCGTCCAGCAGCGTCCGCGTGGTTTCGATTCTGGTGAAGGTCGAGATGGTGAGAGATCCTCCGTGTTTCTGGAGGCGGAAGCGGCTGCCGATACCGTAGGTCAGGGAGCGATTGACCCGTATCTCGTCTACCAGACGGGAGGTGAATCCCCCTCCCAGCATCGCATCCGCCAGTTCCGCCGCGTAGAAGTCCGGGTGATTGCGCTTGAAGGCGGTACGCGCCAGTCGCACCTGCGTCTGCGTGGCGTCCGGCTTATCTATCAGCACAAACTGACGGGGGATCGGGCGCGCCTCCGGAATCGTCAGCGCGGTAGAGCCGGACGGTGCCCAGTCCTCGAATCGGGCGCGAAGCTTCTCGATCATCTGCGCTGTCTGAAAATTGCCGACGGCGATGATCGTCATACGATCCGGGACGACGAACTGCTGATAATAACGGAGCAGATCGTCCCGGGTGATGCGTTTGACGCTGGTGATCGTGCGAAAGACGCCGTAGGGATGCCCGCGAAAGGTGGTTTCGGTGGCGATGCGCGTTGCGGTCTCCTCCGGGCTGTCAGGAAGAGTCTGCAGACCGGCGAGAATTAACTGCCTTTTGCGCTCGATCTCTTCCGGCGGGAAGATGGAACGCCGGATCACGTCCGCCAGCAGGTTCAGACCATTGTCGCTGTCTTTCGACAGCACATCGAGAGAGACCGTCAGCGAGTCATCTCCCGCCCCGGTGTTGAGCGACCCTCCCAGGAAATCTATCTCCTCGGCAATCTGTATCGCCGTCCGGGACGAAGTGCCTCGTTCCAGCAGGTCGGCGGTCATGGCGGCGACTCCCGCCTTCTTTACAGGATCGCCGTTGCTGCCTCCCGGAAACAGCGCCTCGACGGACAGCGTGGGGGCGCGCCGGTACTCCATGAGCATCAGTTGAATGCCGTTTTTGAGCTTATGGCGCGTAATGGGAGGCAGATTGATCTTCTGCGCCTGTCCTGCCGCCGAAAGGCAGAGCGCAACAACCGCCAACAGGATTTGAAGGATGAATAGTGCAGGTGTTCTTCTCATCGTGATGCCTCCCCGGTCTGCGCGTTTCGCTGCGGAACCAGCGTCACCACTGTGCGGGCGCGGTCTGTAAAGTATCGGCGGGCGACTCGCTGAATATCCGCCGTCGTGACCCGATCATGTCGGGGAAGGTAGTCGGAAAATCGGCGCCAATCTCCCCAGTTCGCCTGATAGTTTGCCAGCAGTCCCGCGCGTCCGAAGTTCGTCTTGAAGTTATGGACATATCCTGCTCGAACGATATTCTTCGCTTTCTGTAGTTCCCTTTCGGTAACTCCGCTCTTCTGAATCTCTTCCAGCGCGGCGGATATCTCTGCCTCGCACTGGGCGGCGGTGTGCGACTGCTGCGCCTGCGCGTAGAAAGTGAACAGGCCGGGGTCAATGCGGGAGTCGTTGGTCGCGCTGACGGTCGTGGCGATCTGTTTCTCATAGACCAGCCGCCGATAGAGCCGCGCGCTCTGTCCGTGTGAGAGGATCAACGCCAGAAGGTTCAGCGCGGGATCGTCCGCCTGCCTGTAGGAGATGCCGCGATAGGCGATCATGACGGCAGGCAGTTCTGCCACGCGATGATAGAGGATACGCTTCTCGCCCCGCTGCGGCGGTTCGGAATTTACGACGGGACGAGGTGGTTTCTGACGCGGAATGTTTTCGAAATAGCGTCGTATCTTCGCGAACAGGTTTTTCGTCTCGAAGTCGCCCACCACCACCACCACCGCGTTATTGGGAGCGTAGTAGGTGCGAAAATAGTCTCTGGCATCCTGCAGGCGAATGGCGTTGATATCGCCCATAAAACCGATGGGAAGCCAGCGGTAGGGATGGGAGACGAAGGCGTTGTTCCAGAGCGTTTCGTACATGCCTCCCTCTACGGAATCGTCGTAGCCGACGCGCCGCTCCTCCTTGACGATGCCCCGCTCCTGCTCCAGATTCTGCGTGTCCAGACGCAAGGCGCGCATTCTATCCGCTTCCATGCGCAGCACCTGATCCAGGGTGGCGGAAGAGAACTCCTGATAGTATTCGGTGGTGTCGGAGGTGGTGAAGGCGTTGGAGTAACCGCCTCCCGCTTCAATAATCCGGTCGAAAGATTTGGGCGGAAATTTCGCGGAGCCGTTGAACATCATATGCTCGAAGAGATGCGACAGCCCGGTGATGCCCGGTCTCTCATTGCGCGAGCCGACTCTGAAGAGCGTATAGTAGGCGACGGTCGGCAGCGAACGGTCTTCCAGCGCCAGCACCGTCAGCCCGTTTTTGAGCTGCAGACGCTCTACCTTCAGCGTCTGCGCGTGCGCCGTTGCGGAAAGAAGAGCCAGCAGGCAGGCAAGGCAGCGAAACATATTGATGCGAATCATTCCGAAAACTCCCGATCTAAGCCCCGCTATGGTGTGTCATCTACCCGATATACCCCGACATCCCACCCGACAACCTTAGCGGACAGTATTCGACGCTCCGGCGCGAGAAGCGAAGGATAGAACTGATCCCAGAAGGGTTTTCGCGCGCGCCCGTCCATGATAACCAGAAAGCGCGGGTGTCCGGCAAACTGCTCGACCGGTTGCCGGTCATTGCACAGACCGGGCAGCACGTTAACGACAGTAAACCGATTATCCATGCTGATGCCTGGCGCTGCCTCTCCGATCAATACGCTGTTTGCGGGAAGAGTATTCGACAGATGACGCGACACCTCATGCTGCGAATAGTTCAAGGTAAGAAGCCAGTGAGCCAGCCATGCTCCATTTATCAGAAACCATGCGATGAGGACTACCGCTGATGAAGGAATAGGAGAACCCCCGGTTTTCCTGATGAGGACGCCGACCAGCCCGCCAACAAGCAGCGGGACTCCGATCAGTATACTCCCTCGGACGAACGGCGATATCCCGGATGGGTTGAGGAGCGGGATCGCCAGCAGGTGATAGGCGACCGCAGCGCAGATGACAGCCGTCAGCCATCGCGATTTTCTGTCCGGTCTTCCAAAGAGCGAGTATGGCTCGGACCGCTTCCAGAGCAGTACCGCTGCCAGAGCCGCCATCGCGGGATAGGTCGTCACATAGTAACGACTCGGCGCATAACTGCTGAGGATCAACAAAGCCCACCCGCACGTCAGCCAGGACGCCAGGTATATTTCCGAAGGCGATGGGTGTTCTTCGGAATTTCGGGGGCGGGATACCACAACCCCGATACCCAGGAGAGAGAGGATCAGTAAAACCGGGGTATGACGGAACAGGTAGGGGAAGAGGTTGCGGTGATCGCCCAAAAAGCCGGAGGCGATGTTCGCCAGGAGCGATCCGGGAGACTTCGGAAGAAGCTGCTCGGTCAGGTAGTATCGGCTCATGTGGCTCAGTTCGGCGCGATGGGGCATATACCACACCAACA
>CAYSDM010000012.1:0-85691 GCA_964429855.1 uncultured Chthonomonadaceae bacterium
TTGATTTCGAGGGATCACAGGCGGAGTTTGCGCGGGCAAGTCTCCACTATGAAAAGCTCGGTCTACCCGAGAGGATCGAATTCATCCCGCATGCTGACGGACATATCTGCGCGACCCGACGCGCTTTCGAGTTTCTGGAGGATCATCTGGGAGCAGACTCGTAATGAGGCTCTCAAGGCGGTTGTCGTTACGAACATTCGCGCAAGTACGTCGTCAAGATAGTTTGGATGTCTGTCATTCTGAGCGAAGCGAAGAAACTTAAGATGTCTCGCTGCGCTCGACAGGACAGTTAAGCGATGCAGCCGTTCTACCTTGAAGGAGAACTAGAATCGGAGCGAAGTAGTAAGAACGAAGAGTAATCTTGCATCTTTGTGTGACATCTGTATTATAAAATGCAGACGCCAAATAATCATCTGAGGATAGCAGTCATCTATTCCTGACCTGACGAACAAGGAGCGGGAGGATCGCCGATGTACAGCCTGTTCTTTCTGAGCCTGTTGCTGCTTGCCGGACTATCCGCTCCCGAACAGCGCCAGGATATGCTACTTGCCGATTTTGAGGGAGAGACCTACGGGGACTGGAGAGCTGAGGGAACCGCCTTCGGAACCGGTCCGGCGCGCGGCACGCTTCCCGATCAGATGCCGGTGACCGGCTTTCGGGGACGGGGGCTGGTGAACACCTATCTTGGCGGCGACAGCTCCACCGGAATGCTCTCCTCGCCTCCCTTTCGCATCCAGCGCCGATATATCAACTTCCTGATCGGCGGCGGCAAATACCCCGGACAGACCTGCATCAACCTGGTTGTAGAAGGGCAGATCGTTCGCACCGCCACGGGTCCCAACGACCGTCCAGGCGGAAGCGAGATGCTTGCCCCGGCCTGCTGGGATGTGTCGGAACTGGAGGGGAAAACGGCGGTCCTTCAGATCGTGGACATGGCGACCGACGGATGGGGACATATCAATATTGACCATATCGTTCAGAGCGATAGAAAGGTTCCGATGATGACGGAAAAGAGCCGGGAGAAAGTCCTGGAGCAGGACTTTCTGCTGATCCCGGTAAAGACGGGCGCGCCAAAGTCCATCCTGCGCCTGCGCGCCGGGGATCGCATGTTGTGCGAGTGCGAGGTGGAACTGGCTCCTGACGCACCGGATTTTCATGCCCCGCTGGATGTGCGCGCCTGGAAAGGGCAGCGTGTTACGCTGTGGATCGAGAAGCTGCGGGAGGATTCGACCGCGCTGGAGAGGGTGAAACAGAGCGGCACGCCGGACTATCCCGAAACGCTCTACCGCGAAAAACTACGCCCGCAGTTTCACTTTACCGCGCCCATCGGCTGGCTTAACGATCCCAACGGGCTGGTCTACTACCGGGGCGAATACCATCTCTTCTTTCAGCATAATCCCTATGGCGTCAACTGGGGAAACATGCACTGGGGGCACGCCGTCAGCCGCGACCTGACGCGCTGGCAGGTTCGCCCCAACGCCCTTGCGCCGGACTCCCTCGGAACGATCTTTTCCGGCTCCGGGGTGGTGGATCGAGGCAACACAACCGGATTTCAAAGCGGCAAAGAGCCTCCCATCGTTCTGATCTACACGGCGGCGGGCGGCTCCTCTCCCGCCTCTGCCGGACAGCCCTTTACCCAGTGCCTCGCCTACAGCGCGGACGGAGGACGCACCTGGACAAAGTATGACAACAACCCCGTCCTCAAGCATGTTGCTGCGGAGAACCGCGATCCGAAAGTGGTCTGGCACGCGCCGACGCGCCGCTGGATCATGGCGCTCTATCTGAACGGCAACGAGTTCGGCTTCTATGCCTCTCCCGATCTGAAAAGCTGGACGCTCCTGCATACGATCACCGTGCCCGACTGCGCGGAGTGTCCCGACTTCTTCGAGATGCCGGTGAAGGGCGATCCGAAGACGCGAAAATGGGTCTGGACGGCGGCAAACGGGCGCTATCTGATCGGCTCCTTCGACGGGCAGCGATTCACCCCGGAGACCGGGACGCTGCAGGCGGATTTCGGCGCAAACTTCTATGCGGTGCAGACCTACAGCGATCTGCCCGCCTCGGACGGCAGGCGGATTCAGCTTGCCTGGATGGCGGGAGGGAACTATCCGCAGATGCCCTTCAATCAGCAGATGTCGTTCCCCTGTGAACTGACTCTGCGCCCGACCCCGGAAGGGCTGCGTCTGTTCCGTCTGCCCGCGCGCGAGATTCGCGGACTCTATGAGCGGGAGCGCGTCTGGAGCGATCTTTCCCTGAAACCGGGCGAAAATCCGCTTTCGGGACTGACCGGCGAGTTATGGGATATCGAGACCGAGATCGAGATCGGAGAGGCGGCGGAGGTGGGACTGCGCGTGCGGGGAGAGGCGATTCGTTATTCGGTTCGTGAGAAGACGCTCTCCAGTCTGGGGCGCAATGCGCCGCTGGAGCCGATCCAAGGGCGCATCCGCCTGCGCGCTCTGGCCGACCGCGCCTCCCTGGAGGTCTTCGGCAACGATGGTCGAGTGTCGCTGACCTCCTGCTTCCTGCCGCGTGAGGAGGAGCGCGGTCTGGAAATCTATGCCGTCGGAGGGACAGCGCGAATCGTTCGCCTGCAGGCGCGCAGCCTGCGCTCCGCCGTTCCGCAGACGGCGCGATAACAGAGAATCAACAAGGAGAACAGAATGCCACGCGAAGTTGTCACGCGGGATGGCTCTTCGTTCCGCTTTCGAGAATATGATTTGCCCGCTCTCGGACCCCGTCAGGTGCGGGTGCAGACGCAGTTTGCCGCGCCCAAGCACGGCACGGAGATGCACGGACTGACCGGAAGCGCGTTTGACCGCAAAGTCTGGAACCCGGAACTTCGGATGTTTCTACCGCGCCCGGAAGGGGAAGCCGCTCCCGCCGCACCCGGTGAACGCGGCATCGGGAATATGGTGGTCGGGGTGGTGACGGAGGTCGGTTCAGAGGTGACCCGCTGGCAGGTCGGGGATCGGGTCTTCGGATACGGCGCGATCCGCGAGGCGCATCAGGCGGAGGAGGATCGCTGGTATCCGCTGGGCGCGCTCTCCGAGTCGGACGCCGTCTGCGTGGATCCGGCGCATGTGGCGTTTGTCTCGGTGCGTGACGGGAACATTCGAATCGGGGATACGGTGGCGGTCTACGGACTGGGCGCTATCGGTCTGCTGGCGGTGCAGATCGCGCGGGCAGGTGGCGCGCGGAAAGTCTTTGCGGTAGACCCGCTGGCGATCCGAAGAGAGTATGCGGAGGCGCACGGGGCAGACCGCGCCTTTGACCCGCTGACCTGTGACGCCGCCCTGGAGATCAAGCGCGCCACCGGAAACGCGGGGGTGGATGTCTCCATCGAAACATCCGGCAACGGGCGCGCCCTGCACGACTCGATTCGCTGCATCCGTCAGTGCGGCGTCATTGTCCACGTTCCCTGGGGACCGAAGGACTGCTCCGCCCTGCGTCTGGATGAGGAGTTCCACCTGAACCGCCCGACGATCATCGGAAGTCAGGCGTGGTCTGGCTGGGGCAATCCCGACCGATCCTATCCCCTCTGGACGCACGAGCGCGCTTTCGAGGCGACCATCGAGCTATTCCGCGCCGGACTGACGACCGGTGAAGGTGTCGTGACGCCGATCATTTCGATAGACGAGGCTCCCGACGCGCTCGCGGACCTGCTGGCGCATCCCGAGCAGACGATCAAAATCGGCGTGAGATTCTGACGCCTGTGGATGCTGTTCGTGCGCCGGAGCGGCGTGCGGACTCAGCGCGGATGCAGCAGCATTGAGTCCGCCACCGCCTGTAGTTCGCCGTTGAATCGCTGAACGAGCGCAGCGCCCCGCGACGGATCGTTGGCGAAGACCGTCAGCAGGGAGCGCGGCGTAAAGGCGCGCCCTCCCGCTGCCACCGCCGCCGTCTCCTTCAGGCGCAGGGTGACCGAGCCGTTCACGAAGACCGCCTCGCCCTTCTCATGCTGCACGCCCGCCTGGAACCCGACGTTTTTCACCGGGATCGTCAGCGCGCCGCTCGCTCCCGCGCCGGGCGTGTAGGTCGCCGGGGCGGTGCGGCTGCCGGGCTGCGCGGGCATCATCCAGCGGTCATAGACTACCTCTTTGACCGTAAAGGGCGTTTCGGAGCGATTGATCAGGGTGACCCACTTCGCCAGATAGGGACGATTGCCCGGAAGCACCTCATACATCACCTCCGCCGCCAGCCCCTCATATCGCCGCACGCCGTGCAGATGGATCGTCAGCAGCCGTCCGCCATGCGCCGGAGTAGCGACCGACTGGATGTTGTAGACCCAGTCCCCCTCCAGTCGCACCTTCGACGGCAGCTTTGCGCCTGCGGGAGTCTCCAGCGTCCACTCCGCCTCATGCGTATTCGCCGCCGCCAGACGCGGACCGCCGCCCTTCGCCTCCACCTTCAGGGTGGTCAGCGTGCCGCGCGCGCGGTCAAAGTGGATGACTCGCTCCACGGAATCGTTTCCGATCCGCCATGTCAGGGTCTTCTCATGGAAGTAGACATAGGCGCGTTTGCCCTTGAAAGCGCCGTTTTTGGAATCGGCTCCCGCCGTCCCCGACAGGACTGCCGTCAGCAAAAGAAGCGCGAGTAGAACCGTCCGAATCAATTCGAAACCTCCTGCCCCGGGGAGCGCGAATCGCCGCGGTCGGGGATGGCGTAGAGTTTCCGACACCTGTCGGGATGTCCGCCTCCGACATACATTCGCGGCGATCCCGCCAGACTCCTGCTGAATCGAGTCGCGCGCCGACGCAGACTCCAAAATGCCCGTTACTCCAGCAGATAGGCGCTGCCGTGTGTCGTCTGTATGCGCGACAGCATCCGGCGGATCTGATCAAGAGCCTGGGCGAAGTGGTGGATCGGCTGACGGCGATTGCTCACGCCTCCCAGCCGCAGGCAGAAGATCGGGTAGCGGCGCAGTTGTCCGTGCGCGTCCGTCGTCTCCATATATCCCTGACGGCTCTGCTCCGCCGTATAGACATCGCGCGCCGCCTGATCGAACCGGCGGACGATCTCCCGGCAGACCGTCTCCGCCTGCTCCGGCGCCAGCAGCAGATAGAAGTGGTCATAGTCGCCCTGCGCCAGAAACTGATCGGAGTGCGGATGCTGCGCCAGCGCGTTCTCCAGCGCGCGCGCCGCCTTCAGCAGCGCCTCATCACTGTGGGCGATTCCGTAGACGTTGGTGAAGGCGCGGAAGTGCCGGATGTCGCCGTAGAGTAGAACGGTGGGCTGCCCCTGAGAAAGACGCAGGTTCGCCTCCTGCTCAAACGCGATCCGATCCGGCAGTCCGGTGACGGGATGGACATGGCTGGCGCGGTTGACCTTCAGGTCGGTGATCGTCTCCAGCAGAGCGCGCACCGGCAGGACGCCCGCATATATGCCGTTATCCGCGACGATGACATCGTGGTGAAAACGCATTCCCCGCCGATAGGTGACCTGTTTGGCGACCTGCTCCAGTGATGTCTCGGAATCCACGATCAGAGGCTGGCAGTCCATCAGCGTCGAGACGGGGCGACTCCGGCAGTCCGGGTCGGCGGCGAGCGCTTGCTCCAGCCGCTCACGCATCACCAGCCCTTCGATTCGCTCCTCCGCCAGGATCACCACGCTCTCGATGTCCGGGTTCTTATAGAATTTGTTGGCGATGGTCTCTATCGGCGTCTCCGGCGGGAAGCTCAAGCCGATGCGCGCCGCTTTTCCGACCGGGAACGGACTGGTTCCCAGACGCAGGCGGCGGCGGGCGACGTGTTCCGCCAGCAGATCGCGTATCTCGCGCCGCAATGACCGGAATCCGTCATTGGGTCGGCTGAGCAGATAGCCCTGCCCATAGGTGACGCCGATCTCCATGACGACGGAGAGTTCGTCGCGAGTCTCGATGCCTTCGGCGATCATTGCCGCGCCGATCTGCATGGCATATTTGTTGAGCGTGGAGAGGAGAGCGCGGCGCGTTCCGCTGTTCTCGATGCTGCGCACCAGCGAGCGGTCTATCTTCACAAAATCGGGACGCAGTTCGGCGATGGTATGCAGGCTGCTGTAGCCCGCGCCTGCGTCATCAATGGCGATTTTGAAACCCTGACCGCGAAGCTCTTCGATATAGTGCACCAGACGCGGAAAGTCCTCCACGGTCTGCCGTTCCGTCAGTTCCAGCACGATCTGCCGGGGAGAGATATGGCTTTCGGCAGCGCGATCCGCCAGCGTGCGGTCGGTCTCATGGACAAAATCCAGCCCCTCCGCATCCATATTCAGAAACAGGTGGGCTTTGATACCGGTCTGAGAGGCGCGGGTAAAACAGATCTCCTGGCAGGCGATGTCCACCCAGGAGACCAGCCGCGCTCGATCCGCTGCGGAGATCAGCGCGCCCGGGCGCCGTAGAACGCCGCTCTGCGGCACGCGCATCAGCGCCTCATAGCCGAAGACCTGCCCGGAATTCAGATGAACGATCGCCTGGAACTGCACGTTCAACCGCCGGTTGACCAGCATATCCAGAAGCTCGCTCAACTCCTCCAGATTCTCCTGCAGCAGCCCCACCGAACTGACAAAGGCAACGGGCATGATCTGCAGCCCTTCCGTATCGCCGGGATCGGCTTCCAGAGCCTCCGGAGCTGCCAGTTTCCGCCGCATCTGATCGAGCAGGGAGTGTACATGGAGCGGATCGAACGGCTCCCGACTGAAGGGAGTCGCCAGACAGATGCAGGTGTGCCGGTCACAGGAAATTACGCTGATATCGCAGGGGTCGAGGAGAGACTGCTCCAGCGCTTGGCGGATACGCTGATCCATGTTCGAAGGCGGCTCTTCGCCCGTATAGCGGCAAAGGAATGCTGTGGTCGCCTCTTGAAACCCGTTCACGAACTGCGTGATCGGGTTCTCACGCGACACGACCCGCACGCCGTTTCCCGGCGTTCCGTTGGATTCGAACATTCGGACAGTCTCCTCGTACCTGCTACTCCCTGCCTCGTCTCCGGAGCAGAAGAGGAACCGGTGGTGCTACTAATATCGGTTGAAATGCTGGAATTCCATACACGATGTGTTCTCTTATTCCATAAATCCGATGGTGACCATGAATAGAGGATCAGGCAGGAGTATGCGGGGAGACGCGCGGAAGTTTATGAGGCAGACAGATAAGGAAGGAGCGATAAGAATGCCTGACAGGATCGTTATCGGGATGATGGCAGCCGTCTTCCTGACTCTTGGCGGCTCTGGCGCGAAAGCGCAGACTCCGGGCAAACAGGAGGGCAAGTCCTTCAAGAAGGAGATTGTCAAGACGGTAACCGTGCAGTATCTTCTCTACCTGCCGAAGGAGTATGGAAAAGACCCGGCGGCGAAGTTTCCCCTCATCCTGTTTCTACACGGCGCGGGCGAACGCGGCGCGGATCTGGAGAAGGTGAAGGCGCACGGTCCGCCCAGACTGGCGGCAGAGGGAAAGGAACTGCCGTTTATTATCGTCTCGCCGCAGTGTCCGGAGCGGCAGTTCTGGTCGCATGAGGCGCTCAACGCCCTTCTGGAGGAGATCATTGCGCAGTACAACGTGGATCAGGATCGAATCTATCTGACCGGGCTGAGCATGGGAGGCTATGGGACATGGGAGATGGCGATGGCTTATCCCGACCGTTTCGCCGCCCTTGTCCCGATCTGCGGCGGCGGTGATCCGGGTGGAGTGGAGAAGATAAAGCATCTCCCCATCTGGGTCTTTCATGGAGCGAAGGATAAGGCGGTTCCGCTCTCCGAGTCGCAGAAGATGGTGGACGCGCTGAAGGCGCTGAAAGCGGATGTGCAGTTTACGGTCTACCCCGAACTGGAGCATGACTGCTGGACGGAGACCTATAACAATCGCGCTCTCTACGAGTGGCTTCTGAAACAGAAGCGTAAACCGCGTCTGTAATCCGCCGCCGCGGAAGATACCCGGAACAGAACCTATGAGGAGGCGCTCGGAACCAGCGCCTCCACATCTACAATCTGTCCGGCGGCGGACGCCTGAATCGCCCCGAAAACCATCGCCATGCTCTTGAGATTGTCCGCCAGTGTTGTGGGAGGCTCGGGACCGCCGTCCAGCCAGTCCAGAAACTGCCCGATGATGGCGTTATGTCCCTCCAGAGAGGGCTGTACGGCGGGAATATCCTCGATCAGCATCCCGCGTCCGGGACGATGCTGCGCCAGCCGCTTTTGCGGTCACCGGGGGAATGGCAGGGTCAGGCGGCGTCTTGCACCAGCGGGGAATCGCTCTCCTTCTCCACCGCCTCATCCCAGAGCAGACACATATAGCGGAGAAGGACGTTCGTCTCCTCCTCTGTCAGCGCGATGAAGTTGATCCCCAGGCTGGTATCCGCCCCCGCTTCCTGGACAACCATCACCTCGCAGGCGGCGATGAGCCAGTTCTCCTCATACAGAGGCGCGGCGAGAATGACTGTCTCTCCTTTTGACAGAGGCGGGATTCCGGTTCCCCGGACGCACGCTCCCGAAAGACTGATGTCCTGAACGGTCATGGAATAGTCCTTGTCGTTCACAAACACCGTCGCCGGCATTCCCTCCACGCTCCAGCGCGCAAATCGTCGGCGATCCGACGATTTCAACAATCTGGCGCGACTCTGCGCCGCCGTATGTACATAGCGGTCGCGAATAGACTGCAGTTGTTCCTGAAACGACATGAAAGAGATCTCCCTCAAGAGCTAGTACATCTTCCAGGTAGGATAGTTGCATGGCCTGGCAGTCCTGTCGAGCGTAACGAAACCCCTGTCCAGCGGCAATGCGGCGACGGAAGCCGATTGTGCTTGGCGAATCCCTGTCATGTCGAGCGCAGCGAGACATCTTAAGTTTCTTCGCTGCGCTGACAATGACAGCCATATAAACTATCGTGACGATCTACTAGCCCGAATAGACAGCTTGTTCCTTCATTATGGCGTTTCAGGAGTAAATCTTTCCGGCAGGAGAAAGGGAAGGGGCCACTGATTGGAGGCCGGTTCCGGTTCGGGGCGCAGCCGATCCTGGAACGCATCCTGCAGGCGCGCCGACATCTTCTCCCGGAAGGCGGGAGTCGTCTCGTGATGGGGATAGGCTTCGCGCAGGTGGACGCGCGTCTGTTCGAGCGTGCGCGCCTGAAACGCGCACTCGGCGCAGCGCAACAGGTGACGCTCCAGACGGGCGCGCGTCTCCTCCGGCAGGTCGCCGTCTATGTACAGATCGAGTAGTTCCTGAAAATCCGCGCAACGCATAATCCTGTCAATCCTCTTTCCAGCGTTCCTTCAGGCGGGCGCGCAGCGCGCGCCGCGCGCGATAGAGCAGCGATTTGGTGGCGGTCAGCGAACGCCCCAGAATCAACGCCGCCTCTCGCGCATCCCACTCCTCCACATCGCACAGAAGCAGTACATCCTGATACTCTTCGGGCAGCTCTTCCATCGCGCAGCGCACATCGGCGCGTAACGCCAATCCCTCCACCTCTCCGGAGTGTCCCGGCTCGAACGGCTCCTCCGGAAAGGTTAGCAGGCGCGGCTGCCGAAGACGATCACGGCAGAGATTACGGGCGATGCCGAACAGCCACCCGCGAAACGGGCTTTCGCCGCGATAGTCGGCCGCATGACGAAATGCCCGCAGGAACGCCTCCGAAACAACCTCCTCCGCATCCTCGCGGTTATGGAGAATGTGGTAGGCATAGGCGTAGACCCGGTCCACATGCATCTCAAACAGGGTAGACAGCGCGATGCCGTCTCCCTGCCGGAACCGTTCCACCAGTCGGGCTTCATAGCCTGCGCCCTCCTGCGCCACGCCTGCTCCTCCTATCTATTACGACGCGCCTGCTCCTCTAAAAGTGTCGCGCGCCTATGCCCATTATATCACTCAATCTCTACAGACCCAACGCACTGCCGGAAAACGCAGGAGATGGCTTGGCCGGTGTGGAATCGTAAAGACGTGCGAGCGATCTGGAGCATAGCGCGGTTAACGATGCTGGAGGCGGTGCGGCGCAAGCTGTTTATCGCTTCGTTGATTATCGCCGTCATCTTCTTTCTGTTGTCGCTGCTGCCGCATCTGATGGGCACATCAGGAAATACGCAGGTCGGTCCCGATCGGATGCGAATGACCCTGGGGGTGCTGTTGTGCATCTTCCTGGGACTGCCGATGCTGCGGTTCTTTGCCGCCGTGCAAGCGGTGATTCTGGGAGCAGGCAGCATCAGCGGGGAGATCGAGCGCGGATCGCTGCCGGTCACGCTGGCAAGACCGATCAGCCGCGTACAGGTGATGCTCGGAAAGTGGCTGGGGATCAACCTCTTTCTGGGAGGGCATGTGCTGATCTGGGCAGCGCTTTTGTGGGCTTCCCTCTTCATACAGACGGGCGCGGGGAACTTCCAACTGCTCTATGCCGCGCTTCTCATCATCCTCTATCCGATCCTGTTCAGCAGTCTGTCGCTGCTCTTCTCCTCCTTTACCTCGCCCACGCTGGCGGCAGCGCTCACGCTGATCTGTGGCGGGATCGCCTGGTCAGAGGGAATCCTGAAGATGATTGCGCGTCTTCCGCTCGTAGACCTTCCCCTGCTGGCGCAGATCGGTCATGCCTGCTCTTTCGTAGTTCCGATGGCGCATGTGGACCGCTGGGTGGATCGGCTGCTGGGCGACCTCAGCCCGATCGTCTTTGCGGAACGGATGGGACGCCCGCCGACGCAGCTTGCCACCGCCGCCGATCTGGTCTATATCGCGCTCTACACCCTGGCAGTCTTCGGAATCGGGCTGCTGTCGTTTCATCGGCGGGATATTTAAGATATACAATCCGTACTAGGATAGGGACTCTTGGCTATCGTAAATCTGGCGGCATCCCTGCGCGAATGGAGGGCGATGCTTCCCGCGCAGACACGCGCCGCCTGGAAATGGGATACCGCGACCGGGTTTTTCGCCGGTCTCTACTTCGGGTGCGTCTGGACCTTTGTGGCGCGTGTAGCCAGAGCCGATCTGGCGGCGACCAGCGCGCAGATGGGCTGGATTGCGGCGGCTCCCGCCGCCGGTTACCTCTTTGCCACCGTCTGGGCGCGGCAGATGGAGGGGCGCGCAAAGATGCCCTTCGTCTTCTGGACATGGCTGATCGCGCGCGGAATGTTCATGCTGACTCCGCTGGTGCATACCCGCGAGCAGTTCGTTATGCTGGTCTGCATCACCACCTTTATCTTCTCCGTCTCCACGCCGGCGTACACCGCGATCATGAAGGATGTCTATCCGGACGCTAACCGGGGACGGCTGATGAGCGCGGTGCGTATCGTCATGAGTGTCATGACCTTTCTGACCGCGCTGACGGTGGGGCGTCTGCTGGACAGCCATGTGTTGAGTTTTCAATCGGCTTTCTGTCTGGGCGGGTTGTTCGGGGCGATCAGCGCGTGGACCTTCAGCCGCATTCCGGTCTCGCCCCCGGACCCGAAGCTGGAGACGAATCTCTCAACCGGGGCGTTCTTCCGCGATACCTTTAATATTCTCCAGCGCAATCCGGGCTATCGCTGGTTCACCGCCTCGGTCTTCATCTACGGGTTCGGTAACATCATCGCCTCGACCATCTATCCGATCTATCAGGTGGATCGGTTCAACATCACCAATACGCAGGTTGCCAATCTCCAGAATCTTGCCGCCATCATGACCATCATAGGCTTCTTCTTCTGGGGCACGTTCCTGGATCGCAGCGGTCCGCTGATGACGGTGCTTGTGGCGGTCTGCATCGTCTGCCTGATGCCGCTGTGCTATATGCTCGCCTGGGACATCAAGCTGCTCTATCTGGCGGCGGCGGCGGGAGGTCTGGCGATGTCCGGCATAGAACTGGGCTATCTGAACACGACGCTGCTGTTCGCCGAACCGGGGCGCGCCGCTCAGTATCAGGCGCTGCACTCCAGCTTCTTCGGGATTCGCGGCTCTATCGCGCCTCACTGCGCCATTCCGATGATGGAGCGGATGGGCGCGCCCGGCGCGTTTTTCGCCTCCTTTGGAATCATGCTGATCGGCGTTTTGCTGCAGCTTCTCTCCATGCGCCACTATCGGCGGCGCGTCTGAAAATCGCTCCCTTCGCAGTGAAATCG
This sequence comes from uncultured Chthonomonadaceae bacterium, assembly GCA_964429855.1. GTDB lineage: Bacteria > Armatimonadota > Chthonomonadetes > Chthonomonadales > CAJBBX01 > CALLMM01. The sequence goes on from CAYSDM010000012.1 coordinate 12,039, forward strand.
CCCGAATGCAGGCAGGGCGATTGACGTTCTTAGCAGGGCTAAGGTATACTGCTGTATAGATTGTGAAAAAGGCTACAAAGTTCGGGGAACCGTCATGGGCGCTCAGCAGGTAAGACCCGATCACTATGTCGGGGATAAAGCCGAATATGTGCGCGATATGTTCGCGGGCATCGCACACCGATACGATCTGCTGAATTCGGTGTTGAGCTTTAACCGCCATAAAGCCTGGCGGCGCTATGCGGTGCGGCTGGCGAATCTGCAGCCCGGTGACTGCGCGCTGGATGTCTGCACCGGGACCGGCGACTTTGCCCTGGATCTGTATCGCGTGGTGGGGAAGTCCGGCTATGTGGTCGGCGCGGACTTCTGCGCCCCCATGATCGAACAGGGACGCCGGAAGACGGAGCGCGCCGCCGGGAGGCGTATCGGCATGATGATCGCCGACGCGCTGGCGCTGCCCTATCCCGACAATCAGTTCGACTGCGTGACGGTCGGGTTCGGCATTCGGAATGTGGCGGATGTTCCGCGCGCCTTCTGCGAGATGGCGCGTGTCGCCCGACCGGGCGGGCGCGTTCTCTGCCTGGAGTTTAATCAGCCGCGCCACTGGTTCTGGAAACCGCTGGTAAACTTCTATCAGAACTGCGTTCTCCCGCGTATTGGAGGCTTGCTCAGCCGGCGGGACGCCTATACCTATCTTCCTGCCTCCATTCAGGCGTTTCACACGCGCGAAGAGTTGAAAGCCATGATGGAGCAGGCAGGACTGGACTCGGTGCGGGTCTACGATCTGAACTTCGGCAGCGTGTGCATTCATCTGGGGGTGAAACGATGAGAGCGATAGAGCCGGCATCTGAGGCTCTGCAGGGCAGAACCACCTATATCTCCCAGTCCCCCGCCCTGACTCCGGAGACCGCCTTCCTGGAGTTGGTGCAGTCCGATCTAAAGGCGGTCGAAGCGCGTCTGAACAACGAGATCAGCGCAGAGGTTCGAGAGGTCAGCGCCCTGTCGGGGCATGTGCTGTCGGCCGGCGGCAAGCGGCTGCGTCCGGCGATGGTGGCGCTCTCCGCCCGCGCCGTGGATCCCGATCCTGACAGCGAGCGTCTGGCGGCTGTCGGCGCGTCGGTCGAACTGGTGCATATGGCGACGCTGGTGCATGATGATGTGGTGGATAACACCGCCACCCGTCGCGGGAAACCGACCGCCAATGCCGTCTTCGGCAACGGTGTCGCGGTGCTGAGCGGCGACTTTCTGCTGGCGCGCGCCATGCGCCTGCTCGCGCTGGACGGCGACCTGCGAATCATTCGCGCTGTCTCCGAGATCACCATCGAGATGAGCGAGGGCGAGGTGATGGAGATCCTGGCGACAGGTGACGCCTCCCTTACCGAGGAGCGATACTACAACATCCTGCGCAAGAAGACCGCCGTCTTTGTGGAGGGCTGCTGTCGCTGCGGGGCGATTCTGGGCGGGGCGACGCCGCAGCAGGAGCGCGCGCTGGCGGAATACGGCTGCCATCTGGGAATGGCTTTTCAGATCGCCGATGACCTGCTGGACTACACCGGCAACCCGCTGGTGACGGGGAAACCCATCGGGAGCGACCTGCGCGACGGACGCGCCACGCTGCCCTTCCTGCTGGCGCTGCGGGAGGCGCATACCGCCGACCGAGAGCTTCTGCTCTCCGCCTTCAACCAGGCCGGGCTGGAGGACAGCGCGGTGGCGGAGATTGTCTGCCTGCTGAACCGTTACGGTGTGCTGGACCGCACCCGCGAGGCGGCGCGCACCCATGTCGAGCAGGCCGCTGCCGCCCTGCAGACGCTGCCCGCCTCTCCGGCGCGAGACAGCTTCTCCGCGCTGACCGACTACGTGATACAGCGAGACCGATGAATCTCTACGTTTTCGATATGGACGGCGTTCTGTGGGCGATGGACGATCCCATTCCTCACGCCGCCGATGCCATCGCCCGCCTGCAGGGGCGGGGCGATCTGGTCTACTATCTGACCAATAACTCCTCCAAAACCCGCCTGGACTACGTCGAAAAGCTGGCGCGATTCGGCATCTCCGCCACGCAGGAGACGATCATGACCTCTGCTTATGCGACCGCGCAGATTCTGCGGGCGGAGGGGCATGCGGGCAAAAGCGTCTATGTGGTCGGGGAGCAGGGGCTGCGCCGCGAGCTAGAGGCGGTCGGGATGCGGCTGGTGGAGTATGCCGAGGGAGATCGGGTGGATTTTGTGGTGGTCGGCTGGGATCGCGAGTTCACCTACCGGAAGCTGGCGCTGGCGCATGCGGCAATCGTGCGGGGGGGCGCGGCGTTCATCGCCACCAATCGCGACGCCACCTATCCTGACACGGGCGGGCGCACACTTCCTGGCGGAGGCGCGCTGGTCGCCGCCATCCAGACCTGCACTGGAATCGCGCCCCGCACCATCGGCAAGCCGGAGCCGCATACCCTCGACCTGATCCTGCGCGCGACGGGGGCTTCCCCTCTGAACTGTCTGGTGATCGGCGACCGGCTGGATACCGACATCGCGCTGGGCAAGCGGGTCGGGGCGCGCACCGCCCTGGCGTTGACCGGCGTTACCTCCCGCGAGGATGTCGAAGCCGCTGCGCCCGAACAGCGTCCCGACCTGATCCTCCACAACCTCTCCGAACTGCCCTGAAACGCCTCGCAAAACCTGCGCTGAGCTTGACAGCAGCCGGCAGTTGTGATAGAATACGCCCCTGGTTGACCGGCAAAAAAACCATATCTTTATTAGCAGGGGAGCCTCCTCAACCCTTTCAGGCGCCTGCGATACGACACCGGATCCGCGAATCGAGAGCGGAAACCGGGGCGTGTCGTCAGGCGTTTTTTGGTGCGGCGGCAGTCCTCTTCTGGAATGAACTGCAGGCGGGCGGGTTCGTTGACGCATCCCGCGCGCCATGATACAATGGAGCGATCAGTCATGGATGCCCATACCCTTAAAGTCATAGAGTGGTCGAAGGTGCTGGAACGGCTGGCGGGACACGCCTCCAACAGCATGGGGCGCGAAGCGGCGCTGGCTCTGGAGCCGTCCGCCTATCCGGAGATCGTGGCGCGCCGCCTTCAGGAGACCCGCGAGGCGCGCTGGATTCTGGAACGGGAGTCGGGGCTGCCCCTCGGCGGCATTCGCGACATCCGCGAGGCGGTGGAACGCGCCGCCATCGAGTACCGCCTGACCCCGCATGAACTGCTCGATGTCGGGCAGACCGTCGCCGCCGCGCGCCGCCTGAAGACCTATCTGGTCAAACTGCGCGAGAAGTATCCCCTGCTGGCGGAGATCGCCGGCAACCTGCCGGTCTTTCCTCTACTGGAGACGCGCATTGAGGAGAGCATTGCGGAGAACGCCGAGGTGCGCGACAGCGCCACCCCGGAACTGGGGCGCATTCGCAGCCAGTTGAAGGTCTCCCACGCCCGCCTGATGGATAAGCTCAACAGCATTCTGGGCAGCGAACGCTACCGCACCTTTATCCAGGAGCCGATCATCACCCTGCGCGAGGGACGCTACTGCATCCCGGTGAAGGCGGAGAATCGCGGGCAGTTGGGAGGGATCGTCCACGACGCCAGCGCCAGCGGCGCGACCGTCTTTGTCGAGCCGGGTTCCTGCATCGAACTGGGCAATCAGTTAAAGGAACTGGCGATACAGGAAGAGCAGGAGGTCGTTCGCATCCTGACGCGGCTGACCGGCATGGTCGGCGCGGCGGCGGAGGATATGCGGCGCATGATTGCGCTGCTGGCGACGCTGGATGTGGCGAATGCTAAGGCGCTTATGGCGCTGGAGATGGAGGCGGCGGAGCCGAAGCTGAACCGAAACGGCGTGATCCGTCTTTTCGACGCCCGCCATCCGCTGCTGCCCGGAACGGTCGTGCCGATTGATGTGGAGGTGGGGGACCGCTTCACCGTCCTGCTGATTACAGGTCCGAATACAGGCGGCAAGACCGTCACCCTCAAAACCGTCGGGCTGCTGACGCTGATGACGCAGGCGGGACTGCAGATTCCTGCCTCCCCGGACAGCGAAATCGCTCTGTTCGAGCAGGTCTTCGCGGACATCGGCGACGAACAGGATATACAGCAGTCGCTCTCCACCTTCTCCGCACACCTGAAGAATATCGTTAAGATCATCTCGACACTGAGCGCTAACGCGCTGGTGATGCTGGACGAAGTGGGGGCGGGAACCGACCCGGCGGAGGGCGCGGCGCTGGCGAAGTCGCTCCTGATCGCGCTTCAGAAACGCGGCGCGCGAGTCATCGCCACCACCCATTACGGCGAACTGAAGGAGTTCGCCTATGCGCATCCGGGCATTGAAAATGCGGCGGTCGAGTTTGACCGAGAGACCCTGCGTCCGACCTATCGAATCCTGCTGGGCGTGCCGGGGAATTCGCAGGCGTTCTATATTGCGGAGAGGCTGGGGCTGCCGGAGGAGATCGTCGCCGGCGCGCGCGAGAACCTTTCTCACCGCGATCAGCAGACCGCCGACCTTCTGATGCAGATCGAGGAGAGCCGCCGACAGACCTTCGCTATGGAGCGCGATGCGGCGCAGGCGAAGCGCGATGCGGAGGCGGCGCGGGAGGAGTATCAGCGTCGGGTGCAGCAGGTCGCCGATGTGCAGCGCACGATTCGCCGCGAGGCGGAGGAGGAGGCGCGCGCCGTTCTCCGGCGCGTCTCGGAGAAGGCGGAAAATATCCTGGAGGAGCTTCGCAAAGCCAACAAAGGCAAGCGTCGAACCACCACCTCCCGTCAGCAGTTGAGCGCGCTGCGGCGCGAGGTATCCGAGGAACTGGCAACTCCAGAGCCGGAAGAGGAGGAGCCGACACCGACAGACTACCGCTTCAAACGCGGCGACCGGGTGCGCGTTACCACCTTCAATACCGAGGGCGAACTGCTGGACGAGCCGAGTGAGGGGCTGGTGAATGTGCAGATCGGCTCCATGCGCGCCCTGCTGCCGCTGGAGGTACTGCGCCCGCTGCCAAAAAAGACGGCGGAGAAGGCGAAGCGCGAAGTTTCAGGCGCGGCGGAGCTATCCATGCGCAAAGCGATTCACATCTCCCCGGAGATCACCATTCGCGCCATGCGCGTGGAGGAGGCGGCTCCCCTGCTGGATCGTTATCTGGATGATGCCTATGCCGCCGGGATCGGGCAGGCGCGAATCATTCACGGGAAGGGAACCGGCGCGCTGCGAAAGTTCGTCCATGAATATCTGAAGTCGCACCCGGTCGTCGCCTCTTATCGCCTGGGAGATGAATCCGAGGGCGGAGACGGCGCGACGGTAGTAACGATGAAGGAGTAGCTCCTTGCTCAGTACGGAAGCCGTTCAGGCGCTTATTCTCCTCGCAGCGCAGGCGAGAGAGAATGCGTATGCGCCCTACAGCCGGTATCGCGTGGGAGCAGCGGTGGTCGCGGAGGATGAGCGAGTCTTCGCGGGCTGCAACGTGGAGAACGCCTCCTACGGGTTGAGCCTCTGTGCGGAGCGCGCCGCCATGTCCAGCGCGGTCGCCTGCGGCGTAAAGCGGCTGGCGGCGGTGGTGGTGGTGACGGAGGCGGAACCTCCCGGCACTCCCTGCGGAGCCTGTCGGCAGTGGCTGGCGGAGTTGGGCGGCGATAGTCTGGAGATTATCGCCGCCAATCTGCGCGGTCAGACCCGCCGTTTTACCCTCAAACAGCTTCTGCCCGAGGCGTTCCGGCTCGATACGAACGGACCTCGCGCCCGTAACGACTCCCGATGACAGGATAACCATGAAACCAACCGCAGTTCAGTTCGGCGCAGGAAATATCGGGCGCGGCTTTATCGCGCAGCTTTTTCATGAAAGCGGCTACGAGGTCGTCTTTGTGGATGTTGTCCCGGAGATCGTCGCCGCGCTCAATGAAAACCGGCAGTACCGCCTGCGGATTGTCGGCAGGGGAGCGCAGGATATTCAGATCACTCATGTGCGCGCGGTGCATGGTCGAGACCAGAAGTCGGTTGCGCAGGAGGTCGCCGCCTGCGAGATCGCCTGTACGGCGGTCGGCGTGGGCGCGCTCAAGTTTGTGGCTCCCAATCTGGCAGCCGGGCTTCTGCTCCGGCATGAGCAGGGAGGCGGCGCGCTGAACGTGCTGGTCTGCGAGAACCTGCACGACGCCAGCGGTCTGCTGAAGAGTCTGGTGGCGGAGCATCTGCCGGAGGCGGAGCGGGAGGCGATTCTGGCAAAGGTCGGCTTTGTGCAGGCGGTCGTCAGCCGCATGGTTCCCCTGCAGACGGAGGAGGATCGCCGCGAAGACCCGGCGGGCATCCGGGTGGAAGGCTACAAAAAGCTGCCGATTGACGGACAGGCGATTGTGGGAACGCTGCCCTCCATTATCGGCGTGAAGGTGGTTGCCGATTTTGAGTCGGAGGTGGAGCGCAAGCTCTACACGCATAACTGTATGCACGCCGTCATGGGCTATCTGGGATTTCTGTCCGGTTTCACGCACGGCTATGAGGCGCTGGAACACCCGGAGACTCGCGCTATGGTGGATGCGGTGATGGAGGATACCGGGCTGGCGCTGGTGCGAAAGCACGGTTTCGACCCGCAGGAACATGCGGCGATCACGCTGGATATCCTCGAACGCTCCCGCAGCCGCGATCTCGGCGATACCTGTTTCCGGCTGGCGCGAGACCCGATACGCAAACTGGCTCCCGATGACCGGCTGACCGGCGCGGCGCGTCTGTGCGAGTCGCAGAACGTCCCGACCGACCGTCTGGCGCTGGTGATCGCCTGCGCGCTGCGGTTCGAGTCGCCGGAAGACCCGACCTCGCTGGAGATGCAGCGGCGGATTCAGAGCGAGGGCGTGGAGCGCGTTCTGCAGGACCTCTGCGCCATTTCGCCGGAGGAACCGCTTGGAGAGGCGGTTCTGGCGGAATATGCGCGGCTGGTTCGCGCCTCCGAACCGTTCGAGACAATTCTGAAGCGAGCGATCCGGCATGAGTCATGAGGTTCGGGCAATCCGCGACAGCGAATACGAAGAGTGCCTGCAGCTCTGGATGAGGGCGTTTCAGGAGGAGGACGCCCGCGCCTACTTCGAGCGTTACTTCTTCGGCGACGCCGATTTCCAGAACGAATACTGCCGGGTCTGCGTGGTGGATGGGCGTCTGGTCAGCGCAGTACAGATCGTCCGCAGAACGCTCTCCTTCGGCGACTTTACCCTGACCCTGGGCGGCATCGCGAATGTGGCGACCCTGCCGGAGTATCGGGGAAAGGGCTACAATACGCAGTGTATGCTGCAGGCGCATGCCGTCATGGAATCGGACGCCTTTGACCTCGCGCTGCTGGGAACCGGTATCCAGGATTACTATGCGCGGCTGGGCTGGGAGCTGATTCCCTCCCTTTCGCGGTCCGGATATCTGCGCGAAGGCATTATCCCCGACCGGCGCGGCTTCACGGTTCGTCGAGCGCAGGCAGGCGATGAGGAGGCGATTCAGGCGATCTACCGCGCCTTCAATGATCGGCGTCCCTGTACCGTCCGGCGCAGTCCTGCCTACTGGCGAGACTGGGTCGGGATGCGCGACGGAACGTTCCCTGCGGGAGAGGCGCGTATTGCAGAGCGCGACGGCATTCCGGTCGGATACCTTCTGTTTGATCTGAATGCCGAAAGAGCCATTGTCCGGGAGATCGGCGCGGCGGAGGGAGAAGAGGAGGCGCTGACGACGCTGCTGGAGGAGGCGGCAGCCTTTACACAGCAGCGCGGTCAGGCGCGTATGGAGTGGGATATTCCCCGCGACCCCGTCATCCTCGCGGCGGCGGAATCGCTTTTCGCCCGGCAGCAGGTGGAGACCGACACCGGGACGATGGTGCGCTTCCTGCACCGCGACAACCTGCTTCGCGGACTGTCTCCCGTACTCACCGAACGCTGGATGGAGGCTGGCTCCCCGCCAGGCTGCCTGACATTCGTCAATCCCTACGGCGCGACTCGCGTCGAATCGGATCGCTTTCTGAATATCCTTCCGACAGAGGATGCCGGGGACGCTCTGAATCAGTCTGAGATGTTTCTGCTGCTGACCGGAGTCGGGCTGCCGGAAGGGAGACTGAACCCGGAGAGGCAAGCCTTCGCCCACGCGCTCTTTCCTCCGTTCGATGCCTGGTACTGGAACTACGACTGGTTTTGATATGATGACCACGCGCCGGCAGGATTACTACCGAACAATGATCTATAAAACGCTGCCTTCCTTCCTGTTCCTCTGCGCCCTGCTGCTGCCTTCTGTTCTCCCTGCCTTCGCCGATAACGTCGTCTTTCCCCCTGATGCCGGGATCGTCAATGTGAAGCTGCCTCCCTATAATGCGAAAGGAGACGGCATTCACGACGACACCGCCGCCATTCAGCGCGCTCTGGATGATCATCCGGCGATGAACGCCATCATCTACCTGCCGAATGGAACCTACCTGATCACCAGCACGCTGAAGTGGGGCGGCGGCGCGCAGGGGCATACCCGCCAGCGCAATACCATTCTGCAGGGGCAGAATCGCCTGCGTACCACGATTCGCCTGAAGAACGCCTGTCCCGGCTATACCGACTCGCAGAAGCCGAAGGCGATGATCTGGACGGGGGAGTTCCCGGCGCAGCGATTCCGCAATGCCATCCGCAACCTGACGGTGCACTCCGGAAACGGCAATCCGGGAGCGATTGGCGTACAGTTTCACGCCAGCAACGTCGGCTGCGTGCGCGAGGTCACCATTCAGTCGGGCGACGGGCAGGGCGTGATCGGCCTCGATATGTCCTATACCGACGACATCGGTCCCTGCTTCATCAAGAACCTGGCGGTGATCGGGTTCGATGTCGGGATTGCGCTGGATCATGGCGTCAACTCCATGCATTTCGAGCATATTCGCCTGCGTGGACAGAGAAAGTACGGGCTGGTCAATGGAGAGCGGGTCTGCGGGCAGAGCGTCGGGATTCGCGGGCTGGTGAGCGAAAACAGCGTCCCTGCCGTCTACAACCCGCATCCGTTCGGGCTGATCGCCCTGATCGATTCGCGGCTGATGGGAACCGAACAGGCTTCCGCCCGCCCTGCCATCTGCAGCCCGCGCGGACATCTGTTTTTACGCAATGTCGCCACGCCCGGCTACGGGCGCGCCGTCGAGTATGGCGACCGGGAGCCTCTGCGTATCCTTCCCGGTCCGACGGTGCGCGAGTTTACGACTGCCACGATTCCAGGTTCGGCTCCCGCCTCGCTGAATCTGCCGGTGGTGGAGACGCCCGTCGTTCCCTGGGACGATCTGAAGGACTGGGCAAATATCGTGGACTTCGGGGGAAAACCCGATGACGATCTGGACGACAGCGACGCGCTGCAGCGCGCCATCGACTCCGGCAAGACGACGGTCTGTATGCCGCGCGGCGTCCTCACCATCAAAAAGCCTATCATGATCCGGGGCAATGTGCGTCGTCTGATCGGCTGCGAATCCTATCTGAAGTTTCCGGAGCCGATCTCCGGCAAATCCATCTTCACGGTGACGAACGGAAAATACCCGGTTGTCGTGGTGGAACGGCTCTGGGCGCCCTTCTGGGAGAACCGCTCCGGTATCAACTTTATAGACAATGTGTCCCGCCGGACTCTGGTGTTGAAGGAGGTCGGCGATGTGGACAATCTGGCGAATCTGGCGGAGGGCAACGTCATTACCGGACCGGGCGATCTCTTCATCGAGGATGTGACGGGGCGATTCCAGTTTCGCGGGCAGAGAGTCTGGGCGCGCTATATCAACCCGGAGACCAACTCCGAGCGCAATCCCCGCCTCGAAGACCGCTGGCATCTGAAGAATGCGGGCGGCACGCTCTGGATACTGGGAATCAAGACCGAGGGACCGGGACCGATTGTGATCTCGACGAAAGGCGCAAAGACCGAGGTGATCGGCGGCTTGATGTACTCCTCTGGAGGGACTGCCGGAATGCAGGATCAGCCCGCGTTTGTGGTTGAGGACTCGCTGCTCTCCTTTACCCTCAGCGAAACCAATTTCGTTCTAAACAATCCCTACGAGATACTGGTACGGCAGATTCGCGGCGGGCGGGTCGCCTTTGAACTCAAGCGCGGGCAGACGCCCTCCAGTCCGGGGGGCAGTCTCATTCCCCTGTTCGCCACTCGTTAAACGCGAACTTCAGTCTATCCTGATATCGCCCCCGTACATTTACGAAGGAACTTGCACTACAATGGCGAACTATAACCGCCGATGATTGTGTACGGAGGTTAAATAGTATGCACGATTCTGTTCTCAACCGCCCTCTGCCGAAAGGACTGGAGGGGCTGGCGGAGTTAGCGATAGATCTACGCTGGTCAGGCAGTCAGCAGACAGACCGCCTCTGGGAGATGCTCGATCCGGAAGCCTGGGAACGCACAACCAATCCTTATATGATCCTTCAGAATGTATCTCAGGATAGGCTGGAGGAGGCGGCGAACAACAAAGAGTTGAAGGCGGAGTTAGCCTACTGGCTGAAGAAGCGCAAACAGAAGCTGACGGAGAAAAGCTGGTTCGAACGGAATTACGGCTCTTCCGGCTTGAAGAAGATCGCCTACTTCAGCATGGAGTTCGGTCTCTCGGAGGCGCTGCCAATCTACTCCGGCGGTCTGGGGATTCTGGCGGGCGATCATCTGAAGACCGCCAGCGACCTGGGCATTCCGATGGTCGGAATCGGTCTGCTCTATCAGCAGGGCTATTTCCGGCAGACGCTCTCGATGGAGGGCTGGCAGATCGAAGCCTTTCCGTATAACGACCCGACTTGCCTGCCGGTGGCTCCCGTCCAGAACCAGAATGGAGGGTGGCTGCGCGTCAAGCTGCAGCTTCCGGGACGCACCCTGCTGCTGCGTGTGTGGGAGGCGAGAGTGGGCAGAGTGCCGCTCTACCTGCTGGACAGCAACGACCCGCTCAACAGCCCCTGGGATCGCGGTATCACCGCCAATCTCTACTCCATCGGTCAGGAGAGGCGTCTGCTGCAGGAGATCGCGCTGGGCAGCGGCGGGTGGCGCGTGGTCGAAGCGCTCGGTCTGGACGTGGATGTCTGCCATATGAACGAAGGTCATGCCGCGTTTGTGGTGCTGGCGCGCGCCCTCAGCTTTATGCGCAAGCACAACGTCACCTTTGCCGAAGCGTTGCAGGCGACCCGTGCCGGCAATGTCTTCACCACGCATACGCCGGTCGCCGCCGGTTTCGACCGATTCCCCACGGACCTGATCCGCCGGTTCGCTGATCCGGTTGCGGAGGCGGTCGGAATCTCCACCGAGGAACTGCTCGCGCTGGGACGGCGGAATGCGCATGACTACAACGAGCCGGTTAACATGGCGTATCTGGCAATGCATGGAAGCGGCTACGTCAACGCGGTCAGCAAGCTGCACGGTCAGGTCAGTAAGAGGATCTTCTGTCCGCTCTTTCCCGGCTGGCCCGTCGCGGAGGTTCCGGTGGATGCGGTCACCAACGGCATTCATATTCCGACATGGGACTCGCAGGCTGCCAGCAGTCTCTGGTCGCAGGCGTGCGGAGAAGACTACTGGCTGGAGGCGTCCGAACACCACTGTCGGCAGCTGGAGGAGATTCCGGACGATAAGCTGTGGGACTATCGCGCGACCGCGCGCCAGTCGCTGGTGAACTATGTGCGCCGTCGGCTGGTGCGGCAGGTTCAGCAGCAGGGCGCGTCCGTCGAACTGATCCAGCGCGCCCGCCATGTTCTCGACCTGAATGCGCTGACCCTGGGTTTTGCCCGTCGATTCGCCGAGTATAAGCGCCCGACCCTGCTGCTGCGCGATCTGGAGCGGCTGGCGCGGCTGCTCTCCAATCAGGATCGCCCGGTGCAGTTGATTGTAGCGGGGAAAGCGCATCCCGCCGACGAAGAGAGCAAAAAGATGGTGCAGGCGGTGGCGCAGTTCGCCCGGCGCGACGATATGTTCGACCGGGTGGTCTTCCTCGCCGACTATGATATGACGCTCGCGCAGCATCTGGTGGCAGGGGTAGATGTCTGGCTCAACAATCCGCGCCGTCCCTGGGAAGCCAGCGGAACCAGCGGCATGAAGGTGCTGGTTAACGGCGGTCTGAACTTCTCGGAACTGGACGGCTGGTGGGATGAAGCCTACAGCCCGGAGGTCGGCTGGTCTTTGGGCGACGGACAGGAGCACGATCCTTCCTGGGATGTCTGCGAAGCAGAGATGCTCTATCGCACGCTGGAGGAACAGATCGTGCCGGAGTTCTATGACCGGGATGAGCAGGGGATTCCGCGCTCCTGGCTGCACCGCATTCGCGCCAGCATGATGCAGTTAACCCCGCAGTTCAGCAGCAACCGGATGATGCGGGAGTATGTGCAACGCGCCTATCTTCCCGCCTCCGAAGCCTATCAGAAACGCGAGGCGAACAATGGCGAGATTGCCCGGCAGCTGGTTCAGTGGAAGCGGAAACTAGTAGAGCGTTGGAAAGGGCTGCGAATCTCCGATCTGCGCGTCACGACAGAAGAGGGGATGTGGCACTTCGAGGCGCACGTCTATCTGGGCGAACTCAGCCCGGATGATGTGCAGGTGCAGCTTTTCAGCGAGCCGGAGGGCGAGGGACATGCTTTCCCGGCGATCATGGAGCGCAAAGCCCCGATCTCCGGAGCCGTCAACGGGCATCTCTATGCGGCGACAGTGCCGGCAAACCGTCCGCTGGATCACTACACGCCGCGCATCGTTCCTTTCCATCCGGACATGATCGTGCCGCTGGAGGAGATGCACATCTACTGGCAACACTGACGCCACAGAAGAACGGACGGCGGGGAAGTAGACTCATCCCCGCCGTTTCTTATGGGTTACAGATGCTGCCAGCCTGTGCCGATTCGGTTCGGGCAGGAGGCGCTGGGGGAGAGCGGCGGTTTTACCGCTTTATCAGCCAGACCTCCGTCAGCCGGGACTGGAAGCGCCAGTTCAGATGCGGCTCGAAGGTGGGATCGAAGGTGAGGGTGATAACGCCGTCGCGATAGAGACCGCGCGGGATGGGAAACTCCTTGATCTCGCCGATCTGCCTGCCGTCGAGCGTCGGGGCGACTCGCGCTCCGTTCACGCGCAGGAGGCAGTCCCCGCAGCCGGTCGTCCGCACCAGATAGTCTGCGCGGGGATCAATCGCGGGGTAGACGATGGCGGCGGGCCAGGCTTCGTCGGTCATCCAGGACTGCCGCGCGCGCGCCAGCGGGTGTCTGTCTACCCACCACATGACGCCGGGCAGCGGCGTGTGATCCATATCCAGCAGGGGACCCGCCGGTTTTTCGCAGCGGACGACGCGGGGCGACTTTGCGATATTGCCGATATCATCGTAGAAGCAGCCGGGACCGGGATTCTCCCAGCGCGCCAGCGCCTCCAGCCGCGCGATCCTCTCCTCCTCCGAATCCATCTCGCCCGCCTTCGCCAGTTCATCCTCCAGCCACCAGCGATTATTGAGCGGGTAGCGCAGAAAGTCGAGAACCGCTCCGCGCTCCAGACCGCTCGCCTGAAACCGCTCCATGCTGGTCTGCAGACCGATGGACTGAAACAGGTCTTCGCATAGCCGCGTGATTCGGTCGGCAAGCTCCGGGCGCGTCGGGTGTGTGTCGGCGCGCCGGAGCGTCTGAAGCGCGGCGTGGATCGCCTGTTCCGCGCCGATTTGACGGGCGGCAAGCAGCTTCTCGTTCGCCTCCGACTCCAGCTTGGTTTCGTAGAGCAGCCGCTGCCGCGTGTACCGATCGTAACAGGCGCGCAAGAGACACATCTGCCATCGCCAGTTATCCCGCAGGTCGGGAGCCTTGCGATCCAGCGCCTCCCAGAAGGCGAAGGTCGCCTCCACGCCGCCATTGGTCGCCAGCGCGCCCTCCCAGTTGCGCTCCAGCGCCAGTATCCCGTCGCAAGCCTCCTCTGCGACCTCATGCCCGAAAAAGACCCGGCTGTACTCCGTCAGAATCTCGCGGATATCGGCGTCCGGGTTCCATGTCAGCGCACTCCAGACGATCTTATTGACATCATCGTGAACGCCGTCCGAATAGCTGATAAAGCCGTCGGTGAAAGGAGCCGTGTCCCGAATGGCGCGCGCAAAGAAGAGAGGGCGCGGATTGACGCACTCGCGCCCCAGCGTGAAGGCGAAGGCGGGGTCCCAGCAGGGAACCGGAAACTGGCAGCGCACGCTGTGGGTGATGTCCGGGTAGTCGCGTATCCCGTAGGGCTGCGGCAGCCGGGCGCGCATCTCCGGCAGCGGCGGGCTGGACGGACCCGCCGCCAGTCCGCCGAACCAGTCCGGTCGCTCCTCCTCGATCCACTGATAGACTCGATCCTGTTCCGCGCCCTGAAAGCCCTGCATGGAGAGCCATATCCGGGCATTCGGATGGCAGGCGCGGAGAAGGCGGCTCATCTCCTTCATGTAGGCGATGACCAGTTCGGCAGGATTATCGCCGGGATCGCCTCCCGGCACGAAAATGCCCGACAGCGTGGGGCAGTCGCGAAACAGCGCCTCATGTTCCCGCAGCGCCGCCTCGCGCTGATTCGTATCCCGCATGTCGAAGTCCGCCGGAACCCATACCCAGTAGTCCTGACCGTATCGCTGGCAGATATGGCTGAGGTCTATATTCATCTGACTGCGCGGATAGGGACTGACGGTTGGACGGGTGTCCTGAAACGGGATATTTTCGATGCTGTTGGAGCCGAAGATCGCCAGTTCGCGGATATACCGCTCGTACTGCGCGGGCGACCAGGCGTCATAGGAGTTGGCGGTGGCGCGATAGCCCATCTGATGACCGCGTATCGGATAGCGGGGCGCAGAGACGAGATTCAGAGGCGCAGTCAACCGAACGCTTCCCGGTCGGCAGATCAGGTTTCGCAGAACGCGACCAACCCCGAACAGCGCGCCTCTCGGATCGCTGCCCAGAATCCAGAGAACGGGACGCTCCGGCTGCGAACGGTCCGTCCGAATGGCGTAGCTCTCCGTCGTCTCTGCGCGCATCCCATCTGGAATGGGGATCCCGTGCAGCACAGGCTCCCTTCCCGAAAAGAGAGCGACCGACCAGCCCTGCGTAGACCACTCCGTTCCGACGCGCCATCTCACGCCGGAGCGTCTCTCGATCTCCTCCAGAAGAACATCGGCGGCGGTGCGCTCCACGAGCGGCGCATCTTCGCGAACGACCAGCGTCGCCGTCGTCATATCCAGACTGTCCTGTGTCTGCATCTCAGCCTCTCTATCCGTCTCTCGCGGGATGGTTTCGGGTTTGCCCGCCCTTGCGCGGTTCCGGCGCACGCGAGGGGAGAGACGCGAGCATCTATTTGTGGCTCTGTTCTCCGAGTGGAGGAGACAGTCCTGCCGTTTTGTGTGTGTGCGGCGGGAGAAGACTGTATTCGCATCCATCTCCCGAACATCGAAACGAAGGTGGCGAAGAGAGGAGGAAGGAGGAGGCGCAGGGCGAAGAGAATCCTGAAAGAGATTCATCACTACCTTCGGAGAGATGCAAGCGTTATGAAAACCCCGATGACTCCGCCTTCCCGTCTGCACTCGCCCCGAACCGCTCTGATGCTCTGCCTGCTGTTGACCATGCTGCTGCCGGTCGCCGCACAGCAGAGGCGCGCCGTTCGCCCGGCGAAGCTGCAGTTCAACCGCGACATTCGCCCGATCCTGTCGGAAAACTGTTTTCCCTGTCATGGACCCGACAGAAACACCCTGAAGGCGAACCTGCGCCTCGATATTCGCGAGTCGGCGGTGCAGCGCGGAGCGATTGTTCCGGGCAGACCGGCGAAGAGCGGGCTGGCGGCGCGCATCCAGACGAAAAATCCCGGACTTATTATGCCGCCTCTCGCCTCGCATAAGAAGCTGACCCCGGCGCAAAAGAGTCTGCTGACGCGCTGGATAGAAGAGGGCGCGGAGTATCAGGCGCACTGGGCTTATCTTGCTCCTCGCCGTCCCGCGCTGCCCTCCGCGCGCGCCTCGCGCACTCCTCCCGACAATCCGATTGATCGTTTTATCTTTGCGCGGTTGGAGCAGAAGGGGCTGAAGCCCTCGCCTCTGGCGGATCGCCGCACGCTGATCCGGCGTCTCTCCCTTGATCTGATTGGCTTGCCTCCGACGCCGCAGGAGGTCGCCGCGTTTGTGGCGGATCGTTCTCCCAACGCCTATGAGAGGCTGGTGGATCGGCTGCTGGCATCGCCGCACTACGGGGAGCGGATGGCGGTTCCCTGGCTGGACGTGGTGCGCTATGCCGATACCGTCGGGTTTCATGGCGATCAGAACCAGAACGCCTGGGCATACCGCGACTATGTGATCTCCTCCTTTAATCAGAATAAACCCTTTGACCGGTTTACCCGGGAGCAGATTGCAGGCGACCTGCTGCCCGACGCCACCCCGGAGACGCGCACCGCAACCTGCTTCCTCCGGCTGAATATGATGACCCGTGAGGGCGGCGCGCAGCCGAAAGAGTATCTTGCCAAATACTCCGCCGACCGCGTTCGCACCGTCGGCATGGCGTGGCTTGGCTCGACCCTTGCCTGTGCCGAGTGCCACGACCACAAGTACGACCCCTTCACCCAGAAAGACTTCTATTCGCTGGCGGCTTTCTTCGCCGATGTGAAGCAGTGGGGTGTCTATGCCGACTACGGCTATACGCCTAACCCCGATCTGCGCGGCTATGATAACGACTCGCCGTTCCCGCCGGAGATTTTTGTCGAAAGCCGCTACCTGAAACAGCGCATCGAGCAGCAGCGGCGACGATTCGCGCAGATTGCCGAAAAGACCGAATCGCTTCTACAGACCGATTCCGCGCGCGAGGCGTACTCTCGCTGGCGCGGGCAGGGCGAAGCGTTTCTCACGAAGTACCCGCAGGGCTGGCAGACGCCGTCAGATCCACAGGTAACGGTCGCCAGGACGAAGACGCCTCCCGGCTATCGGATCGAGCCGGACGGCAGCATCCTCTTCACGGAACGGGCTCCCGCAGACGCAGCCATTACGCTGACGCCCCAGACCGAATGGATCGCGGCGCTGCGTCTGGAACTGCTGCCGCATACCGAACATAACGGCTCGCTCTTTCGACCGGGCAGCGAGGGCGGATACCTCTCTCTCTCCGCATCGGTGCTGCGCGCCGATGGCAAGACGGAGAATGTCGCTTTTCGCCATGCTGAAGCTAACCACTACCTGCCGCGTTATGCCAGCAGTTTCGAGATTATCGGCGTGCAGAGCGGATGGAAACTCTCCTCCGCGCATGCGAAGGAGCCGAATGTCGCGGTCTGGTTCCCCGCGACTCCTCTGCGGCTTCAGCCGGGCGAGACGCTGACGGTGAAGCTGCCCGGTCTTCGCGCAGGCTGCGTGCGTCTCTCCGTCTCTCCTTTTCCGCTTGACCATCCGGCTTTTTTGATGACTCCGGAGTCGCTTGCCGATGCGATGCGGACACCGAACGCGCTGACCGCACAAGCCTATCTGCTCGGAACCGCCTGGAATGCGGAGGCCTTTGCGCAGGCTCGCGAACAGGAGAACGACATTCTGGGATGCCGGAAGGGGATCACGCCCGTGATGGTGGCGGTCTCCACAACCCCGCTGATAACCCGTGTGCTTCCGCGCGGCAACTGGCAGGACGAGAGCGGTCCGGTGGTACAGCCCGCAACGCCGCATTTCCTGCCGGGAAACCGGCCGGCGAACGGCAGGCGGCTGACCCGGCTCGATCTGGCAGACTGGCTGGTTTCGCCGGAGAATCCGTTGACGGCGCGCGTCTTCATGAACCGTCTCTGGAGACAGTTTTTCGGGAGCGGATTGAGCGCGCAGGTGGAGGATGTCGGGGCGCAGGGCGAATGGCCCTCTCATCCCGAACTGCTCGACTGGCTGGCGGTGGAGTTTCGCGAAAGCAGGTGGAACGTCAAGCGTATGGTCAGGATGATCGTCCTGTCGCACGCCTACCGGCAGTCCTCCCGTCTCGATCCGAAGCTGCGCGACCTCGACCCGAATAACCGGCTGCTCTCCAGCCAGAACCCGCGAAGACTGGAGGCGGAGTTTGTGCGCGATAACGCGCTTGCCATCGTCGGGCTGCTGAATCGCGATCTTGGCGGCCCTCCCTGCAAGCCCTATCAGCCGCCCGGCTACTACGCTAATCTCCAGTTTCCGGATCGCGACTATATCGCCAGCCGGGATGATCAGCAGTGGCGGCGCGGAGTCTATATGCACTGGCAGCGAACCTTCCTGCATCCGATGCTGGCGAACTTCGACGCGCCCTCTCGCGAGGACTGTATCGCGATTCGCACCGCCGCCAACACTCCCCAGCAGGCGCTTACTCTCCTGAACGATCCCACCTTCGTCGAAGCGGCGAGGGTCTTCGCCGTCCGCCTGCTATCCGAACCGGTTTCCGGCGATGAGGCGCGGCTGGAACGCGCCTTTCAGCTTGCTCTGGGGCGTTCTGTGAAGCCCAAAGAGAGGCAGTCGCTTCTTGCCTTTCTGGCAAAGATAAGACCCATCTACCGGGAGAGACCGGAGGACACGAAAAAGCTGCTGACGCTCGGTTATGCGCCCGCCCCGACCGATTCAGACCCGGTGGAACTGGCGGCATGGACGAGCGTCTGCCGTGTCGTTCTGAATCTGCACGAGACCATTACCCGCTACTGAGGAGAACCGACGATGAGCCATCCTTTTGACTCGAACGCCTTTGCGCAGAGCGTCAGCCGCCGCGCCTTTCTGCAGCGCTCCGCTTACGGGCTGGGAAGCCTGGCGCTGGGAATGCTGATCGGGGATCCGGCGCAGTCTCAGAGCCGCCGCTCCTCCGAGGGAATGCGGGGCGTGATCCGCGCGCCGCACTTTCCGGTTAAGGTGAAGCGGGTGATCCATCTGTGTATGGCGGGCGGACCGTCGCAGTTTGAGTGCCTGGACAATAAGCCGAAACTGCGCGAAATGCATGGCAAACCGTTCCCGGAGTCGCTGACGAAGGGACAACAGCTTGCGCAGCTTCAGAACTCGCAACTGATGGCGCGAGGCTCCGCCATTCCGTTCAAGCGGTGGGGGAAGTCCGGGCAGGAGATCGCCGAAATCTTCCCGCAGATCGGCGGACTCGCCGACGAGATATGCATCATCCGCTCGATGGTCACCGAGCAGATCAATCACGATCCGGCGCAGGCGTTTATGAACTCAGGCTCCATTCTCAAAGGGCGTCCCAGCATGGGGTCCTGGCTGCTCTACGGGCTTGGCGCGGAGACGCAGAACCTGCCCGGATTCGTGGTGATGGTTTCGCAGGGGCGGGGCGGAGGAGCGCAGCCGGTCTCGGCGCGGCAGTGGTCGAGCGGGTTTCTGCCGGGAAGGTATCAGGGCGTGCAGTTTCAGACTCGCGGGGATGCGGTTCACTATGTAGGAAACCCGGAAGGAGTCTGCCAGAGCGCGCAAAGGCTGGTCGTGGAGGAGATCAAACGCCTGAACGGGGCGCTGGCGGAGGATCGCTTCGACCCGGAGATTCAGACGCGCATCGCGCAGTATGAACTGGCATTCCGCATGCAGACCAGCATTCCTGAACTGACCGATCTCTCCCGCGAATCGAAGCAGATGCTGGAGATGTACGGCGTCAAGCAGCCTGGCGACGGCAGCTTCGCCTCCAACTGCCTGCTGGCGCGGCGGCTGGCGGAGCGCGGCGTCCGATTTATTCAACTCTACCATCGCGCCTGGGATCATCACGGCGATATTGACCGCAACATGCCCATCTCCGCGCAGGAGACAGACGGACCCTGCGCCGCCCTGATCAAAGACCTGAAACAGCGCGGGATGCTGGACGATACGCTGATCATCTGGGGCGGCGAGTTCGGGCGCACGCCGATGGGGCAGGGCAGCGGTCGCGACCATCACATTCTTTCGTTTTCGATCTGGCTGGCAGGAGGCGGCATCAAGGGAGGCATTACCTACGGAGCTACCGACGAATTCGGGTATCGGTCAGTCGAGAATGTTGTTACCATGCATAACCTGCACGCGACGATGCTCTATCTGTGCGGCATTGATCATGAGCGATTCAGCGTGAAGTTTCAGGGACTGGACGCGCGCCTGACCGGAGTGGAGCCTACCCGCGTGATCCAGGAGATTCTGGCATAGAGGAGAGATAGAGATGACACCGCGTGAACGGGTTCTCCGCGCGCTTCATTTTGAGGAGACCGACCGCGTGCCGCGCGATCTGGGCGCTATGCGCTCTACCGGGATCAGCGCATTCGCCTATCCGAAACTGGTGGAGGCGCTGGGGCTTCCTCCGCGTAGACCCCGGGTGCATGACACCGGACAGATGCTGGCGCTGCCGGATCGGGATGTGCTGGACGCGCTCGGCTGCGATGTGGTTACCATAGATGGCGGCGTGACCAACGCCTTCGAGGAGCCAGAGAAGTGGCATGACTACGATTTTGGCGGGCGGCTTCCGGCGCGGGTGCTGAGTCCGGAGGCGTTTGAGGCGCAGCCGGACGGGAGCGTGGTGCAGTGGAAGAGCCTGCGAATGCCCCCGACCTCCTACGTCTTCAATTCCGACCACAGCGGGCAGCCTCTCCTTGACCTCGATCAACCGCTTCCATTGCTTGACCTTAAGCAGTTTGCGAAAGACATCCAGGCGAACCCTATTACCGATGAGCAGATCAAGCGTACCGCCGATCTTGTCCGTCGGGTGCGTGAATCCACCGACCGCGCCGTCTTCTTCACCGACTTTTGCGGCTCCGGGCTGGGAATTGGCGGCTACTGCGGCATCGGCATCTTTCCCATCATCTGCAAGCTGGAGCCGGAATTTGTACACGAATACCATGAACTTACCATCGAGCGCGCCATTCGGAACGTGCGCGCCATTCTGCCGGAGGTGCGCGACTGCGTGGACATCATCATGACCACCGCGGACGACTGGGGAACGCAGAAGACCCTGATCGCCTCCCCGGAAACCTATCGAACGCTCTTCCTGCCCTACTACCGACGGCTGAATGACGAGGTGCATCGGCTGGTTCCCGGCGTCAAGATTTTCATGCATAACTGCGGCGCGATCTATGATCTGCTGGATATGATCGTGGAGAGCGGTTTCGATATTATCAACCCGATCCAGTGGCCCGCAGGCGGGCATACCTTTATGGAGTGGAAGGATCGCCTGCGCTGCCGGGCGACGATGTGGGGAGGAGGCGTGAACACGCAGCAGACCCTGACGCTGGGAACGTTGGAAGAGGTCGAGTGCGAGGTGGAGCGGGTGGTGCGTTACTGCAAACAGGACGGCGGCTACGTTTTCAACAACGTTCATAATCTGCTGGCGGAGGTTCCCCCGGAGAAGGTGATCGCCATGTATCGGGTGGCGGGAAGCGTATAGCGGGACGCATTTAGATGAAGCGAGGAGAGATATGCCGAAGGAGACCATGACGCCGCGCGAACGATGGCAGGTGGTGCTGCGGCGCGAGAAGCCGGATCGCGTGCCGATGGACTACTGGGCTACTGGCGAAGCGAATGAGAAACTGATGAAGCATCTGGGCTGTTCGGACATCCGGGAGATGTACCGGCGGCTGCATATAGATCGTCCGGTGGGCGTTGGACCGCGCTACGTGGGACCGACCCCGCCGCCAGGGGAGGATATATGGGGGATGCGCCACCGGCAGATTCAGTACGAAACCGGCGTCTATACCGAGTGCATTCACCATCCTCTGGCGCATTTTCAGTCGGTGGAGGAGATCGAGGCAAACTATCGGTGGCCCCTGCCCGACTGGTGGGACTATTCGGAGATTCCGGCGCAGATCAAAGGATGGGAAGACTATCCGATTCAGGGCGGCGGCTCGGAGCCTTTCCTGCACTACTGTCAGCTTCGCGGACTGGAGCAGGGGATGATGGACCTGGCGCTGAACCCGGAGATGGTTCACTATGCGCTGGATAAGCTGTTCCATCTCGCCTATGAGAACACGCGCCGCATCTACGAGCAGATTCCGGGGAAGGTGCTGCTCTCCTATGTGGCGGAGGATATGGGGTCGCAGGAGAGCCTGCTCTTTTCTGTCAAACAGATCAAGGAGTTCCTGCTGCCCGGCATGAAGCGGATGATGGATCTGGCGCACGAGGCGGGAGTCTATGTCTTCCATCACAGCGACGGGGCGATCCGCCCAATCCTGCCGACGATGATCGAAGCCGGGATTGACGTGCTGAATCCGATTCAGTGGCGGTGCAAAGGGATGGAGCGCGAGGGGCTGAAGCGCGATTTCGGCGATCAGGTAGTCTTTCACGGCGGCGTAGATAACCAGTATACGCTGGCGCGCGGGACGGTTGAGGAGGTGCGGCAGGAGGTCGAAGACAACCTGCGGATACTGGGCGCGGGCGGCGGCTATATGATTGCGCCCTGCCACAATATTCAGGCGGTCAGCCCGCCGGAAAATATCGTTGCGATGTATGAGACCGGATACGCCCTCGGCTGGCAGTAACCGGTGAGGAAAGGGAGACGGGAATGAGTCGCAGCAGGATACTGCTCTGGGTAGTTGCCGGAATGCTCTGGGCTTCGGTGTGTGGGGCGCAGAGCGCGCTGGATGCCGGTTTCCGCACGCCTCCCGGTTCGGCGCACCCGCATACCTGGTGGCACTGGGTGAACGGCAACATTACCCGCGAGGGCATCACCGCCGACCTGGAGGCGATGAAACGCGCCGGGATCGGAGGCGCGCAGATTTTTAACGTGGACTGCGGGCTGCCCGCCGGTCCGGTTCTTTTTATGAGTCCGGAGTGGCGCGCGCTGATCACGCACGCCGTGAAAGAGGCGGATCGGCTCGGAATTGAACTGTGCATTCATAACTGTGCGGGCTGGTCGAGCAGCGGCGGTCCCTGGATCACGCCGGAACACTCGATGCAGATACTGACCTGGAGTGAAACAACGGCGCGCGGTCCGCAGAAGTTCGCCGCGCCGCTCCCGCAGCCCCCGTCGCGCATGAACTACTATCGCGATATCGCCGTGCTGGCGTTTCGCACGCCGTCCGGCGAGACGGCGGAGCGGAAGCTGCGCCTCTCGCAGGTCAACGTCAAGGCGGCGTTCGAGCGCGGCGACCGCATCCTGCCCGACCTCTCCCCGACCCCGCCCGATCTGGCGATCCCGCGCGCGGGCGTGATGAATCTCACTCCGCAGATGGATGCAGAAGGACGTCTGACATGGGACGTGCCGGAAGGGGAGTGGACCGTTCTGCGCCTGGGGCATACGACGACCGGGAAAGATAATCATCCCTCTATTCCCGAAGGGCGCGGGCTGGAGTGCGACAAGATGAGCCGGGAGGCGATGGATCGGCACTGGTCCGGCATGATGGCGACCGTCCTTCGCGATCTGGGACCGCTGGCGGGGCGCGTGCTCAATAACGCGCTGATAGACAGCTATGAGGTGGGAAGCCAGAACTGGACGCCGAAGTTTCGCGAGGAGTTTCGGCGGAGGCGCGGCTACGATCCGCTGCCGTTTATGCCGGTGGTTAGCGGGCGCGTGGTGGACAGTCTCGCGGTCAGCGAGCGATTTCTGTGGGACTTTCGGCGCACCATCTCCGACCTGTTTGCCGATAACTACTTCGCCTACTTCGGGGAGTTGTGCCGGAAGCAGGGGATGCTCTTCTCCGTGGAGCCCTACGGCAACGGCTCTTTCGACAATATTCAGAGCGGCGGGCTGGCGGATATTCCGATGGGCGAGTTCTGGGTGGGCGGAGCCGCGATTGAGACAACCAAGCTCGCCTCCTCCATCGCGCACACGCACGGGCGAAAGCATGTCGGGGCAGAATCCTTCACAGCGGACGATACGCGCGGACGCTGGCTGGTAGACCCGTACTCCATCAAGGCGCTGGGGGATTTGGCGTTCTGCAACGGCGTCAACCGCTATATCTTCCATCGCTACGCCCATCAGCCCTGGACAGACCTCTATCCTGGCCTGACGATGGGACCGTGGGGAATGCATCTGGAGCGCACCGTCACCTGGTGGCATCAGGGCGCGGCATGGCTGCGTTATGTGGCGCGCTGTCAGTATCTCCTGCAGTCGGGTCTTTTTGTCGCCGACGCCTGCTACTTCTACGGGGACTCCGGTCCCAACGACCTGCTCTATCGCAACGCCCTGCGTCCGGAACTGCCCAACGGCTACGACTACGACGGATGCGATGCGGCGACTCTGCGGCGCATGAAGGTGAAAAACGGGCGGATCGTTCTGCCGGACGGCATGAGCTACCGCGTGCTGATCCTGCCGGAGACGACCTTTATGACCCCGGCGACCCTGCGCGCAATCCGTCGGCTGGCGCAGGAGGGCGCGACGATCCTCGGACCAAAACCCACGCACTCGCCGAGCCTGTCGGACTACCCCCGTTGCGATGACGAGGTGAGAAGGCTGGCGGACGAGGTCTGGGGAGACTGCGACGGCAAGACGGTGAAGGAGCGGCGATTCGGCAAGGGACGCATTCTCTGGGGAAAGCCGCTGCAGACCGTCTTCTCGGAGAGGGGCGTTTCGCCCGACTTCTCCTATCGCAGCGGCTCCCGCGAGACCCGGCTGATCTACATTCACCGCATGGCGAACGGCGCGGATATTTACTTCGTGTCGAACCAGCGCTACCGCAATGAGACGGCGGACGCGATCTTCCGGGTGCAGGGACGGCAGCCAGAACTCTGGAACCCGATGACCGGGGAGATACAGCCCGCGCCGGTCTTCCGACAGGAGCAGGGGCGCACAGTGGTGCCACTCACCCTGGAACCGGCAGGCTCCGTCTTTGTGGTCTTCCGTAAGCCGCTGCGTGATTCCGATCATCTGACGCAGTTGACCCGTTCCGGTCCGAAGCCGCCGCCGGGGACTCGCATACTGGTGGAGATTCGGCGCGCCTTCTATGGCGCGGCGGACGGACGGGGCGCGGATGTGACCGAGAAGGTTGCCGGGATGGTCGCCGATGGAGTCTATGCGATTCCCGCAACTAACGCCGCTTTCGGCGACCCGGTGGTGAATGTTGTCAAGCAGTTAACCGTCGAGTATCTGCTGAACGGTAAGGAGAAGCGGCAGGTTGTCCCTGAAAACGAGACGATGGAACTGGCGGAATCGCGTGACCCGATCTCCTATCCGGCGTTTGAGGTGATGACGGATCGAAGCGGCGCTGCCATTCTGCTGCCCTGGCAGGCAGGCGTCTATCAGGCGCGCACGGCGAAGGGCAAGATGTGGAAGGCGGAGGTTCGGGATTCCGCCCGCCCGCTGACGCTCACCAACGCCTGGCGGCTGCGTTTCCCGACCGGAAAAGGCGCGCCGTCAGAGATTCGCCTGAGTCGCCTGCTCTCCTGGACGGAACATGAACAGCCCGGCGTGCGCTACTTCTCCGGCACAGCGGAGTACACGACGACCTTCACCGTTCCGGCGGCGATGCTGTCCGGGAAGCGGGTGGTATCGCTCGATTTGGGGCGGGTGAAAAACTTCGCCGAAGTCCAGGTGAACGGGCGCAGTCTGGGCGTCCTGTGGAAGGAGCCGTTCCGTCTGGATGTGACCGGGCTGGTGAAATCCGGACCGAACAGGCTGACGGTGCGCGTAACCAATCTGTGGCCCAACCGCCTGATCGGGGACGCGCAGCAGCCGGAAGAGGTGGAGTGGAGCGGCGACGCGATCAGAAAGTGGCCCGACTGGGTCTGGAAGGGCGCGCCGCGTCCTGCGACCACGCGCCTGACCTTCACGACCTGGCGATTCTATCGCAAAGATTCGCCGCTGCTGGAATCAGGGCTTCTCGGACCGGTGACGCTTCGCTCCGCGCCGAAGATCGTTCTGAAGAGGTGAAGCTCCCATGCGCTGCACACAGTGGAAGTTGTTCTGGACTGTTTTCGCGCTCAGTGCCCAGTCGGTCTGCCTGCCCGCCTCTATCCAGGCGCAGAGCGCCTCTCTCTCGCTGCGCGCCGAAAATCGGATGGCGAAGGGGTGGGGCGCGGGCGGCTGGGGAAACTATCGGTTCACGCTGAAGAATCCGACCGATCGAGAGGCGTTCATCGTGAAGTGGACTGCCCGCTGGGAGGTGAAGGGCAAGCCGTTCGGGGATGCGTGGGGCGGGGAGGTGAACGAACCGCTGCCCCCCGGCAAAGAGTGGATGCGCGAGGAGGCGGGACTGCTGCCGGAGGAGGTGGCGCGCGCGGCAAAGCCGGAGAAGCCGGTGATGGCGGGAACCTTCACGCTGCGTCAGGGAGAGCGCGTCCTGGAACTGCCCTATCGTCTGGAGATTCCGGAGGCAACGCTGCCGGAGCCGTTGAAGCTGGTGAAGGGGAAGACGGTCGGGATGAGCCTGATGGAGTCTCGCTATCGCTCCTTCAAACATCTGGATCGCGCCTTGCGCTGGATAGATCAGTGTTATTCCGCCATGATCGAGATGACCGGAGAGAAGCCGTTCAACGGCAGGCGGATGGTCTTTCGAGAAGCCCCCGCGCATCCCTGGTGGGCTTACGCCGGACAGGAGATGATTCTCAATACCGACTATGTCGGCTCCACGCTCAGGGAGTTCGACGAGGGGCTGATCTCCTTCGGCTGGGTGCATGAGGTCGGGCATAACTTCGACGAGAAACTGGGGAAGTGGTATATCTGGAACGGACCTTCGGCGGAATGGCAGGCGAACTTCAAGCTGGCTTACGCCTTCGAGACGATTCCCGATCAGTCTTACCGCATTCGCTGGACCTTTCAGGCTCCCGGCTTTCCGGCTCCAGACCGCAATATCCGTCTGCGCGGCGTAGAACTGGTGGAGCGATTCTTCCTGATGTTCGGCGATGCCTATCTTGCCGACCCGTCGCGAAAGTGGGAGACGCTCTCCTCCGACGAGATGCACAGCCTCTTTCAGCGGCTTCAGCGTGTCTACGGCTGGGAGATCTTCAAAAATTGGTATCGCGCCTACCGTCGGCTGGAAGATGCCGGGATGAAGCCTCCGGAGCAGGCAGAAGAGAAGGTGAGCCTGATCGTCGCGATCCTGAGCGCAGAGGCAAAGACCGATCTGATCCCTGTGTTTCAGCGGTGGCGTTTTCCGGTCACCCCGGAGAGCGTGCAGGCCATGCGCGACCGCTACCGGATCGGCGAACGAACCGCCTCCGGGACGGAGATAGCGGCGGAGGACGCGGCCGGACTCTATGAGCGTACCGGCGCGCCGATGGACTGCGCGATTCTCTTGCCGGAAACGCTGCGGCGCGCGGCGGTGCAGGGAGGTCTGTTTTTGCGGGAGGAGGGCAGCGCGCAGCGAATCCCGGCGCAGTACGATCCCGGCGCAGGCAGGCTCTACTGGCTGATGTCTGCTGGAAAGGCGGGACGCCGCGCGCTGCGACTGGTGGAATCGTCTCCGGCGGAGCCGCTCCTGCGCGCCGCGATAGACGCCTCCAGCGGGCAGGCGATGGTAACAGAGGCGGGACGCCCGGTTCTCCGTTATAACTTCCAGACCCTCTCTCCCGGCGAACTCCTGACTTCCATCTCCGAAGCGAACCGCATCTACGCCCGCCCTCGCAGCGACTATATTCATCCGCTCTACGGTCTGGATGGGGAGGAGTTGACGAAAGACTGGTCGCTCGATCATCCGCACCATCGCGGCATCTACTGGGCATGGCCCGAGGTGGACTTTCGCGGAGAGCGCGGCGACCTGCATGCGCTTCAGCGAGTCTTCGCCCGTCCGATCGGTGAATGCAGACTGCAGAGCGGATCGGTCTACGCGCAGATCGAGGCGGAAAACCGCTGGATGTGGGAAGAGCGCACTCCGATCGTCCGGGAACGGGCCGTCATTCGGGTCTATCGCGCCACGCCACAGGGACGCTGTATTGACCTGACGCTGCATTTTACGGCGCTGGAGGAGGATGTCTCCCTTGCCCGGCGCGGAACCGACCTGTACGGCGGCTTGAACGTCCGGCTCTCGGCCGTGCAGGAGCAGCAGATTCAGTTCTACACCGATCCGCCTGGCGTCTATCCTCGCAAAGCCTTTGCGACGCTTCGGGGGAGGTTTGCGGGCGCAGGTCAGACCGTTGCGAGGTTTGCGGGCGCAGGTCAGACCGTTGCGCTGACCATTCTCCAGCATCGCGCCAATCCGGACTACCCCGGCGACTGGGTACAGTATCCGGAACTGAACTGGTTTCAGCCGACCTTCCCGGCTTCCGGCACGCGCTGGACGCTGAAGAAGGGGCAGACCCTCACGCTGCGATATCGGCTCTGGATCGCGCGCACTGAGCAGGTGGACGCCGCGCTCTGCGCCGACCAGTGGCGCGTCTACAACGATCTTTCCCTCATATCCGGTGGTGATGTAAGCCGTATTCAGACCATGCACAGAGGAAAACGATGAAAGCCAAAACCTGTACCGATCCGCCTTCTCGTCGTCAGTTTCTTCAGTCGGCTGCCGCCGCTGTTGTTTTACCGGAGATCATTCCTGCTGGAGCGCTGGGGCGGGAAGGCGCGCCGCCGCCCTCCGAACGGATACAACTGGGCGTTATCGGGGTCAATGGGATGGGGCGCGCCAACCTGCAAAACTGCGCGCAGTACCCCGATGTGGTTGTGACGGCGGTCTGCGATGTCTATCAGGCGCGGCTGGATGCCGCGCTGGAGCCGCATAAGTCCACCGCAAAGGGCTATCGGGACTATCGAGAGCTTCTGGCGCGTAAAGATGTGGATGCGGTGATCATTGCGACGCCCCCGCACTGGCACGCGCTGATGGCGATTCATGCGGCGGAGGCGAAAAAGGACATCTACCTTCAAAAGCCGATGACGCTCTATCCCGAAGAGACGCTGGCGGTGCGCAACGCCGTCAACCGCCACGGGGTGATCAGCCAGATCGGCACACAGATACACGCCTCCGCCAACTACCGACGGGTGGTGGAGTGGGTTCGCTCCGGCAAACTGGGACCGATCAACACCGTCCGCACCTTCAACGTGATGAACCAGGGACCCAACGGGATAGGACATGCGCCGAATGAGCCGCCGCCGGAAGGTCTGGACTGGGAGATGTGGCTGGGACCTGCGCCAAAACGCGCCTTCAACCGTCTGCTCTTCGCTGACGCCTACTATCACGGCTCCTTCTGGGACTACTCTGGCGGGTGGACACCCGGCATGGCGCCCCATATTATTGATCTGCCGGTCTGGGCGCTAGATCTGGGCGTTCCGACGCTGACAAGCTGCTCCGGCGGGCGGCTGGTTGTCCGGGACGACGGGGACGCCCCCGACACGCAGGAGGTGCTGTGGCAGTATCCGGGCGTGACGATGACCTGGATGATGAGTCTGTGTAACAGCTTCGGGTTCGACTTCGGTCGCGGAACGCCCTCGCGACGCCTCGGCATCTACCTTCACGGCATGAACGGAACGCTGATCGCCGACTATGGTCGCTGCGAGGTGGTGCCGGAAGGCGATATGCTCAAAGACGCCTCGCCGCCGCCGCCCTCCATCCCGCCGTCGCCCGGTCATGAGCGGGAGTGGCTGGACTGCATTAAGTCGAGGCAGCAGCCCTCCTGCAGCGTCAACTATCACTATCGGGTGGATATGGCGATCACGCTGGCAAACCTCTCCTATAGACTGGGACGCTCCCTGCGCTTCGATCCGAAGACAGAGCGAATTACTGGCGATGCACAGGCTGCGCGCATGGCGCGTCCAGTCTACCGCTCCCCCTGGAAGTTTCCGGAGGAGTATCTGAAACAGCAGAAAAGCTGATACAAGACGGTATCTCGGGCGGCGCGCTCAGAGTAGCTGCGCCGCCATCGCCTCTATCTCCTCGAAACGCTCCTCCGCCAGCAGCTGTCCGTAGTGTACCAGACCGCGCTCCCCGATCAAGCCCCAGGAGTGCCAGGGATGGCGTGTGCGCCATCCGGTCACCTGCGCGGTGATGAGGGCGCGCTCTGCGCGGACAAAGTCGGCGCGTTTTGCGGCGTCCCATCCGGGCATGGCGCGCGCCAGAATCGCCAGACGCTCCACGATCCGGTCCGCGTATCGCCTGCCAAGCTCCGGCGATGCACCTTTCTCGATAGCGTCCGTTGCTCCATACTCCGCATCGTCGCGGATACGCCCGATATCCACCAGTTCCGGGATCAGATGCCACAGCAGAGACGTTTCGCCGATCCCCGCATGGTCTCCCAGATAGCCCGCATCATGCGCCAGCCAGTACTCTGGCGTGCCAAGCACCGGAATCTGCAGCCGCTCTGTCATGCGCGTCCCGACCTCGCGCACCACGATCTGCTGATTATGCCCGTAGTGTCCGGTCAGCATCAGAATGGCGCGAAATCCCTGCCGGTGAAACTCATAGCATAACTGTTCCAGCCAGGGGCGCAGAAGGTGATTCTCCCAGGCGTTTTCCCCCTCCATCACCACCGTCGCGGGTCTATCCAGACCGCCCATTCCCCCGTAGACCGGCGGATGAACCACCCCGCCGCCCGCTTTTTCTGCAGCCTGCACGCAGAGCGCGTGCGCTTTCAGGCTGTCCAGACCCAGCGCGTTGTGTTCGCCGTGCCACTCCACCGTCCCCAGCGGCAGAAAGACGGTTGGAAGGGCGGCGACCGCCTCGCGAAACTCTGCCGGAAGCATACGCTCCCATTGAATACGCTCTTTGAGCGGACTCATGACAAACCTCCTGCAAGGTGTAAAGGCATTCAGTTATCGAAGTCACGATAAATAAAATAAAAATTATATGGTAAAAATTTGTGTTTTTGTGCTACAATATACCTGTATTGTCTTCCTGAAACGCATACGGTTCATCATAGAACAACCATATACAGGCGCAGCTTTCGCTGTGGAGGGCTGCGCTTTCTCAAGGAGGAAATCGGATGCACCGAAGAGGCGCCTTTACACTGATCGAGCTGCTCGTTGTCATCGCCATTATCGCGATTCTTGCAGCGATCCTCTTTCCCGTCTTCGCGCAGGCGCGCGAGTCTGCGCGTAAGACTAACTGCCTGTCGAACCTGAAGCAGATCGGCACGGCGGCGATGATGTATATCCAGGACTATGACGAACAGTTCATGGAGGTCTACCGCTGGCACGAGAACACCTGGTGGGAGGTCTGGCCTGCGGGCGAGTACCCGAAGCCCGGTTCTAGCGAAGTGTACGGCTGGTATACCGCTCCTCGCGATCTGATGAACCAGTACGGCATCACTCCCAACTGGGCGTATCTACTGGCCAGCGTCTATACCAAAAATGCGCAGCTCTTTGCCTGTCCCTCCGGCTTTCCCACCTGGTGGCGCCCTGCCACCAGCAGCGACGACATGGGGTATGTGCTGACCAACTGGATTGCCGATCGGGGGATCGCCCCCTGGGACTCCAACTGGCGCGGCTCTGCGCGTATCTCCTTCATTCCGCGCCCGGCGGAGACGATCCTGTTCTGGGAGCATGGCAAGGCCAACTGGGCGGTGGAGATCCATGGCTGGAACGGCTATCGAGACTGGAATCCCACCTTCCCCGGACCGGAGTGGACCTGTCCTAACTGCTGGCCCGACTGGCTCCCGCAGCATGCCGGCGGACGCAATTTCACCTTCTGCGACGGTCATGCGAAGTGGGCGAAGGATGCCTCCATTGACATCTGGCACTATCCGGACCGGTGGGACTATCGCCTGCAGCAGAACTGATCGAGGGAGGAGACCATGAAACAGAACGTCCCCCCGGCTCTTACCGTCCTTATACTGGTGGTTGTGCTGGCGGCGATCGGCTTTGTCGGATACTATCTGTTTCTGACCCCGAAGGCGCGTCCTTCCACAACCAATATGACGCCCCCTTCCGGGTTTCAGAGCAAGATGCCGAAAGGCTATACGACACCGCCTCCCGGCGGACCGGCGGGTCCTGACGCCCGTAGTTCTGCCGGACAGCCGCGCTAGATGTGAGCGTGATTCAGGAAGACAACACCGTGTGCCTGCCCTCGTCTGCATCGGACG
Source organism: uncultured Chthonomonadaceae bacterium (assembly GCA_964429855.1). GTDB lineage: Bacteria > Armatimonadota > Chthonomonadetes > Chthonomonadales > CAJBBX01 > CALLMM01. The sequence goes on from CAYSDM010000012.1 coordinate 43,779, forward strand.
AGGGCTTTTCCTCCAGAATGACCAGATGAGAGGCACAGCGGCAGTCGCTGGAGCCGAACCCCCGCGCAACGACACGCGCCTGCGGCAGCGACAGAGCGCGCCGACTCCATTCACACTCGATACGCTCCTTTGTCTGATGAATCTCCACCGCCTCCACCCGCGCATACTGCAGCAGATAGTCTATATGCCAGCGCAGACTCTTTTCCAGGCGCAGGTGACGCTGTAGACGATTGTTTAGACCGCCCAGCGCGCTGCCGGTGTAGAGATAGACTCCGCCAGGAAAGAGAAAGCAGCCCAGACGGCCGACCTCTATAAGACGCTCCGTCTCCAGACGAATGCGGAGCTGATAAACGCCGGGAGCATCAGGGAAGGAGGCGGGGTACAATGCGTTCATCTGTTTTCGGGAGTATGAGAGAATGGTCTATCAGGAAGAGCTGGTCATACAGACGGACGGGCATCGCGATATGCAGGACCTGACCCGGCGGGTTGCGGAGGTGGTTGGGCGATCCGGCGTACAGCATGGAACGGTTACCCTGTTCGTGATCGGCAGCACCGCCGCCATCGGAACCATCGAATTTGAGCCGGGACTGCAGCGCGATCTGCCGGAAGTGCTGGACAGACTGCTGCCGCCCAGCCGCGACTACGGACATGAACGCGCCTGGCACGACGGCAACGGTCATTCCCATCTTCAGGCGACCCTTCTGGGACCGTCGCTGGTCGTGCCGATCTGCATGGGCAGCCTTCCGCTGGGGACGTGGCAGCAGATGTTTCTGCTGGAGTGCGACATCAAGCCGCGCCGCCGCAGAGTCCATGTTACGGTGATGGGCGAGTAACGCGAATCCATCCCACCCTGGCGTAGCACGTTTTGACAAGCATGGCAAGCGGCGGAGCATCCATGGGGGTAGGCGGAACACCACCTCCCCCTTTGCGAAAGAGGGGGAGGTGGTGATCGTAAGATGAGTACGTCGTCAAGATAGTCTGGCTGTCATTCTGAGCGCAGCGAAGAATCTTAAGATGTCTCGCTGCGCTCGACATGACAGGGGTTTCGTTACGCTCGACAGGACCGTGTTGCGCTGCGCTCAACAGGACAGTGTTCCATGTGCTCGACATGATCGCCAGGCGATGCAGCCCTTCTACCGCGACGATCTGCTAGAGACCCCGCATCTGGCGCAAATCGGCGCAGTTGCCGCCGTTATAGTCGCTCCAGTACATGCAGACGTTAGGAACCACCTCAGGGGCACCATCCGCCAGCCGGTTCTCTTTGTATCGGAACCATTTGGCGTGACCATCGGCAAATCCAAAGTTCATGCCGTTGGTGTGTCGGGGCCATCCCTGTTTGCGTACCTGATCACAGGCGCTGTCTCCCGGTCCTGGCAGGGTCATATCGCCGCGCCCCAGTCCTTTCACCGTCGTGTCGACCGAGTCTCCTAGCAGAATCAGCTCCGCTGGCGCAGACAGCGCAGCCATCGGTTTGCCGACTAAGAGTGTGCTGCGTACCGTCGCGACCACCACATTATCGCCGAAACGAATCTCGTACGGCGCGTTGGGGTTGATCGTATTGGGGACGGCGCGCGTGAGACCGGTGTCGTTGTTCCACTGGTCGCCAGTGTTATAGCCGTAGCCCCACATATACTGCTCACGGGTCGGGTTGTCCACGCCGCCGGGCAGCAGATTGGCGCTGCAGACCCCCAGAGAAGCCATCGGAACCACATAAGAGGGGCAGAACAGGATTTTCAGGTTTTTGATGTAGGGCTGAGGGTAGTACATAAAATCGCCGGGAAAGCCGCGAGACCAGGAGGTGACGGTCGTCTCGTCATAGTCCTGCCAATACATCTGATGTGCCAGCGAAAGCTGCTTGGTGTTGGACAGGCACGAAGATTTTCGGGCGCTCTCGCGCGCCTGAGCGAAGACCGGAAACAGTATCGCCGCGAGAATGGCGATAATTGCAATAACAACCAGCAACTCGATGAGCGTGAAACCGGCAAAACGCTTTGACATCCTTCTCTCCTTATTCATGGAATGTTCTTTTTTCGGTCGTCCGACGAGAGACGACCCTTAGCGTCGTTCGCTCTTCTCATCGGCGCGAATGCCGCTGCGAGCCGATGAGATAGAAGAGGAAGAGGAGACAGCCGTCTCTTCTTTCTGGCTTTTGCATCCTGTGAGCATAAGGCTGCCGGAAGCCATCAGAAGAGCCAGCAAAAGAGGGCGAGATAGACGCAACATCATACGGATCCTCCTGCACACGAGACGGAGTTGCGGGACTTGGTAAGACTTTGTGGATCCACGTAGTATATATAGCAAAGAATAGTTAAGACGCGATTAAGCGGGGATTAACTGATTGTTAAACAGCACAGGTTTGCGCCAGAGGGGAGACAACTGCTTGCGAAAACGGCGAAAAGTTCCTATAATGGCTCTATCCGCCCGTAATTCTCTGTAACCGGGCGTATTAGCGACGCATATATTTAGTGCCGATAAGAATTGTCTGACGGAGGGAAGCAGGTATGCCTCAACCACAGAGAGCGTTTTCCGGCGCGCGCCTGCGCATATTTACGTTATTCGCCGCCTGTTTGTTAAGCCTCGCGCTGCTTATCTCGACCCTGGCGGGAGAAAGCGCGCAGGGGCAGCGAAGCCGAAATGCGCGATCCGCCTCCTCGCCGCCGGTCAGCGGACGCCTGATCCTCATGCCATCCGCCAGCGTCATTGACGGCAGCTACGGCTACCAGACCCTTAGCGCAGTGGTGAATTCGCCGGACGGAAGCGCGCTCGATGTGACCAGACGCGCCACGCTGACCTCCTCCAACCCCGCCGTCATCCGCATTGTGAACGGCGTTGCGCTGCCGGTGGGCGATGGACAGGCCCAGATTTCTGCCTCCCTGAACGGGCAGACCGCGCGCATGAGCATAACGGTTCGGAATACGCGCACCGACTCCGCTCTGAGCTTCGAGAACGACATCACCCCCATTGTCATCAAAAATGGCTGTGCGGGAGCCGCCTGTCATGGTGCGCAGCACGGGCAAGCCGGTTTTAAGCTCTCCCTCTTCGGGTATGAGCCGGATAAAGACCGCGAATCGATCTGGACGGCGGATCGGGGACGGCGCATCAACTCCGGCGATCCGGCGAACAGCATGCTGCTGCTCAAGCCGACGGGCGTGATCCCGCATGTGGGCGGCAAGCGTTTCTCAAAGGATTCGCTGGAGTACCGGACGATCCTGGCATGGATACGCGCCGGTGGTCCTTTGAATCCCCGTGGAAGCGCGAATACGGCGGGGAAGAGCGGCGGACCGCAGCTTGCCTCTGCCGGATCGCCTGTAAAGCCGGCGACCAGAGTGGAACTGGAAGGGATTTCGGTCTGGCCCGAAGAGCGCGTCATTACCGCGCCCAACTCCACCCATCAGATTCTGGTGACGGCGCGATTCTCCGATGGCAGCGTTCGAGACGTTACGCCGATGGCGCGCTACTTCTCGGATGATGAGGGGATCGCCTCGGTCAATGGGCAGGGAGTTGTGACTGCGCTGCGGCACGGCGAGGCGAATATTATGGTGCGCTATCACGGAAAAGCCTCTGTCGCGCGCCTGATGGTGCTCACGCAGCCCCGTCCCGCCAGCTACCCGAACATTCCGGAGAACAACTTCATTGATAAACATATCTTCGCCAAACTGAAGAAGATGGGGATCGTTCCGGCTCCTCTCAGCACGGATGCGGAGTTCATTCGGCGCGTCTCGCTGGACATTGCGGGAGTGTTGCCGACCTCCCGGCAGGCGCGCGATTTTGTCGCCTCGAAAGATCCCAACAAACGCGCCCGACTGATTGATGAACTGCTGGAGCGTCCCGAATACCAGGACGTGATGACGATTCAGTGGAGCGAACTGCTGCGCGTCAACCGGATATTCCTGCAGGAGCAGGGCGTCCGGCAGTATACCGGCTACATCCGCGACAGCTTTGCGGAGAACCGCCCGTTCGATCAGTTTGTCCGCGACCTGATCGGCAGCGTCGCCTATACCCGCGAGCAGGTCGAACAGAGTCGCGAGGGGCAGACCCGCGCTGAACAGGCGGTCTACCGCAAAGCCAGCGGGCACTACAGCGGGCCGATCAACTACTATCGCGTTACCGCCGACCCCACCGAACTGACCACCTCGACCAGCCAGGTTTTCCTGGGCGTGCGGCTGGACTGCTCCCGCTGCCACAATCATCCCTTTGACCGCTGGACGATGAAGGACTTCTACGGATTCGCCGCCTACTTTGCGGGAACCGGGTATACGCCCGGCAAAGCGCGGGATGAGTTCGCCATCTATGTGGATAAAAACGGACAGATCGTCAACCCGCGCACGAATCAGGCGGCGCTTCCCAAACCGTTGACGGCGGCGGAGGGGGCGGCGGATACCGAAGGGAAGCGGCATAAGCTGCTGGCGGAGTGGATCACCTCCCGCGATAATCCGTTTTTTGCGCGCGCGGTGGTCAATCGCTTCTGGAAGCAGTTTTTCGGGCGGGGTATCGTGCATCCGGTGGACGATTTTCGCGCCACCAATCCCCCCGTCAATGAGCCGCTGCTGGATGCGCTGGCGAAGGACTTCATCGCCAGTAACTACGATGTCAAGCATCTGATACGCACGATCTGCAATTCACGCGCCTATCAGTTAAGCGATAAGACCAACCCGACCAACGAACGGGATACCAAGAACTTCTCCCATTTCTACAGCAAACGGCTGGGACCGGAGGTGCTGTTCGACGCGATTGTTACGGCGACCGGCGTGCCGGAGAGTTTCGGCGGCGCAGTGGCGCGGAGAGCGACCAACCTGCCGGACAACAATACCCCCTCCTACTTCCTGGACGTGTTCGGGCGCAGCCGCCGACTTCAGGTGCAGGAGCGCAGCGAGGCGACCTCCATGTCGCAGGCGCTGCATCTGATGAATGGCGATACCATTAACAATCGAATCAAGCATCCCGAAGGGAGGGTCGCCACGCTCCTGAAGTCGCAGTTAAGTCCGAAGGAAGTTATCGAGGAGTTATTCCTTTCGACACTCTGCCGCCTGCCTACTGCTCAGGAGACACAGCTAAGCCTCAAGTATATGGAGCAGTCGCCCACGCCGAAAGAGGGCTATGAAGACCTGTTGTGGGCGATTCTGAACTCGCGGGAGTTTATCTTCAACCATTGAGATGGAAGGAACGGGCAGGAACTCGGGAACGAGGGAGCTTTAGAGAGAGAGACATCGCCGGAATCATCGCAGGCGTCGCAGAGGGGAAAGGTCGGATTCCTGTTTTATATGGGGCATGGTCACCTGACCCAGTTTCAGAATTTTCAGGAGTGTCTGCCCGCAGAATATGCGGGTCGCGCCGAGTGGATTCCGCTCTATGGCGACTCATCGGGCGATCCGCTGTGCCGTCTGCGCTTTTTTCCGCATGATTGGCGCTACTCCCGGCATCAACGCTGGCACGCCATGACCGGCATTGCGCGTCATAAGCGGTGGGACGGGCTGTTCTTTGCGGCGGTGTCGTTCAAGTTTCTGCCGTTCTTTCGTCGCCATCCCTGTTATGTCTATCACGACCTCTCTCCCTCGCTGATCCGCGCGCTGGGCTACGATCCGCCGGTGGAGGGGAATCTGCTGCGGGCAATCAAGAACCGCCTCCAGAGCAAGACCTTTCAGGCGGCGCGTGGCGTATTCGCCATGTCGCGCTGTTCGGCGGAGGGGATCGCGCTGGACTACGGGGTGCGGCGGGAGCGGCTGCATATCTCGCATCCAGGCGCAAACCTGAAGCGATGGCGGTTTGTGGATCGCCGTCCGCGTCCCGCGAATCGCCCTGTGCGTTTGCTGATGGTCGGCGGATGGTTCCGGCTCAAGGGCGGCAATCTGCTGCTGGAGTGGGCCGAACGGACGCAGGCGAAGAACTGGGAACTGGATATTGTCACCTGGCCCGGACAGTTTCCAGACTGGGTGGATGAGATCATGGGGCATCCCGCGCAGGACGCCGTTATCAGCCGCTCGCTGGCTCCGCGCCTGCCCAATGTGCGCATTCATGTCGGCGTCAAGGCGAACACGCCGGAGAACCTGTCGCTCTATGAGCAGGCGGACATCTACTGTCATCCGACGCTGGCGGACGGGACTCCGATTGCCATTCTGGAGGCGATGGCGACCGGGCTTCCGGTGGTGGCGAGCGGCATCTCCGGCATCCCGGAGATGATCCGGGAGAACGAAACCGGTCTGCTGCATCGCGCCGGGGATGTGGAACAGATGGAGGAGCGGCTCCGGTCACTGATCGAAGATGCCTCGCTACGTCTTAAACTTGGGTACGCGGCGCGCCAATCCTGTGAAGACTATTTCAATGTCGAAAGGCAACTGAGGGACATATTCACCGTGATTGACCGTGACCGGCAGACACGGGGTGAGTGAGGACGGACACGCTTCATTCAGATGCTGCCCTTGCTGCGTCAGCGGCGAGGGGGCAAGTCTTCATTTCGCAGACGCCGGCAGCCAACCTGTACAACGACACACTCACACATAGATCAGGCGAACAGTCAGAGGCGCGCAGGGCGCGTCGGTAAGGGGAACGGGATGGATAAAAGAGAACTGGAGCAGTTGGGAAGCTACATTGACCGAACATGCGAGGGACTGACACGCCGCCAACTGCTGAAGGTGGGCGCGGTCAGCTTCCTGGGACTGGGGCTGACCGAGTTCCTGGCATTGAAGGCGGGAGCGGACGCGCCGCAGCGCCCGAAGAGCAAGGGGGCGACCCGTGATGTCTCCGTCATTCTGCTCTGGATGGCGGGGGGGCCGAGCCATGTGGACACCTTCGATCCCAAGCCCAACGCGCCGGAGACGATCCGGGGACCATTTGAGGCGATCAAGACCGTTGCGCCCGGCATGATGCTTTCGGAGCATCTGCCGAAACTGGCGAAAGTCGCCGACCGATTCAGCATTCTGCGCTCGGTGACGCACGGCGACGGGGCGCATGAACGCGCTCAGCACTATATGCAGACCGGCTATCTGCCCATCCCGACGATGGAGTTTCCCTCCTATGGAGCCGTGCTGGCGCGCGAGCGCGGCATGGCAAACAGTCTTCCCGCCTACGTAACGCTGCTGGGACGCGACGGAGAGGGCTACGGACCGGGTTTCCTGGGCGGCTCCTACAGCCCCTTCTTCGCGGGAAATCCCAACGACGGTAACTATCGCGTGCCTGACCTGCCGCTGCCGGAGGGCGTGAACCGCAACCGTCTGGATCGTCGGCGCGCGCTGCTGCAGACGCTCGATACGCTGGCGCGCAGCAACGATGCCGTCAAATCTATGGACACATTCTTCCATAACGCCTATAATCTGGTCACCTCGACCGGTTCTCAGCAGGCGTTTGAGATCGGGCAGGAGTCGGCGCAGATTCGCGACCTGTATGGGCGCAACCCGTTCGGACAGTCATGCCTGCTGGCGCGTCGTCTGGTGTCGGCGGGCGTTCGGTTTGTCACCATCACACAGGGCGGCTGGGATACGCATGAGAATAACTTCCCGTCGCTTCGGAACGGTCTGTTGCCGACGATAGATCAGGGAATGAGCGCGTTGATCGGCGATCTGGCGCAGCGCGGAATGCTGGATACCACGCTGGTGATCTGGATGGGCGAGTTCGGGCGCACGCCGGAGATCAACAAGAACCGGAATCCGGGGCGCGATCACTGGCCCAACGCGATGTCGGTGGTGATGGCGGGCGGCGGGACACGCGGCGGAATGGTGATCGGCGAGACGGACGAGCGGGCGATGGGACCGAAAGAGCGGCCGATCCATGTGGAGGATCTCGCTGCAACCATCTATCATGCGCTCGGTATTGACCCGGAGAAGGAGTATATCACTCCGACAGGGCGTCCGGTGCGCCTCTCCAATGACGGTAAAGTGATCCGGGAGCTATTCTAGCCTCCATGCTCGATTCCACCGATCTGATCCGCGAACTGACCGCCATTCCGGGACCGCCGGGCAATGAGGAGGCGGTCAGCGCCGCCGTTCGCGCCTACGCCGAAGCGCTGGGCTACGCCTGCTATCTGGACGCGAAGGGCAACCTGCTGATTCCTCTGCCGACCGGAGGGGAGCCGCTAACGACTCCCCGCATCGTCGTTACCGCTCATCTGGACGAACTGGGGCTGATGATTTCACAGATAGAGCCGGATGGCTCGGCGCGAGTGATCCCGATGGGCGGACTCTATCCCTGGAAGTGGGGAGAGCAGCCGGTAGAGATCATAGCGCAGCCGGAGCCGGTTCCGGGCATCATCTCCTTCGGCTGTATTCACACCAACTCGCCCCTGTCGGTGGCGCATCATGCCCGGAATGAGCCGCTGACCTGGGAGCAGACGTATATCTTCACGGGGATGCTGCCGGAGGAACTGGAAGCGCGGGGCGTGCGTCCCGGCGTGCGCGTCGCCTTGGCGCGGGATCGGCGAACCGTGCGGGAGATAGGCCCGTACCTCTGCGGCTACTTTCTAGACGACCGCGCCGATCTGGCGGTGATGCTGATGGCGCTGGAGAGGCTGCGAGATAGGACCTTCCCGCAGGGCGTTCTCTTTGCCGCCACCGTCTCCGAGGAGGTAGGAGGCGAAGGCGCGCTCTATCTGATGCAGCAGTATCGCCCGGACCTCTGTCTTGCGCTGGAGATTGGACCCTCCGTCCCGGAGAGCCACTTCCTGCCGGATGAGCAGCCTACCATCTGGGTCAACGACAGCTTTGCCGCCATGTCCGCCCGCGACATCGAAGAGATGCATCGTCTCTGCGCGCAGTTAGAACTTGTCCCGCACTGGCAGGCGCTCTCTCGCGGCGGTTCGGATGCCTCCTGCGCGGCGGCGCGCGGTCTGACGGCGCGCCCGATCACCCTCGGACTTCCTCTTGAAAACTCGCACGGCTATGAGATCATGCACCGCGATGCGCCGACTGTTCTGGCGCATCTGCTCGCCGCTTACCTTCAACAGAAGTAGCGCGAACTTGCGCCTGGAGAGAATATATGCGTGAACTGCAGGGGCGAACCGCGCTGATTACGGGCGGAACCCGGGGGATCGGCGCGGCAATTGCGCGAGTCTACGCGGAGCAGGGGATGCGTCTTGCGCTCAACTATCGGACAGATCATGCCAGCGCGCGGCAAACCCTCGCGCAGCTTCCCGGCGAGGGGCACTGCCTGATTGCGGCGGATATCTCCGATCCCGCGCAGACTCAGGCGATGGTGACGCAGGCGGTGGAGGCGTTAGGGCGGCTGGATGTGCTGGTCAATAACGCTGCCGTCTATGCCTGTCAGTCGTTCCAGACGGAGCGCTATGAGGAGTGGCAGGATGCCTGGAGGCGCACGCTGGACCTGAATCTAATGGGAGCGGTCAACGCCACCTACTGCGCCCTGCCGCAGATGCGATTCCAGGGCAGCGGCAAGGTGATCTTCATCGGGTCACGCGGGGGATTTCGCGGGGAGACCGAAGCGCCTGCCTATGCAGTCGCCAAGATCGGACTGGTGGGGTTTACGCGCAGTCTGGCGCGCGCGCTGGCGAGCGAGAAGGTCTATGCCTACTGCATCGCGCCGGGCTGGGTGGACACCGATATGTCGCGCCAGCGTATGGAGCCGCAGATGGAGCGAATCCTGACGGAGATTCCCTTCGGGCGCGTTGCCTCCGTCGAGGATGTGGCGGGCGTCGCCCGGTTCCTTGCAACCGACGCCGCCGACTATCTGACTGGCATTACGATCACCGTCACCGGCGGTCAGGCGATCTTCTAGCCTTCGTCCCGTCTCTCATCGTCTCTGATCGTCTCCCGGTATTCCGAGGCTTCTATGAACGCAGCCCCGCAGCCACAATCCGCGCCGGAACCAGACCCCATTTCTGCCCGCCGATTTGCGCCGGTGACGCTCCGCTCCGTGCTGATAGGGGCGGCGGGCGGCGTGGCGGTGGTGATCCTGCAGGTCGTCTCCAAAGCAGCACCCAGTACCGTGATTCTGCCCCTGGGGAGCGCCACCACGCTGTTTCCGGGGGGGGTGCTCTGTCTGTTCACGATGGCGGTCGCCAATCTGCTGCTGAAGCGGTGGCGTCCTTCGGCGGTCTTTCAGCCGGGCGAATTTGCGGTGGTCTTCGGGATGGTAACCGTCGCGGCAAGCATCGGGGCGCAGGATCAGCTTCAGTATCTGCTTCCCACGATGGTCTACCCGTTCCGGCAGGCGCAGGACGCCGCTTCAGGAGAGTTTCGTAAATTTATCCCGGAGTGGTACGCGCCGCGTGATCCGTCGGTCGTCGAACCCTACTATCAGGGCAATCAGAGCTTCTGGAACCCGCAGTTCTGGCTGCCCTGGGTGATTCCGGTCGCCGTCTGGATCGTGTGGACGATGGCGCTGGGAATAACCATCTGGGCGTGGAACGTGATTTTACGCCGCCGCTGGATGGATCACGACCGCCTCGTTTTTCCCTGCGTGCAGCTTCCGCTGGAGATGTGCCGCGCCGGAGGTTTCAACGGAATGTTGAGCGGACGGCTCTTCTGGGGCGGCTTTCTCTTCGCGGTCGTCTTCAACTCCCTCACCAGTCTCAACGGCTTCATTCCGACAATTCCGGCGATCCCAACCTGGTATTCGGCGACTCCCGTCCTCGAAGCCGCGCCGGCACCCTGGAACGCCCTTGCACCGATGTCCTTGACATGGGACCCCTTCCATATCGGTATCTGCTACTTCATTCCGCTGGATATCCTCTTCAGTTCGTGGTTTTTCTACCTGCTCCGGAAGGGGATGGAGGTGTTCGGCTTCGCGATGGGCTGGCGCGAACTGGGATGGGACGCTAACGGATTCCCCTATACCCGCGCGCAGGCGTCGGGAGCGTGGATCGTTCTCTTCTTCCTGCTGGTCTGGGCGGAACGGAAGCATCTGGCGCGAGTCTTCCGGGCCGGATTCGGACTGCGCGCCGATCTGGACGATTCCGATGAACCCGGCTCCTATCGGTGGGCGGCGCGCTGGCTGGTGCTCGGAACGCTGTTTCTCGTCGGGTTCAGCGTCGTCTCCGGCATGTCCATCTGGCTGACCCTCGCCTACTACGCCTTCTTCTTCATGCTCTATGTGACCATGACTCGCATCTACGCGCAGGTCGGTCCGCCGATTCTGGAACTCTATTTCATAGACCCGCAGCGATTCATCACCTCGACCTTCGGGACACAGTGGGATACGCCGCGCTCCTGGACGCTCTTTTCGCTGAACTACTGGATCAACCGCGATCATCGCGGGCAGCCAATGGCGCATCAACTGTCGGCGTTTCGCGTCGGCAACAGCTGTCACGTGCCGCCGCGTGCCATGGGCGGACTGGTCCTGGTCGCCTTTCTGATCGGCACGGTGACCTGTCTGCTCGCCGGTCTGCACTGGGCGTACCGACTGGGCGAGGATCAGTGGGTGACGGGGGGATGGCGCGAAGCCGCCGCCGGTCTGACCGTCAGCCGCTATCGCCAGTGGACGCTGACGCCCTCCGGTCCGCACTGGCTGGAGGTCGGCTTTCTGAGCGTCGGAGCCGTCATCACCTGGACGCTCGCCAAGCTGCAGTACACGATTATCGGTTTCCCCTTCCATCCCATCGGGTTTGCGCTGGCGATGTGTTTTGCGGTCGAATACAACTGGCCTGCTTTCCTGATCGCCTGGCTGTTCAAGCTGCTCCTGTTTCGTTATGGCGGGCGAGGAATGTACCTGCGTTTCGCGCCCTTCTTTCTGGGACTGATTCTGGGAGCCGTTATCACGCCGCTGGCATGGGGATTTCTGAGTTGGCTGTTCGAATGGAACCGCTGATTTTTGCTGCTCGGTAAGGGAGGATATGGAAGCGTTAACGCCTCTGCTAAAGACGACAATTGCGCTGATCGTGGTGGTTAATCCAATCGGGGCGGCGCCGGTCTTTCTGAGCCTGACGCACGGGCAGAGCGACGAAGCGCGCCGCCAGATGGCGCGCACTGCCGCGCTGGCGACCGTGCTAATCCTGCTGGCGGCGGCGCTGGCGGGAAAATGGCTGCTTCTGCTGTTTGGCATCAGCCTGCCGAGTTTCAAAGTGGCGGGAGGGATGCTGTTTCTGCTGATGGGGCTGGATATGCTCAATGCGCGTCCGAGCCGCAGCCGCGAGACACCGGAAGAGACGGCGGAAGCCGGAAGGCGCAAAGAGATCGCGGTCGTGCCGATCGCGATTCCGCAACTTGCCGGACCGGGAGCCATCGGGTCGGTGATCCTCTTTGCGGACGCCGGTCCGTTCTGGCCTCATATGCTGGTGGTCGCCGGGGTGATTCTGGCGGTCGGGGTCATCTCGTGGGTGTCGCTGCGGCTGGCCGCTCCCATCGGGATGGCGCTGGGAACCACCGGAATCAACATCTTCACCCGGATCATGGGTCTGATAGTGGTGGCGGTGGCGGTCGAGTTTATCGTCAGCGGACTGCGCGCCCTCTGGAAGACCGCCGTTTAGCCGCTCCCTGCAGTCGGGTTACCGGGGCTTTTTAAACCGCTCCAGATTTTTCCGCGCGTCGGCGTAGTTGGGGTTGATGGCGAGCGCGCGGCGATAGCTGGCGACCGCCAGATCTGTAAAGCCCTTCTTCTCCAGCGCAACCCCCAGATTGTTATGGGCGAACTCGTAGCGCGGGTTGGCTTTGATGGCACGCTGGTAGAACTTAATCGCCTCATCCACGCTGTTGCGCCGGTCGAAGATCAGCCCCAGCCCGTTGAGCGCTTCGGCATTTTCGGGAGCATTTTGCAGGGAGCGCGTATACTCCTTCTCGGCGCGATCCAGGTCGTTCTTTGCCAGGTAGTGGGCGGCAAGCCAGCGGCGCACATCGGCGCGGGCAGGGTCGCGCTCCAGCGCGGTCGCCCAGGCGCGCGCGGCGGAATCGGGATCTCCTTTACGCGAATAGGCGGTCCCGAGATTGACCCAGGCGACTGCATCGCCGGGAGCGATCTCCGCCAATTGACGAAATGTCTGGACGGCCTCCTCTATCTGACCGGCTTGAAAATACTGCAGCCCGAGCGCGTTGAGGGTTTCGGCGCTGTTCGGGCGTGCCTCCAATGCGCGGCGAAAGCAGGCGATGGCGCGTATCGGGCTGCCATTGCGAGCATACAGCATCCCCAGACTGTAGGCGGCGGCGAAGTCCTTCGGGCTGATTGCCAGCGCGCGTTCATACTGGACGATCGCCTCCTTTTCCTGCCTCAACTGCTGAAAGGTCTCTGCCAGCGCCATGCGGGCGTCATAGTTTCGCGCATCCAGATTAACCGCCTTTAGCAGCGCGTCGCGCGCCTGCGGGTACTGCCGGAGATCGAGATATGCCAGCCCCAGGTTGAGCCAGAAGTCGGCATTGCCGGGCATAAGCTGCGTGGAGCGGATATAGGCGGCAATCGCCTCCTGCGGGCGACGTATCTGCTGGAGCGCGTAGCCCAGATTGTTCTGAATGTAGGCGTCGCGGGGATTGATCTGCGCGGCGCGGCGAAACGCGGCGATGGCGTCCAAGAAGCGGTTTACTTTGGTATAGACGCGACCCAGATTATAGTGCGCGTTTGCGGAGTCGGGCTGAAGGGAGACGGTTTTTCGGAAAGCGGTGATCGCCTCCTGCACGCGCCCGGCGTTCAGATAGGCGTTCCCCAGGTTCATATAGGCTTCGCCATAGCTGTCGCGCAGCTTAACCGCCTTCTCCAGCGGCTCAATCGCCTCCGCGTACTTTCCCTGCCGCAGACGGATGAAGCCGATCCAGTTATAGATCAGCGGATCGTTGGGGGAGGCGGTTCGCGCGCGTTCGAACTCCTCCAGCGCCGCATCCAGCTTCCCCTCGCGATGGAGGGCAACCGCTTTGTTGAAATGCTCTGCGGTGTCCTGAGCCGCCGTGCATACCGCAGACATGCAGAGCAGATATGCCAGCAGAATGAACGTTGGGCGCACGCATGCCTGCATCACCGCGCACACTCCTTCTGACCATAGTTTGATCGGTAATTAAAATTATTATAACACAGGCAGGCGGTCAGGAGACACGTCCGCCGGGGCAGTTCGGGGGAATGGACGGATTAACCGCCGTCCGGCATGGCGGGAGAGATGAGCGAGGAGGCGAGGATGATGCGGTTTTTGCCGGCGCGTTTGGCTTCATAGAGGGCGCTGTCGGCGGTCTGTATCAGCGCATTCTCATCGGGGGCATCACCGGGATAGGCGGAGACTCCCGCGCTGACGGTCATGGCGCAGGAAAGACCGTTGCCCAGATCAAAACGGGTCTCCGCCACCGCCGATCGCACGCGCTCCGCCACCACCTCCGCTTCGGAGGCATGGGTCTCCGGGCAGACGATCACAAACTCCTCGCCGCCGTAGCGCGCCGCCAGATCGGCTTCGCGAATGCTGCGCCGCAGAAGCTCCGCGATCTGAATAAGCACACGGTTACCCGCTTCATGACCATAGCGGTCATTGACGGTCTTGAAGTCGTCGAGATCCAGGAGGATCACCGCAAGAGGATGATGGTAGCGCGCCGAGCGTTTCAGTTCATCTTCCAGGCTCTTGCGGAAGAAGCGGAAGTTATAGAGTCGGGTCATCTCATCCGTGAAAGCAAGGTCCTCCAGTCCCTCCTGAAGACGCAGTTTATAGAGGGGAAACCCGATCCGGTCGGCGAACTGGCGCAGCAGGCGAAGCTGCGCTTCATCCAGAGGCTGTTCGATCTTAAACGAGAGATAGAGCATCCCGAACGGAACCTTCAGCGAACGCAGGCTGACGCAGGCGACGGCGCGGGCGCGTGGATCGAGATTCAACAGGCGCACATGGCGATGCGCCTCCACATCCGGGATGTAGAGCGGGGTGGAGTCGTTGGGCGACCACCCCGCATGGCGGGCGCGCAGGCTGAAACGTTCGAACTTCAGGTCGCCGGGAGTGGCTCCCAGCACCGCCATCATCTGCATGGAGTGCTGTGCCTCCCCGGTCAAAAAGATGGCGGCGCTCTGCAGACCGGGATACATCTTGTGCAGGGTCAGCAGGATCGAGTCGAGCGCATAGTCCAGCTTATCTGAGGAGTTGATGATCTGAGAGATATTGAGAAGCTCGTCTTTCTCCGCAACGGACAACTGAAGCGAGATGCGCTCGCGGTTAACCTGGTTCGCGTAGAGACCTCCCACCAGCGCGATGACGATCAGCGTCAGGGCGCGCACCACCTCTTCCGTAGCCAGTCCTCTGCCTCCTAGAAAAGGTATCTCCATCAGAAGGGAGACGCCGCCCAGTATCAGCCCCAGCGCGATGACAAACCGCAAACGGCAGCGAATGATGGCGAAGATGACAGGCAGGAAGAGCAGGGGAAGATAGGGAGAGGCGGAGCCGCCGGTCAGACGCACAATAAAGACGGCGACCGCCACCGTCGCCAGTACGAACAGGTTGGCGGTTCCTTCTGTCTTGAGTAGTCTGTTTAGCCAGTTGTTCACGGCGTCTCTCTTCCGGGATGAGCGGAGCATTCCGAACTCACCCGACACTGCCACGCCGTTTCATGCCATCAGGGGCCGGAATAGTATGAAACGCGAATTAACCGATGAAAACCATCTGCGTCATGCAAACAGCTATATCCGTATACGATCAGGAAGCGGGCATTATCTCCAATAATTTCTCCGCGTGAAGCAATTGCTCGCGGACGGCTTCCGGCGCGGTTCCACCGCGCTCGCGGCGGGACTCGACGCTGGCGAGAAGGGTGGCGTAATCGCCGGCATCCGTCCCGAACTCCGGGGCAAAGGAGGCGAGCGTCTCGCTCCCCAGGTCTTCCAGCGCGATTCCCTGCTCGATACAGTGGCGCACAATACGCCCGACCACATGATGGGCGTCGCGAAAGGCCATTCCGCGCCGTACCAGCAGGTCTGCCAGGTCGGTCGCCGTCGAGAAATCGCCGCGCAGCGCCGCTCTCATGCGCTCTCGCTGAAACTGCGCGGTCGCCAGAGTTTTTTCAAAGGCGGGCAGGGTCATCAGCAGGGAGTCCACCGCATCAAAGAGCGGCTCCTTATCCTCCTGCATATCTTTGTTATAGGTTAAGGGCAGTCCTTTCATCACCGTCAGCAGGGCAAGCAGGTCGCCGTATATCCTGCCAGTCTTTGCCCGCGCCAGTTCCGCCACATCCGGGTTCTTCTTCTGCGGCATGATGCTGCTGCCGGTGGTCACGGAGTCATCCAGTTGGACGAATCCGAATTCGGGACTGTTCCAGAGAATTATCTCCTCCGCCAGCCGGGAGCAGTGCATACTGATGATCGCAGCGGCGGAGAGAAACTCCAGCGCATAGTCGCGGTCTGATACGGCGTCCATGCTGTTCTCGGCAATCGCCGCAAACCCCAGAAGCTCCGCAACGCGCTCCCGGCAGATGGGAAACGAGGTTCCTGCCAGCGCGCCCGCGCCCAGCGGAAGCCGGTTGACCCGCTTGAGGGCATCCGCCAGCCGCTCCCGATCCCGTTGAAACATCCAGAAGTAGGCAAGCAGATGATGCGAGAGCAGTACGGGCTGCGCGTGCTGCAGGTGGGTGAAGCCGGGCAAGAGGGTCGGCGGATCAAGCTCCTGCCGCGCCAGCCGCGTCAGAGTCTGCTGCATGGTGCGCAGAAGAGCGTCCACCTGGCGGATCACCTCGCGCAGATAGAGGCGGGTATCGGTCGCCACCTGATCGTTGCGGCTGCGCGCCGTATGCAGCTTTCCGGCTACGGGTCCGATTCGTTGCCGCAGCAGCGATTCAACCGCGCTGTGGATATCTTCCGCGGCGGGATCGAAAGCCAGCGTGCCGGCGAGGATTCCCTGTTCGATCTCGCGCAGCCCGCTGACGATCTGCCGCGCCTCTTCCTCCGCAATGATCTGCGTCTCTCCGAGCATGGTGGCGTGCGCGATACTGCCCGCGATATCCTGCTGCCAGAGGCGCGCATCGAAGCGAAACGAGTTGTTCAGCCGTTCGACGATCTCATCCATCGAGCCGCTGAAGCGTCCGCCCCAGAGCCGGGGGGCGTTCGCGGGGGCGTCGGGTTGCTGGGTCATGGGGAATAGCGTATTCTTCGCGCCGGGAGAGATCTCTCCCGGCGCGCCTTTCTGGTTACTCCGGAATCTGTTCCGTTCTCCATTCGTAGCGCAGCTTTTGATCCAGGAAGTTAAAAAATGTCTCCCAGGGATAGTCCACCGGGTCCTGTTTGCGCCCTTTCGGCGAGGCGACTTGCGCGTGAGAAAAGATGGCGTCCCGGCTCAGCCCGTAGTTCTTGATAAGATAGGCGCAGATGCGGGAGACCTCCTCAACCTGTTCGCGGGGCCAATCCTCCCGACCGTCAAAATGCTCCTGTTCGATACCGAGGCTCGCGCTGTTGCTGTATCGGTCCGCCGTGACTTTTCCCGCATGATAGGCGGTGTCGTCGTTTCTCACAAAGTGATAGACCCTGCCGACGCGGGTGACGTACCAGTGGACGCTGACCCGCGGACCGGTCAGCGTCGCCACGTCTCCTGCCTCCCGACCGTCCGTTGAGTGGAGAATGATGCTCTGAACAGGGCGGGTGCGTCCTGCGCGATAGGCGCGAGCCGGACGCCAGAGATAGTGGATCGTTCGCAGTTCCGCCATCGAAACCTCCTCTCCGAAGCTGACGGCGGTCGTTTGCGCCGTCTAGCCCTTGCGATGCCGCAGCGACCAGTACATACGAGACTGCAAGCCGTGTGTCTTGACGATGCCGACGCTTTCGGACTGGTCGAAGGTCTTGCTGTCGAAGGAGGCGAGATCCTCGTTATAGAGCGCCCATTCGCTGGCGCGTCCGACGACCACTGCGCTGCCTTTCGCAAGGCGCATCGTCACGGTTCCGGTCACGCGCTCCTGAATCTTGTTGATGAAGGCCTCCAGGTCCTCTTTGAGCGGATCGAACCACAGCCCCTTATACGCCAGTTCGCCCCACTCCCGGTCTACCATCGCCTTGAACTTCAGTTCCGCCTGCGTGCCGACCAGCGCCTCCAGCGCGCGGTGCGCCGCCAGAATGACGACGGCGGCGGGGCACTCGTAGTTTTCGCGCACCTTCAGACCGAGCATTCGGTCTTCCATGATATCCACTCGCCCGACGCCGTGCTCTCCGGCAATCTTATTCAGCGCGGTCACCAGTTCCAGCCCGGACATCTTTGACCCGTCCAGCGAGACCGGAACGCCGTTCTCAAACCCGATGGTCAGCATACGCGGCTCGTTCGGAGTATCGGCGAGGCTGCGCGTCCACTGAAATATCTCTTCCGGCGGCGCGTAGTCCGGCTCTTCCAGACGCCCGCCCTCGATGCTGCGCCCCCACAGGTTCTCGTCTATGCTCCAGATTTTATCTTTCGTCTGCGGGATATTGAGACCGTGCGCGTTGGCATAGTCAATCTCCTCGCTGCGAGTCCAGGGTTCGCGGCGACCCTCCGGCAGCAGACGCCCCTCGCGCATCGGCGCGATGATCCGCATCTCCGGCGTGAGCGTTCGCATGATGTACTCGATGCGAAACTGATCGTTACCCTTGCCGGTGCATCCGTGCGCGTAAGCCTGCGCTCCCACGCGCCGGGCAACTTCCACCGCCTTCAGCGCGATCAGAGGACGGGCGATACTGGTGGAGATCGGGTATCCCTGGTAGTCGCCATTGGCGCGTACCGCCAGCCAGCAGTAACGCTCCACAAATTCGGCTTTTGCATCTACGGTGTAGTGTTCCGTGCCGAGGGTTTTTGCGCGCTCTTCCGCCTGACGGATGTCCTCGGCGGGCTGACCGACATCCACGGTCACCGTGATGATGTGGTCGAAGCCATACTCTTCTCGCATCAGAGGAATACAGACGGAGGTGTCCAGACCTCCAGAGTAGACGAGGACAACGGTGGGCATGGTAGAGTTCCTTTCAGTCATCGGTCCTGTTGGATGGCATGAAAGGGTTATACCACTCGATTCGCGCGGTTGGCAAGGGGGTCATTCGCTTTTGGTCGCTTCCAGCCGATCTATGATCTCACCGTCCGGGGCGGCGGCTTCAAAAATCAGCGACGCGCCGTCGAGGTGAAAGATGCCCACATGATGACGGCGAATCACCCGATCCATCACGGGCGTTTCGGAGAGGAGACCCTCTTCTATGCCGCCGCCTCCGCCGCCGACAATGAAATAGTGGGTCGTCTGCCTGCCGAAGCGGAGCGTCAGCCGCTCATAGTCGTGCGTGTGACCGGAGATGACCGCGTCTATACCGTAAGGTTCCATCAGAGGCGCAAGCATCTCCCGGATGGGCAGGTCGCCCGTATACTCATACCAGCCCTGAGAGTAGGGAGGCTGATGAATCAGCAGAAACCGCCAGACGGCGCGGCTCCATGCCGGGGACTGGAGTTCGCGAAGAAACCAGCGATACTGTTCTGAATCGAGAGGAACGCCGGTAGGGTAGTGAAGGTTTGGATCGAGCGCGATAAAACGGGCATGACCGCACGACCAGGCGGCGTAACGCTCTCCGGTGCGGTGGCGGGCATATCTCTCCAGCCAGGGAGAGCGCATCGTCTCAAAGCAGCCATCGTACTCATGATTGCCGCCGATCAGGATCACAGGTATCTCGGAGGCAAGCGGGTGCAGCGTCTTCAGGAGGCTTTGCCAGTGGATCTGCCGGTCTCCCTCCTCCACCATATCGCCGACCGCCGCCACGAATGCCGGAGAGCGTGAGCGCAGTAGTTCTGTCAGAAGGCTGAGAATCTCCCAGCGATTCTGTGAGTCGGCGATAACGCCGAAGGAGAACGCGCCGCGCTCCGGCAGCGTTCTAAAGCGATATTCCGCCGAGAGGCGCGTTCCGACGCGAATCCGGTAGACGCCCTCGCTTCCCGGAGGCAGCCCTTCCAGGCGAGCGAAATGCAGGCTCCCTTCGTTCTGCGCCGCCGCCGTCTGCTCGCCGAAGCGCTCCTCGCCCCATTCAACGACGGTTTTGCAGGGAGAGGCGGTCTCCCATACCACCGTAACGCCGCGGGAGTCTGGCTCCTGCAAATAGGGACCGACGAGAATCGCAGGAGTGTTCAGACTGCCTTCCACTTCGCGCTGCGCCTTCTCTTCGGCTTCGCGCTCCCGCAGGTAGTCGTCCAGCGGGATTGCCTGTATCTCTTCCAGTCCGCCGTACATCGCCTTGTTCAGCACGCGCACCGTCAAGCGGGCTGGCTCCAGAACGGCAGGCAGAAAAAAGACCCCGTTCCGCATCGGTATCCGGGTCTCATTCAGGTAGACCTGCGCGCCGTCGTCCGCCCGAATCTTCAATACGCATGGCTGCGGGAAACGCGCCTCCGCCACATACCAGTAGGGCGTATCCGGAGCTAGCAGGCGGTGCGGCAGGGAGACCGGTTCGCGGTGAGCGGGAAGACGGTCGAGCGTGGTATTCAGTCCCTCCGAAGGACTACCCAGGGCGAACGTCCAGGCGGAGATCACTGACTGACCTCTGTGCCCAGCGCGCGAATCTGCTCCACAACTGCCAGCGTGCGTGCGGAGGGAGCCAGAGCAAGTTCCTCCCGCAGCGCCTCCCGGCAGGTCTCATAGGCGCGCAGCGCCTCGGCGCGCCTTCCCTGACGGGACAGCGCCACCATCCGCAGGCGGCACGCGCTTTCCAGACAGGGATCTACCGCCAGCAGTCGTTCGGTAAATCGCTCGACTTCTGACCAGTTCTCGGCGCGATGCGCGTAGCGCGCCAGCGTCAGCAGCACCGCTGTATGCAGGTCTGCCAGCCGCCTCCGCTCCTCCTCTACCCACTCCGCCGTCCGCTCCTCCGGCAGCAGTTCGCCGCGATAGAGCGCGTCCGCCTGGAGAAGAGACTGCTGTACCGAGTCGGTAAATCCGGTCGCTTCGTGGACGGTCGACTCCGCGACCAGCCTGCGAAACGCGATCACGTCTACCTCAATGCCCGCCTGCGTGTGCAGGCAGATCGCATCGCGGCTGATGCTCAGGAAGGTCTCGCTCTCCCCCAGCGGAGCCAGAACCGTCCGCGTCTCCGAAAGGGCTTTACGCAGGGCGTGCTGTGCGGCGGCTGCCTCTAATTGAGGCCAGAGCAGTTCACTGAGAAGGGCGCGCGGAGCGGGAATATCGGGATGCAGGCAGAGATATTGCAGCAGCATCCGATGAGAGCGACGACTCCATCCCGGCAGGCGCAGCGACGGATCGGCAGGCTCCAGCGAAAAGCCTCCCAGCAGACGCACAGAGAGACGAGGCGGGGAATTGGAAGCGCGCGTCTGTTTTGGAGAGAAGAGCAGGGTCGGGTTCGGGGCTGCCGTCTCCCCAAACGTGACCGCGTGCGCGGGAGCAGAAACAATCGCCGGGGCAGCCGCCTCTTCGCGCTTCTCCTCCAACTCATCCAGCCGGGCGCGCGCGGAAGCCAGGGCGCGTTGATCTCCCACCGCCTCATAGTCCTCCAGACTGCGAGTATAGAGACGCCGTGCCTGTTCCCGGTCGCCGCGCTGCGCGGCGATGTCCGCCAGTCCCGACGTCACGGTCGCCAGCCCGCACCGGTCGCCAATCTGTTCATAGAGCGCGCCGCAGCGCAGATAGAGCCGTTCTGCGCGCTCAAGGTCGCCCTGATCGGCGGTGACATCTGCCAGATTATTCAGGGCGATGGCGGCGCGATGCAGATCGTTCAGTCGCTGATAGACGCTCCACGCCTCTTCCAGCAGACGCGCAGCTTCCGTATAGTCACCGCGTTTTCGTGCAAGCAGCGCCAGATTGTTGATGGTCGCGCCAATGCCCGGCTCATCACCGAGCGCGCGCCGAAGCGCCAGGCTCTTCATGTGGCATATGGCAGCCTCCTCCGGCTCTCCAAGCACATCCGCCACATTTCCCAGATTGTTGAGGGCGCGGGCAACCCCCGCCTGATCGTTCTGATCGCGCCAGAGGGTCAGCGCCTCCTCATAGAGCGGGCGCGCGCGGGCATGTTCGCCATGCAGGCAGAGCAGACTCCCGTAGTCGCTCAAAAGCTGCGCCAGCATCTGTAACTCTCGCAGGTTTCGCGCTCCCTCAACGGCGTGGCGGAGGTGTTCCGCCCCTTCCCGGAAAGGTCCGCGTATCTTCCAGAATTGCGCCGTCGCCGCGCCGAAAGCCGCCATCAACGCCGATTCGCCGCGCTGCTGCGCCCATGTCATTGCGGCGCGCAGATTGTCCAGCGATTCCGCCTGCCGCGCCAGCGCCTCCGTCTGTGCGCCTTCGCGCATCTTTGCCTCGACCGCGCGCGCCACTGCCAGAAAACGGGAGGCGTGACGCTGCGTGGTCTCCTCCCACTCTCCGGCCGCCTGCGCCTGCCCGCCCGCATAGACCCGCAGGATCTCCAACATCCGGTAACGCGGCTCTCCCTCGCGCTCCTCCATCATCAGCAGCGAGTGTTCGCAGAGCGTCTCCAGAATCGGCTCTATCTCGATCCCGGCGCAGACCGCCGCCGCGTCTTCCCGATCAAAGCCGCCGCGAAAAACCGCCAGCGACCGGAATACGCGCTGCTCGGTCGGGGAAAGCATCGCATATGACCAGGCGATAGCTCCCTCCAGCGACTGCATCCGCCCGATGCCGCCGGTCAGACTCTCCTGAAGAAAGTAGTGTCCCGCCTCCAGATCGGCGAGCATCTGGCGAACGCTCTGCTGACGTATTCGAGCGGCGGCAATCTCCAGCGCAAGCGGCAGACCATCCAGCCGACGGCAGAGCGCGGCAATCTCCTCCATTCGTTCCGGTGAAGGTCTCCAGCCTAGGTGGGCGGACTGTGCGCGTTTGACAAAAAGCTCCACGCTGTCGGTCTGTTCGCTGGCGACCGGAACGGGCAGCGGGGAGATGCGCATCACGCTCTCTCCCAGCGTTCGGAGCGGCAGCCTGGATGTGACCAGAACGCGCAGGCGTGGGCAGTCCAGGAGCAGGCGAACAATTTCCGGGGCAGCTTCGCGCAGATGCTCGCAGTTATCCAGCAGAAGCAGCACACGGTGATCACGCAGGGCGTCGCGGGCGACCGCAAGCGTTTCAGGGTTGGTGGAGGGGGGCAGTCCGATGGCTTCGCAAAGGAGGTCGCCAAAATGGGAGGGGTCGCTCAGGCGAGTGAGTTCCACAAAGAAGGCGCCGTCCGGGAACTGCGCTATTGCCTGTCGGGCGGCTTCGATGGCAAGGCGAGTCTTGCCCACTCCGCCCGGACCGACGAGTGTCAACAGACGCGCTTCCGGATCCGCCAGCAGCCGCGACAACTGCTGCAACTCCTGCCTGCGTCCCACGAAACCGGTTAACGGCGTGGGAATCGTACCGCGCAACCGCAGCATGAGAGTCCTCCCGTTCGTCATGCAGGTTACACATCGGCTTACGCTTCTCCTGCCTGCGGCGCGTTCTTTACCAGACAGCGCCGGTCTATCCGGCGCGCTTACTCTGAACCTGCCTGATAAAAATGCCGATAATCAGCCTGTCTGAATCACGCTCGCGTTTCTCGCAGGTTCCCCCCTGCGTCTGTTGAGGAGGAGAGAGATGCACTGGAGATGCCTCTGGTGGGTCACCGCCGTTTTGCTGGTGATGTCCGCCGGAATGGCTTTCGCAGATACGCCGCAGACGAATGACGGCCGTCATATATACGATCGTCCGTTACAAATACAATCTTCCGGTAATGATGGAAGACATATCTACGACCGACCGCTGACTTCTCAGTTCGTCTCGGAGGAGGAGGCGCTGTTCTTTGTCTGGATCGCCTTCCCGACCTGGATGCCGCCCTGCTGGCAGGCATCGCAGGTCGCTGTCGGCGGGATCGCCTTCTGATCCTGATCCATTGGCGTCTATTCAGGGATTCAGGCTGTCGGAACGTCTTTCCCGATCCGCCTGAATCTCCTGAAAGCGATTCCTCTTTTCTCCCGTCTCCCGATGCTGTTGTCCCCGCGTTCCCATAAGCAGGAGATTTGCTCTCTCAGATGCAAATAGAGGAGCAAACCGCTGCGTTCTGGTTTGCGTCTGTCTCTATGTAGCCTGAAATGCATCCTCTCACATCCCTGGAATCGGATAGATTGCGCTTCGGTCTGCCGGCGTGGTATCGGTGGGCAGGTTGGCTGGCGACTCTGGGAGGCGCGGCTACTCTGGTTCTCTATCTGCTGCTGCCGACAACCGAGCAGACCTGGCGACCCGCGCTTATCGTGGGAGCCTGCACGCTGTTTATCCTTGCGTGCGGGCTGGTTCTCTGGAATGAATCTCTGGAGATCCTCCCGCAGGAAAAGGCCTTCGTCTATGAACGGGGCTTCTGGCTTCTTCGGAAGCGGCGGCAGGGCAGCGCCAACGAATTCCGGCGGTTGATCCAGCAGACGGTGGAGCATACACTTGCCAGCGGAGAGAGGGAGAAAACGCTGATACTGCGTCTCCAGACCTCCTGGGGACAGGCGACCCTCTGGAAGACGGAAGAGGAGGAAGAGGCGCGGGAGTCCGCTTCGCGTCTGGCGGCGCGTCTGCGTCTGGCGCTGGAGGAGTCGCCCGCGAACGGTCCCGAGGCGATGCGTCCCGGTCGCGCCGCCTCGCTGCTGACCGCCGGGCTGGTGGGAACCGGCTTGCTGTGCGTTCTGCTGATCATGGTCTGGCCCGTGCTCAACGGCAGTAAAACGCTGCGGTTTCCTTCGCTCTCCCCGCCCGACTTCTCGCGCGGGCGCGGCTCGCGGGTTCCCATCTATGATCCCTACAGCGCTGGAATAGACGCCTACTATCGGGGCGACTATGTGGAGGCGGAGAAGCTCTTCCGGCAGGCTTCCTCCGCCTATCTCGGAACGCCTGATCCCCTGAATATGCTCGCCTATGCGCTTGCCGGTCAGAATCGGATGGATGAGGCGCTGGAGACGGCGATGAACGCGCACCGACGCGCTCCTCGCGTGGGCTATATCATGGATACGGTGGGGGAGATGCACGAACTGCGGAAAGAGTATGCGGAAGCGGCAAAGTGGTACCGGAAAGCCCTGAACAGTATGCCGGAAGGCGACGCACTGGAGACTCACGCCAAATACGGGCGGACTCTGCTGGCGCTGGGCAATCTGAAAGAGGCGCGGACTCATCTGGAGTATGCCGCCCGCAACCGTCGCAACCGCTGGGGCGCGATGGCGCATGACCTGCTGCAAAAGAGCGAAGAGAAGAAGCCGCCGCGCTGAGATCATCGAGGCGCAGGCAGGACTATCGCGGTAGAAGGAGGAGTGGACAGATGGGGCGCAGAAGAGGCGGGATCGTTACGCTAGGGGCGCTCTGGCTGCTTTGCATGGCGGCGGGGGCGCGCAGCGATTTTATCTTTCTGGGCAGCGCGCGAGCCGTCTCGATGGGTGGCGCAGGGCTGGCGGTGGTGGATCGTTCCGGTCTGACGACCTCGATCAATCCCGCTTCTCTGGCGATGCTGGAGCGCAAAATTCAGGCGGACTATCCCGGCTTTGGCGTTCGCGCACGCGGCATTCCCATTGATGAGGCGCTGGATCATCTTTTCGGGAACCCGGATAAGAACGATTCGGTCGGTTTGGCGCGCGATTTTGGCAAGCGCGACTCCAGTTTCGGGGTTCATCTGGACTGGGGACTGCGGTTTGGTCCGCTGGAGGCGCGCACCACCGGGCTGGCGACCGTGCGTATTCTGCCCAATCAGGCGTTTCAGAACTGGGCGAAGACTGCCAGCGGCAACACAAACCTTTTAACCGGACAGGAGCAGGCCGACCTGTTCGGCGCGGCAATCTATGCGCTTCCTTCTATCAGTTTCGCGCAGCGAGTCTCGCCGGATGGCAGCCCGACACGGGTGGATGTGGGCGCGCGCTTCAAACTGATGCGCGCCATCTATTCCCACTACCTGGTGCGCGCCGATAATCTCCGTAACAATAGCCCGGCGCTACCGGCTCCCGAACTCAACGGCGGAACCACCATCACCAGAGACGGGCTGGGGGTTGACCTCGGTTTTATCGTCTATCCCGCCAATCGGAGCGGCTTTACGGGCGCGCTGGTTGTCACGAACCTGATTGATCCGCCGTTTCGATTCAATGGGACGGATGAGAGCGGATCCCTCAAGCAGTATGACCTTCAGCCGCGCAGCCTCTCTCTGGGAACCGCCTGGCAGCAGCGCGATAACGTGGTGGTCGCGCTCGATCTGGTAGACCTGACCCGGGCGTATGGCGCGGCACAGGTTCGCCTGGGAGCGGAGTATCAGACGACGCGCAAAATCGCCCTGCGAACCGGCTATAACAGCGCGGGCGGTTTCACGGTGGGAGTAGGGTACGGCGCATTTAACTTCGCCTACGGGAATCGCGTGCCGCTGGAGGTGACCCACACCCTGCGGTTTTAAGACGTTTCGACAAGGAGTATCTTCTATGCACTGCTCGATTATGCGCGGTTGCGTCGCGTTGATGTGCCTTCTGTCTTCGACCGGCGTTCTGGCGCAGGGAGAGGTCGCCGCCACCGTTAACCGGGATACGATTACGGTTGCGGAGTGGCAGATGCGATTACAGAACCTGCGCGCTCAGGATTTTCTGACTTCCACCAACCCGGTCCGATTCAAAGCGGAGCCTGCGGGACAGATCGCGCTTGAGTCGCTGATCGCCGGTCGTCTGGTGCTGCAATATGCCGAGAAGGTCGGGCTGCTGCCGACTGATCCCGAAATCGAGTCGGAGATGACGCGGGTAAGGCAGCAGCCGGCGGTGGCGCAGGCGTTGGAGCGCAAACGTATCACCGAGGAGTTCCTGCGCTATGAGGTGCGGGTACAGCGCGCGCTGTACAATGTCGCCACCATCAATCAGAGCATCTCGCCGACCGAGGTAAAAGCCTTCTATGACCGCAACCCCGCGCTGTTCGGAACCCCGGAGCAGTGGCAGCTTGCCGTGATTCGCGTCTCCAACGCGCAGGCAGCCGAAAAGGCGCAGGGGGAGATCAAGCAGGGGACGCCCTTTGCCAGCGTCGCCGTGAAGTATACCGAGGATGAGAACACGCGCCAGAAGGGCGGCGACCTGGGCTTTATCAGTGTCTCCGATCCGGGGCTGCCGAATTTCGTGCGAGAGGCGGTTCAGAAGCTGAAGGTGGGCGAGGTGACCCCCACGCTTCAGAGCGCGGGAGCCGGAGGACGCCCGACCTTTCTGATCGTGCGGCTTCTGGCGAAAAGGGAGGCGAATATTCGCCCGCTGGAGCAGGTGCAGGAGCAGGCGCGGCGGCTGGCGCTGTTTGAGAAGGTAGGCGGTATGGCAGGGGCGGATAAGAAGCTGGAGGAGTTTCGGAAGACCGCCGTCATTTCGGTGAGCCTGCCGGGATACCAGGATCTCTATAAAAAGCCCTGACATCACAGGACGGCGAACGAAAACATTGAGCGGAACTGACCCAAGACAGTTCCGCTCGATGTTTTACGGGGAAGCGAATCGTTTAGAAGTCACAGGCGAAGCCTGCGGCGCGCGCAAGGTTCGCGAAGTAGGTGCGCTCGTTGATTTTAGGGGCGAAATTCTGGGCGACGGAGCACCAGGCGGCGGGACGCGCCAGAGAGTAGTTAGTGCTTGGCGCAGGGGGATGCGGGTAGAACTTATCGCCTGCAATGAACTTGGCATGTCCATCGCAGAAGGTGTAGTTGGCGCCGTTCTGATGACGCCAGGGGGCGCTGCGGGTGTAGTAGCCAAGCTTCCAGACATACTTTTCGGCGTATCCCTGGAAGTAGTGCGGCGGGTCCAGACGTCCGTCGCTCCCGCCATCGCCAACAAAGACGATGTTGGCGGGGGTCTCAATATCAACGGTCTTGATATAGCGATAGTAGAACGGGCTGTTCGGGTCGAAATCGTAGATCAACGCCTGATTAATTCCCATGCTGCGGTAGGTCGCGTCGCGCTCCGCTGAGGGGCAGCGCCAGACGCCGCCGCGATCACGAAGCGCCGGATTGCCGCTCTTCACGTAGGGCAGCAGGATGGCGTCCCAGTAGCGATCCGCGGTGTCCAGACCGCGCGCGGGACGGTTCACGTAGTACATGTACCAGTACTCAGACCAGGTCGGGAAGCCTTCGTCGTAGTCCTGCGCGTAGAGCATAAGCGCGGTACCGATCTGCTTGTTGTTGCTCAGGCAGGAGATGGCGCGCGCTTTTTCGCGCGCCTGGGCGAAGACAGGGAACAGGATAGCGGCGAGAATCGCGATAATGGCGATAACTACGAGGAGTTCGATGAGGGTAAAGCCGGAGCATTTTCGCATGGTTGCTCTCCTGGAAATTAAGATGGTAAAAAAACACAATTAGCGTCTGCACCGCAGAGTGCGGCGTTAACCGCCCGGCGTCTCATTCCCGGCTCCGCTCTCTTTGCCGGGCGTCGGGTCGGAAGCGGGAGATGGTTCGACCACTCCGGCGTCTTTGTTCTGCGCGCCGAGAGTGGTTCCGGCGCTTGGACCGGAGGGTTGGGCAATGGCGGGACCGGTTGGGTCTTTGACCAGTGTGGAGGTATTGGGCGGAGTAGAGCCGATGAAGAGGGCGCGTGCGGCGTAAAGAATCAGCGCCAGCGCCGCAAGGCTGATAAGCGCGATCAGCAGGGGCTTTGATATGGATGTGTTTACCGCTCTGGCGGGATCACGAGGGCGGGTCGGTTTTCCGCCGATGACGTTCGGCATAACGTGTATCTCCTCTCTATTGGATGGTATAGAGTGCCGCTCACGCTCTTCACAGAGCCGTTCGTTCAATCAGAGAAGGGAGATAATGAGCATAAAACTGGCAGGCGAGAACAAAACGGAACCATAAAAAAATAACACATTATGGGCTGTTTGTCAAGGAGGTGATGATCTATTTCAGGAGTATTCGATTTCTTATATCGTATCATGATGATATGTTCGTCCGACAGGCGCAAAGGCAGTTTTTATCTCACATGAACTGTACAGGGCTGTCTGAGTCGGATATAATGATCCCTGTCGGAGAACGGCGTCGTCGCCGTTTATCTGCATGTGAATCTCTACTTCTCGTGAGAAAGCATCGTGAACATCATTCTGATCAGCCTCGACACGACGCGCGCTGACCGCCTCTCCTGTTATGGACACTCCCGCCCCACCAGTCCGCATCTGGATGCGGTAGCGTCCGCCGGCGCGCTCTTCACCGATTTCTACAGCCCGCACATCCCCACCTTCCCCGGACATACCACCATGATGACGGGGCGGGATGTCTACGCGCATCTGGTTACCGGTCAGTCGGCGACACCCGAGCCTTCCACGGAGATCCCATTGCTGGCGGAGATACTGTCGGCGCGCGGCTACTACACAGCAGCCGCCGATAATCTGGGACGCTGGTTTATGCGCGGTTTTCAGAAGTATGAGACCTACTCCTGGGACACCAGCAGTATGAAGGTCTGGCGCAAGGCGGAGCAGGTGAACGCCGCCGCCCTGAAGGTGGTGAACGAGGCGGCGCAGCAGGATAAGCCGTTTTTCCTTTTTCTACACTACTGGGATCCGCATACCCCCTATCTCCCGCCCGCGCCCTTCTCGCGCATGTTCTATGAGGGCGACGAGCGCGATCCGAAAAACCGCTCGATGGAACCGGTCTGGCAGTTTGAGAACTTCCGCTGGTACTTCAATGAGTGGATGCCCGGCGTGACCGATATCGAGTTTCCCAAAGCGCAGTACGATGCCGAGATCGCCTATATGGACGCCTGCCTGTCGCATCTGTTCGTCCGCCTGAAGGAGCTTCGGCTGGAGGAGAATACCCTGTTGATCCTGACGGCGGATCACGGGGAGGAGTTGGACGAACACGGATGCTGGTTCGATCATCATGGACTCTATGAGCCGAACATCCGTATCCCGCTCATCATGCGTCTTCCCGGCAGAATACCGGCAGGCGCGCGCGTGCAGGGGTTGACGCGGATGCAGGATATCGCGCCGACGATTCTGGACTATGCCGGTCTGCTCGATTCTGAATTGAGATTCGACGGGGTCAGCCTGCGTCCGCTGATCGAGATTCCGGCAGACGGCGCCTATGTTGCGCGGGGAACCAGCGATGAGCTGCATCTGACCGAAAACACCTGGATGAAAAAGCGCGCCCTGCGAACGCATGAGTGGAAACTGATCGTCTCGCTGGAGCCGGATATCCATAACTTCCCGATGGTCGAACTGTATCATCTGACAACCGACCCGCAGGAGAAGGTCAATGTGGCGTCGGAGCGACCGGAGGTCGTGAGCGATCTGCGGGGACGCATGGAGGAGCATCTGCGCCGACGGCTGGCGGCAACCGGACAGCAGGACCCGCTGCCCGTGCAGCCGATACCGCTGCGGCGCATCGGACGGGTGGAGGCAGCGGTCCCGCGAGATGAGCAGTTGCCCGCGACCGAAGAGAAGAAAGAACCGGCTCACGTCGAGGAGGAGACCGCCGCAGATGAGAAGCTGGAGGCGGGAGACTTTGTCGGTTATGAGCGTGAGGAGCAGCCATGATCCCGACGATTACCCCGGAGCAGAAAGCCTCTTTTCGCGAGCAGGGGTTCTTTATTCTGGAGAATGTCTTTACCCGTGAGGAGATGGAGGCGCTTGGCAGGCTGATCGAAGCGCATCACTGGCGGCACGAGGAGCGTCTGAGAGAGGTCGGAACGGAGGGAATCTCCCGCGCCGGGGAGATATCCTTCACCGCCTTTCTTGCGGAGCAAGACGAGGGGATTCGCGCCTTCGTGCAGCGTCCGGAGTTCGTCTATATCGCCACGACCCTGCTCGGACCGGATATTGATCTCTACTGGAATCAGTCGGTCTTCAAGGGACCGGACGGGAACGCGCAGTTTCCCTGGCATCAGGACGACGGCTATACCCCGGTGACACCCTCTCCCTATCTGACGCTCTGGCTGGCCATCAACGATGCCACGCCGGAAAACGGCTGTATCTCGGTGCTGCCCGGCTCCCACAGGAGAGGCTTGCGTCCTCACCAGAAGACTCCTCTCGGTCTGGCATGTCATACGCTGGACGACCCGGATCAGGGGGTGATGGTTCCGGTGAAAGCAGGCTCAATCGCGGCGTTTCAGTCGCTGACCGTGCATAAGAGCGGCGTCAATCGCTCGCAGGGTTTCCGCAAGGCGTATATCATCCAGTATTCGCAGGCGGGACTGCGTAATGCCGTGACCGGGGAGTTGATCGAAAATCGCATTGCGCTTGCCAGAGAGGGAAAAGCCGTCAGCGAATAGCGCTCCCTTCAGAAGAGAACAGCCCGGAAGCGCAAGGCTTCCGGGCTGTATCTGTTAATGATGTTTCGGTTTCGGGGCAGGCTGCGGCATTCCCTCTTCGCCGGAAGGCGGTCGGATATTCGGAGGCGGCGGCGAGAGCATACCGCGAACATTGTCCGGACCGACTTCGCGCGCCGGAGCGGAGGTGGTGCGCTCCGAGTATTGAACCATGATGCTGATGCGCCGGTTGGAGAAGTGCATCGGGTTTTCCGGGTTGCGAAGCCGTCTGTCCGCATAACCGCGCACCTCCACGATCTGATTATGCGCCAGGATCGGCGCCATGATTCGGCGCGCCGCGTTGGCGCGGTCCGAAGACAGTTCCCAGTTGGAGTAACCGGTATTGCCGCTTGCAAAAGGCTGCGCATCGGTATGCCCCTCCAGGATGATCGGATTGGGCAGGGCTTTCAGTTCCTTCGCAATCATCCGCAGCAGGTCTTCCGTGCGTTTCTTCATGACTGCGCTGCCGGTCTCGAAGAAGAGCGACTGCACGCCGTCCAGAAGCTCCACGCGCAGCCCTTCCGTGGTAATGTTGATGTCTATGTACTGCTTGAAAGCCTTAAACTCCGGCAGTCCGCCGATCTTCGCCTCCAGCGCCTCCTTCGCGACCTTGAAACGCTGCCCTTCCGCCTCCTTCTCCTCCTTCATCAGGGCGGGCAGCGACTTCATAATGGAGGGCTGCGCGGAGGATTCGCGCCCCAGTCCGATCGGATTGCTGCCTCCCGCGTGCGAGCGCATCATCCCCATCGGATCGTTAAAGTAGGCGGCGATGGCTTTGCGGGTGTCCTGATTCAGTCCGAGAATCCACATCACCAGAAAGAAAGCCATCATGGCCGTTACAAAGTCGGCGTAGGCGACCTTCCATGACCCTCCATGATGTCCTCCGTGACCGGCTTTCTTTTTGACTACAATAATCGGGCGATCATCATTATTCATTCGTCATCTCTGCTTCATTTCAGGTTCAGGCGGCGTTGGCGTTATTTCGCAGGGAGTTCTCCAGTTCCGAGAACGTGCAGCGCACTGCCGGCTCGACGCTGCGACGCGCAAATTCGACCGCCGTCAGGGGAGCGTCGCCCCGCGCAAAGGAGAGCAGGGCGGCGCGAATGCAGGATAGATACTGCGCCTCCGCGTTCAGGCGGCTCTCCAGCGCGTGGGCGATCGGCTGAAAGATGCCGTAGGCAAAGAGAATGCCCAGAAAGGTTCCGACCAGCGCGGCGGCGACGTGATGCCCGATCTCCTCCGGCTTTCCGCCGATGGAACCCATTGTCACCACGACGCCGAGAACCGCCGCCACGATCCCGTAGCCGGGCATGGCATCGCCGGTCTTGGTAATGATGTTCGGGATAGACTCCGCCTCTTTATGATGCGACTCCAGATCGGCATCCATCATCTCGGCAAGATCATACGCCTGCACCGTTCCGGTAATGACGACCTTGAGCGTATCCGCCAGAAAATCCACGGCATGGTGATTGGAGATGAAGCCGGGATACTTCTTGAAAAACTCGCTCTCATGCGGTTTCTCCGCATGGTGCTCCAGCGCGACCATCCCTTCCCGACGCGCCAGCATAAACAGATCGTAGAGCATCTTCAGCAGTTCATTATAGGACTTTTTCTCAAAGGGACTCGGCTTCAATAGACTCATGACGGCTTTCAGGATTTTGATGATGACAGACGGCGGATTACCGATCACCATAGACCCCAGCGCTGCTCCGCCGATGACGATGAACTCCGATATCTGAATTAGCACGGCTACCTGGCCGCCTGCCATCGTGAAGCCAATGATGATGCTTCCGAACAGCACAACCAGACCAATGATAAAAAACATGCTCAATTACCTCACGGGCATACAGCAGGCACAGGCGGAATAGGCGCATGTCGGCGTGCCGGTTGAAGAGAGCCTGTGCCCTCCGTTCATAATCCATAGTCGGTTTTCACCGGTCGTTTCAAGAGGGCGACCCCGCCCGGCAGGAGTTCCGACGGCGGATGGGGAAAAGAGAGGACAATGGTAAAGACAAGTACGCAAAATCTGGAGACGCGCGCGGATTATGCGGTTTTGACGCTGCGGATCGGTCTGGCTTTCATCTGGATATGGGAGAGCCTGGGGACGAAGTTTCTTTTCGATCCCGACCGTTCGCTTGCGCTGCTGAGGGGAACCAACCTGTTCGGCGATCTGGTGATCCCTGCGCTTAACCTCATCTGCGCCTTTGAACTGATGCTCGGCGTGATGCTGTTGATCGGTCTCTGGGTGCGCCCGCTGGCGTGGGTGCAGATCATCGTCATGGCGATTTTTATGGTGGTGATTGCGTCGGTCTATCCCGATCTCTATAAGGAGCCGACCGCGCCCATCGCCAAAAATATACCGATCATGGCGGCAGCGCTGGCGACATGGTTCCTGGGACCGGATTCCCGCTCGCTGGACGCGCGCCGGAAGCGGGCGCTGGACTCCGGGGAGACGTCATCCTCAGAGTGATATTTAATTTCAAAGATTGAGCATAAATAGTTATAGCGATGGAATAGATCCATCGCTATAACGCTGTGTTCTCAGCCCTCGTGTGGATGCAGGAGAAGCGATTGACCGATTTGCAGGCTGCCGTACTGGGATTTATTCAGGGATTTACGGAGTGGCTGCCCATCAGCAGCACGGCGCATCTGCGCGTTGTGCCGGAGTTATGCGGGTGGAAAGATCCCGGTTCGGCGTTTACCGCGGTCAGTCAACTGGGAACGCTGCTGGCGGCGCTGGTCTACTTCCGCAAAGATATCTACGACATCTTTGCCAGTCTGTTTCGGAAGCCCGCCTCCGGTGAAGAGAGGGTGGACAGGCGGCTGCTTCTGCCGATTGTGGTCGGCACGATTCCGGTGGTCGTCTGCGGGCTTGCCTTCAAGCACGCCATTCGGGGATCGCTGCGGAGCCTGTGGGTGGTTGCCGGGGCGATGATCCTCTTCGCGCTGCTGCTGGCGGCGGCGGAGGCGCGCAAGACGCGCCGGCGGGGCATTCAGACCGTCACCTGGCTGGACGGGCTGGCGGTGGGGATCGGGCAGGCGTTCTCACTGATTCCGGGAGCTTCGCGCTCTGGCACGACGATCACGGCGGCGCTGTTTATGGGATTGGAACGCGCCGGGGCGGCGCGGTTCTCTTTTCTATTAAGTCTTCCGGCGATCTTTGCGGCAGGGGCGTTTGAACTGCTGGAGGCGCGCCACGAGATTCTGGAGGGCGGGCTGGCGCGTCCGACTCTCATCGCGACCGTTATCGCCTTTTTTGTCGGGTGGGCAAGCATTGACTGGCTGATGAAGTTCCTGCGCCGATACCCGACCTACCTCTTCATTCTCTACCGGCTGGTGGTCGGGGGAATCATTCTTGCGCTGCTTGCCTCCGGCGTGCTGCAACCGTTCGACCGATAAGAAGCGAATCGGGTCGGCTCTTACCGGCTCAGGCTGTTCACCAACTGCGTCAGGTCGGTCAGACGGGTCAGAACGACCGGGAACTCCGGCTCCGGCGCATTCGGCATCAGGCGCGCCTGAATCACTCTGGCTCCCGCCTCCTCCGCCCAGTCCAGACAGATCGCCTGATCGTCCACCACAATCGCCTGCGAGGGGCGAATCTGGCAGGCGGCGAAGATGCGCTGATAGAACTCCGATCCCTCTTTAGCGCAGTTCACCAGGTCGCCGCCGAACTTGCTCTCCGTATAGCTCTCTATTCCGGCTCCGATCAGCGCGGCAAAAAGATACTCCGACTCCCAGGCGGAGGCGATCTGCGTTCGATGCCCCGCCTCGAACAGACCTCGCATAGCCTCCTCTGCGCCGGGGAGAGCGGCATTACAGCAGGTCAGCGCCTCAAACTGCACCCGTTTGGCGAAGTCGCCGAGAGGCTCACCCTCCGGCGGCGTGATGCCCATGGCTCCGAAAACCTCCTGCGTGATCCGAACTCTCTCCTGCGCCAGCCAGTCGGTGTAGCCTGCCAGCGGATTGCCGAAAAAGGTCTCCTGGTAACGCGCCTGACTGGCATCGAGCGCGGGAGACAGCGCGGCTTCCCATGCGCCTGTCTCTCCGCCAAAATCGCGGTTGAGAATAGAGGTGAGTTCCTGAACATACTGTTTGCGAAGGGCGTCGGAATCGCTCAAGGTGTTGTCAAAATCCATGAATACATAGACGCATTCGGGCATAAGGCACTCCAGTGGAATGTTTTTCTATTGCGACAATACGCATCCGGCTTGTGTCGAGTGGAGACTGTCCTCTCTGGAAGAGAGTCAGTCCTTCCCGAAGACTCGCAGCGGCGACAGGGAGGCGATCAGTCCATGTTCATAACACTTGCGCTGAAACAGCCGCATTCCCTCCCATTTGGCAGGATCGAGGTCAAAATGAACGATCTGGCATAAGTACTCGCGGACGCGCTCTACAGGCAGACTCATCTGTGCCGCCCATCTTTCGATGTACGCGGCGCGATGCTCCATTCCCCAGCGCTTTGCCTGAATGAGCGCCTCCAGTAACGGCGCTTGCGGCGCGTCGGCGCGGGCAAGCCAGGCGGCATAGACAAACGGCAGCCCGGTATGCTGTTTCCACAATGCGCCTAAGTCGAGCACATGGGGAACCGGCGTGTCGAACAGTTTCAGATCGCCGATAATCAGCCCGGCATCGCAGGCGGAAAGCATAGCGTCCAGATCGGGCGGATGGGAGATGAAGCGGGGAGCGCGCCGATAGACTTCCCGTAACAGTATCTGAGTCAGCGCGACCGAGGTCAGCGAACTGGTGTCCAGCGCGACGCTTTCGATCCGCTCCGGGGGCACACGCGAAAAGAGCCGAACGCTCTTTACCTCGCCGTCGGAACTGATCGAGATGTCCGGCACGATTCGCAGCGACGGATTGCGGAATAGCTCGATGATGGAGACCATCGCCACATCCAGCAGGTCCTCTTCCAGCATCGCCGCCAGCTTTGAGGGAACCACATAGTGAACTTCCGCTGCCGCATCGCACTCCTGCGAATGAAACCACTCGATCAGCGGTCGGGCGTTAAGGTAGGGGACGCAGCCGATCCGCAGAAGGGAAGGGCGCGCTGAAGGCGCAAGTGGTTCCGTGCGGTTCGTCCGGAGGTCGCTCATCGGGGCAGCAGCACCAGATCCAGAACCACGAAAGCGAACAGTGTGACGCTGATCCAGCCGTTGAGCGTGAAGAACGCCAGATTGACCCGGCTGAGATCGTCGGGCTTCACCAGCGACTGCTCATAGGCGATCAGACCGGCAACGACCGTCACCCCGATATAGTAGATCATTCCCAGACCGGACAGCCAGCCGACCAGCGCCAGCAGGGCAAGCATGGTCAGGTGCATTCCTCGCGATATCCAGAGCGCCTTCGCTTTCCCCAGCGCTTTCGGCAGCGAGTGCAGACCGAGGCGGCGATCCACCTCGACATCTTGAAGCGAGTAGATGATGTCGAAGCCGCCGATCCAGAGCATAACCGCCGCGCCCAGCAGCGCCGGAACCAGATCCAGCCTGCCGGTGACCGCCATCCATGCCCCGATCGGTGATATGCCGATGGCGAATCCGAGCGCGAGATGAGAGAGGGCGGTAAAACGTTTGGTGTAGGAGTAACCGAGCAGAGCCGCCAGCGCGACCGGAGAGAGCGCGAAACAGAGCGGATTCAACTGATAGGCGGCGTATTCAAACAGGGCGATGGCGCACAGCGTAAAGAACGTGACTTGCTTGATGGTCAGCAGCCCGGCGGGGATGGCGCGCTGTGCGGTGCGGGGATTGGCGGCATCGAAACGGGCATCCACGATTCGATTGAAAGCCATCGCCGCGCTGCGCGCTCCGACCATCGCGGCAATGATCCAGCCGGAGATTCGCAGGGTCGGGAGGGAGTGCTCCAGGTGGGCAGTGCGCGCCGCCAGAATTGCGCTCACCAGCGCGAAGGGCAGCGCGAACAGCGTATGCTCGAACTTTATCATCTCCAGGATGGTCTTAAGGCGCTCCCAGACGCCCGACGGACCTCCTAATCCTTCTCTATGAACTGCCATTGCGGGACAACCTTGTGTTCAATATCGAGTTGCTGCAGGATACGCGCGACGATGGTGTCGGCTAACTCCTCAATGGTCTTCGGTCGGTAGTAGAAACCCGGAGCCGCAGGCAGTATTGTCGCCCCGGCTTCCGCCAGTTGCGTCATGTTACGCAGATGAATCAGGTTCCAGGGCGTCTCGCGCACGACGAGAATCAGCCGCCGCCGTTCTTTGAGGCAGACATCCGCTGCCCGCGTCACCAGATCATCGGAGATGCCTCCGGCGATCCGCGCTGCCGTTCCCATCGAACAGGGAACGATCACCATGCCGTCGTGTCGAAAGGAGCCGCTGGCGGGCGGCGAAAAGTAGTTCTTGCGATCCAGAATCGTGATGTTGTCGCAGGGACGACCCAGCAGGGTCTCCACTGAGAGATTGCGCGGATTGACGGCTATATCCATCTCTGTGCTGAGGACCTGCAGCGCCTGATCGGAGACCGCCAGATATATCTGCTGGAAGTGACGCGCCGCCTGATCCAGAAAGCGAAGCCCGTAGATCGCGCCGCTCGCGCCCGTCATCGCCACGACAAGCCGCCCGGTGGATGACATGGGGTTCGCCTCTACTGGAGCCGCCGGAACGGCCGCTCATCGCCGCCCAGAAGCGGTTCGGCGTGCGCCTGTCTCTCCAGTTCCTCCAGAGACACCGGTGGCGGAGACTGCGCTCGGATCGCTGCCTGCCGCATCTCCTCCGCCTGTTTCCGCGCTTCCCGCTCTGCGCGGGTCAGCTTGCGGGCTTTGCGATTTCTGCGAGAGGGAGCCTGCTCCTCCGTCTGCTCTGAATCGCCGGTCTTCGCGATGGTGAAGCGCGCTCCTCCCGGAAGATTCAACACCAGACCCGATTTTACCTCGCCGTCATCTCCCACCAGCGAGTCCTGTTTATCAACTTTGCGTTGTAGTGGCATGGCTCTCTCCCGATTGCTGCGAAAGGTGAGTCTGTTGGCTTCGTCGGCGTTGACGATAGGCAGCATAACGCCGACAGATCGAAATGGACAGCGTGCTGGTAACGGCTCCCAGCAGACCGCCCGCAAATACGTCCAGGGGCCAGTGGCACGCCAGATAGATTCGAGATAAGCCGATCATCGCCGCCAGCGCCCAGACGCCGAAAACCAGAAAACGCCGATCTCGCCGCCGCCAGTAGAGAAGCGTTGTAACGGCTGCCAGCGCCGCTGAGGTGGTGGTATGCCCGGACGGAAAGCTGCGCACTTTGCCGGGATACTCCTGCGGCACGATCCGAACATAGACGTTCGGATCGGGACGAACGACATGGCGGCACTCCTCCAGCCACCAGGACGCGCCGACTCCTCCAGCTAGAAACGCCTCGGCATCGCCGAAGGCAAACTCGTTATAGTACCACCAGGGACGCTCGCGCGGCACATCCTTGAGCGCGGTCGAGGCGAGTCCGCTCAGGGTAAAGGCGACCAGCAGCGGACCGACCCAGACGCGCCGACGATAGATCGCCTGCCCGAAACTCCTCCATGCTCCACCGCGCAGTTCTCCGGCGCGCCAGCCCATCCAGAGCGCCAGTCCCAGGATGACGGGAACCTGCACATGCCCCAGTCCCAGATCGGTCAGCCAGGGCATGATCCGGTCGAGAGGCGCGCAGGTCAGGTTGCGGTTGATTGCCAGAAACAGCGCGCGATCCCAGGCGGTCAGGGCATGAAGCAGCGCGTTCATGGAATGGAACGGCTCTACAGACCCAGCCGGGGCCAGAGCGAGTCAATCTTCTGCCGAACCTCCGGCGACATCTCGATCACATCGGGCCATTCGCGGGTATAACCCTCCGCCGCGATCTTCTTCGTACAGTCAAACCCGATCTTGGAGCCGAAGCCGACGGCGCGGGAGGCGTGATCCAGAACGTCAATCGGACCGCGCACCACCAGCGTATCGCGCTCCGGGTCAATATTGTTGGAGAGCCGCCAGATGCACTCTCCGATGTCCTGTACATTCACATCATGGTCAAAGACGAAGATAATTTTGGTAAACATCAACTGCCCCAGCCCCCACAGCGCGTTCATCACCTTGAAGGCGTGTCCCGGATACCGTTTCTTGATGGAGACGAACGCCAGATTATGGAAGCAGCCCTCGACCGGGAGATTCATATCCACCAGTTCGGGAACCATCATCTTGATGAGAGGCAGGAAGATGCGTTCGACCGCCTTGCCCATCCAGCCGTCCTCCATCGGCGGGCGTCCCACAATGGTGGCGGGATAGATCGGATTTCGCCGCTGCGTGATGGCGGTCAGGTGGAAGACAGGATACGGTTCGATGGGGGTATAGAAGCCGGTATGGTCTCCGAAGGGACCCTCCGGGCGGCGCTCATAGGGATCCACAAAACCTTCAAGAACATACTCCGCGTCGGCGGGAACCAGCAGGTCTACCGTCTTCGCTTTCACCATGCGAACCGGCTTCCGGCGCAGGAATCCGGCGAAGAGCATCTCGTCAATGCCGGGGGGCAGAGGCGCGATGGCGCTGAAGGTCAGCGCGGGATCGCCTCCCAGCGCGACCGCCACCTGAATCTTCTGACCCATCTCCTCGCTCTGCCGATGATGCTCTGCGCCTACTTTGTGAAGCTGCCAGTGCATTCCGGTCGTCCGGCGGTCATAGACCTGCATCCGGTACATGCCGACGTTGCGCTTTCCGGTGCGCGGGTCGTAGGTGTAGACCAGCGGGAAGGTGATGAATCGCCCGCCGTCCTGGGGCCAGCAGTGCAGGATGGGGATTCTATCCAGATTGATCTCGTCGCCGGTCAGAACGATCTCCTGCGAGAGTCCGCCGGAGACCGTGCGCGGGGGAATGGTTGCCAGCCGCCCCAGTTTGGGCAGGAGCTTCAGTTTGTTCATCAATCCGGCAGGCACTTCCGGCTTGATCAGGTCACCGATCTCGGCGGCGATCTCCTCATAGTCACAGACGCCGAGCGCGAGCGACATGCGTTTGCGGGAGCCAAGCGTATTGATCGCGACGGGAACCTCGTAGCCGGTCGGTCGGTCGAAGACCAGCGCCTTGCCGCCGTTCGGACTCTTCATCATCCGATCGGCGACTTCGGTAATCTCCAGATGAGGACTGATCGGCTCGGTGATGTGCCGCAGTTCGTCCTCCTGCTCCAGCCGCTTCAGAAACTCCTGAAAACTCTCATACGCCATCGCGTTCTGTCTCTTTCTGCCACCGCGTCCGGCTCTCAGACTATCGGTATGTTATACCTTAATTTACGTAACGGAGACGCGTTCTGTGCCGGGAAGGAAGCCGGGCGCGTTGCCTCGAAAATGAGGGACAGGAAAGCCGTCGGGGTTACCCATTCAGAGAGGAGGGATTTGCGATGCCATTGTATGCCGGGGTCTGCGAGACAAACATCACGCCTCCGGTAGGCGTGTGGATGTCAGGATATGCGTTCAGACCTTCTGGATGCGTGGGGATTCACGATGAGTTATATGCCCGCGCGCTGGCGCTGGATAATGGTCAGACCCGCCTGATGATTCTGGCGATGGACCTGATCGGGCTGGACTTCGATATGGTCCAGCAGGTGCGGGAGGGGATTTCGGAGCAGACCGGCACGCCGGTCGCGGCGATCATGCTCAACGCCACCCATACGCATGGCGGACCGAGCGTGCGTTCGTTCAACGCAATGGGACCGCGCGATCCCGCCTATGTGGATGTGCTGGTTCGGAAGCTGATCGGGATTGGGAAGCAGGCGGCGAACCAGATGGAGCCTGCCTCGCTTGCCTGCGGGCGCGCGCCGGTGCAGATCGGAGTCAATCGGCGGCAGGTGCGAAATGACGGGCAGACCGTTCTGGGACATAACTTCGCCGGTCCGGTGGCTCCCCGGGTGGATGCGCTGGTTGTGCGCGACTCCCGCGATGAGCCGATGGCGCTCCTCTTCTGCCATGCCTGCCATCCGGTGACTCTGGGAGGCGAGAACCTTCAGATCACCGCCGACTTTTGCGGCTACGCCTGCGACTATGTGCGGCGGGAGACCTACGGCGAGGTGATGCCGTTCTTCCTGCAGGGGTGCGCCGGGAACATCAACCCGATCCCGCGCGGCACCTTCGAGGCGGCGGAAAAGATCGGGACGAAACTTGGCGCCGCCGCCGTCGCTGCCATGCAGGATGCCCGGTCTCTGGACAGCCTGGCGCTCGACTATGCCGAGACCACCGTTGCGCTGCCGGTGCAGGCTCCGCCGTCGCCAGAGGAGTGCGCCAGGAGCGTGCAGGAGTGGGAACAGAAGCTCGAAGAGGAGCGTCGGAGTGGGCAGGCGGGGCGCATTCACTATGCAGAGGGGATGCTGCACTATGCGAAACTGGAGCAGGGGTATGCGCTTCAGGAGAGACCGGACCTGACCATTCCGTTCGCAATCCAGCGTCTGACGATCTGCGGGGCGCATCTTCTGGGAATGCCTGCCGAGATGTTCGTACAGTATGCGCTCGATTTCGCGGCGCAGTCGAATCAACCGGTGTTTCCATTAGCCTACACCAACGGCATTCACGGCTACGTGCCGGGCGCGGCGGACTACCCGTTCGGAGGCTATGAGGTCAGTTTCGCCAACAGATACTACCATCACCTGATGTTCACGCCCGACTGCGAGCGGCTGATCCGGCAGACGGCCTATGATCTGCTGGGCATTGAAGATCCGGACTGGACGCCCTATACCGTGTGAGAGAAGCTATCGGCGGGGATGCGGGCGAAAGACGAAGTCGGGTTCGGTTCCATCGGGAACTTTGAAATCCTTGCGGCATTTCGCCCAGGCATCCTCGCTGAAACGGATATAGGCCAGGATCTCCTTGCGCTGCTCTTCAGAGAGCGTCCTTCCCAGACAGCGCTCGAGGGCCGCAAGGCGCGTGACGGAG
>CAYSDM010000013.1:0-28636 GCA_964429855.1 uncultured Chthonomonadaceae bacterium
GGATTATACTAGACGCCCTCCCCTGATCTCAGAGGAGGGCGTCTTTATTGAAACCATGCAGTGAGAAACGACATTATATGCATGTACGCCATATTTGTTAATCGGCTGGAAGGAGATTGTCATGACCATACGTGCTGGAAGAATTGTTTGCTCAAAATGCGGTGCAAACAACTTCGATACGGTCAGCTCCTGCTGGAAATGCAATACTCCTCTAGTCGGTAGCGCAAACCCACTCGGACCGGCTAACTCCTCATCGAACTCCGGCCCACTTGCACCGAACGCGCCTGGTGCCGTGCAGAATACTCAATCTTCCGGTTCTATGAACACCGCAGAGCGTTTTACCTATCAGGCTGCTGTCGGATACTCCATCCCGTCAGGCAGTTCGTCCATGGCTAAGCGATCTGCTTTCTGGCTTGGACTTCTGTTTCCCTGGTTCGGAATTCCGATTGCCCTGGCTTTTATGATGTGCGAAGATCGTCGGAAACAGGAGGTTGGAAAGCTCTGCCTGACCTGGAGTCTAATCGCCACTTTTCTGCATGTTCTACTCTTCGTTGTATCTCTGCTCGGAATGCGCGAGTATATCGGGCTTTTCTATTCAGGTCTGCTCAAAGGTATGAAGACTCCCGGAGGTGGAGGCGGAATGGAGGGGTTTTCTCCGTGACGCCGGGAATCCCTCTGCGCTCTTTATGGCAATCTCTTTTCGATTAACTCGATGGAATCCGGGCGCAGAATCAGCACTCCCCGATCAATTTCAGCGCGTGCAATCTCTTCCTCTTCCAGCGTATAGCCGGCAAAACGGCTGCTCTCGCAGACATCCTTCAGGAGCGCTCGCAGTATGCCGGGATCCTGAAAGAGCGCTTCAGGATCGGATTGAAAGTTTACCGGACCGCAATAGAATATTCCGCGTCCTCCAGAAGACTACTTTTCTGAAACATCGCGCTGACTTCCTGCGTTCTGGTACCGGAGTATGCGTCGGATGCCTGTGTAGCTGTGATCAACTCGACTCCTTCTGCAAGCCACATCCATCCATGCATTGTAAAGTATTCAGGAAGGGCGGAGACATTCGGAAACCCTTCTACCTGACGGATATACTGCTGTGAAATGCCCCAGGCGTCCTCGGAGTCGGGAAGAATCCCGAAACATGCATCCAGAGAGGGAACCGGTTCCAGTTCGATGTCGCGAACCCGACCGACACTTAGAAGCAGTCCACTCCGATTCATCACCCAACCTAACCCGTTTACGGCTCTGTCTTGCGCTCCCGTTTGTCTATCGGGAGGAGTTGTTGCGAATATCATAAACCCAGAGCGTACCGAGATCGCGAATGTAGAGTCGTCCATTGGCGACCGCAGGGTAGCACCAGGCTCTGGTCTCGCCGCGAGCCGGAGCGTCCGCAGGCGTGAACCTGCCAAGTTCGCGATAGGCTTCCGGCGTTGCCTCCACCAGAGCGACCTCTCCGTTCTCCCCGCGAACATACAGTCGTCCATCCGCATAACAGAGCGATGCCGCGCCCACGCTGCGATCCTCCCAGCGCACTTTTCCGGTTGCATATTCCAGACACAACAGAGATACGCTCGTTGTTCCATAGAGATAGTCCCCGATCTTGATCGCGCCACCGAGCGCATTGGGTAGTTTGCGTGTGGAATAGACCGAATCTGCGGTAAATGTGCCTCCATCGCTTTTTATCAGCGCCAGACCGCCACCCATCGCTGCCGCGCTGTAGACCGTATTATTGTGTGTGATCGGCGTCGCGGCATGAACCTGAAATCGCGTGTCAATGGACCGATCATATCGCCACAGGAATTTACCGGTCTTTGCCTCCACTCCCGCCAGTCCCTTAAGAAGATAGTGTACATACTGGCGAACGCCGCCGATCTCCGCCACAATGGTAGAGGAGTATCCCGCCTGTTTCTCGCCGGGTATCGGGGTTTTCCAGATAAGCTCGCCGTTCCTCTTGTCCAGCGCAACCAGACCGGCTTGCTCAGAACCGGGCGCAACAACTACTCTTTCCTGATCCACCAGCGGCGATTCCGAATATGCCCAGGTTCCGGGCTTTCCACCGAAATCCGTTCGAAGGCTCCTTTTCCATTTTATCGCCCCGTTGACAGCCTCCAGGCAGGCAAGGTCTCCGTCCGAACCCAGAGCATAGACGAAGTTTCCATCAACGGTTGGCGTTGAACGCGCGCCCGGATAACTGGGCTGTTGATCGGGATTGCCGGGCTTGCCAATCTTTGTAGACCATATCAGCCTGCCTGTTCGCGCATCGAGCGCAGAGACAAACTCCTCCTCCAAGCCCCTGCTGCCGACCAGGAACACTCTTTCTCCCGCAATCGCGACGCTGCCAAAGCCGTATCCGGCATCCTTTATCTGCCAGAGGAGTTTTGGGCCCGATTTTGACCACTGTTTGAGCAGATTCTTTTCGGTAGAGATGCCATCTCGTTTCTTGCCGCGCCACTGAGGCCAATCCTCCGCATTTGCGGCTGTAGACAGCAGATAGACCAATGAGGCAAGAACCAGACATTTTCGAATCGTCATGAGACTTCC
The DNA here is from genome assembly GCA_964429855.1 of uncultured Chthonomonadaceae bacterium. Lineage (GTDB taxonomy): Bacteria > Armatimonadota > Chthonomonadetes > Chthonomonadales > CAJBBX01 > CALLMM01. The sequence continues at coordinate 2,542 of CAYSDM010000013.1, forward strand.
TTTCGTCATGAGGATAGGATAGAAGTCATTGTTTCTGTTCGCGAATAGAGTAGGGGGGCAGGTCTATTCCCGGCTTTTTAACCGTTTTCGCCGAATAGTTCAGCCAGAGCAGCGTATTCGGCGCGCATAGCGTTACAAAGAGATCATCCTCCTCTCCATCGGCGCGAACCACATCTCGCGCAGCAGGCGATAGCTGTTCCGCCTGCGCCAGTTCTCGCGCCAGAAGCGCGCGATACTCTCGGCTATCGCCTCGTCCCGAATAGACCACCACTCGCCCTTTACCGCGTTCCGTCGCGACTTCTATGAGCGCGCGATGGATGCTCTCATCCCCTTCTACGGTACGCAGTCTGTCCATACTTTCCACGTAGAAGAGCAGCCCGCCCTTCCGCACCCAATCAGCTACCTCCTTCCAGACCTTCCCTTCGGAGATATTTCCCTGCATCAGGATGAGAGCCTTTATCCGCTTCAGACCACCGTCCAGAATCTGCTCATCGCTCATGAAGTCAAAGTCGAATCGGTCGCGAAGAGGCTGAACAAAGCGCAGAAAGCTGTTTCCCTGCAGCTTGATATAGGTCTGGGGATAGTAGACGGCGATCTCAACATTCGGTTGACGCTGCTGAAATAGGCTCCCGTATCGTATAAAATTCTGCTGCGCCTCCTCCTGTTCAAAGAGGTTCGGATAGTAGTAGTGAAGCCCGCGCGCGCCGGAGGCGGTTGCATTATAGATACGGGCGATCACGCCTTTTGTATCCACAACTCCGGCGGGTTCAAAGCTGAAATAGGCTCCGTACTGACGCCCCGCTGAAGCGACCCATCGAGTCAGGGAGAAGTTGGCGCGATAGTCGCTGCCCTCGTTGGTGATGCGAACGCCTCCGCCGATCTCCGCCATCAGCTTGCACTGATCCCCGAAGTTTGCGCCATGTTCCGGCGGAGCATGACCGCCTGTGCAGAGATAGATCGGACCGGGAAAGTGTTTGCGCGTCTCCTGTGCCCAGAATCGGGAATATTCAGTCATCGAGCCGATATACCAGTCACAGAAATCGAGCCAGGCACGTTCGTTTGGCGCGTTCTGTCGGAGAAAGGGGCGCGCCTCATTGATCGGAGGAGCCGTCTCTCCCCAGGCATCTCGCAGGCGCGCTCTGCCGCCATATTTTTTGATAAGCCAGACGCGAAAACTCTCAACGGCGTATCTGTCTCCTGCCCAGAATCCTCCGTGCGTGTGGTACGGTCCGTGAATATCCGCCGTCCAGTCGTTGCCGGAGGCGATATAGATCGCCTCTCCGTAGTTTCCGGTTACGCCAAGGAGGATCGATTCGATCACGTCCTGATCGCGATAGTGTTCGCAGAAGGCTTTGATAAATCGCGCAACATGACGGCGAAGCTCCGGATTCCAGAGCGACTGAACATCTGACTCCTGTCCGTGTTCCAGACAGATATAGCCCTGCGATCCGGGCTTTTTGTAATACCAATCCGGCAGGCTGTAGGGGGAGCCGATGATGAGAAAGGGAACCCATTTCAAACCGTGCTGTTTGTAGACCTTTACGAAGGCGTCGTAGACGCTCCAATCGTACTTTCCCGGCTCCGTCTCGCACAGGTTCCAGCGAACATAGCCTTCGTGGCTTGTTACGCCTATCGCTTTCAGCATCGGGGCGACCGAAGCTAACTGCTTAACCATTCCGCGCTCATCTCCGCGCCGCGCAGGATCGAAGCCGCCGATGATAAGCTCCCCGCCTTTGCCGATTTTCACAAGCGGTTTGACCTGTGACATCTCTATTTGATCCACCTTCTCCCAGTTCGTCGGGCGTTTTGAAGATATGCGAACCGCACGAATCGCCAGACCGCCAATTCCCAGACGAAAATCCGCTCCCAGGTTCTGCCGATTGTCGAATCTCGGATTCTGAAGGTGAAAGATCGCCGTCTTCCATCGTTTTGTGCCCGTTCGCCATCCGCCTGCCTGCTCCTCAGAATCGCGATATTTCGCCGCCAGCGTGTCGCCCTGTTTGCTGTCGTATTGAAGTTGTACCGCGCTGCCGAATCTCTCATCGTAGTATTCCACGGTGATATAGAGCGCAGCGGTCAGGTTCCTGGCAACCGCATCGGAGATGTCAAAATAGAGATACTGAGACGGCGGAGTGACTCCCGGACGATTGACAGCGCAGCGTCCTCCTCCGCGAATCTCATAGAGAGGAACGCCATCCGCGCCTTCCAGCAGGCGCAAGCCTTTCGAATCGATCCCGGAGGCTGTCACCCGCCAGGTGATGGCATCCTGTGCATGGGTATCGGCGCAGGATAGAAAAAGCGTGGCTGCCAGAATCAACGTGTAGATCGGATTGAGCTTCATGCTATTCTCCTCCTGGCTTACGTTGTGTATCCTGTTGCCTGAAAAGAGGTTAGATTCCTGCTTATGATTGAGAGAGTTCCGAATAGTCACAACAGAAAAGCCGCCCCGATCCTTTCAGGAACGGGGCGGACACGCAGGAGGGCGCGTGAGGCAGTCAGACTATTTTATAGCGCCGTTCAGTACAAAGGAGACGATACGGTTTGCTTCCGCCACCTCGATATCCTCTGGCACTTTCTGACCGGTGGTAAGGTAGCTGACCGGAAGTCCTGAGCGGATCGCGGCGGTGAAGAGCGTTCCATAGGAGCGCGTCTCGTCGAGCTTGGTGAAAATGAGCCGATCCACGCCCGACTCGCGAAATCGCGCAATCTGATCCTGAAGATCGCGCTCTTTGGTTGAAGCGGCAAGCACCAGATGCGCCTCGCATTCCGCCTTTTCCAGCAGCGTTTTTAACTCGCCTAACTGCATGATATGTTTCTGACTGCGTCCCGCCGTGTCAATCAGCACCAAATCCAGGTTCGCAAACTCCTCCAACGCAGGCAGTATCTCGTTCGGGCTGTAGGCGACTCGCACCGGGATATTTATAATCTGCCCGTAGGTCTTTAGCTGTTCCACGGCGGCGATCCGATAGGTGTCCATCGTCAGCAAGCCGACGCGATAGTTTTCAACGAGGGCAAACTGTGCGGCAAGTTTCGCGATGGTGGTCGTCTTTCCCACTCCTGTCGGACCGATGAGAGCTACCGTCTTCATCCTTCCTGGCGTGAGCGTGATGGGACCGCTGCAGACAATCTTATCTGTCATCATCGCGCGAAGCGCCGATTCCGCCATATGCGAACGCGCCTGATGGTTCCAACCGCTCATGTCCGGCAGAAGATCGAGCATCTCTGCGGCAAGGTCAGGCGCGATCTCCGCCTCCACCAACTGTGAGTAGAGGAGCGGATACAGTGAATGCGTTTTTATCATGGCGTTTTGCGGAACCATGGCGACAGCTTCTGGCGCGTCCTTTACCACCTGTCTGATCTCGTCAAAACCGGATTTTAACTCTCGCATCATCTTCTCAAGCTGCGCGAGCTTCTCCTCAGTCTCTTGATCCGACGGTTCTGGCGCAGGACTGGTGCGGGGGGAGCGGGATGGAGTGCCGTTTCGCTCCCGTCCATGTCCGGCTGCAGATGCCTGAACCTCCTGACGCTGTCTTTCCGCTTCATTTACGATGGCCTGTGACCGATCGGGAAGCGGACGCGATGCCGGTTCATTGACAGAGATTCCTACGGCTGCAACAATGCGAACCACCTCCTGCGATCTCAGTCCCAGAAAGATTTTCTTTCTGGCTTTGCGAGTCTCCAGTATCACCGCTTCGGGACCCATGTCTTCGCGAACCTGATGCAGGCACTCTTTCAGGGATGCAGCTTCATACTCTTTAATTTTCATGCAGCTATCTCCGCAGACTCAATCTGGAGTGAGTTCACGCTGCCAACAGCGCGAACCTCCATGCGAGGAACAATTTCATTGTAGGCTAGTATTGCAAGAGAGGGCAGACTTCGCTCGGTGATGCGTTTCAGAGGAAGCCGTATCTGTGACGAACAGAGTAGAACCGGGGAGTAGCCCTGTTCTCCCATATGGTCCATCTCTTTCTGAATCTGATGCACCAACGCGGTGGCATTCGCGGGGTCTATCGCAAGCATAGCTCCATTGGTAGTCATCTGAACCGAATCCCGAAGCGCCTGCTCCAGTCCAGCTTCGAAAGTCAACACATAGAGAACGCCCGTTTCATCGGCGTACTGCTTGCATATCTGTCTGGCAAGCGCAGCGCGAACGAGTTCCGTGAGTTGATCAAAATCCTTTGTGCGCGGCGACCAGTCCGCCAGCGTCTCCAGAATAGTTCCCAGGTCGCGAATGGATACCCGCTCACGCAGCAGGTTCTGCAGCACCTTCTGCACTTCGCCAAGGGTCATATTCGCCGGGATCAACTCTTCGATGACTACCTTATTCTGCTCTTTCGCATTGTCCACCAGCGCCTGTACTTCCTGACGGGTTATCAGTTCATGCGCGTACTGCTTCACGACCTCGGTAAAGTGGGTGATAATGACGGAAGCGGGGTCGGCGACCACATAGCCCGCCATCTCTGCGCGCTCTTTCAAGGCGCGCTGTATCCAGATTGCCGGTCCGCCGAATGCCGGTTCGGTGGTACGTAGTCCGTCTAGCGGCTCAAGCGCGGGACTCGTCTCCAGCGCGAGCAGTTGATTCGGATGTATCTCATAAGTGGCGATGATCTGATCTCTCAGCTTGAGATTGTACTGATTGGCATGAATCTGGAGGTTATCGCGAATGCGTACCATAGGAAGCACGATCCCCAGTTCCATCGCAATCTGGCGTCTTGCCGCGCCGACTCGCGCCGCAAGATCGCCTCCCTCATCCGGGATCGCCAGTGGCACAAGGTTGCTGCCTAACTCCAGAATCAGCATATCCACCGAAAGGAGTTTCAGGGGATCTTCCGGCTGTCGCGCAGCCGTCTTCTCCGCCTCTTTCTGCTGTACAACCGCCATAACCGCTTCCTGTTTTTCCGTGCGGATCAGAAGCAGCGACATAAAGAAGACCAATCCGCCTACCACCAGCAGTGGTATCTTGGGGAATCCTGGAACGACCAGAAGCGACAATAGCAGACCGCTCGCCATCAGCATCGGTCGCGCGCGGCTGAATATCTGCCGGACAAAGTCGCTTCCCATGTTCGATTCGGAGGCTGCGCGAGTGACCATTAAGCCGGTGGCGGTCGAGATTAACAGAGCGGGTATCTGGCTGACAAGACCTTCACCAACCGTTAACAGCGTGTAGGTACGTAAAACCGTCAGGGCGTCTCCCTGTCCGTTCAGCATTCCGATGACAAAACCGCCAACGATATTGATCAGAATGATGATGACCGCCGCGATGGCATCGCCCCGGACAAATTTACTGGCTCCATCCATCGCGCCGTAAAAGTCGGCTTCCGCTTCGATCATCTTCCGGCGATTGCGCGCATCCTCATCCGAGATCAGACCTGCGTTCAGGTCGGCATCAATCGCCATCTGCTTACCGGGCATCGCGTCGAGAGTGAAACGCGCCGCTACCTCCGCCACGCGCCCGGCTCCGTTCGTGATGACAACAAACTGCACGATGACCAGAATCAGAAAGGCGATGACGCCTACCACAAAATTCCCGCCGAGAACGACATTTCCGAAAGCCTGGATCACATCCCCCGCTTCCCCGGAGGACAGGATCAGCTTTGTCGCGGCGATGTTAAGCGCCAGTCGGAAGAGGGTGGTTATTAGCAGAAGGGAGGGAAAGACGCTGAACTGCAGCGGTTCCGTTACGTAGAGTGTCACCAGGACGATCACCATCGCCGTGACCAGGTTGAAGGCAAGGCAGAGGTCGAGCAACCATTCTGGCAGGGGAACAATGAGCATTGCTACGATAATCAGAATGGCGGCTGCCATACCGATATCGGTGAAGCGGTGTAAATTGCTCTTGATGGAGACAGGAGGTTGTACGCCCATAGGTCAGTCGCACTCCTGAGACATTACGGATGACTGGCCGGGTCGTTCGTGGTGTTGATTCGACGGAATCAGTCCCGGAAACCGATACACCGAGTATTATTGGCAGGCAGTCCTCGTAAACATAGGGGGAAAACTGACAAATTCAGGATGAAGGCGTCGAGTTCTTCTTCTGCCTGATGTTGCATCTCTACCCGGGTACAGGCGTTTTTTAGCGTGGATGAGACGGGGTTCTCCCTTGACACAGCCCTGCGACGGCGACTATAATGAAGCATCTCCGAAACGGAAAAACAAGCGGGACAAAGCCCGTCTATTCCTCTATCCATAGCCTGATGCGTGGCCGGCATCGGTTCGGCAACGATCTTTCTGATGTAGCGAAGTCCGTCCAATCTTCCGCCGTAACCTGATGCGGACTGTTTGCCACATTCTCTGGGGAGAGCAGCAAAACCATGTCTGAAGCCACCGCACAGCCGGGGGCGGGCATCCCGTCTTCGGAGTGTGTAGCCCTCATTCTCGCCGCCGGGAAATCTACCCGGATGCGCTCTCGCATTCCCAAACCTCTTCATCCTTTGTGCGGCACTCCCCTCACCCGTCATGTGGTTCGCGCCTGCAGGCTTGCCGGAATCTCTCGCGTTATAGTGGTGGTCGGACATGAAGCGGAGGCGGTTCAGGCGGGTCTGGGAGACGATATAGAGTATGTCCTGCAGGCGGAGCAGCGCGGATCCGGTGACGCTGTACAAGCCTGTTATCCGCTCCTGAAAGATTTTCGCGGGATGGCGCTTGTTCTGGCGGGGGATGTTCCGCTTTTGCGTCCGGAGACTTTGACTGCCCTCATACAGCGTCAGGCGCAAACTGGCGCTGTCGCCACCCTGCTGACCGCCTATCTGGACGATGCGACCGGTTACGGGAGGATCGTTCGCGGGGAAGATGGCTCTGTGGAGAGGATTGTCGAACATCGCGACGCGACGCCGGAAGAACGCGCCATTAAAGAGTGGAACCCCTCCATCTACTGCTTTCAGGCGCAAACCCTCTTTGCCGCACTGAAAGATGTGCGTTCGGACAACACGCAGGGCGAGTTCTACCTGACAGATGTGATAGGCATTCTCCGTCAGTGGGGGGCGCGGGTTGAGGCGCTGCCAACTCAAGATTCCTCGGAAGCGCTGGGTGTTAATACGCGGGTTGAACTGGCGAATGTGGCGGCTATCCTACGGCAGCGTATTCTGAATCGGCTGATGCTCTCCGGGGTGACAATCACCGATCCGGCAAGCACCTATGTGGATGTGGAAGTGCAGATTGGTCAGGACACCACGCTGGAGCCGCAGACCTATCTGCATGGAATGACGGTTATCGGAGGCGGCTGCACAATCGGTCCTTTCACGCGCATCTGTGACAGCAGTGTCGGCGACCACGCAACGATAGTATCCTCTCAGATCGTTAAGTCCCGGATAGGAAGTCATGTTCGCATCGGGCCATTCGCCAATCTTCGTCCGGGGTGTCAGTTGGCGGACTATGTCAAAATCGGAGACTTTGTAGAGTTAAAAAACGCCACGCTGGCGGAGAGAGTATCCGCTTCCCATCTATCGTATATCGGAGATGCAGAGGTGGGAGAGGAGACGAATATCGGGGCAGGGGTGGTTACCTGCAACTATGACGGGATTCAGAAACATCGAACCATCATCGGCAAAAGAGCGTTCATCGGCACACATACAACTCTCATTGCGCCGGTGTCCATCGGAGATGGAGCTTTTATCGCGGCAGGAAGTCCCATCAACCAGGATGTCCCGGCAGATTCGCTTGCGATTGCACGGGAAAAGATGACCATAAAGCCGGACTGGGCGAAACGCTGGCGAGAGAAAAAGGAGCGTTTCCATGCGGGGAGATAACGTCATGCGATTGTTCACAGGCAATGCCAACCCTCTTCTGGCGAAACGCATCGCGAATGAACTGGGGGTGACACTCGGATGCAGTACGATCAAGACCTTCTCCGATGGGGAGATTTTCGTCAAGATCGAAGAGAGTGTGCGCGGACTGGATGTCTTCCTGATACAGCCGACCTGCCATCCCGTCAATGACAATCTGATGGAACTGCTGATCATGCTGGATGCGTTCCGGCGCGCCTCAGCGAAGCGAATAACGGTGGTTATGCCCTATTATGGTTACGCGAGACAGGATAAGAAGATCAAGCCGCGTGAGCCAGTCACAGCGCGTCTGGTGGCAAATCTGATTTCCAATGCAGGCGCGCATCGAATCCTCTGCGTGGACCTGCATGCCGGTCAGATACAGGGCTTCTTCGATATGCCGGTGGATCACCTGTTTGCAGGACCTCTGATCGCGAGAACGCTGATTACCGAAGGTCTATATAATGGTGATACGGTGGTGGTATCGCCGGATGTAGGAGGCGTGGCGCGCGCGCGCGCGCTGGCGGAGAATCTGGGCACGCCTATCGCCATTATCGCCAAACGACGGCCGGAAGCCAATCGCGTAGAGATCATGGAGATCATTGGCGATGTCACAGACAAAGTCTGCGTGATGATTGACGACATGATTGATACCGGAGGTTCCATTGTGCAGGGAGCGCAGGCGTTGATGGATAGAGGCGCGAGAGAGGTTCATGCCTGCTGTACACACGGAGTTCTCTCCGGGGATGCCATTCAGCGAGTGGAGAAGTCCGTTCTGAAAAGCCTGTTGATCACCGACACCATTCCGCACCCGGAGGCAAAGCTCTGCCCGAAAATCAGCGTTATTTCTGTGGCGGAACTGCTGGCAGATGCCATTCGCCGAATTCACGGCGACGATTCGGTCAGCGAACTGTTCCAGGACTACGAGGTTCACTGATCCCTTTTTAACGTTTTTAAAAACAAGCAAAAGGTCGGGCGAAACTCGCCCGACCTTTCTTTTGGTATACCCCACGACGCCGTGTGTCGGGGTGTTCTAGAACCCGTAAAAAACACGGGCGGATGAGCGCCGCTGCACTTCGCGATTCCCGATTTCGGGCTACCACTGAGCTACAACGAGTCGCCCTCCTATCATCATTACATCGGCTCAGAACACCTGCCAATCATCACCAATCGTCTGCAGGGCAATGCATTCCTGTATATTCATCATACATCAATTCCCTGGCAATGACAAGAGTCTTTTTCCCCGTTTCCCTCTCAATTTCAACTGATTTTCAGGGCCAGGGGAAGGCAGGCGTGGGAGTCCGGTAAAAGATGGACGGGATTGTCCAGAGAACCGCCATTGTGAACTCTCCCAGCACCATTCCCAGAAAGAATGGTCTCGCTTTCGCAAACAGCCGCATTCCTCCATACCTTAAGATCAGCGACTTGATGAGCCACGCGATCAGGCAGGGAAACCAGAAGACCATCATCGTCCATGTGCTGGAAAGGGCATAACCGAGCGGGTGGAGCGGGAACCACATCAGACGGGAACGCAGAATCACCATGCCCATGGTTGCGCAGAGTCCAATGGCGAAGTTCAGAGGGGCGAACCAGGGCAGGGGAGGGCGAGAGCCGTTCAGAACGGTGGCGGCGTCGTTAAAAGCCCAGACAGGATTACCGCGATAGACATAGGAGTACATCGAAACCGCGCCTAACCGATAGGGCAGCGCGATATGCAGGTAGCCGGAGACCAGCATCGCAAGGAGTATGGAGAGGATGAAAACGCCGATGAGTGAACGTCTTCGCACACGAACCCCGTCGGAAAATCGGGCAGCGTCGAGAAAGCCAGTCAGCATCAGACCGCGCTGATCACGAAACCAGAGCGCATCCAGAAATGCCATCCCGGTGATATTCGCCGCGCCAAGAGAGCGCACATCCCCGACCATACGGTAGACATCCACCGGTCGAAATGATGTCTCCGTCATCAACATCCCCGACTCACAGGCGCTTCGCGCCATCACCATCACCACCAGAAAGAGAGAGATAGAGAGCAGGAAGAGCGCCAGCGGGAACGACATTCCAAACTGCCACATCCACCCGGCGCAGAGCAGCAGGCTGAATATCAGACCCCAGAAAGCGAATCGGTAGGGCAGCAGTTCGTCGCGGTCTTCCGGGAGGAGTGGTCCTGTCCGCCGGTTCAGTGAGACAGCTAAGTGGAATACCCGCGCTAGATGCGGACGCGCCGCATAGAGCATATATCCCGCCAGAACGAAGTAGCAGCCGATGATCTGATAGCCATAGTAGAGACGGCAGCCGTACATCGGCATCACCTCTGGCTGATACCCCAGACTGGCTGAGACGACATCCATCCCTCGCGTCATCAAAAAAAAGAGACAGAGCGAGAACAGGAGATCGGTCGGAAGCAGATAGAAAAAGCCTATCGCGGCAAAGGATAAGAACGCCTGGAAATAGAGCATCTGATTCCAGGGAGGGGCGACAAAGAAAGAGTTGATATCTATCTGAGTGGTGATCTCCGGGACACTTGGATACCACTGATGCAGACCGTTGAAACCGAAGACGACTGCCGGAATCGCAAAGCCCGTCCATGTCAGTCGGTTCTGAAGAAAGCTGGTCTCCGTACCGCGCGATGTCGTGGGGTCACCGGCGCGAATCATCTCCAGCGGCAGTTGCACCAGAGGGAAGGAGAGCTTCTCATTGTCTACCCACTGCCGGCGGAGGATCGCAGCCATACAGAGAAACGCCGTCAGCATCAGCGCGACGAAGACAAACCAGAAGAGCAAGGGAAGCGTCCACATCTGCCAGGGTATGCGTTCGCCCGGACGAAGCGCCTCAAAAAAACGCGCCGACGAAAACTGCTTGGGCGAGCCGTTCGGATCGAAGGGAACCGCCCAGGAGGGAATGTGCTGGAAGAATAGACCACGCCAGTTATTGGCATCGGTAGCGTCGTAGTTGGGAACTACCAGCAGAGGAATGAGCTTTTCCAGCAGACCGCGCGAGGAGACCATTGACGCCATCAGCATCATCACATGCACCGTGAAGAGTTCATGCGGCTTCAGTCGCCATCGGGTAGAGAGGCGACTGAATACAGCCTGCACCCCCAGAATCAACACCAGCATACCCACCACAACCGGAGGAAGCTGAAGAAAACCGATCTGAATCTTCCCGACCACCAGTTCCGCGAAGCAGACTACCAGACAGGTGAGGATGACGCAGAGGAGACCGACCAGCAGACCGCGCGGAGACAACGCGGAAACCATTTCGCGGTCTGGAGAGGATCCTGTTCCGGCGGTAGGACTGATTTCAGCAGGATCGGAATGAGACTGAGTGGTTGGGGTCATGGCAGGACTTTCGGATGTGCATCAACGGTCATGTCGAATGATAGTTACATTTCCTCACTCGTTAGATACTCTCCTCTCCAAAAAACATGACAGAGAGATGCTGCCCTTGGAAGGTGTATATCCGAAGGAACTTAAATTGACTAACCTTTCTGGATTAGGTACACTCATATCCAGTGAATGAGGAGTCTGTTTGAGTCATGAACGATCAATCGAGCCCGTCTTCCCGTCCCGCTCCGCAGGGTATCGAGGTGTTTGAGAACCCGCGACCGGAGCGAGACTATACCATTACCCATACCTGCCCGGAGTTTACGTCGGTCTGCCCTATCACCGGACTGCCGGACTTCGGCACGATCGCAATCGAGTATGTGCCGGATCGTCTCTGCGTGGAGTTGAAATCGCTGAAGTACTATCTCTTCGGGTTTCGGCAAAAGGGGATCTTTTATGAGGCGGTCATCAATCAGATACTCGACGATCTGGTGGAGTCATGCCATCCTCGCCGGATGACTGTAACCGGGGATTTCAACGTTCGCGGCGGAATCTCGTCGCGAATAGTCGCGGTTTACGACCGCTCGGACACATAAACGATGTTCACGCTAATTGTTCGCGCCACGTTTGAAGCGGCGCACAACCTGCCGGACTATGCTGGAAAGTGCTCGCGCGTGCACGGGCACAGCTACCGCGTTGAGGCGGAGTTCAGCGGAAGAGAACTGGACTCAAACGGGCTTTTGCGCGATTTTACGGAGTTGAAGGCAGCGCTTAACGAGTTACTTCCCGATCACACCTATCTGAATGAAGCGCTGCCCTGTGCGACCAGCACGGAAAATATCGCAAAGTGGATTTTTGAGCAGTTGGCTCAGCGAGAACTACCAGTTTCTGCGGTTACGGTCTGGGAGACAGACAAAAACGGCTGCCGGTATACACCGGACTGATGGATAAATATCTAAACGATCAAGGCAACGTATGACAACCTCTGAGCTATTCGATACAACCATTATTGGCGCGGGTCCGGTCGGGCTTTTCGGCTGTTTTTACGCCGGATTGCGCGGGATGAAGATGAAACTGGTGGACAGCCTGCCGGAACTGGGCGGACAGTTGAACACCCTCTACCCGGAGAAGTATGTCTATGATATGCCCGGTTTCCCGAAGGTGCTGGCGCGCGATCTTGCCCGCGAGATGGTAGAGCAGGCGATGCGCTTCAAGCCTGCGATTGCACTCGGAGAGGCGATCCGGGAACTTGTGCGTCATGAGGATGGAACTCTCTCGCTGGTGACCGAAAAGGGGACCGAACATCACACGCGCACGGTTATCATCTGCGCGGGAGCCGGAGCGTTTTCACCCAAAAAGCTGGATGTTCCCGGGATCGAGGATTTCGAGCAATCGGGAGTTCACTACTTCGTGCGGGACAAGGCGATCTTTCAGGGCAAGCGTCTGCTGATCGTCGGGGGAGGCGACTCTGCGCTGGACTGGGCGATGAATCTGGAGCCTCTGGCAAAGACGATCACCCTGATTCACCGACGCGACGCTTTTCGCGCCCATGAGGAGAGCGTTGACTGGCTGATGAATCACTCCTCCATCACCACGAAACTTTTCTATGAGATCCGAAGACTGGAAGGGAACGGAAAACTGCAGCGCGCGGTCATCTATAATAACAGGACTCAGGAAGAGGAGAGTATCCCGGTGGACGCCTGCCTGATTAACATCGGGTTTTCTGCCAACATCGGACCTATCCGCGAGTGGGGATTGACTCTTCAGGGGCACTCCATTCTGGTCAATGCGCGGATGGAGACGAATCTTCCGGGAATCTATGCCGCCGGGGATATCTGTACGCACGACGGAAAGTTAAAACTGATCGCGACCGGAGTCGGAGAGGTCTGTATTGCGGTAAACTACGCGAAAACCTATATTGATCCTGCCGCCAGGGCGTTCCCCGGACATAGCAGCAATATGAACCTTTGAAAAGAACAGGGCGCCAGAAGCGCCCTGTTTTCATATCGCGTTCAGGCTTTCTTGATGAAGCGCAGCGGACCACGCTGATTGCGCCCCCGTCCTTTCGGATCGAGATCGCTCAGATAGAGAGCGGTGGCGTAGACATCGCCGTGATTGGGGATGAAGGACTTATCGCTCTTCTTTCGTCCCGGCAGAAGCTCCCCTGTCACCGGGTTGAACGCCGGATCGAGTGAGCCGTCGGGCATGATCGGAATCGCCAGCAGATCCTTCTCTCCCACCGCTCCGTACTGGCTGTTGCCTTTGACCTTTCCGCCGATAAACGCTGCGGAGGTAACCTTCCAGTGCTGTGAGATGTCTTGATCGCCGATCTGTCGCTGCTTCTCCGCCTCGCGGATGTTCATCTTAAGGATGCCGTCCACCTCGCCGTGAATGGTGCGGCCGAACTCAGAGGTCAGTACAATTGTGGTGAAATCGAAGAGGCTCTTGCCAGTGTTCTTGTACTGGGTGGACTTTAATAGTTCTACCAGCGTCAGCAGAGGATTCCAGAGATGTTCGCGCATTAAATGGGTCTGATCCGGCTGTCCGATGGGCTTTCCGTCTGGTCCCCAGAGACCGCGCCGCGAGTAGTGACTGTCGAACATGCGGATATCGCGCGATTCGATCCAGAAGGCGCAGGATAGTCCGGCGCGCATCATCTCGTAAGCCATCATCGCCTGTACATTGACATTGGGGCAGAACTTGCTTCGGGCTTTATTGCCGTTGATACTGGAGTAGGTGATCAGTTCATCGTTGGGCGTGATGCGGAAGCGCTCTCGAAGCTGAGAATCGGTGAAAAGACGACTCAACAGCGATCGGTCCAGACCGGTTCCTGAACTGTTGAGTTTCAGGTAGATATCTCGCGCCGAGTCGTAGCTTTTTATCACCTCCAGATCGCTGTCACGGCGCAGATGCGCGTGGACATTGTCCAGGAAGCGATTGATCTGCTGGTTAACGGGATCGCTGGAGATGGACTGAACGCGCATGAGAAGCTGACGAAGGTTGTTGGGCGTTCCGGCATAGATCGTATGCGCCCAGGCGGGACCGAGCGCATGGTAGTAGCCCTTGCGTCCGGTATACTGCTGCTCATTGAGTTCGCCGTCAGAGAGCCACCAGTGCCAGGAGAGATGGGGCATCGGGTAGGGCTGACCGTAAGCCTCCGCGAACGCCTGAAGAACGCTGCGCTCATCTTCCCCGCGTTCTCCCTGAAGATTCAGGTTGTAGTGACCCATGTGCGCGCGAAGTCGGTCGCCGGAGTGAAACTCGCCGGTCTCCATCGAACTGAGAACCGCCATATCTTTGAAGAGAGATTTGGCGGGAGAGGCTAAGTAACCATATCGAATGCCGCTCTCCGTGTAGATGCCATAGTCCGGCTGCCCGAATTTGAGAACGCGATAACGCTCTTTACTGATATCCGGTCCCCGTTGAATGACATTGTTAGGAGTCATTACGGGGCTGAACATATCGTAACTCTCCCAACCGCCTTCCAGGAACCAGTAGATGAGAAAGCGCGGGTTGTCCGCCTGACGAGAGGCATCGCGTATCTTCGCATCGGCTTTTGTATCCAGCGGCAGCCCGTTGGCGGCAAAATGGGAGAGGAAGTCCATCCCCGCAATCGCGCCGGTCGTCATCAACGCTTTCTTGAGAAAGTTGCGACGGTTCATCGGATGCGGTTCGGTCGGACGCACGATAAAGATATCGCCAAGTTCGCAATTCTGTTCGCTCATGCCGTATATTATATCGAAGAATGCCGGACAAAGGCAAATAAAAAGAAGCGATTTTCAGATGAGACTAAAGAGTTGGAAACAATTTTATAGGGGAATACCGTTTCTGGCGCTCTGTTTATCGGTTTCAGCCCCGGCGCAGCAGGCTTCCGTCCCGGTAAAACCCGCCTCCGACGGACTCGTCGCGCCAGTGAGAGAGACGGGTGATGGAGCCAGAGAGTTTACGGATATCTTTCTGGGTCGCAATGTCGTTGGTCCCTACCTGCTTTCCTGGAAGGGGATAGAGACAGAGAGCGAGACGATCTCACGCGGCGCAAAACGTCTGATACGTGGCGTAGACTACAAGCTGGATATAAAAACTGGCGCGCTGACATTCTCCACGCCGTTGAAGATGCGCGAAATCGCCCGCGTGGACTATCGCATCGTGGCAGGGAAGGCGACCGCAAACGCCTCTGCGCCGCCGATTCCTCTTCAGTTCGGGCTGTTTCAGCACGGCAGCAGCGCACTCACATTCAACGCGCTCTATCGTCCGGAAACGGTCGCGCCTTTCGGATCACAGTCGGGAAGTCCAAACGGGGCAAAAAACGGGCTGACGCTGCTCGGTTTCAACGGCAATTTACAGATGGGAACAGGCTCCTCCCTGACAGGACAGCTCTTTCTGGATGGTAGCGGAGGCAACCTCTTTGAACGAAGCGCTATGCAGTTCAGGGAGATGTCGAAGCACCGATATGGTCAGTTCTCCGCCGCCTATACCCGCGCCGGGGCGGAGTTCCAGGGCAGTCAGGAGACCGGAATACACGCGGGACGAGAGATCATCGAGGCTTCCGGCTCGATGAATGCGGTACGCGGATTCCAGGCAGCCGCCAGTTTCATGCAGACCACAGACCTTCCACTGGAGGGCAAGGGGCAGGTGGTGACCGTTCTGGGGATGCGCGTGAACGGGAAACTCGGCGCGGCGACTCGCGTACAGTACAGCCGCACGCAGACCGAAACGGAAGCCCCGGACGGCTACTCCTCCACGCGCTTCCTGAATCGCTTTCAACTTGATCAGGCGATAAATCGGGGGACACAGGCGACCGCGCTCTTTGAGAGCAGTGTTCTCGCGACGAAGGAGAGCCACACGATTCTGCAGACCGCTTCCCTGAATATTCGTTCGCAGGTTAACGACGCGGTGAATATCAGCGGGAGTTTTCAGAATCGCCTGTCGGCAAGCGGAGCAGAGGATGCTGCAAGTCTTCGACTGGAAGCGAACCCGACACAGAAGATACGGTTCTCGGCTCAGACCGCCGATCGGTTTACGCAAAAAGGAGCCAGACGCACACGCGGCGCGCTTCTGGAGTATACTCCGTTTCCGTTGCTGTCGGTCTCCAGCGGGTTAGAGTACCGTTCCGAAAGCGGTAAAGAGGACTATTCTGGCTCATTCTCTGCTTCTGCGCGTCCGCTGCCGACTCTGGAGGTGGCCGGAGGCTTCCGACTGCGGGAAAGCTTTAATAGAGGAATCCCCGATCCCAATGCGCCCGATTCCTACGATGTGCGCCTGACTGTCGGGCTGAACCGCAACCGAATTCGATTGACCGGCGGGTATGCGAACGATCCGGAAGACGATAAAGGCGCGATTACACGCCTGCATCGCCAGAGCATCGGGCTGCAGTCCACGCTGGGCAATATCGAACTGGGGGGCGGCTATTCGATGGAAGAGGAGTATCTTACCGCGCGTACCAGCGAGATTATTGATCTCCGTCTGGGATGGCGGTTTGGTCGCGCCACGAGCCTGAACGCCAGCTATCGGGGTGCAATGACACGCGAGCAGAATCTATTCGGCACAGATACCTACTCTCTGATCTTCGCGCATCGAATCGGTTCACTTTTCGATCTGATGTTCAGCGGCTCGATGACCAACTACCTGAAGGATGGTCTGCTGCTGCCCAATCAGGAGTATCGGGCAGAGGCGAGATTGGGCATTCGATTCTAACCCGTTAAGGTTTGCCCGTTCTGATCCGGACACGATAGAGAGCCTGTTCGCCTCCCCATCCTCCCAGAAAGCCCAGTCGCGTGACAGCCCGGTTCGGCTGTGGATCCGGCGACCATGCGACTGGCTTGCCGTCGTAGAGCAGCCAGAGTCTTCCCTCTCTTCGGGAAAACTGCATGGTGTGTCGCCCCGGACTGATTCCACTGTCCTCCGCGCCTCCCTCCGCGCCGAAAATGCGAATAACCGAGCGGGCATTGCCGAAGCCTCCCAGAAACGCCACATAATCCGTCATATTGTCCGTCTGCCTTGCCTCCGGAGTCCACGCGCCGATGTGCATATCGTTACGCGCTTCAAACTCCGCCCAGATATCAAATTCGACGGCGGGAGGGAAGTCGCGATAGAGGTAGTTTTCGCCATCTTCGCCTTTCACGAAGCGCAGCGCGCCTTCGTGATGCTGCCAGTTTCCGGAAATGTGTTTCCATTCTTTCCATTCCGGATTTTGCGTAAAGTCTATGGAAAAAACTCCGGAATCCTCTTTCAACTCTGTTGGCGCGCCGGGAGGCACCGGATTCTTCCCGACACTTTCAAGCATCCGCGCATAAAAAAGATCATATGGCTCATAGATTGAGAGCGGTTTTCCGTCTTTCGTCCAGATACTGATCGCGGCGCCGAACTCCCGACCGCCTCCCGTCCAGAACCAGAGACTCTCTCCCCTGTTTGGAATGCTGATCTCCACCACTGATGCGCCATCGGAGGAGAGACCGCTCTTCCAGTTCATTCCCGGACATCGGTTGCCGCTGGTGGGTCGAACGATGGGAAGAGCGGTCTCCAGCGAAGGAATAATGTCGAAGGCATAGACGCTGTTTGTGGAGTAGTAACCCGCTCCCTCTCCATCCAGACCGACGGAGATTCTTTGCCAATCGCCACGCATCTCAAAGCAGGCGTAGTAAGCGTTATTATCGCAACTCTGCCTGAATGTAATCAGCGTTCCTTCGCGCTTTACTGATCCCGAAAGCGGCATCTGTCTCCATTCCTCCGGTTTGCCGTCTATCTCCGCTCTCATATTCCAGATAAAAGGCTGCCAGGGATAGAGAGGATAGGGATCGAATTCATCATTCAAACCGTCTCCATCGCTGTCGGGGTGTATCGGAGAGGGCATGATACGCGGGTAGCTTGCTTTTGTCCATGTGGAGGAAAGAGGAGCAGGCGCCCAGGAACTGAGCATAATCTTCTTCAGGTCGTTCAGAACGCCATCGGTTTTGATCCTGCCGGGATCGCTGCCGAACCGTTTTTCATCAAACGGAAGCCGGGGATCGTTATCCGGGATACCGTCCTCATCTCTGTCTATGACCGTGATCGTCTCGCCAAAGTGGAGGCGAAGCCACTGAACGGGTGTCAGCATCCGATCAAAGTAGGCGATTCCGTCCCAGTGTTCGCCATGACGCCAACTGGTGTTCCATGTCCACTCTTCAAAGGTTCCATCGGGGCGTTTCTCGCGTTTTCTGGGAAAGAAGTGGTCGAAGATGATCCGATCGTTTTCGTTATTTCCAAATGAAAACGCCCCCAGCGATTCCATCTGGTGATGAAATTCATGAGTTGCAAGCCAGGCGGTGTCATCGCCTCCCAGATATTGCGATCGTGCAGGAGTGCCCTGATCCCAGCCATCAATACCGAACGTTCCCCCGCCGCTTCGATAGAACTCCCACTGACCGGCGCTGCGATTCCAGCGTCGCGTAAAAGCCTGCTCAATCTGTCCGATGTAGAGCGTCTTCTCAAAAACTGCCTGACGGTTTACGCGAGTCAGGTTGCCGGTATCCACGATGGTAAAGTCTCCTCCACCGGGAGCCGCGAAGTCTCTGCCCGGATAGCTCCGACAGACAGGCATTCCTCGATAAAAGGCATCTGCATTCGATGGCTCTTCGCCCCATCGCTGCCAGCGATCATCTACGAAAATCTGGAAGTCGAACCAGACTCGCATACCATTATTTATGAAGAGAAATTTCGCCGCCTCCTGATATTCGCGTCGAATTAAAGTCAGTTGTTTAGCAGACAGCTTCGAGGGCTGGCTGGCAATGACCCCTGTCGAGTCATGGGCGGAGGCAATATTGATCACGTTAGGCATCAACAGAACCTTCACAGGTACATGGATGATGGTTTTCCTGCCTCTGGGAGCCAGCGTGCTGAAACTGAACTCTCTGCGCCATGGCTTTTCCGCACCCCAGCGAATCTCCTGTCCGGTTGGCTCCGTGCCGGGGTCGAATACGCGATAGGAGTAGCGTGTTCCGGGTTGCAAGCCGGAGAGGGTCATCCGATGGTAGTTGCGTACACCGGGAGGACCCTGGCGAATTTCCACCGTCGGTCTCTTCCACACATCCCTCTTCCGACCATCTTTTTGAGGCGTATTGCAGGGAGCCGAACCGGGACGCAACTGAAGCCGAGTTTCGGTTGGCGTTTGCGTAAACCACTGCAGAGTCGCCGTCGTTTTTCCGATTCGCATCACCGGTCGCTCGGGATCGAACAGATCTCGCGAGTCTCCCTGAGCCATGGCGGAATGAACTGAGAGAGAGGCCAATCCGCATAATATAAGGAAACTGATAAAAAGTCGCACGGTCTGCTCCCTGATAGAGGTTCTGTAATATAATCCATTACGCGGTGGATGCCGCTCGCTCCTCTCTGGTCGAGACAACGGAAGGAAAAATACTCGTTTCAGAAGAAACAGCAAGCAGGAGGGTGTACAGACTTGGACGAACAGACACCGCGCAGACAGGATCGCGAAGGAGAAGGCAGAAGGCCTCGACGCACTCGTGAATCCCGTCCCCTGAAACGCCAGTCATCCGCCTTAGAACCGAAGGGAGTGGAAAAGTCCCAGAAGGCTTCGACAGAGCCGCCTGCGCCGACAATCCCGGAGGCTCCCGTTCTTCAGATTCCTCATGCGCGTCGGCTGGATACGATCTGCCTCCTCTTAATTCTGCTGGCGACACTGATTTTCTATGCTCCTGCGCTCTTTACTGGAAAAACTCTGCTTCCGGCGGACATCGTCCCGCTCATGCCTCCCTGGTCGGAAACCTCTCGTGAGCGTTTTCCGGAGTTTCGCGCCGCGCAGAACCAGATGCTTGGACCCATCTTTGAATACTACTCATGGCGTCACTATGCCCGTGAGCGAATCCGCCAGGGGGAGATACCGCTCTGGAACCCTTATGAACTGAGCGGAAATGTCCTTCTGGCGAACAGTCAATCCGCTGTCCTATATCCACCTAACCTGTTGCTCTATCTGTTCCCTCTGCCTTTCGGAATCAATCTGGTCACCTTCCTTCATACCCTTCTGACCGGCTGGATGATGTACGGATTGCTAAGGCTGTTGCGTCTGCACCCTATAGCCTCCCTGACAGGCGCGTTCGTCTGGATGTTCTGCGCGCTTCAGGTAGTCTGGATGGAGTTCCAGACGCCGACGGCTGCGCTCTGCTGGCTGCCCGGCGCGCTGGCAGCCTGGGAACTGGGGAGAAGTCGAGGAAGCTGGCAGTGGTGTCTCTTCGGCTCCGGCACGGCGATCATGATGAGTCTGGTTGCCGGACACCTCCATTTTGCATTCTATTTGGTTCTTGCCTTTGTGGTCTACGCGCTCTATCGAATCCTGTCCGATATGTTGGAGCGAGGCAAGGATCGCCCGGTTCGATGGCAGGCAGTAAAACCTGTCGGGTTGATGTGCGGCGCTCTTCTGTTCGGGATCACGCTTTCCATGGCGACGATTCTGCCTGTTCTGGAGATGGGAAGCATGAATTTCCGGGGCGTGAAAGACTACCCTTCGTCTGTTGCGCTGCGCCTGCCACCGGAAAACCTGCTGACCCTTCTGATGCCGAACCTGTATGGAAATCCGCGAGACGCCATTGTCATCGCAGAAGATGGAAGGCTTCTGGTCGGAAACGGCTACACAGGAAAGTTCGAGTATATTGAATACGCGCACTATATCGGAATTCCCGCTCTTATCCTGACACTTTCCGGCATTTTCCTGTCGCTGCGTATCTGGCTGAGACAGAGAGGTTCCGTGACGGCAAAATCGTCCTACGCAGCCGGGAGCGCGTTCTTCCTTGCCCTGGCTGTTGTGGGTCTGCTGCTTGCGCTGGGTACGCCGATCTGCTCCATCTTCTTCTATCTGGTTCCAGGATACAAGCAGTTCAACGCAACGGCACGCGCGCTCTGTCTCTTCTGTTTCGGAATGTCAGGCATGGCGGCGATGGGGCTGCATCTGCTGCTGACCGCGCTGGCGGATGTGGAGCGCGAGAGAAAAATCGCTTTTCAGCTGCTGATGGCTGCCTCTTTCATCGTGCTGGCGGGAGGACTGGCGGTATTTCCCGGAATGGGACTGGTCTGGCAGCAGTTCTTCACCGATCAGTGGTACGGCTACCTGATGGCTGACATGCAGAACATGGTTCTGTTCGGCGCGTTGACAGCGGTGTTGATTATCACGATCAAGATGACCACGAAGCTCCCTGATGCGATGACACAGACAACCATCCGCTTTCAGCCAGGACTGATCGTCTGGATACTGCCTCTCCTGTCAATGGCTGATCTGTGGACATGGGGCTATCGTTTCAATCCGGTCACCGATCCCGCCATGCTCTACTATCCGACCGTCGCTTCCGATTTTCTTCGCTCAACCTTCCCGGATCGAGTCATCTCTCAGGAGACGATGGGACGCGGAATCAAGAGCTTCATCGTTCCCAACTATAATGTGGTTGTCGGTTATCGCGAGGCGCAGGGAGCGAACTCCCTGCACACCAGACGCTACCATGAGCTGATGGAGAGAACCGTTCTCTACGATGATCTATCCGGTAGAGGCGCTTTCCCCGATCCCAACACGGTGCGGATACCCTGGCGGTGGCATCCTGTTCTGGACATGCTGAATGTCCGCTACATCACAGTTGGAAAAGGGGGAATCATGACCAACAACGCTGTCAGCCGGGTTCTTAGCGCGGAGATGGATATCTGGAGAACACCTTCTCCCTGGGGAAGAGCATGGATGGCGGGAAGATCAGAGCCATTCCCCGGCGTGGAGGAGATGGTCGAGATCATGGGAAAACGCAGAATAGCATTTCGATCTCTCCAACTCAGAGGAAACGTCTATCTGGAAACGCCGCCTCCGCCGTTAGACTGGCAGGCAGGAGAGGGAACCGTAGAGATCACCGCATTTACGCCTCATCGAATTGAGGCGGTGTCGAACTCTCCCGGCGTGGGACTGGCAGTTTTCTCGGAGACATACTTTCCGGGATGGCGCGCCAGAGTTAACGGTCGCCCTGAAGATGTCCTCATTGCCAACTACATTCTGCGCGCCGTGCCGGTTCCTGCTGGAAACGCGCAGATTCAACTCGTCTACGACCCGACTTCGTTTCGTTTCGGGCTGTATATCACCGGTCTTTCGCTGGCAATGATGATTGCGTGCATGACCTATAGATTGACCTTCAGAAAACCACAATAGTAGTATCTCCTCGATCAGATGTGCGGCAGGCGACAACTGCTCGAGGGGAGAGCGCCCGGCTGGAGAGCCCATCCTCCAGCCGGGCGTTAATTCCTCATTTTCCGCTCTCTCGCTCCCCTTCAGCTTTTCACATGGATTGACCCTGTACTTGCGCGAGTGCTATAATCCCGTTAGAGAGTCACTCTTCACAGAGGACAATAACGCCTGATGACAGCCGCATGGAGAGTGAGTTTGAGGATATAACCTATGCTGGAGTTAAAATATCTGCAAGACCTCTGGATTGACCCTGAGACAGAAGGAATGGATGATCCGGAGTTGCTGCGCTACCGATCCAATCTGTTGGGGCGAGACCTGAGAATAACCAACTTCGGAGGAGGGAATACCTCCGCGAAAGTCCCGACATTAGACCCGGTGACCGGCGAGATGGTAGAGGTACTCTGGGTGAAAGGGAGTGGCGGAGACCTCGGAACGATCAAGAGAGATGGTTTTGCCACACTATACCAGGATAAACTGCAGGGGATCAAACGACGCTATCGCGGAGTTGCATATGAAGACGAGATGGTTGATCTGTATCCGCTGTGCACATTCGGAAATAATCCCCGCGCCGCCTCCATTGATACCCCGCTCCATGCCTTTCTTCCGTTTAACCATGTAGATCACCTGCATCCCGACTCCGCCATCGCTCTCGCCGCCTGCGCTAACGGGCAGGCGCAGGTCGAGCGTCTGTATGCGGAGACCGGAATCAAGCTGGTCTGGCTGCCCTGGAAGCGTCCAGGCTTCGAACTGGGTTTATGGCTAGAGAATGCCGTTCGGGAGAATCCGGATGCCGACGGAATTCTGCTGGCATCGCATGGGCTGTTTACCTGGGGCGGCGACTCCCGCTCCTGTTACCTGAACACGCTGCGCGTTCTGGATGCTATCGAGGGATATGTACGAAAGCGTATCGAAGCCAGAGGGGACAGGCTATTCGGCGGGGCAGTCGTCAAGACGCGAGCGGATCGCGATTCGCTGGCAAGAGCGGTCATGCCTGTTCTACGCGGAGAGATCGGCAATGTCATCGGGCACTTCTCGACCAGCGAGGTGATCGAGACCTTTGCCAACAGCCGCCGCGCTTCCGCGCTGGCCTATCAGGGAACAAGCTGCCCGGATCACTTCGTGAGAACCAAGGTGCGCCCGTTATATGTGGACTGGGATGTTCATTCCGGTGATGCGCAATCTCTGATCGCTGCCATCCGCGCTGCCATGCCCGCCTATCGCGCGGGTTACATCCAGTACTACGAGGAGAATAGAGAGCCTGATTCCCCCGCGATGCGCTCGCCCAACCCGACCGTCGCCATCGTTCCCGGCGTGGGCTTGTTCTCCTTCGGGAGAAGCAAAGCCGAAGCGCGCATTACGGGCGAGTTCTATGTCAATGCAATCAATGTCATGGCAGGCGCAACCAGTATGGATGATCTGCCCGCTCAGGGTGATATTCCTGCAGAGCGCGTTGTGGATAACTATGTGGCTCTACCGCCAAAAGAGGCGTATAACATCGAGTACTGGCAGCTTGAAGAGGCGAAACTGCGCAGAATGCCGCCGGAGAAGGATCTGAGCCGGAAGGTCGCCGTCGTGATCGGGGCGAGTCCGGGAATTGGCATGGCGGTTTCCGAACGGCTGGCAAAGGAGGGGGCGCATGTCGTCATTGCCGATATACGCCTGGATCTGGCGGAACAGATAGCAGACAGCCTGAAAAAAGGTTATGGAGCGGAGATAGCGGCTGCGGCGCAGGTAGACAGCACGGATCGCGCATCTCTGAGAGAAATGTTTGACTGTGTGGTGCAGCGTTTCGGTGGCGTGGATATTCTGGTGCAGGTCGCCGCCACGTTCTTCCCGCCAGACTCCTCCGGGAGGGTCACCGAAGAGCAGTGGCGTAAGACACTGGACATCAACCTGACCGCCTCCATGCTGGCTGCCGATGAAACGAACAAGGTCATGGCAGAACAGGGAACAGAAGGAAGCATCATTCTCATCAGCAGCGCCAACGCGGTGGTGGCTAAGAGAGGAAGCTGGGCTTACGACGTCAGTAAAGCCGCGCTCAATCACCTGATACGAGAGATGGCGATTGAGTTCGCCCCGAAGGTGCGCGTGAATGGAATCGCGCCAGCCAGTGTCGTGGAAGGATCGCTGCAGTTTCCAAGAGAGCGAGTCATGACTTCGCTGACGAAGTACGGAATCGCCTTCGAGGATTCGGAGACGACAGAGGCTCTGCGTGAAAAGCTTTCAAACTATTATGCTCAGCGCACGCTTCTGAAGCGTCCTGTTACTCCTCGCGAGGTAGCAGAGGCAGTCTATCTTCTGGCTTCCCGACGGCTGGGACTGACAACCGGACATATCCTTCCCGTGGACGCCGGTTTGACGGAAGCGTTTCTACGATAGAACGGGATAGGGAATGAGCGATCCACGACCGCATCTGTGTGAAATCGCGCAGCTTGCTTATGACCGCCGCCTGCTGGACAGCGCGGGCGGCAATTTCAGCGTGAGAGTGCAGGAGCAGGTCTTCTGCACTCCGCGCTATTCCGGCAGTCGTCGGCAGTGGCAGGTACAGCCAGAGGAAGTCGTCGTGATGGATATGATGGGGCGTCAATCGGAAGGATCGGGGGAACTCTCCCGCGAAACCAAGATGCATCTGGCGGTCTATCAGAGCTTCCCCGAGGCGGGAGCCGTCTGCCACGCGCATTCTCTCAATATTCTGGTTTTCGCCAATATGCGGCGTCCCATTCCTCCCACCAGCGAGCAGACGGAGAAGTATGGGACTATTCCGCTGACGGAGGAGGTTCCCGCGCACAGCGAAGCGCTGGCAGGCGCGGTGGTGGATGCGCTCCTTCCTTCTCGCCATCTCCTTGCTAAACACGCCATCGCCTGTCTCATCCCCTATCATGGCGTGGTGGTTGTCGGTCGGAACCTGGACGACGCTTTTGACGCCCTGGAGCGCATTGACGGCTCGTGTTATATACTGGCGATGCGCGCCGTTTTAGAGTCTTCTCAGAGGAGAAACTGAGTACCGCGATGCTTTCGGTGGAAGAGGCGATAGAGATCATTCTACAGGACATTGTCCCGCTAGAGACGACGCATGTCCCGTTGACGGAGGCGATCGGGTACACTCTGGCGCAGGACCTTTACGCCGATATTGACAATCCGCCCTTCGATAACTCGGCGGTGGATGGTTACGCGGTTTTCTGGGAGGATATCGAAAGCGCGTCGGAGGGTTCGCCCGTCTATCTCCGGGAGATTGGAGAGGTTCCAGCCGGAGGAGTCGCTGCGCAATCGCTGGAACGCAGGCAGTGTATGCGCGTTATGACTGGCGCGCCGATCCCGGATGGCGCGAATGCGATGGTGATGATCGAGGACACTCGCCTCGGTCCGCGCGGTGTTGCCTTTACCGCCCCCGTTCGATCAGGAAACCATATTCGCAGGCGCGCAGAAGATGTCCGGGAAGGTACGCATCTTCTCTCGCCCGGTATTGCGATGGGCGCAGCCGAAATAGCGATGCTTGCGTCTATGGGGTGTGCCGCCCCGCTCTGTTATCGCCGTCCGAAAGTCGCGATTATCTCCACCGGCGATGAACTCGTAGATCCTACTCTTAAGCCACAACCCGGTCAGATACGCGACTGCAACCGGTACGCGCTCGCTGCGCTGGTTGCGGAGGCGGGGGCTGATCTTCATTCGATAACGCATCTGCCCGATGACGAAACGCAGACAGAGGCATGGTTTCGCGCCTGCGCGGGACTGGACGGTACGGATCCGGCGGATGTCATCGTTACATCTGGCGGAGTATCCGTCGGAGATCGCGACTTTGTCAAGCCCGCACT
>CAYSDM010000013.1:28646-84321 GCA_964429855.1 uncultured Chthonomonadaceae bacterium
TGGGGTCTCTGGAGATGTGGAAGGTGCGAATGAAGCCGGGGAAGCCGGTCGCCTACGGACGGATCCGAGAGACCCGCTTTTTCGGGCTTCCCGGAAATCCCGTCTCCACCATGGTAACGTTCGAGATATTCGTGCGTCCTGCGTTGTGGAAATTGTCTGGTCGAAAGCGACTGAACAGGCTGATTGTGCCTGCTCGACTTACCGAGGACATACGCCGCAGCGCCGGGCGCAGAGAGTATATTCGTGCAACGGTGCGCTACAATGACGTGATGTTTGAAGCGACACCCACGGGCAGACAGGGCAGCGGAATCCTCTCATCCATGCTGAGGGCGAATGGACTGGTTGTGGTCTCTGAAGAGGCATCGCACATCGCTGCCGGAACCGTATTGCCGACTATTTTGCTGTCCATGCCTCCGGTGGACTCACTCATATGATACTATTGTAGCCGGCACAGGAAAATTTCATTCATATGCCTCCTCTTCTATCCGTGTTCCGAAACGGGCTGGTGTGTGCGGTGGTTGCCGTTGCGCTGGCGTTTCTTCCCCTCACAAGCGTGACCTATATGGGGCTTTTCTATCCTGAATCGGAGACACTGATACAGCAGCCTCCCCCTGCCGGAATTCCGATGCCGGAACCTCTGGTCTGGAACCCCCGTCTTATTGATCTGATCGAGCGCTTCGCTCAGCTTCCTCTGGCGGCGGTTCTTGGGCTGGAGATTGCTCTCTACTGTATCCTCATCTACACTTTGCTGCGGATTCTCAATCCCACCTTTCGGCTGACCACCGGCGTAGACTGGGATCAGACGGTGCTGACTCGCACCTATATGCACACCGCGCCCCTTATAAAAGCCTTCCTGATCGCCGTCACCGCCTTTATTCCCGTCTTTCTCGTGCAGTTGATCCTGGGGCACATTGTCTTTGCGGGGATGCTTCGCTTCGGTCTGGTAGGAGCGATAATCTGGCTGCTCTTCAGTCGAAACGGCGTGGCGGGAGACTATGAGAGCGGTAACTACGAGTTTCCCCGACAGCGCAGAGAGCTTCTGAGTCTTCTGGGAAGAGGCGCGCTGTCCGGCATCGGAGTCATGTTCATTGTCTATGTCTCTTCTCTGTTAAGTCTGGATCGCCTGTTTCGGTTTGAACGCGCTCTTGGCAATGTGGGGCCGGAAAGCTGGTGGATCATCACCGGTAACTTTCTGGGTATCTCTGCCCTGCTGGGGGTCGTCGGGTGTGGATTTGCCGTCGCTCTCGGCACTCCCTCCTATACCATCAAAATGCGCTTGATCGCTGTCATTCCCTCGCTCATCCTGCTGGCAGGAATCTGGTACTACTCTGGCAGATTGTATCCGCAGAGAATGCGTTCTCGTTTCGACTATCTTCCGCAGAGCAGTCAGACCGACGCGCAACGACTGGCAGCCATCACCGGTGTCAAGCAGTCACCTGCGGAACGCCAGACACTGCTGATAATCTCTCCACAAGGCGCGATGTCGCTGAATGTGGAGGTGTTAAGCGTTGGCGGACTGGATGCCGGAAAGGAATCATTCGACCGTATAGAAGATTTCCTGAAACGAAGGAACTTCCGGACGGCTTTAGCGAATGTCTCGTTTGAAACGCTCTACGATTCTGCTTCGCTTCGGTGGGATATCCCCGAACGCCTGCGGGTCATCACCACACGGCTGGAGAACCGTCCGGAGTGGGTCTATCAGCGTCTCTATATGGATGAGCTTTTCTCCATATCCAACCTGCCGGAAGCGCGGAGATATATAGAGATGCTGGAAGATGAGACGAAGTTTGTCTGCCAGGATCGGGAAGCCATGGCTCTGGTCGGCGATGTTTTTGCCCGCTTTGGCGACCGCAACCGGGCACAGGAGTGGTATCGGCGGGCGCAGGTTCCGATTACCCGGATCGGAGAGGTTCTGAACGAAAAGACTCGCTTTGCTGAGGGAGTTGTCAGCGGAAGGCTGATGTTGGGAGATAGACCCGTTTCGGAGGCAAAGGTTGGTCTAGTAGATCCGATCAGTCTTCGCAATCGCGCTTTGATGTTTCGCGACAGATATACGCTGCGATCCTTCTGGCTGCGAAATATCGCCGCTGCGTCGAAAACGGGGAAGGATGGTCGTTTCACGTTAAAGCATATCATATCGGGACGTTATATACTGGTGGTTCAGGTTCCGGGGGCAAACAATCGCGACTTTTTCAAGGGTTTCGCTATCGCGAACGTTCCTGCCGCTCCCATCGAGATAGATTTCAACGCTCCCCGTGCAGAACTGGGAGATATTCGAATCGTTCGATCCGGCTCGCAAAACAGCGGTATGAATGAACCAGATTCGCCATAAGAAAGGAAGACGGAGATGAGCGCGCCTCTCAAGATCGGCATTGTCGGGGCTGGGAGCATCGGAATTCGCGGCGCATTGGAGCACCTGGTGATGCCGGATGTCCATGATCGTGTCATCATGACAGCCGTTTGCGATAACGTGCCCGGACGCGCAAAAGCGGCTGCGGAAAAGTACGGTGTTCCTCAACACTTTGAGGATTACGAGAAGATGCTGGCGGAAGCCGATATAGACGCGGTGACTCTCGGCACGCCTATCGGCATTCATTATGATCAGGGTTTGAAAGCGATCCGAGCCGGAAAGCATGTCCACTTCAACAAGACGATGACCACCACTGTGGCGGAAGCGAATCATCTGATTGAGGAGGCGGCTAAGGCAGGCGTGAAGCTGGTAAGTTGCCCGGGAGAGATGATCCGCCCTCACAACCGACGAATCCGGGAGATGATTCAGGATGGCATAATCGGCGATGTGGTCTGGGCAGCGGCGGGAGCCGCTTTCGGCAGCTATCACGAGAATGAGGGCGTCCGAAAAGGAGACGATGTTTTAACAAATGTAGACCCCACCTGGTACTGGCAGAAAGCAGCCGGAGGCGGTCCGCTGTATGATATGACGGTCTATAGCCTGCACGCGCTGACGGGAATTCTCGGTCCGGCAAAAGCGGTCGCCGGAATGTCCGGCGTTCGGATCAAGGAGCGGGAATTCAAGGGGCAGAAGTTTGTTTGTGACGCACATGACAACTCGGTGATGGTGCTGGATTTCGGAGACTCGCTGTTCGCATTTGTCTATGGAACAGCCGCCGGAAGCCTGACGCACGGGTTCGCGCCGACCTTCTTTGGCACGAAAGGCACCATAGCCGGACTGAATTTGAACGGGCAGCCATTCGAGTATCCGGGCAGAGAGATCGCGCTTCAGGCGAGACAGGGCAATCAGGCGCTTCTGCCGCATGCCTTCGGAAAGCATGGGGAGATTGAAGAGACTCATGTCTACGAAGACATTATGCAGCTTGTGGATCTGGTGCTGGATGGCAAGCCGACTCCCTCCACTCCCGAACATGCCCGCCATGTAATTGAGATCATCGAAGGAGCATATCGTTCCGCAGAAACCGGCGAAACAGTGAAACTCCGCACGACGTTTGAGAGGATATAGAGCCGTCATGAAAAAACCGCTCCCCGTTTGGAAAGGGAGCGGTTTTTTGCATTCAATCTATGCGCCATGGGAGTGGGCTTTTGCGCCTTGCGGCGCGTGAGTTTTCTGCGGCGCTGGCTGCTCCGCGATCAGATCATCTTCCTGCGGCATTCTGGCGAGAATCTCCTCCGCATTCATGCGTTCTTTCACCAGTTCGTCGCTGACAAGATGACCGTCCTTGAATCGGATGATCCTCTTGGCATGGTTCGCGATATCCATTTCATGCGTAACCAGTACAATGGTCTTGCCCTGATCGTTTAGCTTCTGGAAAATCGCCATAATCTCTTCACCGGTGCGGGTGTCCAGGTTTCCGGTCGGCTCATCGCCGAAGATGATGGGAGGGTCGTTCACAAGCGCGCGCGCAATGGCGACACGCTGTTGTTGACCGCCGGACAACTCGTTAGGCTTATGATGTGACCGGTCTGCCAGCCCGACGATCTCCAGGCATCGTTTCGCCACCTGATCGCGATTTTTCGTGCCGTTATAGAGCATGGGCAGTTCCACATTATGCAGCGCTGACGTTCGAGGAAGAAGGTTGAATGTCTGGAATACAAATCCGATCTTTTGATTTCGGATGTCGGCAAGCTGATTATCGTTGAGACGCGCCACTTCCACGCCGTCCAGCCGATAGGAACCCATCGTTGGTTTGTCCAGACATCCGATCAGGTTCATGAAGGTGGATTTGCCGGAGCCGGAAGGACCCATGATCGCGACAAACTCCCCGTGATCTATCGTCAATGTGACGCCGCGAAGCGCTCGAACCTCCATCTTGCCCATCCGATAGGTCTTAGCCAGATTCTCTACATATATCAACACCTCGGACATACTCGTCTATTTCTCCTCTAGTCGGCGCTAAGTGGAACCGGTGGAGGACAGGGAGAAGAGCCTCCCTGTCCCTTCTACCTACAATACGAAGATTAGCGCGCCCGGTCTTCAAGCAATTTCATCAATTCGTTCATGCGCTGAGTCGCCATCGGACGAAACTGCTCGAAGGGAAGGGAAGCCGGGTTCAACGGATTGTACTCTTTCGGATCCGGGAACTTGCTGAAATCGAACTGTCCCGGTCGGCGCTGTCCACCACCGCCCGCGCCGCCTCCGCCGCCACCCCCGGCACGCCCGCCGAAGCCGCGTCCTCCGCGCATCATGTTCGGCGCGGTAGCAACCTTCTTCACCTGATCCAGGGTCAACGGCTTATTGAGCGCCTTGTTCACCTGACCCGCCTGTTCATTCGTCATGACAGGGCGGTTGCGCCAGGGCTTAATGACAGCAAGAATCTGTTTTGCTTGATCTTTTGTCAATCGGGTGGTGGGATATTTCTCCATCTCATTTATCCCGGCAAGCGTCTGCTGAAGGTACTCGAAGTTCTTGTGAGTCTCACGGAACTTCTGCCAGGCGCGCATCTTCGCCTGTACTTCCGGCGGCATGTTGCCAAACTGCGCCATCGCCGCAGGAGCGAGAAGCGCAAACGCGACAACCGGCAGCAAGAGTTTAACCAGCTTTCTCAAAGTTGTTTTCTCCTTTATCCAGTGTGATTCTAGAAGAGTCAAAGCGTCATCTACTCGTAGCGTAAAGCCTCAATCGGATTGAGCTTTGAGGCTTTCAGAGCAGGATAGAATCCGAAAAATATCCCCACCAGCGCCGAAAAGCTGAACGCCAGCGCGACCGATTCCATCGAACGGATGATTTTCCAGTTATTGATGGAGCCGACCAGTTCTGACCCGACAATGCCGAAGATCACGCCGATCACTCCTCCGGTCAGTGATAGAAAGACCGCCTCCAGAAGGAACTGTGTCAGTATGTTTCGACGCTTTGCTCCGATAGCTTTGCGAATTCCGATTTCGCGGGTTCTCTCTGTGACGGAGACCAGCATAATGTTCATAATGCCGATTCCTCCGACAAGCAGCGAGACAACCGCCAGATAGATAATCAGCTTGGAGAAAGTATCCTGCTGTTCATTCTGCGCCTGCGCAAAGTCCGCCTGATTGAAGATGATGAAGTCAGCGTTTCCGCCGGTCGGTATATTGTGCATCCGACGCAGAATCTGATCCACCTCATCATTGGCTTTATCCATCAATGCTTCCGAGCGCGCCTGAATCGTAATGGAACTGATGTTTTCCATCCCGAAGAGGCGGCGCATGGCGGTTGTCACCGGGACATAGACGGCGTCGTCGGGGTTGCGAAATCCCATACCGCCTTTTTCCCGGAAGACTCCGATGACCTGGAAACTCTGACCACTGATACGGATGGTTTTATTGATCGGAGACGCTCGGTCGAACAGATCTTTCGCGGTGGTAGAACCCAGTACTACCACGCGACGCAGCGATTTTACCTCCTGCGCGTTGAAGTACCTGCCCTCCCGAATCACATGATTTGCGATAGGAGGATACTCTTCGCCCGTGCCCTGAACCTGAACGTTCGTATTCTTATTCTGGTACTTAACCTGCGCGTTACGCTGAACGCCGGGCGATACGCGGGATACGGAGGGAGCGCCGCGTCGGATGGCATCGGCGTCTCGCAGCTTCATAGTATTGATGGAACCGAAGCCGAAATTGATGCCTCCGCGACGCTGCTGCCCCGGTACGGCGGTTAAGACGTTGGTTCCCAGTCTTCGAATGCTCTCTGCGGCTGCCTCCCGCGATCCCTGTCCGATGGCGATGGCGATAATCACCGCGCCAACGCCGATAATGACGCCCAGCATAGTCAGGAAAGAGCGAAGTTTATTCGCGCCCAGTCCTCGTAGTGCCATCAAGATGGTAAGCATAGGCTGTTTCTCCGGCGGTTAACTGATGGAGAAGGCTGCGGGCAGGGATAGGTCATCTCCCGCAGCCCTCGCACCAGAATACAAGCGTTATCGCCGACCTCCTCCTCCGCCCATGCGTGGAATGCCGCCGCCTCCGAAGGGACTGCCTGCGGTCTGTGGAACGGGTTCGATCTTGGTGGTGATGATTCGTTCACCCTCTTTCAGTCCTTCGATGACTTCCACCGAATCGTTGCCTTCCAACTCCGTCTGGACATCTCTGCGAACCGCATTTACATCCACAAGGGTATCGGGATCAGGCTGCCCGCCGGATGCGGGATCAACCGGGGCCGGTTTCCCGCCGTTTGCGATCTCCACAAACTTGCCCTTGTCATCTGTGCGAATCGCTTCCGTCGGTACGTTAATCACATCCTCTTTCTTATTGATCACGAACTCGCAGGTTGCGTTCATGCCCGGCTTGAGCAGGCGGTACGTCGGGGCAGAGTTGTCAATCTCCACGCGCACCGGAATAGAGGTTACATTCTGCTCGACGATCGCCTGCGGATCAATGCGTGTCACTTTCCCCTCGAAAGGCACGCCGGGATATGCGTCCACTGCCACATCCACCGTCTGTCCGACATCTACATTGGCGATATCGGTCTCATCCACCTTGACATCAATGTACATCCGGGTGATGTCACCAAGCTGAAGGATGTTATTTCCGGTCGCGGCAAAGGAGAGAGCAGAGGAGATGATCGTTCCTTCCTCTACATATTTCTGAAGGACGATGCCATCATTGGGAGCGCGTACCGTCGCCTGAGCGCGAGTGACCTGCGCGTTGGTCAGGTTCGCTTGCGCGCGCTTTTTGGACGCCTCCGCCTGCAGAATATCGTACTGGCGAATGCGCACATTCATCATATTCGCTTTCGCAAGATCGAGCGCTTTCTCTGCATTGGCAACCTGCTGCTGTGCCTGCTTGTAGGCTGCTTCCGCTTCTCGATAGGAGCTTTCACGAATCTCAACATCCACCGCGTTGGCTTCTGCGGTCTGCTTCTGCGCAAGGGCCTGATCTACCCGCGCCTGCGCCGCCTCTTCCGCCATCCTCTGCTGTTCGTCCAGCGTCTCCATCTTCTTGCGCGCCGCGTCTACCTGCGCTTTCTGAACTTCATAGCTGGCTTGCGCCTGATCCACAACCTGTTGGGAGACGAAGCCTTTCTCCATCAGGGTCTTCTGACGGTTAAGATTCGCTTCGGCATTGCGCATATTGGCCATCGCCTGATCGAGCGAAGCCTGCGCTGTGGCGCGCTCCTGCGGATTGGAGGCGAATTTTAGCTGATTGAGCTGCTTCAGGGCATTTTGATAGTTTGCGCTGGCATTGGCAACCGATGCCGAAGTGAGTGACGGTTGCACGTTTTTCTGTTTAAGAGCGGTGTCGCGACGCGCTTTTGACGCCTCCAGGCTGGCTTTTGCGGAGGCAAGCTGCGTCTGCGCGGTCTGAACATTTAGTTCGCTCTGACGCACCTGAAGTTCATAGGTGGTACGATTCTGATCCTGCCGGGCGGCGGCGGAGTTCACATCCGCCAGGGCGGTATCCACGTTCAGTTGTGTATCCGCCGGATCAATCTCTGCCAGAATCTGATCTCTTCTGACTTCATCGCCCACCTCGACATTCATCTTGATGACGCGACCGCCTGCTTTGGACTTAATGTCAACGACCTTCCAGGGCTTGAGCGTCCCTGTCGCGGAGACAGTTTTCTTGACGAGTCCACGTTCAACGGTCGCCACCTTGAACTGTGTCTTTTCCTGTGGCGTGGCAGCTCGCAGACGCTTCTGCGCATAGAATCCGCCAACGCCTACCACCAGAATCACAATGATTATCACAATGGCGCGTTTCATCTGATCTTCCCTTCTGCAAGATAGCGATCGTTGTTGCCTGTGGCGCGTTTTAAACGCGCATCCGCGATATAGAAATCAAAGATTGCCTGCACCGCGTTCGTCTCTGCCGTCACGAGTTGAGTCTGAGCGGTGATGACATCCAGAATATTTCCGGCGCCCTCTTTCTGCGCTTCGCTGGCTGCTTCATAGTTTTCCCGTGCCGCGCGAAGCGCCGCCTCCGAGGCTTCGATGCGGAGCCTGGCCTCTTCCCGCAACAGGTACGCCTGTTCAACTTCCAGTTGAATTTCCTGTCGGGTTAGTTCCAACTGCTGCTGAGACTGCTCAAGAGAGGCTTTTGCCTGACGCACCTGAGAACGAGTCAGTCCGGCGTCAAAGAGAGGATATGAAAAAGTTGTGATGAAGGAGCGGTTTTCGCCCCGATCCGGGTCAAAACGGTAGCCCTGGGTCAGGTTCGCCTCTATGAGCAGACCCGCATTGATATTGGCGATCTTAACGCTGTGCTTGTTGGCTTCGATCGAGATCAGGTCGCTCTTGTAGTCGGGTCGTCTGTCAAAGGCGAGTTTGATATAGTCGGCTGCAGAAAGGGTATCCGGCTGCATGGAGGGCTTATCCATCGGCGTATCGGGGGTGAGAATCGGCGCGCTGGTCAGAATACCCATCGCATTTTTCAGGGTCACCTGCGCAATCTGAACATCATTGCGCGCCTGACTCAGACGAACCTGCGCATTATCCAGGTCCGCCTGCGCCTGAAAAATGTCCTTGCGCGGGGAGGTGCCAACCTCTACCGAAGCTTTTGTGAACTCAAGGGTCGTCTTCGCCCGATCAACGCTTGCCAGTTCGACCTTCACCAGTTCCTTTCGCCGTAATAAGTCCAGATAAGCGTTGGTTACATTGAGAATGATTCTCTGGCGCGTGTCCAGCATATTGTACTCGGTGGAGCGAAGCAGCTTTTTGCTCTGCGCCACATTCTCTTCTCGCTTACCCATATCGTATATGAGCTGACGAAGCTGAATCTGAGTCACATCGCTTTCGCTGTTGATGGTGCGCGAATTAGCGCGGCTGGTCTGATTGTTATAGGTGTAACTCGGTTCGATCTGCGGATAGAAGCTCGATTCCGCCTGAGTTACACGCGCTTTCGATGAGGTGATCTGACTTTTAGCGATGAAGATCTGTGGCTGGTTGTAGAGCGCTATCTGAATTGCCTGATCCAGCGTTAGCGGAGCGGAAAGATCCATGGAACGGGTCTGACTGCCTTTGCCGGGCTGATCTTGCGCCTTCACCCCTGCAGGAAGAAGAACCGTTAACACGACCAGTATACAGAATTTACTTGTCAGGGGCAGTGTGTTTTTAGCAGAGGGACACATAGCAACTGGCACGGCTCCTCTCTCGATGATGGTTTTCTTCTGTGTTTATGGACGGCCATTTTCGTGTTTTGGTGACACTCTGGAACTGCTATTCTTGCGCCGATTCCGTCGTCGCTCTGAGATCAGTTCGACCAGAGGGTCCGACTCCAGCGTCATCGGCTGCGCAGAAACCTTCTCGTCCGCTTCAACCTGTTCTGCAGCGGCTGCCAGGGTCTCCAAGCCTTCAATCGCCTTTTTCATCTGTCGCGCGTTCATCTTGTCAATGGTCGCTTTCATGCGCGCCTGACGGATTTCACGAAGATGATTCATCTCTATTCTGGCCGACTCCGTCAGGGAGAGTCGAACGACTCGACGATCCGCCGGGTCGGTCTGCCTTTCGACCATACCGCGTTTCACCAGACGATCCACCACCTGAGAGACGGCAGGAAGTTTGATCTCGAGACGTGTGGATACATCCTGCATTTTCAGTCCCTCGCTCTCCGCGATCATATGCAGACAGCGCAGTTGCGAAATGGGAAGATCATGAAGAGGAGAATGGGGATCGCCGCGAAATACAAGTGATTTCAAAACGCGATACAGGGCGAACGGAAGCCGGTTTTCAGAATCCTGGCAGTTATGAGAAGGAGAGTCTGTGTCCATTAGTTCGCCTGTGTAAACAGTTTATATTACCGAATAGTTTACATCCAGAAACTATATGCTGTCAACTCTCTTTACGGTTTCTGTTTAACAGTCGTTTCAAACTGGAATATTCCATTCATCCGTATCGCCGATAATAAAAGCCGTCACGCTGCCCTCGGTCAGCAGCGCCTGGCAGGCCAGTCGAGAGTTCTCCTGCGTATTACGGGCAGTGCTGAGTCGCCACTCTTCCGGCTCTTCCATCGGCGAGAGGTTTTGAATACCTTCCATAATATAGACATGACAGCTTGTACAGGAGCAGTTGCCGCCGCAGATATGGGGCAGGGGAATGCCGTTGTCGAGCGCGCAGTCCAGCAGCGTATCTCCTGCTGATGCCTGAACGGTCTGGTCCTGTGGTAGAAACTTAACGGTAATCATATTGTGATCTGTCATGCGTCCGTTATCTGGTGTTAATGAAAATGACTGACATTGTTAAGAAGATGAGAATTGGCTGTCAATATTGCCCTTGCGAAGGTACTCACATGCAGCCTGGACACAAACCGCCATTTCTGAAGCGCGTAACATAAGTAATGATCGTCCATAGAATATCTTCTCAAAACCGAAGGTGACGTAACCAGAGATCGCGAACGTATGTTTTAGTATGCGAACGGATAGAATTCTCTCCGTGAGTATAATTTGTCGCGTTCAGTCAGCCATCATATTCTATGTAGACAATGTCGTTTCAGGAATAATTTAATGACCAGCATTCATGAACTGCTTGAGATCGCTCTCAGGCAGCGGGCTTCAGATCTGATTCTGAAATCCGGTATGCCGCCCGCCCTGCGGGTGGACGGCGAAATGGAATTGACCCATCTGCCAAAGCTGTCTGCCGAAGATACGCGCGAACTGGCTTATGGCGTCCTCTACAGCGCCAGCCGTGACCATCTTCTTCAACACGCCGAAAACGTTGTTGAGCATTCTGATCAGGATAGCACGGAAGAGTTTATTCGGCTCCTTCTGTCAGGAGAGGAGATTGATGTCGTATTCACGATCCCCAATCGAATGCGCGTTCGCGCCAATCTTTTCCTTCAGCGCGGTACGATTGGCGCTGCCCTTCGCTTGATTCCGCTCAATCCCTACACGATTGATCAGATAAAGCTGCCGCCAGTTCTTAAAGAGATGGCGCTGCGTCCGCATGGGCTAATTATCATCACCGGTCCGACCGGCTCCGGCAAAACCACCACCATGGCTGCCATTCTGGAAGAGATCAACCATCGTCGGCACTGTAATATCTACACCATCGAAGATCCCATAGAGTATATCTTCACCGATAAGATGAGTGTTGTGCATCAACGGCAGATCGGCAGCGATACGCGGTCTTTTGCGTCAGCGCTTCGAAGCGTCACCCGGCAGACCCCGGATGTGATCGCCATTGGAGAGATGCGGGACGCCGAAACGATGGATGTCGCCATGACCGCCGCCGAGATCGGTCACTTAGTGATTACGACCCTGCATACGGTCTCCGCTCCCGCAACTGTGGGAAGGATTATCAACAGTTTTCCGCAGCATCTTCAGCGACAGGTATCCTCGCAGTTAGCTTCCTCCCTGCTCTGTATCACTTCTCAAAGGCTGGCGCATCACTGTTCCGGGAAGGGGAGGGTTGCGGCGGTTGAGGTGTTAACCAATTCGCCGACCGTCAGTAAACAGATTGAGGAGGGGGAGATCGGAGAACTCTACAACTCCATTCGAGACGGGCAGCACTTCGGAATGAATACGATGAATCAGGCGCTGGAGAAGCTGTTCCTCTCCCGGCAAATCACCTATGAAGAGGCTATGCAGTACTGCGGAAATGCAACCGAGATGAAGCAGTTACTCCGAAATATCTGAGGATGAGTAAACCTGAACAGAGACAAAAGCGCGTGCTGGCGGTAGGGGCGCATCCCGACGATATCGAGATTCTGTGCGCCGGCACGCTGGCGCGATGTCATGCGCGAGGCGATCAGATCATTATCTGTGTGGCAACCAACGGCAATATGGGGAGCATGACCCATATGCCCCCGGAGCTTGCGGAGATTCGACGGCAGGAGGCGCAGGAGTCTGCTTCCCTGCTGGAAGCGGAGTTTCACTGGCTGAACTACCCGGATGAGTTCCTATACCACGATCACGGCACGAGGATGCGTTTCATCGAGATGATTCGCGCCACACGCCCGGACATGGTTCTGACACACTCGCCGAATGACTATCATATGGATCATCGCATTGTCAGCGAACTGGTCTTTGTCTCATCCTTCATCTCGGCGGTTCCCCATGTGGAGACCAATTCCGCTGTCCATGCTCAGATCGTTCCAATCTACTACTTTGATACTCTGGCAGGCGTTGACTTCCTTCCGACGGAGTATGTGGACATCTCCGGGACGCTGGAAAAGAAGCTGGAGATGATGCGCTGCCATAAAAGTCAACTGGAGTGGCTCGGAGAGTATAATGGAATAGATATTGTGGAGTTCATCATGTCGGTGGCGCGTTTTCGCGGTCTGCAGAGCGGAGTCCGGTTTGCTGAAGGCTTCCGCCATGCGGATGTCTGGCCCCGGACTCTCACCGTTCGTCATCTGCCCTGATCCTCACTTTTTTGCGACTTCATCTACCACAAGAGCGGTTATGATGCTCTGTCCAACGTTGCGTCGCTCATGTAAAATGGCGTCTATTCCTGTCTTTCTGATACTGTTCATTGCTCTCTCCGAGATTGCGTTTGCGGAAATACGTATCTCCTATCTGGTCTCGCCGATTCCTCCACGCCACGACAGCCCTGCGTCCACTCTTGTCGAGATGCGTATTCAGGGGGATATTCCGGAAGGCAGGGTTCAGGCGCAGATGCCTGTCTGGTCTCCGGGCGACTACAGCATCCAGAACCATGCCGCGCAGGTGAAGGAGTTAACCGCGAAAACAGGAGAGGGCAACCCACTGGAAGTAACCCGTCCCGATCCGAATACATGGCAAATCGAGGCAAAAGCGGCGAAAGATATCCTCATCCGGTATGTCCTTCCGAATGCGCCGAGAGGCAATTTTTCGGAGAACGTACAGGTCCGGGAGCGATACGCTTTCTACAACGGACCCGCGCTCTATCTCTATCTGGTCGGGTATAAGGATGTTGCTGCAACCCTCACAGTCTCTTTGCCGAAAGGCTGGAAGCAGGCTCTCACGACGCTCGATCCTCTGCCAGACGATCCCGCCCATCCCGACAGAGTCTCATTCTCCGCACCGGACTATGATACCCTTGCCGATTCCCCGCTGCTGGCGGGAGAGTATATTACGCGAACATTTACCTGTGCAGAAAAGCCGCATATACTGGCGTTCTTCGGAGCATATCAGGGAACAGACTTCGACAGTTATGTTCCACTGACAAAAAAGATCGTGGAAGAGCAGAACCGGTTGATGGGCGGACCTCCCTATTCTCGTTATGTCTTTTTCTTCGATGTGAACGGAAGAGGGGGCGGACTGGAGCATCTTAACGGCACACGTATCTCCCTCTTCCGGCAGTCTCCTGCGCGTCTGTTTGCCGGGATCATCTCCCATGAGTTTTTTCATCTGTGGAATGTGAAGCGGATACGCCCCTTCTCTCTGGGACCCTTTGACTACATTAACCCGCCAAAAACGGGAAACCTGTGGTTTTGCGAGGGAGTGACGGAGTACTACGCCATGTTGGCATTGCGGAGAGCAGGGATGACCGACCCGGAATCGTTTCTCGATTCACTGAGTAATCTTATCACGTCTCTCCAGTCCCAACCGGCTCGATTACGAGTTACCGCCGATGAATCCAGTCGTCGCGTATGGGAAACCAGTCGCAGCAGCGGATATGGGATATCCTACTATTTGAAGGGAACTCTGATCGGGTTATGCCTCGACCTGAAGATACGCCATCTAACAGCAAATCAAAAGAGCCTCGATGATGTGATGCGAGACATGATGAATCGCTACGGGCTGCCGAAACCGGGATATCAGGAAGACGGAATTCGGGATGCGGTTATTCGCGCTGCTGGCTCGGAGATGGGACCCTTTTATGATCGCCTGGCGCGCAGTCGGGACGAGATGCCCTTCGAGGAGTGTCTGTCGTATGCGGGGTTGCGACTGCAGTTATCGGGAGGAATCTACCGGATCGTCGCTGACCCGAACGCTGCGGACGAGGCAGTCGCTCTTCGCGAAAGCTGGATGCGGATAAGTCCGGATAGGTGAAGCCCTTTCCGGACTTGCGTTCGATCACAATATGGAGTGAATGTACTGCTGACTGCGCTCATCCAGAGATTTTATATCGGTGATCTCGAAACGGTTTCCATCCACATCTATCAGCAGCAGATGCGAATCGGAGAACCATTGCGCGTTTTCCTGCAGGTTCTGCGTAACGAAATCACGCTCACCCCGGTCTGTCTTCACGCTCCAGTAGGTCGCTCCATACTCCTGTTTGGCGTGCAGAATGCTCTGCACCGTTGCCGTCAGGTAGCGCAGTCGCAGTTCACGTTCCAGCGCCTCTCTGGACTCCTTATCTAACTCGTTCGGATCGGCGAGCATTAAAATCTCTTCCCCTTTTCCGTCCAGCAGCGCGAGATAGCGGTTGGGAAAGGTGAGGGGAGAAGACCACACGGGTTTCACCGTCAGGTAGGTTTTCTCCTCATTAATTGTCATTCGAAGCCGATCTTTCGGGTGATAGAAAAGGCGTAACGTTTTCGGGTCAACCGTAGCCATATATACCCTTTCAGAAATCATCGTTTGTCCAGGCGGGAGGTCCTTGCAGAATATCCGACAACGCGCGGAAACCAGCCTCCTCATACACATTCAATCGGTCGGCTGCGCGGATTCGATGAATATCCGGCGTACCGAAGTAAGCCTGCGAAAACGCCTGAATATCCATCTCCACCTGCGGATTTGCGCTCGATTCCCGGACACTAACCCTGCCGTCTTCAAACTGAATACGCCATACTCCCTGATTCCATCGCGCCGCTTCATCCTGGATTTTCAGCGTTAACTCTCCGCGTTTTCCCGGATCGGGCTGCCATTCCTGCAGCGCCGCGACAACATCCACCACTCTCGCTTGAACACTGGGTTGTATCGTCGTCTGTATCGCCCAGTGATAGTAACGATTCCAGAGGAGGTCGTTTTCAGGAGCGCGCCAGCCGAACTTTTCAATCTGCATATCGTATCGGCGCAGCATACCCAGCAGTCCTGCAAGCGCGCGCGGCGTCAGGGCGATAAACTCGCGCAGGTTCGTCAGTGATGCGCTGTTGTCACGGAGGGTCAGATAGCCTTCCGTCTCTCCATCGCGCTCGTACAGATAGGTATAGGTGTAGTTGGTATCCGTATCGTCGAGGATGGTGTTCCAGTGCTTCGCGGTGCGCGCCAGTAGACCGCGATACCGATGCGCATACTGTGTGTAGCACTTCATCACCTTCTCGCGATCCAACGGCATTGCCGCGTGAACATATTCGGATTCGGGAGAGGAGGGTAAGGAGCGCGTCTCAACCCTGTAGGCGCGGGTGACTCCGATCCACTCCCATCCGAATTGGCGATAATATTCCCAGCTAAACGGGTAGAGCATGGAGACCGCCTGACCAGCTTCTCTCATTCGATCCAGCGAATAGCGCAGACACTCTCCAGCATATCCTTTACCGCGAGAAGCCGGGAGACA
The DNA here is from genome assembly GCA_964429855.1 of uncultured Chthonomonadaceae bacterium. Lineage (GTDB taxonomy): Bacteria > Armatimonadota > Chthonomonadetes > Chthonomonadales > CAJBBX01 > CALLMM01. The sequence goes on from CAYSDM010000013.1 coordinate 44,447, forward strand.
ACAGACTCCCGCAATCCCTCCCATCGGCAGCGTGACGTTCTGTCCCATATGAACCTGATACTGCAGAACGATCACCTGCGCCTGCATTCCCCCCTCATCCCACACGCCAAATCCTGCCAGATCGGGGTGATTCGGGGATAGCAAATGACTCAAGTCGCGCTGCCCGTGAAAAAATGCCTGTGAGGTGAGATAGAGGGATGTCTCCATCTCCTCCTCACGAATCTGTCGAATCTCCATTCAGCGTTCTTCTTTCGTTATATCAAATGTCGTTATCAAGGTGAGCTACTGCATCTATTATCCGGCAACCTGAATAATCTGGCTGACGGCAGACTGAGTCTCGACCAGTTTGTAGAAGACGCCCTGCTGCTCCATCAGTTCCGCATGCGTTCCAATCTCGACAATCTCGCCCTTTTCAAGAACGATCAGACGGCTGGCATTGCGAAGGGTGGACAGCCGGTGCGCAATGGCGAAGGTGGTACGTCCTTCGATCAATCGGGAGATGGCCTCCTGTATCTGTCTCTCCGTCTCCACATCCACCGAGGAGGTAGCCTCATCCAGAATCAAGATTCGGGGATTGTGAAGAATGGCGCGCGCAATAGAGATTCGCTGCCGCTCTCCTCCGGAGAGTTTTGCTCCTCGCTCTCCGACGATGGTATCGTAACCGTCCGGTTTCGACAGGATGAAGTTGTGCGCGTTTGCCGCTTTTGCCGCCTCGACGATCTCTTCAAAAGTGGCTCCCGGCTTCCCGTAGGAGATGTTCTCCGCGATGGTTCCATTGAACAGAAACGGCTCCTGAAGCACAACGCCTATCTGATGGCGAAGCTCCTGAAGCGGCATCTCGCGATAGTCTACGCCGTCAATCAGGATGCTTCCTGAGTCCGGTTCGTAGAAGCGGCAGATAAGATTGATGGTGGTGGACTTGCCCGCTCCGGACTTGCCAACCAGCCCGATCATCTCTCCCGGCTTTGCGGTGAAATTGATCCCTTTCAGCACCGGGTTGGACTTGTCGTAGCCGAAACGGACGTTATCAAAGGTCACTTCGCCTTTGATCTGATGGCTTTTGCCTCCACTGTTGTAGGCTTCCGCCTCGGTGTCCATCACCTCAAAGACGCGCTCGGCTCCCGCCATGGCACGGCTGAACCAGTTATTCACCTGCGCGAACCACTGAAGCGGTCCGTATATCAGACCCAGATAAGCGTTGACCTTCCAGAAGTCTCCCAGCGACATCTGACGTGAGTAGACCATATATCCGCCGACTGTCCAGTTTATCAGCGTGCCTAGACTGGTGAAGAACGACATCGCCCCGAAGATGGTAAACCAGCGTCCGTCCGCCGCGATCCCGGCGTTCTTTAACTCGTCGTTTCGATGCAGGAATTTATTATTTTCGTAGTCTTCACGGGCGAATGCTTTGACAACGCGAATACCGCTCAGAGACTCGTTCAGATGGGTATGAAAACGTGCCCATTTCTGCCCGACGCGGTGGTAGAGCTGCGAAACTGGCTTCCAGAAGCGAACACTGATCGAGACCACAATGGGAACTGGCATCAGGATACAGAGCGCGAGTTTCCAGTTGACTAAGAACAGGAATCCGACGATACCCAGCATCAACAGGAAGTTCGTGGCGATGTGCGGAAGTCCATCCACGAGAAATCCCCATACACGATCCGTATCGCTGGTTACACGGCTGGCGATCGCCCCGACCTGCTTCTTATCGAAGAAAGTTAACTGCAGAAACTCGATGGAGCGATAGAGCTGCGCGCGAATGTCCGCTGCAACATGTCCCCCGACATAGGCGATCAGTCTTCCGTTAAGTATCTGTACGACGATCGCGGAGGCGAGAATGAGCAGCCAGGCGATCATCAAGCCCCAGAGTAACGGAATGTCTTTGTGCGAGGTCAATACGCGGTCAATCAGCGTTCCCTGTATGTAGGGGGGAGCGAGATTGATCACGGTTGTGAGCAGAGACATCCCTGCCAGCAGCATGGCATGGAAGCGATAGGGACGCATAAAGCGCAGAATGCGCATCAACGTTCTGCCGCGATGGATACACGCCGGACAGATGCCGTCTTTCTCCGGCAGCAGCCGATTGCATTTCGGACAGCGGGTTCGTTCCTGCTTCAGACTGATTGCGAGCGGCTCCCCCTGGGCAAGCTGTTCGATCCCGCGCGCCGCTTCAGAGAACCTGGCGGCGACGGTCAGCGAATAGGTGATGATCGGGATCACATCCCCCGTTTTTGTCGTGATTTCCAGTCTTCCCCCGCCTACCAGCGGCTCATTACGCGCCGATTTTATATCTGAGATGGGAATCTGGAATGAGACGGCTCCCTCCGTCTCAACGATCCGAACCAGTTCCGAGGTGACTTCCAGAATACGCTTGCCGAAAGTCGCATCTTCAGCGTAGTCAGCCTCCATACGGATAAGAACGCCATTGGTTTCGGATATAGATGCATCTCCCTCTGCAACTGCGGAACGCGGCGCAGATTCAATTTCCGACATGGCTCCTCCTATTTAACGACGTGCAACCGGGGATGAAACAAAAACAACGGGCAACGTCGCTCAATTTCGCGCATTGCCCGTTGACTCACAATTTCGGGGGGAATCCGGAAGAGAGTTAATAATCTCTTCCTTCCGTGAGCCGGGCACGCATTACCCTGTGAAACGTGTCAAGCCATCGAGTCGCAATAACGCCCTGAAGCGTGTTAAGGCACAATCCGGTCATCAGGTCACGCATCATGCTCCCGATATGGCCGTGCAGCAGCCAGGCTCCTTTCATAGAATAGGTACATCAACGTTAGTATAAACCCAATAGCTCTGAAAGTCAACCTTACTCCATGCTTTATTTCACAGAGAAGGAGGGTTTCACCGTCTACGTCTCGCAGTTATCGAGTCAGGCAACACCTCGCGATTGGAGGCGTGAGACATACTTGCGGATGCCACACCTGAAAAAAGCCCTCCTCATTGCTGACGGAGGGCTTGTCTTGCGTGGAGAAAAAAGCTATCCCAGTAACAGCGGTCCTGCACCACAAAAATCGGGATTTCCAAAACGGGTGATGTTATGCCCGAAGCTGTGCGCCAGTGACATTAACAGGCGATTGTGGGCTACCCGTTTCAACTTCAGTGAACGTCCCATCTTGAAACCGGACGCATTGCCGATTAACACAAACGGGATATTATCCAGTGTGTGTGAATTGCCCTGACCGAGTTCGTTCGTCCAGACGATCAGCGTATTGTCGAATAAGCTGCCGTTTCCTCCTGGTTCAGGTGTCTCCGCAAGCCGTTTCACCAGATAGGCGATCTCCGAGCAGTACCAGTGATTGATTCGCGTCAACTTATTCTGTGCGTCGGCGTTGCTGTCTGGCTCATGGGAAAGGTCATGCTGTCCCTCGGTGATTCCCAGCCAGCGCATTCTCGCCTGTCCGACCGAGTTGGTATACTGAAGCGTTGCCACGCGGGCGAAGTCTGCCATGAAACTGCTAACCATCAGATCAATCTGGAGTTTGCTGATCTGCGGGATGTTATCGTTGTCGCGACGCACGCCCGGCTCGATGACCGGAACCGGATGCACGGCATCCCGGCTCAGATTGGTCTTTAACTCCTGTTCCATCTCGCGCACAAGCGCGGTATGTTCCTCCAGAATTCGGCGGTCTTCCGAACTCACCGACTGACGAATACGGTTCAGGTCCTCGCGCAGATCGTCCAGAACGCTCTTCAGGCTTTCCCGATCCTTCTCGCGTCCGTAGAGTCGGGAAAACATCTGGTAGGGGTTGTCAATCGGAGCGACTGGCTTATTCGGACCTGCATAGGACATTCGCGTCCAGGTATCCGCCCTCTCTGGAACCATCACGCCAAATTCCAACGATCCAAACCGGGTCTTTGTCGCCGGTTTTGCCTGAAGCGCGTTTTTGATCTCCTGATCAATGGAGATACCGCTTGCCCAGCCAGCCGGGGTGTCCGACCCTCCCTGAATGTTGCCGGGGAACAGTTCGATACCTGTCAGGAGACATCCGATGCCGCGCATGTGGTTGTCGCCATCTCCGCGGATCAGATCACACACGCCATGAAGGAAGAGAGTTTTGTCCTTGTACGGCTCCAGAGGCTTCAGGCTCTCTTTAAGGGTGAAATTCTCTCCCTCCTCGTCGGGCCAGAAGGTTTTGGGAACAACACCATCCGGGCTGAAGATAATGACGAGACGCTGTTTGCGCTGTTTCTGTTCAGCGGCGAGGCAGGGCAGATTGGTGACGAACGGCAGCGCCGCCATTCCCAGACCGAGATTGCGAAGGAACTCTCTTCGCGTGTTAAGTTCTGACACGTATTTGTTCTCCTGATCCGCTGTAACGGTATATCTGGATTGTGGATGCTCTCTATTTTAACGTGTGGAAGCTGAAACCGCAACCATCTCCTGCAGGATTTTACGGATATTGTATTGACCGGAGCGGAAATCCTGCTGTAACTTGGTCAGAGCTGAGGGCCCGTAGGCGCGGATAGGCTGCTTGGTAGTGTACTGAAACAGCTTTTCAAGAAAGGCAGTGTGCGCCTCTTCGCTCTCTGAAAGAAAGCGCCCCAAATCTACAGCATTCGAAAACGAGACTGTCTTCCCGTTACGCGCCAGATAGCTGCCGGATGAGTCTATCGGTTTGCCTTTCTCCTGTGCGCGCACCCGTCCTATGGCATCGAATCGCTCCAGAGGGAAACCGAGGGGATTAATCATGGCATGGCAGGACATGCAGGCGGCGGGCTTTGTCTGCATCTCGACCCGCTGTCGCGTGGTCAGATCTGGCTGCAGATCGGGCGCGACTGGCGCGACAGCTACCGGAGGCGGCTGGATCACTCTTCCAAGAAAGCTGCGCGATACCAGCACGCCACGATGGATCGGGGAGCTTGCATCCAGATAGGCGAAACTGGAGAGGATGTAAGGGTGCGTCAGCACTCCCGCGCGATCCTCCGCGTTTAATGAAACGGGCTGGAATCCCGAATCTGGAGGAAGGTTTACCCCGTAGATTTTCGCCAATCGGCCATTCAGATAGACTCGATTGGAGAGCATCAGGTCTCGATAGTCCGACTTTTCTGACCAGACGCTCTCCTGAAGCGTTAACTCCAGCGAAGTCCGAAGGTCAGAGGCGGCTATCTCGTCAAAACCGGGATAGTTCTTCTGATTTTTCACCAGATCCGGATAGAGGTCTACCTTGAGCCACTGAAGCATAAACTCCCGCAGCTTGAACCAGGTTCGCGGGTCTGAAGACATCCTCTCCGCCTGTCTCCGGACCTGTTCGGGAGTGGATAACTGCCCCTCCGTCGCTGCCTTCAATAGCTCACTATCGGGAATAGAATCCCACAAGGCAAAGGAGAGCCGGGAGGCGGTGGTATAGGAGTCAGGCTTGCCGGATTCCAACTCCCGGAAGAGGAATCTCGGAGATTTGAGTGTCAACAGCACAACGCGCTTGACTGCCGTATCCAGGTCGGGAGTGGAATCAAAAGGTCGGTTAACATACATTTTCAGGAGATCATCGGAGAGCGGGCGCCTGAATGCTCGCTCAACGAACTGTTTGCAGAAGGATTGTAGTCTCTGCCTTCTGTCGGCTGCATTCTCGGAAACGCCTGCCAGTTCGGGCAATTTGGCTGTAATGTAGTCTCCCGTTGCAAGCGCCGCTTCGGTCGTCGCCTCATCCCATGCTCTGGAAACGGAGGTGCCTCGCTCATAGCCCATGCTGCGGTCATCCGCCGGGAATGGCGTAGAGACGACAAAAACCTCAGGACCGCGAGAAGGGATCAGACATCGCTGCGGGATCGGCTCTAGGACGCGGTGCGGCGGTTTCCACAGGAGAGACATGGAGGCGGGCGAGACAGGCTTATTCTTCGTCTGGTTGGAATCGTCCACTCCCTGCTTCGATTTGGAGAACTCCAGTCGGAGCGGATAGGCGCGTCCGCCAAGCAGGAAAAGCGAGCCGCGATACTCTGTCTCGTTCCCAGATTTTACCCAGGCGTCTATCAACGGCTTTCGCATGTCGTTCAGCCAGAGCGCGGTGGCGTGCTGCGTTCTCAGAACAAACTCGTATTCCCCGGTCTCAGGAACCAGAACAGAGCCTTCCCAGCGAATGGAGAAAAGACGCGGATCAAAACCCTCTTTTGCCGGAGCGTCGGTTCCGAAATCGAAGTTTACCACCGGGTCAATCCGTTCAATCTGACGTTCATTGTTTCGGAAGTTGCGAGACTTAAAATACTCCCCTTTCAGGCCGCGCCGTTCATCCTTTATCGGTTCGGGACGAAAGCTGCCGACGAGATCGGCGACAGCGTTGCGATACTGTCGGGTTGTCAGGCGGGAGAGTTCGATCCTTGGCGGCTTGTTGCGAGCCTGCGCGATGGGAGAGTAGAACGCGGAATGGACATAGGCGGCAACCTGTTTCGAATCGGCGACAGAACACTTTTTCGGTCCGGGCGGCATATTCTTCGAGATGAAATCCGCAAGCTGCTCTACCGACTGTGTGCCCGTGAGCGGCTTCGGATAGGCTTTCGCGCCTTCTCCCTTTGCTCCATGACAGGAGGCGCACTGCTGGCGATAGATCCTCTCGCCGGCGTTCGATCTATCCGTCTGGAACGCCATGACGCTGACACCTCCAACGGTGGTCAGAAGGATGGCGATGAGGACGGGTACAAAGGGGGAGGAGGGCAGCTTATTCATGCTAGACGAACCTCCGAGTTTTCGTGGTCTTGTTCGAGGAGACTGACAAATCGGGCTTACTCAATCTTGATACATATTAAAGACCTTCAATCGAGAGACAGCGTTCCTCCTATTCGAAGGTCTATTCTGAGTAAGGAAGCTCTACTTCACCAGTTCCAGAATCTGTCGGAACTCCGGCGTACCCGCCTGATAGAGCAGTTCATAGATCGCCATCTCGGTAGAGGAGATAAAGACTCCGGCGCGTGACATCCGTTGAAGACCGATCTCCCAGTTATGCTCTGTTCGCGAGGAGACGGCATCCGCGGCGACATGCACCTGATAGCCCTGCGCCAACAGATCATGAGCCGTCTGGCTGACACAGATATGTGTCTCTACACCGCACAGGAGAACCTGTTTTCTCCCGCTGCGTTGAACTTCTGATTGGAAGGCATCGCTACCCATACAGCTAAAGCAGAGTTTGTCGAAAGGCAGGCTATGCGATGGCAGCCGTTTTGACACTTCCGGAATGACGCTGCCCATGCGCTCCGCATATTGCAGTGTCGGAACCGTCGGCACCAGGAGTATTCGTGCCGCATCCATGATTCGGCAGACATTGGAGACTACCCGTTCGCGTTCCCAGATGTTCTTCAGGAAAGGCTCCTGCATATCCAGCACCACCAGAAGCGTATCGTCCGGTCGTAAAAGCTGCGGGTGACGTGTAGACGGGATAAGCACCGTTTTCTAACTCCTTCATAATCAGGCGTTTGTCAAACGCTATGGTTCAAACAATTATCGGCATTCAGGTGGTAACCGCTTAGTTGATCGTCTCTTATTGCCGTCCTCGACTGGAGAGCAGATTGAGCGCATCGCGAATCAGGATGCCTGTATTACTCTTGTCTGTGGAATTGGTTATGGCGCGTTCCGCCGCTTTACGTGAATCGGGTCTGCTGTAACCAAGGTTGACTAACGCTTCTACCACATCTTCATAAGCGGCGTTTTCGCGCGCCGTAGATTCGGTTACCGCCGAATCCACCCGGTGGGTGAACGAGAACTCCGCCATGCGCTCACCGAGTTCCAGAATGATTCTTTGCGCCAGCTTCGGACCAACGCCCGGAACTCTGGTCAATGCTTTCACATCGTTTCCTGCGATAGAGCGCGCCAGTTCTCCCGCATCCATGACACTGAGCATGGAGAGCGCTACTTTCGGCCCGACTCCCGTGACGCCGGTTACAATCTGAAAAACCTGAAGGTCTGCCAGCGAGAGAAAGCCGTAGAGCGAAATATCATCTTCGCGGACAATCATCGCGATATACAGCATGGCTTTTCCGCCCGCTTCCGGCAGAGAAGAGAGCGCGCTGATCGGAACCACCACCCGATAGCCGACGCCGTTCACGTCCACAACGACATAGTTTGCCTCAATTCGGGCAACTGTTCCATTCAGATGAGCGATCATGTTACCCTCGCGATCAGTAGATGACCTTGTTCAGGGGATACTCCACGATGCCTTCCGCGCCGGCGCGTTTCAACTGCGGAAGAAGGTCGCGGACAATGCGCTCCTCCACAATGATCTCCAGCGCAACCCAGTCGGGATGGGAGAGGGGAGAGACTGTCGGCGTTCTCAGAGCGGGAAGAAACGAGGTGACATGTTCCAGTTCACCGCGAGGGACGTTCATCTTCAGTCCGACAAGCTGCTCTGCATTCAACGCCCCACGCAGCAGCATCTCTAGATTTTCGGTTTTTGCGCGTTTCCATGGATCGTTCCAGGCATTGCAGTTGGCGATCAGGCGCGTGGTGGAGACCAGCAGCGTATCCAGAATACGCAGACTGTGCGCGCGCAGGGAACTGCCTGTTTCCGTGTTAACCACGATGGCATCCACCAGATGGGGAACCTTCACCTCGCAGGCTCCCCAGGAGAACTCGACGGTGGCGCGTACGCCATTCTGCTGTAGATACCGCTCCGTCAGGCGGACATATTCCGTCGCGATGCGTTTGCCCTCCAGGTCTTTCGCGCTCTGATAGGTGGAATCGTTGGGAACCGCCAGTACAACGCGAATCGGATTCAGCGTCGCTTTGGAGTAGGTGAAGTCGGCAATCTCGATCACGTCCGAGCCGTTATCCTCGATCCAGTCTTTTCCAGTAAGACCAACATCCAGTATCCCCTGTTCGACATAGCGCGGAATCTCCTGGGGGCGGATCAGCAGCGGTTCCAGTTCCGGGTCATCGGTGTGAGGGTGGTAGGAGCGTCCGCTGCTCATTCGGAACTCGTATCCCGCTTTACGAAATAGGGCGAAAGTGGCTTCCTGAAGACTTCCTTTGGGTATGCCGATTTTGAGTTTCACCTGACTGTCTCCGTCATTTGAATTCAGAACCGCCTGTTTTCGGCGAGTTTCATTATAGACGGTTTTAATCCTCTCAATCAACGGGTACAAGGGGTACGAGGGAGTGCAGGGCTACTTGCCGGAGGTGGTGGAGAGCCGGATAGCAGCGCGAATGCCGTCTGCAATAGCATTCGCCATTTTCATCTGACCGGCTTCGGTGGCGATGAAGGCTTCGTCGGCGGGGTGGGTTAGAACGCACATCTCAACGAGCAGTACCGGGACTCGTGAAAAGATGGAGCCGGTCAGCGCGCCCTGTCGGCTCCCTATCAGAGTTTTCATATCAGGCGACAATCCGCGATCCCTGAGCGATCCCTTCAAGGACTGCATCATGGCGCGGTGAAAGACGGTGGCCATCTCCCGGCTGCGTTGAATGACATAACGCTGCGGACCGCGTACTCCCTGCTTGAATCCCTGACGATCCGGGTAGAAGGTGGCGGTTCCCGATCCGCCGGTTGAATCACAGTGAAGACGCACCATCAAGTCTGCATTAGCGCGGTTCGCCACCATCGCGCGATCTCTATTTCTGACGAACTCCCGTTCGCGCGATTTGGTCAGTACAACCGTCCATCCCTCCTCTTCCAGGATTTTTTTGATCTTCAATGAAACCTCCCAGGCAATTCCGACCTCGGTAACTTTTTTCCCTCGCGTTCCAATCCCGACTTCGGAAGGATGACCGGGATCAATGCAGATGACCGGTTGTTTTCGCCGGGTTGACGACGCAGGCGCAGGGAAGGGAGGCGCTGGCTGAGATTCCTGTTTCTGTGGCGAAGGAGATCGAGGAATAAACAGGGGGTTGGCGGAAGCGATCTGTATCCGGTTACGAAAGGGAAACTCCTGTGCAGGAGGCCGCTCTGACTTCAATCCACTTCGGTTCTGGTACTCCTGAATAAACTCCACATTGCGCCGTTCTATATCCGACATCAGTCTCCAGACTCTATCCTGATCGCCAGTGACAGGTTTATACCATGAGCGCTTTTTGAAGTGATTTGAAAGCTCTGCGCGTTTGAAAATGTACCCGTGCCGGGCATAAATTTCATTGCGTATCAGCGTCAGGTCCCAGGCGGATTTCCCCTTCAGATCGGCATCGGTCAGGTTTCGTGTTCGGGATTCCGGGAGAAGCTCGTCTTTCGCCGGTTTTACAGGAGTGACTTTTATGGTTCCACCCGGTTTGGAGGTCGGTCCGGGTTTCTTGCCGGGATCGGGAGGAACGATAATCCCTCTGTTTCTCTCAACAGGTCCATTTTTATCAGGAGGCGTCTCCAGATCGGGTTGCTGGCGTGTTGATCCGCCGTTTACGCCTGACTGGTTCTCCTCATTCTGGGCAATCTTCGTAGTTTTATGTGAGGGGAGAAAGCGTTTCAGGGTGAAGTAGCCGACCGTGGCGACCACGCTAAATCCGATCAGGGCAAACAGGGCGATGAGGATGAACAGCCCTGTTTTTGGTTTGGGCGAAGATTCCGTTCCAGTTTCAACAGGCTGCTTCTCTGCGCCTCTGGATATTGGGGGAGTCGCCGTAGCGGGGCGCTGCTCCTCCACAGGAGGGAGATAGACGGGGGGCGGAACCGAAGGCGGTACAGGAGGGGCGGTGGATGGCGGCGCGGTGGTAGAACCGACCGTCTGTGAGGGATAGACATCTTCTTGTGCAGCCTGCTTCGTATCTGGATAGACGGAAGCGGATTCGATAATTTGTGAAGAGGCAGCCAGCGTTTCAGGAGCGACGACGGGCCCGGCAGGATGTTCATGATCTTGTGGCTCTTCGGTTACCACAGAAAAAGCAGTTGCTTCCTGAGAGGATGTCGTTGAGGACTCAACCGGAGTTGGGGGAGGCGCAGCCGTCACTGGCAGCGGGTGACCACAGGATGGACAGGAGCGTGATCCAAGAGGAGCATGCGCCAGACACTGGGAACAGGTTACCCCGAGCGCTGCGCTGCACTTCCAGCACTGTACTGCCTGATCAAAATTCTCCGCCTGACATTGTGGACAGAACATGCCATTCATCCCTGTTTTTTTGCAGTATAGCGTAAATAGCCCTCATTTTACCAGCAACCTGAAATCTAAAAGCAGTCCTTCTGGTTTATCGGTGGAAGTACTAAAGTACTTTTTAAATAGTACTTAATTCCTGAAGTGCAGGAAGGTATGTAAACGAAATATAAGAATAATTTAATACGCCTTTAAGACGCATTTCGGGGAGAGTTTCGTCCACTGTGCTGTCCCAACCCAAGGAGACCGACATGTCGCGCAAGAAACTCTGGCGTCTGGGGATGTTTTCACTTACCATAACTTTGACACTTGTCTGGTTAGGTACAGTCTGTGTCATCGGTTCTGTCACGCCCCAGGATCGCACTGTCAATCCTCTCGTTGTATTTGAACAAGCGAAAGCTGAAGACTACACCAGCGATGGCGCCTGTATAACCTGTCATCAGGCTTACGCGCAGAGCTTTGAGAAATCACCGCATTCTACCTACAGCAGCAATCCGAAGGAATCCTACGACAAACAGGGATGCCAATCCTGCCATGGACCGGGAAAAGCCCATGTGGAGGATCGAGAACAGGCGGCGAAGAGCGGAAAAGATGTGTTTGGTCTTTCTAAGATGAAAGCAAAAGATTCTTCGGCAGTCTGCCTTCGCTGTCATACCGACACCATGAAATCCACTCAGTGGCACCGTACCGCTCACGCACGCGCTGATCTTTCTTGCAACTCCTGTCACTCCGTTCACATCGGCGCGGCGCATGAAAATGAGACGGCGGCTGAGAAAGCAAAGATCAAAGATGCCGTGAAGATCATCAACAGCTTTACCAATGTAGCGCGTCCAGAACCGAATAAAATGCTGAAGTCGCAGGAAGCGCTTTTATGTGGCAAGTGCCATAAGAAAGAGCTGTCCGAATTCCGACATAACTTCCACCATCCGCTGCCGGAAGGTAGGATTGACTGCTCCGACTGTCATGATGTGCATCCCACACGCGCAGAGCAGACTCGAGTCACGCCGAATAAATCCGCCTGTATCACCTGCCATGCCGACGTTGCCGGTCCATTCGTGTTTGAGCATGACCCGGTTAACAGCACGCTGGGAGACGGTTGCAACGACTGTCATCGTCCGCACGGTTCGCACAATCCTGCCCTGCTGACCACGGCTTCTCGCGGTCTCTGCGGGCAGTGCCATACGGATCAGTCCAATACGCACTTCCCCGGACAGTCATGCTGGAACACGGGATGCCATGTAGCCGTTCATGGCTCCAACCGTGACAGAAAACTATTACGCCGTTAATTCTCACTTGCTATCGGAAGGGTGTAGCAGCATGAAATCAAACGCTAACATCTCAAGACAGCGCATAAGGACAGGGGCAGCGTTGCTGATCTGTCTGTTCTTGCTCGGTCTGGCGAGTACATCCTCCGCGCAGGAGAAGGCAGAGCCTGCCCGAGAAAGGCAATCGAACCAGATTGCGTGGCAAAATCAAGATGCTCCAGACGAAAAGAAGGACGAAGAGCAAAAAGAGGAGAAGCCTCCCGTCGTTCCCAGGTTTCAGGTCGGAGTTGGTTATGCCAACTGGGATCTGAGCGGCAATGAGAACAAGTTCCGTCAATATGCCACTCCTCCGCATGGCATATTTCTCAAGGGTTTTCACTATAATCCGGTATCTATGCTGCACGGGTTTCGTGGAGACTATAATCTCATCGGTCTAGGAAGCGACGACTATTATGCCGATAGTCGGATGTTGATGTTTTTCGGAGATATCTCCTTTAAAGGATCGCTTCGAAGGAACCGTTTTCTCGAAGACGTGATCACGCCCGTTGCTGAGAGTGATCGTCAGGAAGGCAAAGCGCAGTTTAAATTCAAAGTCGCCCCCGAATTTTCGATATCCTCTGTCTACAGCCTCAGCGAACAGAACCATTTCTTTCAGTCGCCGCGCGAGGCTCTGCGACAGCGCACACGCTACTGGGATCTGGCAGCGGAGGGGAAAGTCGGAGATGCGAGGATAAGCCTTGGATTCTCTGATTTCCGTTACTTTGATCGCACGCTGGTTCTTCCTGACACCGCGATCAAGCGCTGGCGTATGGTGGGAGTCTGGGAGCCGTTCAAAACATTGGGACTGGAAGCCTCCTATCTCTCACAGGAGATAAATCAGACATCGTTAACCAATCATATTGATACGATCTCTCTGGCATCTAACTGGGCTGTCGGTCCGAATACCGATATCCAGATGAACTATCGCCACGATTCGCTCAATTTGCCGACTGTTCAGACCTCAGTCGTCCGCGAGCAGCACAACTTCAATACAAAGCTGGTTCAGCGTTGGCCTCGATGGATGCTTCAGGTCGGGATGAACTATCGGGAGACAGAGCGGATTCGCGGAGATCGTCTGTTCATCAACATTCCTAAACTCTGGGGGTTTGAGGGACGCCTTGCTGGAAGATTGAGTAAAAACCTCAAGCTGACTCTGCGCGGCTCCACACAGCATCTCTCCAGTCTTCCGTTGATGCTGACGGCGGATAACCGTTCACTCTACTGGAATGATCGCCGTTTCCTGCAGCTTAAGCTGGATGGCGGCTCTCCTTCTCTGAACGGTTACTTCCAGTGGACTCATCGTCGTCTTGCCAACGAGATACGCGATTCGGACATTTCCTCTCATTTCCTGACAGCGGGTGGAAACTGGGAAGTAAACTCCCGATTGAGCGCATTTGCTGAATATAACTATGAGTTCTGGTCCGGGAAAAGCGCCGATTCGACCGTTTTTCCCTTCCAGGAAAATTACATTCCTAGCAGCCGGGTCACGGTGCTGGGAATAAGTTGGGCGTTGACGGATCAGGTATTTCTGCTTGCCAGTTATACCGATTTCACCACCGACAACGACAACCCGCTGCGTGAAAAAGACGGCAACTTTACCGGTCGCTACCTGACAATGAATCTTCGGTATCGCTTCCCTGCGGGACATGAGCTTAACCTGACGATCGCTCCCTGGCTCTATCGGGACAGTGTGGTAGACAGTATGTCCTATACAGCCACTCTCCTGATGTTGTCGGGAAGCGCTAGATTCTAAGTCTCTACTGTGTTATCAGGGAAAACACCTACCTTTAAGGGGGGAGAGTCATGGGACGTAAAGGGCTTTTTATGCTGACAGCCACCATGGGCGTACTCACATTGGCGCTTCTTGTGCTGATCGGGTGCGGCGGAAGTGGTGGCCCGATTAATACCCCTCCACCAGATCAACCCGGACAGTCGGAACAGTTCTTACAGCTTCTCCCGGCGGCACAGCGTACCGCGACCTATGTCGGCTCGGATAAGTGTGGAGACTGCCATAGCGGAGGTCACGGGGGAGGAACCGGAAAGATTGATTTTCCGGCATTCAACGATACGCTTCACTCCCTGGCGGGACTGGGCTGCGAATCGTGTCACGGTCCGGCAAGCATTCATAATGCCACGCCTACCAAAGACAACATCCTGACCTATCCGCTGGTGACGAGAACGGCTGTCTGCGCGCAGTGCCATGGACCCAAATCCGCTGCATATGATGTCTCCAAACATGCTGAGATCGTCGAATCGGTCAAAGAGGAAGCGGAAACGACACCTACAACCTATGGAAAGAACTGCTTCCGCTGCCACAGCGCCGCTTTCCGATCACGGTTTGTGGATGAAAGACTGGCTTCCGGACAAACTCGCGACGAGGTGGATGCCGGCATTGTTGCACTTTCCAATGATGAGATCATCAAGACGGCTCAGCTTTCGCAAGAGTCGGCTACCTGCGTAAACTGTCACCATCCACACAAGAAGACCGGAAATCTGACCGAAGCCGGGAAGGATAAGCATCTGTTGAGACCGATCTTCAACATGGATGTCACGAATATCTCTCCAGGCGCGCCAATCAAGCTGCATACTGCAGTGGATCAGATGTGTGGAACCTGTCATAACTCTCGCGGCGGGAAGAATGACGATGCCTCCATCTCTTCCAGCACGACACGTCCGCCCTTCCATAACGGTCCCCAGTACAATATGCTGCTGGGAGTGGGAGGCGTGGAAGGATCTGGACCGCCTGTCAGAACCACTGCCCACTCGGATGCGCCCGGTCAGTGCGTCCACTGCCATATGCCGCAGGGCAGACACTCGTTTACCACCAGCTTCGATACAAGCTGTCAGCCCTGTCATACGCCGGGGGACGCAGATGCCCGGTCGGCTATTCGCGGAGCTATCGAACTGCAGTTGTTCTCGTTGCGAACCCGCATGGAGAACTGGGCAAGAGGCCGATTTGGCGATCCTGATATGTGGGACTATACTTCATTGATTTCCGCAAAGCAGAAGACGGCGCCTCCACAGGCGCAGGTTCCAATTGAGATCAAACGCGCTCGACATAACTACTACTTCATTCTGCGCGATCAGAGCCTGGGTATCCATAACTCCGCCTATACCCGGCACCTGCTCAACATCGCCAACCAGAACCTGGACACATTAGGCGTCGGACGGGCTGCGCCGCTTCCACCCGGACGCAGTCCCGACTATGTGAGACGGGTTTTGCAGGAAGATATTCGGATCGGGAATATCGCCGCAAGATCGGAAAAAGACTGACGCTGCTTATACCAGTTGATCGTCAAGGTAGAAGGGTTGCATCGCCTGGCTGTCCTGTCAGGCGCAGCGAGACATCTTAAGTACTTCGCTTGGCTCAGATTGACAGCCATCCCGACTACTTTAACAATGTGCTGGACATAAAAAAGCAGGGAACTCGAGTTCCCTGCTTTTTTTACTCTCTTTTCGATTCAGAAGCCGCTGACGTTTAAGCGTCCGCCGGTAACACACTTTCCGGAAAGCGATGCAGTTGGTATTGCACTGCTCAGGATGGCGTTCTTGATCTGCGCCGCCGTCGAACCCGGATGAGAAGCGGCATAGAGCGCGGCCGCGCCGGTTACATGCGGCGTCGCCATCGAGGTTCCGCTGTAAGAGCCATAAGTGGAGGAGTTTCTCCGACCCGGCAGTGTGGAGTTGATTCCAGAACCCGGCGCTCCGATGTCCACCGTGGTGGCTCCATAGTTAGAGAAGCTGGAGCGACTGCCTGAACTGGTGATCGAGGCGACGGCGATGATGTTTGTATTCGGGTAGTTCGAAGGATAGTTTGGAGTGGTGTCGTTATTATCGCCTACGCCGTCGAACCCTCCATTACCGGCGGCTGCCACAAAGAGGATGTTTGCCTGATTGGCGCGTTCGATGGCGTCCTGAAGCCCCTGTGAGAAGCCTCCTCCCCCCCAGGAGTTGTTCGTGGCAACAATATTCAAGCCATGCCTGATTTTCAGGTCCGTGATGTAGTCCACTGCCAGAATCGCGTTGGCGGTGGTTCCGCCATTCGATCCCAAGAACTTGGCGGAGATAATCTTCACGTTCCAACAGACGCCTGCAACGCCAATTCCGTTGCCACCCACCGCGCCGATGGTTCCCGCGACATGAGTCCCATGATCATCACCCGTCCCGTCATAGGTGGATCGGTTATTCCCGACAAAATCCCAGCCGTTGGTGTCATCCACATAACCGTTTCCATCATTATCCACACCATCCACCGGATCATAGGGGTTTGTCCAGATATTGGCGGCCAGGTCCGCGTGCGTATTCATCACGCCTTCATCTATGACGCCTACCAGCACCGAACTGGAGCCAGTGTTGCCGGAAGCCCAGGCTTCTCCTGCCTGAGAGCCATACTGATTGGTCGGGGTCGTGGCATCTCCATACATCCCCCAGAGATTTCCATTAGTGTAGTAGGGATCGTTGGAGGCTGCCTGATGTCGGTATATCCAGTTCGGTTCTGCAAACTCCACCGCCGGATTGTTCGCCAGCAGTTGCAGTGCCTCCAGTACGCTCTTGCGGGATTTTACATGATGAATGGGAACCTCGCCGAAATCCTGCATGGTTCGCGTATGGATCGCTTGCCGTCCGACAACGCCGATTCTTGCGAGGATAGAGTCCCGCGTTTCCTGCGTTGCTCCGGGGCGAAACTTGATGAGCAGTTCATTGGGAACGTGTGCGGGCCACGCCTCTTCTGGCTGAAGAACTGATTTCGGAATAGAGCCGATGGGAAGATTCAGAGCCGCCAGTCCGCAGAGTGTGAAAAGACCAATAACCGCCTTCTGTATTGCGCGTTTGCTCACGAAAGAGCCTCCTCTCCTGTTGCAGGTAGATGATGTGGACTGAACGAAATGGTGTATGGGGGAGTGTTCTACAATCCTAGCATAGCTAAACGTTGATGTCAAGTATCGGCAGCAGGAAGGGAGTTGTGGAGGATAGAGATGAGAATGTCGAAGCGGGAACGTGTTCTGCGCGCGATGAACTTTCAGGAAGTGGATCGCGTGCCGGTATACGATATATTGCAGAACGACGCTATCATCGAACACTTTTCGGGCGAACGCTTTTCTCCCGGAAATGGAGCGCGCATCACCGGATTAGCCTGTGGTCGCGCGCTCGATATGACACGCATGGCGGACGGACCTATTGAGAACCCGCGCACGTTCCAGTCAGAAGATGGAACGGTTCACCGGCAGGAGAGATGGACTTCCTGGATCGTTTCACGACCCTTTCAGGATCTGGATGGGCTGGTAGAGTGGATAAAAAAAGAGATCATGCGGACCAACCAGATCGTTTACGACCGCGCGTTTGCAGAGCAGTTTCATGCTTATGTATGTGAGAGACTGGATCGCTTTCGGGAAGGCGATTCGCATCATGATCCAGCGGTGCTCGTTGTCGAGAGCCTGCCCGGCTTAACGCACATGTATCACCAGACAGGGCATGAGATGTTCGCCTATCTGATGCAGGATGATCCATCGTTGCTGGAGGAGTGGCTGGAAGCGCTCTGCCAGGCAGAGCTTCGTCGGGTGAGGATGATCGCCAATCCTCGCTTGATCCCGATTGCGCTGACGGCGGACGATATCGCCTATAAGACCAGCCTGCTCTTTTCTCCGAAATGGCTGCGCGCCGTATTTCTGCCTCGCTTAAAACGTCTACATGAGGCGTGGCATCATCGGGATACATTCTGCATCTTTCACTCCGACGGAAACCTGTGGAGCATTCTAGACGATCTTCTGGAGACGGGAATAGACGGTCTCAATCCGCTTGAAACGCTTGCCGGAATGGACGCTGAGCGACTGCGTACCGCCTATCCCGGGTTAGTTCTTACCGGGGGAATTGATGTCAGTCAGCTTTTAACCTACGGCACTCCGGAAGAGGTGCGTGAGACCTGTCTGAATGCTATTCGCGCAACGGAAGGCAGAGGCTACTTCATGGGTTCCACTACCGAACTACACTGGGATGTGAAACTGGAGAACGCTATAGCCATGTTTGAAACGGCGTGGGGGCAGCCATCCTGAAGATCATAGGATCTGGAAGGGGCGCTTCTCTCTACGTCCCTTCCAGAGTGAGAGGATCCACATCTTACGTATTTTTGAAACGCAATTTTCCCCGGCTCGTAGTGTCTGCTGAACAGTAAATAACTGCCTGTCTCTTCCCTAAAATAATCCAACTCAAGCCTCCCATGGCTTTCGCTGTAAAATCACTTTGTGAAAAAATGTCTTAACCCTTGCGATGCTGATAAATTGCCGGGTATTATTGAATAAACGTTTAATAAATAAGGACGTGCAGTGATGACAGCCGAATCCATTGGAACCAGGCGTCAACAGGCGGAAGAGAGACGCGCTCAGATTCTTGATGCGGCTTGCCGGGTCTTTTCCGAGAAAGGTTTTGCCGGAGCCTCAATGCGCGATATTGCCCGCGAAGTCGGGGTTACGGAAGGTCTGCTCTACCACTACTTTGACAGCAAGGAGCAATTGATCCATGCAACATGGAGAGAGCGCTCCTGGCGGGATTCATTAGAGCGGATTCTATCTGTGGACGACAAGGTACCTCTGTCTACGGTGCTGAAAGAGATGGCGAGCGATTTTCTGCACACGCTCTATAAGAACAGAGATATGGCGCGAATGTGTGCTGCAGAGATGCAGCGAAACTCAGAACTGGCAAGCCACTACCTGGAAAAGATACAGGATAACCAGAAACTGATCGTGGAGTTTTTCCGCAAACGTCAATCCCTGGGAGAGATAAAGCCTGAGACCGATGTGGAGATGGCGGCGGGACTGCTCATGGGATTTTCCTACAGCGTCTTCCTGCTCTATAACCGGGAGAACCAGAAGACATGGGAGCATCTGACAGCGGAGTATGTAAACCGCAGCGTGGATCTGCTCATGCAGGGCATCACCGGAAATCTCTGAGTCTTTTCTCACAAGCGGCTTGACATTATTTAGTCACAGTAGGTAATATCATTCCGATTTTGAGATTTTTTTCACAATCTCGGGGCGGACACATGATGAGGAGGAGGATTGGGATGAAAGGTTCCCGAAGACTATCGCCATTTACCGTTGCTGCCGCCGCCCTTGCTATATGTTGGTCCGCATCCTCGTTCGCACAGACTAAAACTAATCCATTCACTCCCACCACGCAGCCAGGATCATCCCCTACGGCTCGAAAGCTGACGCTGGATGACGCAGTCAATCTGGCGCTCAGAAACAGCAAGGCGCTGCGCGTTTCCGCAGAGGGAGTCATAAAGGCGCGCGGGCGGGTCAATGAAGCAAGAGCAGCCTATCTGCCTACCATAAACTCCGATACCACCTTTACGCGACTGGATGAGGGATCATCCGTCACATTTCCTGGACCTACCGGAGATCCCCAGACGATTCCTCTGGTTCGTCAGGATCAGAAAACCGTTGGTATTGTCGCCGCTGTACCCTTAGATATTGTAGGTCAGATAGGCGCGGCAGTCAGCGCATCCGAGTTTCAGGAGATCGCGGCGCGGCTTGACTATAACCGGACACGAAATCAGGTTGTTCTTGATGTAAAGAACGCTTACTTTGATGTGCTGCGCGCGCGCGCTTTTGTAGGGGTTGTCGAGCAGGCGCTCCAGAACGCGAAAGATCGCCTTTCGACTGCAGAAGCCTATCTTCGCGCTGGAACCGGGACTCGCTTTGATGTGCTTCGCGCTGAGACGGAGGTCGCCAACGCACAGCAGAACGTCATCTCGGCAAGAAACAGAGTGAATCTGGCGACTGCCGTGCTCAATAACGTTCTGAACTTGGATCAGAACACTCCGATTGAGACCGAAGAGACCAGTGACGCGAATGCGGGAAGCGCGAAAAGTTTTGATGATGCAGTATCGGAAGCATACAAGATGCGACCGGAGATACTTCAGTCGGACGCGCTTATTCGGGCGGCGGAGAAGGGTGTAACGCTGGCGCATCGCAGCGTGATGCCTTCCGTCAGTCTAGCGTGGAACTTCCAGTATGCACCGGACGCCGGCGGCTTTTCACCGAAACAGACAAGCTGGTCGGCATTTGCGCGGGTCTCTCTGCCGATATTTGATGCCGGAGTCAGTCGGGCGCGCATTCAGCAAGCGCGCGCGGATGTGGATGCCTCGAAGATCAACAAACAGATCACGATGGATACGGTCGCGCTGGAGATCCGTCAGGCATATTTAAGCGTCGTCGAAGCGCAGGAGCGATTGAATGTAACGACTGCCGCCCTTACTCAGGCGCAGGAGCAGTATCGGCTGGCGCAGGTTCGTTTCAAAGAGGGCGTAACGCTGGTTCCAGGCGCATCCCCGCTGCTGGAGATCAGCGACGCGCAGACCGCTCTCACGCAGGCGCAGGTCAATCAGATCAATGCGCGCTATGACCTTCAGAATGCGCGGGCAAGGCTGGATCGCGCAATCGGTCGCTACGCATTTGATGGTTCCGCCAGACCGGGATTGCCCGGTCCGTCATCGCAGAACAGGAAATGACAGGGATGAACAGGTTAAGGTTTCATGGTTTTATTCAGCGTCTGGATAACAGGTTCCGAATAAGGGTGTATCAAACGCTGATGATCGTACCTGCTGCAGCGCTCATGCTGGCAGGCTGTCGGGGAGGGAACGAGCAGAACCCGGCTGCCGCATCCAATCCGGGCGATGCAAAAGTTGTCGAAGCGTCCGCCATCATGGTGACCACTGCGCCGGTAATCTTGAAAGATATTGATAAGACGGTAGATATTACCGGAAATCTTGTCGCCTTTCAGGATGTGGTAGTCGGTTCAAAGATGCCGGGAAGAATTGCTTTCGTAAACTTCCGAGAGGGCGACTCCGTCGCCGCCGGTCAGGTTGTCGCACAGATTGATGACACCGACTTCCGGGCCCAGGTCACGCAGGCGCAGGCTAATCTGCTGTCGGCCCGTGTTCGTGAAGATCAGGCGCGCGCGCAGCTTCGACAGGCGGAGATTTCCGTGGAGCAGTCTCGCACCGCGCTTCGACAGGCGGAGACCAATCTGGAGTGGACTCGAAAAACAACCGGCACGGCTGTTGCGGTAGCTAAATCCAATCTCCAGACCGCGCAGGAGCGACTGAAAGTGGTTCGCACCGGAGCGCGAGAACAGGAGCGACAGCAGGCGGAGCAGGCGGTTCGCGCCGCCAGAGCAAACCTGAATCGAGCGCGCGCGGACCTAACCCGTTACAAGCAGCTTTTCAAGGAACAGGCCATCTCCGCCAGTCAGTTGGATCAGGCGGAAGCGACTGCGGAGAGCGCGGAGGCGAACTACAACAGCGCTCAACAGGCGCTCTCGCTCATTCAGGAAGGCGCGCGCAAAGAGGATATTCGAACGGCGGAACTGGCGGTTCAGCAGGCGCAGGAGGGACTTTCCAGAGCGGAGGCGGATCTGGATATGGTTCGTCTGCGTGAAAATGACGTTCGGAATGCACGCTCTGCCGTCTCTCTGGCGCTCAACGGCGTGGAAACTGCAAAAGCAGGCATAGCGCAGGCGCAGGCGGGCGTTCAACAGGCGAAAGCTGCGCTTCAGATAGCGCAGGAGTCGTTAAACAATACCCGTATCATCTCCCCGATGTACGGGTATGTGGCGCAGCGGATGGCGGAACCCGGGCAGCAGATAGGCGGCGGCGGTATGGTCATGCGTATTGTTGCGCCTAACTCCATCTATTTCCAGGCAACCATTTCGGAGAGCGAGTTCTCGCAGGTTCGCCCGGGACAGAGTACCTCCATCTCGGTGGATGCCTTTCCGGGAACCAAGTTCAATGGAACGGTTACCAGCATTCTTCCTGTTGCCTCGAACGCGGCGCGCAGTTTCACCGTTCGCGTGGATTTCAAAGTCGCGGATAGACGGCTGAGGCCACAGATGTTTGCGCGAGGCAGCATTCTGATTGACACGCACCGGGGCGCGGTGCTGGTTCCGAAAGACGCCGTACTCTTCGATCCCGTCAATAATCGCACCCGCGTCTTTGTCGCGAAGGGCGGTAATTTGGCAGAGGAGAGGCAGGTGAGTGTCGGTTATTCCAATCCGCAGTATGTGGAGATCCTCTCCGGCGTACAGGAGAGTGAGAAGGTGATAGTCGTCGGACAGAACGGTCTTCAGAACGGCGATAGGATCAAAGTGCAGTAGCGATTCGGCTGTTCGGCAGCCGATTTTCGGAATTTCGAATGCCTGACAGCCCGAATCAAAGGAGCAGTCTATGTGGCTAACCAGTGTTTCGATACGTCGTCCTGTTTTTATTCTGATGGTATTCGCCGCTCTGGGTGTTCTGGGACTCTACGCGGTCGCCCGCATGAACCTGGAGTTGAACCCTCGCGTGGATTTTCCATTCGTTTCTGTGGTAACTGTCTACCCCGGTGCGGGTCCGGAGGAGATCGAATCGCAGGTTTCAAAGAAGATCGAGGACGCGGTTGCTAGCGTCAATGGTATCAAGGCAATCACCTCCACTTCACAGGAAGGCTCTTCCGTTGTCGCGATAGAGTTTAACATCGGCGTTCGTTCCGAAGTGGCGGCGGCAGATGTCCGCGAGAAGGTGGCCGCAATCCGCTCTCAACTGCCCCGCGATACGCTGGATCCCATTGTCTCCAAATTTGACAGTAACTCGCAGCCCATTCTTTACTATGGTCTGACCGGTAACCGTCCCGGGCGCGAACTGCGCGATCTGGCAGACAATGTAATCAAACCCCGGCTCAGTCAGATATCCGGTGTGGCGGCGGTGAATGTCACCGGCGGTGATGTCCGCGAGATCAGTGTCAGCGTGAAGAAAGAGCGGTTGGACGCCTACGGAATCGGCATCCAGCAACTTGTCGGACTGCTGGCTGGAAATAACTTGAATTTTCCGGTCGGACGCATTAAAGAGGGAAATCGAGAATACGGAATCCGCGTGGTTGGCGAGTTCACCAGCACACAGCAGATTCAAGACACACGCCTGCGTATGCCAAACGGTCAGACCGTTCGACTGGGCGACCTTGCCACCGTGGAAGATACCATTAAGGAGCGTCGAGACACCAGCCGGATTAACCGGGTCGACTCCGTATCCTTTGTCATTCAGAAGACCTCGGATGCAAACACAGTCGCCGTTGCGCATAATGTTCACAAAGAGATTGATCGGCTGAAAAAGGAGCTGCCAAAAGACCTGAAATTCACAGTCAGTTCAGACTCTTCCATTGCAGTAGAAGAGGCGGTTACGGATGTTCGCAACAGTCTCTTCCTTGGCTCCTTCCTGGCGATTGTCATCGTCTTTCTATTCCTGCACAATATTCGCGGAACCTTTATTGTCGCCATCGCTATCCCGACCTCGATCATGTCCACCTTCCTGGTGATGTATGCGCTGGGATTCACGCTCAATACCATGACAATGCTGGCTCTGTCACTGGCGGTGGGAATTCTGGTGGACGATGCCATTGTGGTGCTGGAGAATATCTACCGACACCTTTCGATGGGAGAGGAGCCGGTGGAAGCGGCAATAAACGGCCGCAGCGAGATAGGATTAGCCGCTATCACCATCACTATGGTGGATGTGGTGGTGTTTGTCCCGATCGCCTTTATGGGGGGGATCGTCGGTCAGTTCTTCCAGTCCTTCGGTATTACCGTGGCGGTTGCCACCCTGTTTTCGCTGTTTGTCTCGTTCACGCTGACCCCGATGCTGGCTTCACGCTGGTATCGTCCGGGCGAGGGGGTTGAAGCGAAGCGGGGAGTTTTCGGGCTGATCAACCGATTCTATACATGGTTGGAGCATATCTATCGAAGCACGCTCGCCTGGGCGTTGAAATATCGCGGTATCGTCGTCTATACTGGCTCCGGGCTGCTGGTACTGGTCTTCCTGGCGATTGTCGGATCTTTCTCTCGCGGTTATGGCGGCGCGACGGTAATGGCGGGTATCTTCCTGATCGGCGGATTGATCCTGAACTGGCGATATAAGGTTCTGGGTCTGCTGGTGACGGCGGGAGGGGTTGCGGCAGTCTTCGCCGCTTATACCATTGGAATCATGAACGGCAAGCCACTCCTGTTGTTCCGGTTCGCGCCGGATCAAGATCAGGGGCAGGTCTCCGTCATCGGGGAGCTTCCCGCCGGAACCGCTTTCGAGAAAACCCTTGTCATTGCGAAGCAGGTAGAGAATATCGTAGCTGAGGTGAAGGATGTAGAGAACACCTTTACCGTCGTCGGCGCGACCAGCGGTTCCTTTGGAGGCGCTTCCAATGTGGGGCCGCAGTACTTCACGATGACCCTGAAGCTGCGCCCGAAAGTCAGCCTGCTCGATTCGGTCAATCCGGTCGCTAAGACAGAGAATATGCGCCGACGCGCCGATACCAAAGTCGCCGATGAGATACGGCAGAGAATCGGAAAGTTTCCCGGCGCAACGATCAAAGTGGCTGCGGTAACCGGTTTTGGCGGCGGCGGCGCTCCCCTGCAGGTAGATATTAAAGGCAATAATATCAACGAGTTAAATCTGCTGGCGGAGAGGGTTCTGCAGGTCATCAAGGAAGAGCCGGGCGTTCTGAATGCCGACATCACCACCCGGATTGGAAAACCTGAGCAGCAGATTGTCATTGACCGCGAAAAAGCGGCGGCCTACGGAATGTCTGTGGCTCAGGTATCAAATGCGCTGCGAGTCTCGCTGGAAGGAGACGATTCTGTCGAGTTCCGAGATAAAGGCAACGAGTATAAGGTGCGCGTGCATTTTCAGGAGGAAGATCGGCAAAACACCGAGCGCATTCGGGATATCGTTGTCGGCAGCGTGCCTGGCTCCAATGGTTCCATGCAGCCTGTTCGTCTCGGGGATGTGGCGCGAGTCTTTCTTGCCAGCGGACCTACCAAGATTGACCGTCGAGACCGTCAGCGACTGGTCTCTGTGACCGCCAATGTCGCGCCGGGGTTTGCCCCGGGAAATATGCAGATCAATATAGACGAGAAGCTGAAAAACATCTCCTTCGGTATGAATGCCTACACCTGGGGAGGAGAAAACAAAGTTCAACAGGATGAGCAGGGATTCATCGGAGGCGCGCTGCTGCTTTCGATCATTCTGACCTATATGCTGATGGCGGCTCTATTCGATAACCTGCTCTATCCGCTCATCATCATGCTCGCTCTACCGCAGGCGTTGATTGGCGCGCTGCTTGGACTGATGGCTGCCGGTCATGCGCTGACCGTCGTGGCGATGATCGGCGTTATCATGCTGGTTGGACTGGTGGCGAAAAACGCAATCCTTGTCGTGGACTATACCAATACACTACGTGAACGCGGGTTATCGCGCACGGAGGCGATACTGGAAGCGGGTCCGACACGCCTGCGTCCCATTCTGATGACCACCCTTGCGATGGTCTTCGGAACACTGCCAACGGCTCTCGGACTGGGACGAGGCGCAGAGTTCCGCGCACCGCTTGCAACCCCGGTCATCGGTGGACTGGCGCTGTCTACTATGCTGACGCTGCTGGTCATTCCGTGTGTCTACACCTACTTCGATGACTTCAGCCGGTTCGTCAGCCGACGGATCTTCCGCCGGAAACTGGTGGAAGAGGAGACGAAGCAGGAGACCCGCCCGCGTGTTCCAGAACCGGTGGACTAGATTCCTGTTCGAATGATCGCATTCGGGACGCCTTTCGTATTGCGCGAAAAGGCGTCCTTTTCTTGACCTACAACGGTCGGACACACTTACGTTCAAGTATACTCATGCCGGAGGAGATGATTTATGAAAACCATTGTTCCGACAGACGGGATGATTATCCGGGAGGATGTCGCTTTCGCATCCGGGATATACCATCTACCCAATGGGATCGTGATCGGGGCGGATGGGGTAACTCTGGAAGGGAATGGCGCAATGTTGGTCGGCGGGGAACGCACAGGGACTGGCGTTTCGCTTATTAAGCATAACGGGGTCACCATTCGCAATCTAAAAATCCAGGAGTACTATCACGGGATATATGCCGAGGATGTCACCGGTCTGACGCTGGTAAACAATAGGATAACTGCAACCGACGAGGTGGCGCCCAATACCATCTTTCTGGACATCTGGTTAACGGCAGAATCCGCCTACGGTGGAGGCATCCTGTTAAATCGCGTCAGGGATAGCCAGATCATCAATAACGACCTGCAGCATCAGCAGAACGGCTTGTTGACCTACCACTGTTCCAACCTTCAGGTTCTTCGCAATCAGGCTAACTATAACAGCGGATACGGCATCCATCTGTTTGGAACCTGCGACAGCCTGTTCGAAGCCAACTCTGCCGACTACTGCTGCCGATTTGAACCACGTGACGGCGGGCTTCACTACGGGCACATGGGCGCGGACGCAACCGGTTTCCTGGCGGTTGCCGGCTCCAGTCGCAACATATTTCGACGCAACACGGCGCGAATGGGCGGCGATGGATTCTTTCTGGCAGGTCTTGCTCCAGATGGAGCAAAACTGGGATGTAATGATAATCTGTTTGAGGAGAACGACGGCAGCCTCAGTCCGAATATCGCCTTTGAGGCCACCTTCTGTCAGGGAAACATCTTTCGAAAGAACTATGCAGATCGCTGTAACTACGGCTTCTGGCTCGGTTTTTCCTGGGATACAACCCTCGAAGAGAACCGTATGGTGATGAACAGGCAGGGAGGGATTGCTGTGGAGAACGGGCATGGATTTCGTGTCGCAGGAAACACCTTCCAGGGCAACGGACACGGGATTCTGCTCTGGTCGAAATATATCGAGAAGTTCGCCGAATGGTATCCTGAGAACCTGACCAGTTATGCCTGGACGATAGAAGGAAATGTCTTTACGCGCAACGGGAAGGGCATCCGAATTGCCGCCGATCAGGATCACGGCATCCGTTGTATGCCGGAGGAACTCTGCGGAAAGCCCGAACTGCGTCCGCATCATCATTCGCTTGTGAAAAATGATATACAGGATAATCGAATCGGCATTGAACTGGCGAAGGCAGATCACACACTTATCGAGGGTAATATTCTGAACAGGAATGTGGAAGCCAATCTACGGCAGGACGACGCGCGGGAGACCCTCTCTCGCAACAACCTGGGGGCAGCGGGGGGGTATCTCTGATTATCCTCCGTCTGCTGCTCGTACACTCCAAAATAGAAAAAGCCTCTGTCATCCCTCTTTCGTATTGTCCCTTTCTATAGGTTTCAGTTCCGGGTTATCTGAATAAACAGGCAGACTGAAGGAAAAAGTGGAGCCGCGATTATACTCGCTCTCGACAGTTACCAGTCCGCCATGCGACTCCACGATATTTTTCACGATGGAGAGACCCAACCCGGTTCCTCCGGACTGCCGAGATCGAGCTTTATCTACGCGGTAGAACCGCTCAAAGATACGGGGAAGATGCTCCCGCATGATCCCGATGCCTGTATCGCTGACATGCACGACTATTCGATCGGTATTGCGCTCTCCAGAGATCATCACCTGACCATTCACGGGGGTATATTTGATGGCATTGTCTACCAGGTTCACGAGAACCTGCTCCATCTGATCAGGATTACCGTGTGTGATGAGCTGTTCTGGAACACGGGTCTCCAGAAGTACTCCCGCCTTTTGAGCCTGCGATTCAAATCGGCGAACCACCTCCAGAATTAAATCCGTCAGGTTTATGGCGGACTTCTCCGGCAATTGCGATTCGGCGTCCGACAGAACGAGAAGATCGTCAGATATACGCGTGAGTCTCAATGCTTCGCCGATGATCGTTGAAAGGAATCTGTCTGCGACAGCCGGGTCGCTCATTGCGCCATCCTGTAGAGTCTCCGCCATAGCGCGGATGGAGGCGAGAGGTGTGCGCAGTTCATGGGAAACATTGGCAACAAAGTCCTGCCTGATGCGCTCCAATCTGCGCAGTTCGGAGACATCCTGGGCGACCAGAATATAGCGCGTGGTGAGAGTTTCGGAGGGAAGTACAGGAATGGGAGAGATGCTGACAATGAGAACGGCACCATCCATTCCAGTCAGACGCACCTCACCTTTTTGAGAAGAGTCCTCCTTCTGCGTCTGCTTGAACAGTTTCACAATCTCTTTGGAGAGCGTTACCTGCAGAAGAGTTCTTCCGCGCATGGAGAAGAGGGGAACTCGAAAAAGCTGATGGGCGGTCAGGTTAGCTCGCTCCACTACGGCATCCGCATTGAGGATCAAAATGCCCGCGTTGCAGCGATCAAGCAGCGCCTCATATTCGACCTGAAGACGACTATTCTCACTCTCCAGGCTCCGTCGGGACTCCTCCGCTTTTTGAAGGGAGATCCTCTTCTGCTCCTCCCTGTCAAGAAGATTTGTCTCTATCCGGGCTGAGCGCCGATAATAATGATAGGCGACTGCGGATGCAACGATGCCAAAGAGCGCAAACAGCCATGTAAAGAGGTGATTCATCCCGGAAAATCGTTATTCGTTCTGGAATTTGTAGCCCACTCCACGCACAGTAATGAGACGTTTCGGCGTGGATGCATCCTGTTCGATCTTCTCTCTCAGCCATCGAATGTGAACATCCACTGTTCTGTCTCCCACATAGGCATCCGCTCCCCATACACGATCAAGAAGAGTCTGACGAGAGAAGGCGCGTCCGGGGTGCATGGCAAGAAAGCGCAGCAGTTCAAACTCTTTGAGCGACAGCTCTACCGATTGTCCTCGAACGATCACCAGATGCTTCTCTGAATCGATCGTAAGGTCTCCGGAGATGATCTTGTCCGTGGAGAGTTGAGAAGCCGTGTTTTCGGTTCGACGTAAAACCGTCTTCACTCTTGCCATTAGTTCCCGCATACTGAACGGCTTCGTCACATAGTCATCGGCTCCTAACTCCAGTCCGATTACACGGTCGGATTCATCCGCGCGCGCCGTCAACATAATGATGGGAATGGTGGTCTGCTTACGAAGCAGGCGGCATATCTCAAAACCGCTGGCGGTGGGCAGCATGACATCCAGAATGATGATGTCCGGCTTCTCCTTGCGAACCACCTCCAGGCACTCTTCTGCATCGGCCGCCGTCAGGGAGATATAGCCCTCTTTTCGCAGGTTATAGGCAACGGCTTCGAGGATAGGCAGTTCGTCATCAACAATCAACGCCTTCAATGCCTGTGTGTTACTGTCGGCATCCGTCTCTGCGATGATTGTCGTTGCGTGATTGTTCTTTGTTTTTTTCATCTTTCCTGATGGTATCGAGAGAAATATGCGGCATCCGGTTTCGTTATTAGGTCTGTGTATGATGAGAGGTGAGCGTACTCAGTCTCCGCTCCAGTTCAGACACTGTATTCAGGGGCAGCGCTCCCTGCGCGATGAGTTGATACCACTTCTGAGAAGCTATTTTGCCGGTGAAATCCCGGCTTTCGATGGGGTGTTCTCCCAGGAGAATGACAGTCTTTCCCTGTGCCTGCGCCTGCAATGCCAGATCGAGATTAGCCAGATTGCCCTTTCCGAAGGGGACCTCCGTAATTAAGATGGCATCAGCGCGGTTCATCAGACGAGAGCAGGCTTCCTTCGATTCAATGGTGATGGGAGAGTAGGGGGCTTCCGACACATGCTCAATATCGAGTGCGACGGCGGCATCTTCATCGCTGTCCAGTCGGTTCAGAACTCCTGCCGAAAGCTGAAAGCCCAGCCTCAAGAGCGAGGTGAACATCATCAATCCTGTTCCGCCGCCACAGATGATATGCACTTTCAGGGAGTGATCGGAATAATTACGGCTTATGGGAGGAGTGGGGAACAGAAAAGGTCTCCCGGAAACCGGGTTTCGTCCGATCTGCACGGATACGCCGTAGGCGTTATGCAGGTTTTCGACTGTCAACACCTCATCCGGGGATCCGTCCGCCTGAATGTGTCCGTCCGCCAGAAGGATAAGCCGATCACAGAACTCAGCCGCTAGATTCAGATCGTGCAGAGCGGTAAACACGGCGGTTCCGTCGCGTTCCGATAGTTTTTTTATCAGCGATAACAGATCGGTTTGATGGGTGATGTCAAGATGCGCCGTCGGTTCGTCGAGAAGAAGGGTGGAGGTGTTTTGCGCAAGCGCTCTTGCGATCAGAGCGCGGCGGTGCTCACCGCCAGAGAGAGCGGTGATTGGGCGGTCTGCAAGGTGGAGCGTGTCTGTTGCCGCCATAGCGCGCGCGGCAATCGCGAAGTCCTCCTCTCTCTCACCGAAAAGTCCGTGAATATGGGGGTGACGACCCATCAGGACAACCTCTCGTACCGTGAACTCAAAAAGAGTCGGTTCCGCCTGCGGAACCAGCGCGATCTTTCGCGCGATATCGCGGGCAGATAGCCGGTGAATCGATTCACCGTCGAGATAGACCGTACCACCCTGTAACGGCATGGATCGCGTCAGCGCGCGCAGCAGCGTTGACTTGCCTGCGCCATTAGGACCGATCAACCCGACAAATTCTGCGCGTTGCAGCTTAAGAGAGACACCGCGCAGTACGGGTTGGTTTCCATATCCCGCTGTCAGGTCTTGCGCTTCGATCCGCATGACATCATTATAACATAAAAAAGAGACAGGCCATGATCTTCCCCCCCGATCATGGCCTGGTCTACCTTCGCCGGAGCCGGGAAGTCAGCTCCTCCTCCCCAAATCACGTCCGTCGAAGGATCCGCTTCGGAAGCGCGCTTCCGAAAGTGGATTTATAATCCAAAGACGTTTATCTGTGTTATTATGTTCCTGCTAGATTAATGTAAATTTAAAGTATACACAGAATTCTTTTATATTTAGCCTGTAATCCCTGCCAGGATGCTTCGCTCAGTTTCAGATCCTGTCAGTTGTTCTGAGCAGACGTCTTTGTGAGAATTAACCCGTCAGCGGGTGTAGTGGTTACAGAAAAAGTCTATTCTCTCGCGAATCAGCGAGAAGGGGAGGTTGGAAGCCATTGCAGGGGAGGAACCTGCGTTCGCTGTCCGCTGCGAACATGAATGTCATCGGCGGTTTGTCCGATCCATCTCCCCCCGGTCACCTCGAAGCGATGCTTCAGGAACTCCTCAATGGTTCCTGGCATCTCATCATAGGGGAGTACAGGAATAATGTCTTTCGCAAATCGCTCCATACGGTAGCGACCGGGAGATACGTTTGGGAGAGTATATGTCCCATCGGCTGAGATCGGAATCCGCATCACTTTTGGTTCCGAAAGTCCCTGCTCTTCGTATCGCCACATTCGTACCAGCGAATATCCCTCGCCAAAGGGGCGATCTATCACCTGAACGCCGGATGTTATCGCGCCGCCAGCCTGCCCTGGAGGTGGAATGAAACTCAACGGAGATGGGGGCATATTACGCTGATAGTAGGTGTCACGCGCTATACGCAGCATAATAACACGACGACTTTTCTCCGACGACATGCATGGTCGGACAATCAGAATCGGCTCGCTGTCGAACGCCTTTCCCTTCCAGGTATGCGCGCCATCCTGCACCTCAAGGTTCAGCATCCCCATCGGGGCAGGAGTTACTTTCAATGAGATACGGGTGTCGCTCATCTCATCGGGTATGCCTATCCGCATGGGGAGATCAGGCGCGATGACAAGGCGCTGTTCGGGCAGCGACCTATACGCTGCCGACGGTTTTGCGAGAGAGGAGAGCCGTTCCGCCTCCGTACCGACTATGACGGTCAGGGTATCGGGGAACTTCTGCGACTTTTTCCTCTCCAGCGCTCCTGCCGTCATCTTGCCGAACATCCGCTTGCCGACTGGAAGAGGAATATTTGTCAGCGTGAAGGGAATTCGTCGCTTTTCGCCGTTTGCATCTGTCTCCAGCAGTGTGCCGGTGATGTATCGGAGGGAGCGTGAGGGGATAGCAGGTTCTTCGAGTGTTCCCATCTGAACCTTGCAGCCAGGGATGGCGATTGGCTTGCGTGTTTCGGCGTCTGGAGGGAGCGCGATTAAAGCGCGTCCGGTGTCATCCATCGCTTTCATTGAAGCTGGATCAATCTCGTAAGAGATTTTTTTATCCTTGAGCGGCAGCGTCTGCAATACAATTCTAAGCTTCCCCAGCGGTTCATTGTATGTTCCGTTCCGAAGCAGGATATGGCGGAGGTAGTTGCCGGAATAGACCTGTCGGATGGAGATCAGATAGGCATCGGCGCGGGTTACCATAGAAGCGAATAGGCGAGGCTCCTGCGCGATTCGGATATTGCTCCCCGGCATCATCACAAAGCGAGAATCTCCAAATCCGAACATCTCCGGCGAGTTGATATTGCCGACGAACGAGGGCATGGGAGGAGGTTTTCGGTGCCGACGGGCAGGGGCGCGAAAAGCGTAGAGACAGAAGATCACCATCCCGACCGCAACCATACACAAAAGAAACAGCGTTCCAGATCGCTCGCGCATGGCTGTTATCCTTTCCGATGGGTGTATGCCAGCGGTTTCGATGTCTACAAGCAATGGAACTGAGACGACAAGCAGGCTGCAATTACGTCATTTAGGAAGTTTGGCGGTTGTCATTCTGAGCGAAGCGCACCCGGTTGTCATTCTGAGCGAAGCGAAGAATCTTAAGATGTATCGCTGCGCTCGACAGGATAGCCAGGCGATGCAGCCGTTCTAAGACTAGGAGCAATCACTGCGTATTTTCAGAAAGTGCCTGCTTCCTACCTGTAGAATCGCTCCGTGCAGATCATCCGGCGAAAACTCTACGGCTGAATCGGAGACACGCGAGCCATTCACCTGAACGCCTCCCTGTTCGATGAGACGGCGGGCTTCGCCTGTTCCTTTCGCCATTCCAGCCAGCACCAGCAGGCGGCAGATCCAGAGAGTTCCGTTACGCAGCGCATCCGGCGTGACCTGAAACTCCGGCAGATCAGAGGGAAGTTGATGACGCGCATGAACGCGCTCAAATTCCGAATCTGCGGCGGCAGCAGCCTCCAAGCCATGATAGATCGTGATAACCTCCCGCGCCAGTCTGCGCTTAACATCTTTCGGGTTCATCTGTCCTGAGCGCGCCTGTTCCAGAAGAGCCTGATACTCCTCCACCGGGACATCGGTTGCCAGATGAAAGTAGGTCTCCATCATCTCATCGCTGATGGACATCAGCTTGCCGAACATGGAGTCAGGCGATTCGGTGATGCCGACATAGTTGCCAAGCGACTTACTCATCTTTTTAACCCCGTCCAGACCGACCAGAAGGGGCATGAAGAGCGCGATTTGAGGATCCTGACCCAGTTCACGTTGAAGCTCGCGCCCGGCCATGATATTAAAGGTCTGATCCAGTCCGCCCATCTCGATATCGGCTTCAATGGCAACGGAGTCGTATGCCTGCGCCAGCGGGTAGAGCAGTTCATGCAGGCTGATCGGAAGCTGCTGCGACAGGCGATTGGCGAAGTCTTCGCGCTCAAGCACCTGCGCGACAGTCATGCGGGAGGTGAGCCGGACGACATCCGCGAAGGAGAGTTTCCCCAGCCATTCGCTATTAAATCGCACGGTGGTTCGGTCACGGTCGAGGATAACGGAGAGCTGCTCTACATACGTTCGCGCATTGGCGGCAATCTCCTCCTGTGAGAGCATCGGGCGAGTGGCGGAGCGCCCGGAGGGATCGCCGATAAGGGCCGTGTAGTCACCGATGATGATGACGACCTGATGCCCGAGGTCTTGAAACTGCCGTAGTTTTCTCAACACGACCGCAAATCCCAGGTGAATGTCGGGGGCAGTGGGATCAAGACCGAGTTTAACAATAAGAGGTTTCCCGGTACGTCGGGACTTTTCAAGCTTCTCTTCCAGGCCGTTCTCCGGCGTAACACTGGCGGTTCCACGTCGAAGCGATGCAGCCTGCTGCTGAATATTCACAAATGCCATCCTTCAAAAGGGTATATGAGGATGGCTCTAGTATAACAAACGGAACCGGAGCAAGTCAATCGGAGCGTTACCCCGCGTCATCGCGAGGCACATACTCCCTGACGCTGAAGATAAACATGGCAAAGAGGAGCGCGACGGCAACGACGCTGAAAAGCACCGTCCAGGCCGCCCAGGGTTGAATCGTTACATCCGACAGCAAGCCTGCCATCTGAGTGGGGCTTGGCGGCCTATCTTCCAGACGATCTCTTGGCGCAAGCACCTTCAAGTAGCTCATCAGGGACAGGAGCTTGAAGTATCCGGGGATCAGGGTAGATACCCAGGACTCATAGCCGAAACTGAACATCAGTCCCAGAAAGAGCGCCCAGCGAAACATCGTCGCCAGAAGCAGAAAGAGCGCGGTGTAGGCGAGCGCGCCAACCGGCAGGATCAGAAGGTCGCGCACTAGACGCATCTTTGTCGCCACCTTGCGGACAATCTCTTTGGGGAATGCATCCTCCAGCGCCGCGCGATTTGCCAGCGCGAGCGAAGAACCGGTCGGTTTCGATGCGAAGCGCTGTCTGGTTGCATCGCTCAATTTTATCTGTTCAAAACGCTCCGCATTATAGAAGTTTTCATCGGATTTAAGCATCCTGTTCAGGCTTGCGACTAACTCCTGACGTATCTCGCGAGGCCAGGGCTTACTGACATCATGTTCCATAAACTTCTGTTGAAGCGATTCGTCGAGGTTCTGGCGGATATAGATCGCCACCGGGTCTTCCGGCGCATTGATCTTCATCGCGAAACGGTCAAAGTCTTTAAAGTCACGGTTACGAAGTGTCGCCGAAACCTCCGTCTTCTGAAGTCCATAGGTCGCCAGCGCTAGAAGCGAAGCGGAAGTCCAGACGCTCAGGGTTACCGCTATCACCGCCGCGATATACTTCATCAGGAGGATGCGCCAGCGGGGGATGGGACGGGTTAGCAGATAGACGATGGTCTTATCGGATATCTCCTGATTGACAACTCCGGTTCCAAAGACGACTGCCAGAATCACCAGCAGGAATCCGAAGACGAATAGTTCCATCATCGTTTCATACGCAGGCTGCGCTTCGAAGGGAACACGGCGGGCGGCAAAACGCACCAGCAGCGCCAGCGCAGCCGGAAAGAATGCCAGCAGTATTGCCACCAGCAAACGCCGGAAACTGAACATATCCTTCAAGGCTACACGAAGCAGGTAGAGATCGCTCATCGCTTTCGGTCTGTTACTCCCGCTTATCCGTTGACCAGATAGGAGAAGACGGATTCAAGATTGTTGTCCGGTGATTCAAAACTGATGACTGTAATCTTTTCGTCCAATACAATCTGGGGAAACTGCGAATAGAACTGATCGGGCTGCCGGGTCTCCAATTCCAGACGGCTGGATTCGATACCATCCAGTTTCACGCTGAGAACGTAAGGGAGGTCCAGGAGCATCTTGGCAAGCTGTCGCGCCTGCGGGCTTTCAACGGCGATGCGATGCGGATGCTTGTCAATCAGGGAGCGAATCGCGTAGATGTCTCCCTGCGCCAGCAGGCGTCCTTTATTCATCAACAGGATGTTCCGGGTCATCATCTCTACTTCATAGAGGATGTGGCTGGAGACCACCACACACTTGCCTTGATTGCCCAGTTCATGCAGCAGCAGGGTCACATCTCGCCGACCTACGGGGTCCAGTCCGTTCAGAGGCTCATCCAGAATCAGAATCTCCGGGTCATGCACGATCCCCTGCGCGATTTTGATGCGCTGGCGCATTCCTTTGGAGTAGCCGCCGACTTTTCGATCCGCATTGGCTGTCATGCCAACCATCTCGATCACTTCCGCGACACGAGCTTTCAGCCTGTCTGAAGAGACGCCTGAGAACGCGCCCAGCATCGTGACCACTTCGCGTCCGGTCATGTCGTCGTAACTGTTTTCGATCTCCGGGCAGTAGCCAAGCCTTTTGAAAACCCGCGTGTTGGCGAAAGGGCGCTCCTGAAAAACGGTGATCTGTCCAGTCGTCGGGCGTATCTGTCCGGTGATCAGTTTCATCATCGTGGACTTACCCGCGCCATTGGGACCCAGCAGAGCGGTAATGCCCTTCGCAATCAAACAGCTTACATCATTGACGCCGATAACCTGACCATACCAGCGCGAGACGCGATCCAACGCGATCATCCTCTGACCACCTCCACCGCTCGGATTTTATATCGCGCCGCCGCTATGCCGAGGATCACAATGGACAGCCCGATGGCGACAATGATCCAGGTATTGGGGGGAACGTAGTTCAGCATTTCGGCGGGAGTTCGATCCGGGTTTGTGCGCTTGACAAGACCTGTGCTGATGCCGTAGATATCGTACAGCAGCGCGCGGATGATCCCGCTGAAGGAGCAGTGCGAGATCAAACCGCCTTCGCGCATAATCCTCTCTTCATCTCCTCGAAAGAAGATGCCAGTCAATACGCCCGAGACGATACCGCTCAGTATATAGAGTCCGGCGATGAAAGCGCCTGCCATGACTCCCGACTTTGACCAGGCGGATATTCCGACGATTACACTGGCGAATATGGCAGGCGCAACCAGACTTCCCGCCATAATCTGAACGATCAGCCAGGGCTCTTCCTTCAGAAAACCGTCGGAAGCGAACATCATAATACAGGTGATGTAGCCGATCAATCCGGGAATGAGCGTGATAAAGAGCATCACCAGAAAGATGCCCATCCATTTGCCCAGAAGGTAGTCGCCTTTGGAGATCGGTTTGGACAGATAGACGATCAGAGCATTACTGCGATTATCGTTGGCGATGGTGCCCGCGCCGATCACCAGTCCGATGAGAAGCATCCAGAAAAGCTGCCACTCCATCGCATAGTAAAATTGAAGGGCGTATCGCGGTTTTTCAAAGATCGGGATCATGCCGACTCGCACCCCGACATCCGCCCGGAAGATATAGAAGATCGCCAGATGATAGACATAGGGAAGCAGAGCGATGACCGCCAGAATCCAGAAGGCGACGCTTTTCATCGCAAAGCGAAAAGTCGAAAGGGAGACGA
Organism: uncultured Chthonomonadaceae bacterium; assembly: GCA_964429855.1. Lineage (GTDB taxonomy): Bacteria > Armatimonadota > Chthonomonadetes > Chthonomonadales > CAJBBX01 > CALLMM01. The sequence continues at coordinate 81,557 of CAYSDM010000013.1, forward strand.
CCCACCATCGAAAAACTCTCGCCTTCAGCGGACCGTCGTAGTTTCGATAGCTCAGGTCCGCAATGGGAGAAGCCGGAGAGGGGGGAGATGGCTGGCTGGCTGGTCCGGTGGTCATTCAATCGCCTCCAGGAAGATGTCTTCGAGCGAGCGTCGCGCCGGATGGAATCCTCTAATCTGCGCATTTGCTTCCCGGGCGCAGAGCAGCAGTGTGCGCCCCGGATCTTCAGAGCCGGAGGGCAGTGTCAGATGGTAACGGTTGGCCGCCTGCCTTAGAACCGTAATGCCAATCTCCTGCGCTTTTTCGACAAATAGCTCGGAGGCAAACTGAAGCTCCACCTCGTACTGAATGCCTTCTGTCAGCCTCAGGCTGGCGATATCTCCCTGCTCCGCGATCTGCCCGTTTCGCATGACAATCACATTATCGCAGGTGCGTTCGATGTCCGGCAGAAGGTGAGAGGATACCAGAACATTCACCTCTTTCCCATGCGAGATATCGCGAATCAGCTTTAACATGTCTTCGCGCCCGGCTGGGTCCAGACCGTTTGTCGGCTCATCGAGAATTAACAGTTTCGGACCGTGTACCAGCGCCTGCGCGAGCTTGATACGCTGTTTCATCCCGGTCGAATAGGTCTCTACTTTGCGATAACGCGCCTCTCCCAGTCCGGCGTACTCCAGCACCTCATGGGCACGCTGCAGGGCGCGATTGGCAGGCATTCCAGCCAGTTCTCCAGCATAGGCGACGAAGGTGACCCCGTTCATTCCGGGGATATGGCAGTCCATCTCCGGCATCAATCCGATCCTCTGTCGGATGGAGAGTCCCTGTGTGCCGATATCGAATTCCAGCACTTTTCCATGACCAGATACCGGTTGAACAAAGCCGAGAAGCGCTTTTATCAACGTGGTTTTCCCTGCGCCATTGGGACCGAGCAGTCCCGTACATCCGTCAGGTACAGTCAGGGAGAGGTCAGAGATGACGGTTTTAGCCCCGTAGCGAACGGTTAAGTTGGAGACGGTTGCCACTGGCATGAAGCGATTCCATGATTGAGGCGATGATGAGAGTCGAAACAGAAAACAGGCTGCCTATCCTGTCCGACAGACTTTACGGGGTGAGCGGTCAGACGGTTTCATGAAAAATCTGCGATATGATGCGAACAAAGAGAACAGAAACGTCGTCTATCGGATGGGAAAAAAAACTGGTTGGTTGCCTGCTTTCAAGTCGTATCACGCTGTTGCTGCAAATCATACCGGTTATACATAAAGGCGTGATCTGATCTGAATACCCGCCGACATCTGTTTGCCCTGACAGAACGTCGGCGGTTTTTTATTTTATTTACGGTTTGGGTTGTCCAGCATATATACGGACAATACGTACAGTTGCTGGCAGGAGATCCGCGCCTGAACTAGGCGCGTCGGCGAGAGCCTCAGCCCGGTCTATACAGAGGAGCGTTATCTTCGGGTAGAACAATGGGAGAAAAGTTCTTGCCGGTCCGCTCTGCGATCCGCTTCGCCATCGCGTTGTACTCATCGGTCGAGAAAGCGAAAATGCTCTGGAGAATAGTGTCGCAGTTGTCAACGAGGTAGAGACTCGGAACCGAACGCAGATTGTACTTCTCCGTCACTTCCAGTTCCAGATCGCAAAGCTGCGGGAAAGTAGCGCCATACTGCGCCGCAAACTCTGTCGCTCCGGCAGGGTCTTCCTGAACCACTCCCCATATCTGAAAACCTGATCCAGCATATTGACTGTGAAAACGCTGGAGGTAGGGCATTGCTAACTGGCAGACCGGACAGGTCTTTTTATAGAAGGCAAAGAGCAGCATTCCTCTCTTTCGGGCCTCCGCGCTATCATACGGACGGCCGTCTGTCGCGGTCAGGACAAAGTCGCAGACGCGATCTCCAGCTTTTAACGGTTCTGCCATAGTAATCCTATCCTTTCCGTTTAAATCGTCTACTCACCGCGCTGATGTTTTCGCAGTTCCGCCTCTTCCGCTGCTTCCAGGTCGGCAGAGGTTGCCCTGCGAACAACCGCTTCGCCGCCAAGAACAGCCTGCTCTGCAAAAAGGTTTCCGGAATCAGAGGTAGATGGTTCGGGAACGGTGGCTGTTACAGGCGTTTCGATGACAGGACGTGGACCGATCTTTTCCAGGTCGCCCAACCCTGTGAGCACCATGTATCGCAGGAGAAAATCCTTCTCGCGGTCTGTCAGTTTGGAACGCCCCTCTTCCGACAGACCATCCAGCCATTTCGACTTCATCTGATCACGTATCTTCTCATGACGCTGTCGAACTTCGCGTGTCAGGCTCTCCGTTTCTATCTCGACGGTCACCTCTTCTTTGCTATATATTTTATAGACCGTTCCTGTCAGTCCGGCGAAATGCGAGTAGTAAAGACCCGATTTTACGTCCTCTGGCGTGGTTTCGCGGGTTTTGATCCGAACGCGATCCCCTTCTTTGATGGCTGGCATGAATATCTCCTGTCTGAAACGCTATTTTCGTCCATGAAGTGAGGATGAACGTTCGCTGCCGACGACCAGTCCGGTGGCAAGCCAATCCGTAAGGAGCGGAATACTAACATTCTGATCAATCATGCGACGCGCCTGCAGCAGCATCTCCAGACTGATCATCCAACGCTCTTCCGAATAGATTCTCGCAATAGCAAGCAGTCTCTCACGGCGGTCTTCATGTACGATCTCTGCATCGGAATCGCGGAGTCGTAATGTAAGAAGATCGCGATAGAACGCCGTAAGCAGGTCTATCACCGTTCCGAGT
>CAYSDM010000014.1:0-32830 GCA_964429855.1 uncultured Chthonomonadaceae bacterium
CCACGCTCTGCAGGCGAAAGACAAAAGCGTTAGGCGCTTCTCTTTTTGTCTGGTTTTTCTTTGTACTGTTCTACGATCTACTCGTGATTGGCGGGACGTTTCTTTTCCGTGAACGAACTGCGAATCAGTTTCTGGTGCTGTCGCTGTTTGGCAATCCAGTGGACATGACGCGAGTCGCCAGTCTGATCGCATTAAACGGACAGGAGATATTTGGCGCTGGAGGCGCGGCATTGATGCGCACTCTACAGGGCGAAACGCTTGGCATTCTGGCGCTTATATCCGGTCTGCTCTTCTGGATCGTAGCTCCCGTCTTGCTTGCAGACCGATTTCTAAGGCGACAGGATATCTGAGTACCCTGGATGCTTTCTACCATAGTCTGTGGATGCTCCCATGAAAAAATGGCTCTGGATTGCTGTCGTCATAATCTTTCTCTGGATCGCCTATGCGACCTATGCGCGCTGGCGTGAGAAAGTAGAGCAAGAAGAGAACATTCACTACGAAAAAGAGCAGACTCTACTTGTGGTCGTCAGCGAAGACGAATCGTTATCATTTACCCTGTATAAAGCGGGCGAGACACTGGAGATGGCGCAGGCGATAACCATTACCGATAGTTTTCCCATCTGGCTGTCCGCTGGCAACTACTTTCTTCAGGTAAAACATGGGGAGAACATCCTGTACTATCCCGCTTCCATCCTCGGCTACCGCTCCGGACCGGATCGTGACGGAGCGCTTGCCATCACCCTGCGTCGGATGCCAACAGAATATCCTCCTCGTTTGCTACGCGAATTGCCTGAATGCGTCTATATTCCTGCTGGAAGCTTTGTGATCGGGGATAAACACAACCCGCGAGAACCACACTACGTCTGGCTTCCTGCCTACTTTATAGCGCCTTTTGAAGTGACGAATGCGGAGTTTCGCGCCTTTCAAGTCGCGAAGGACGGTTATGTTGATGATGCCAACTGGAGTGAAGAGGGAAGAAAATGGCGATCCAGAAATCCTTCCCGCGCCTTATCCACCATCAAGGAGGGGGATACGTTGTGGAAGCGTTTCGGGCAACCGGATCAACCGGTTACGGAGGTAACCTGGTATGAGGCGGCTGCCTTCTGCCAGTGGCTCACTCGCAAAATTGGCGACAGGAAGTGGATATACTCTCTGCCAACAGAGGCGGAGTGGGAGAAGGCGGCGCGGGGACCAGACCACCTGGATTATGGCTTGAGCAATGTGGTCAGCGATCGGGAGGGAAGTCTGTATAACTGGAAGAAAAACCCGGATGCCCCCATCACCGTTGTAGGCATTGGCGTGTCACAAAGCAAGTATCGTCCGAACCGCTACGGTCTTTATCACACGTCCGGCAATGTGGCGGAGTGGACGCTCAGTATCCATCAGCCTTATAGCAGGGATAACCCCTACCAGGATCATGATGCGCGCAATCGCCTGAATTCCACTGAGATGCGCGTAGTGCGAGGAGGATCATGGTACAGCGCCAGCACAGCGCTTCTTCTTCTATCATATCGTGATGCCTTTTTACCGGATGTCTGCAGCAACGAAAAAGGCTTTCGAATTGTTGCCAGAAGACTGCCAAACACCTGATTCTTTTTGAAAGATGCTTTGGAAATAGTGTGGACCTCTCCCCCATTCCTGAGAAGGTATTTTCATTTCACCTCCTCTTTTCTCAGTATCAGACAGGCGTTGATCCCTCCAAAGCCAAATGAGTTGGACAGAACTGTTCGGAGTGTCTTCTGCCTGAAACCGTTCGGCACATAGTCCAGATCGCACTGCGGATCAGGGTTGTCCAGATTGAGAGTGGGAGGGATTGTCTGATTCTTCAGTGCAAGACAGCAGATAACCGCTTCAATGGCTCCAGTTGCGCCAAGCGCATGACCATGAAAGGGTTTCGTACCGCTGATGGGAACATGATAGGCGTAATCACCCAGAGCTTTTTTGATCGCCAGTGTCTCGGTGGAATCGTTAAGAGATGTTGAGGAGGCGTGCGCGTTGATATAGTCCAGTTCTTCAGGCTGGATGCCTGCATTCTGCATCGCCAGCGAAATGCAGCGACTGGCGAAAGCTCCATCCGGGCGGGGAACGGTCATATGATAGGCGTCATTGGTAGAAGCAAAGCCGATAATCTCTGCATAGATTGGCGCACCGCGTTGAATGGCGCGCGCCCTCTCTTCTAAAACCAGCACGGCCGCTCCCTCCCCCATGACAAAGCCATCGCGATCCCGGTCAAAAGGGCGACAGGCGCGTTCAGGATCCTCATTGCGCGTTGACAATGCGCGAATCAGCGCAAAAGCCCCATGACACAACGGTGCAAGCGGCGCTTCCGCGCCCCCCGCCAGCATCACATCCGCATCCCCGCGTTGAATGGCGCGTAGAGCATTACCAATTGCGATAGTTCCTGAAGCGCAGCTATCGGCATTCGCCGTGCTAACGCCGGTCAACCCGAACTGAATCGCTGTGCAGCAGGTTCCAGCGCCAACGAACATCTGTAGAGCAAGCTGCAACTCCACGGAGCGAACCCCCTCACGGATATACTGCGTGTGCTGTTGTTCGGCAAATGCCGCTCCTCCTAATGCACTGCCGATACAGACCCCGATTCGTGAACAATCTTCCTGCAGTAGGTTAAGGGAGGCATCTTGAATAGCCAGACCGGAGGCGTGTACGGCAAATTGAGAGCAGCGATCCATGCGCCGGAGGGATTTCGTATCCAGAAACAGGGAGGGGTCGAATCGGTCTACCTCGGCGGCGATTTGAGCGGGGCTTTGAGAAGTATCAAAACGGGTGATCTTTCGGATGGAGGACTTTCGCTGCTGCAGACCTCGCCATAACTCCTGCGCGCCAATTCCGGACGCGCTAACCACTCCCAGACCAGTGATTACGACGCGGCGTTCTGTTGTTCCGAAACTTCTACCATCGCTTTGATGCATCGTAACGTCTTTCCAGCAATATAGTGTACGAAAAGCCTCCCGACCACCCACTCGGCAAAGAGCGGACCGAGAATCGGGACGGGATAAGTCAGCGAATGAGAGATTGTAACGCGAACGCTATCGCCTTCCTCAATCAGTCTCCACTCAACGTACATTCCCTTTGTGATACCGCCAATGTGCTGAAAGAGGATACGATACTCATCCGGCAGGAGTTCCTGTCGGGCGCGCCACTTCACCGGGAACCAGTCACGACGAGCCCCCATTCGGGCGATTTTCCAACGCTCTGACTGCTCTTCAACCACCACATATCGGTAATGGGGCAGTATTCTGGTCCAGTCCTGAATGTCAGCTGCCAGCTGAAAGATTCTCTGCCTGTCACCACGAATGAGAATGGTATTTTCGGTTTGCATAGCCCTGACCGATTAAATTGGAAGCAGCAGTCGCAGAAAATATCCGGGATGCAGCGTTCGAGAAGGTGATTCGATATCCCCCAGAACCTGAAAAAGTCGTTCCCGTAATCCGGGATGACGATTGAGCCGACGGACCGCCAGATTCATCAGGGTCGGTGTTCGTACAATCCCCTGAACCAACCCGCATAACAGGTAACGCCACATCAGTTCATTCCGCGCCTGATTATAATGCAGCAGACAGTCTGCGGAAGTATCTCCTGCTGATAAAGCCTGATGGGCGGTCTCTGCGGCAAGTTCTGCGCCGCGAAGCGCGTAGTAGACGCCCTCTCCCGTGAAAGGGTCAATAAATGTGGCGGCGTCTCCTACCAGCATTACGCCAGAATCTGTTGTTCGACGACAGTAGTGACCAAAGCAGTTCGTTGTCAGAAGATCAGGTTCGCGTCTACTCGTCGGTAGTTTTTCAGCAAGATCGGGGAAATGGCGGTCTATCTGATCCTGGAAATACTCGGCGGCTCTCCCGGCAATTTGGGACGATTCCTTCATGGGGACAACCAGCGTCAGATTGACAGAGTGATCCGCCAGCGCACCCGCTCCACAAACCACGCTGCCGGAAGAACGCATCTCCAGCCCGCACTCCAAATCCAGATCGCGCCAGTGCGTCACGATTGCCAGCCGTTGAAGTCGGCGGACAGGCTTAACTACCTCCATCTCACGAGCCACTTTCGACCGCGATCCATCCGCGCCAATCACCAGTCGAGACCGCCAGGCAGACCCAATGTTATACTGTTCGGTTGCGAGAACGCCTCTGACATGCCCGGACTCACGTATTAGGGAACGAAAAGTAACCGATTCCTTCACCTCAACGCCGACGGATCGCGCTCGATCCAATAGAATGGCATCGAGATTCTTGCGTCTCATTGTCCATCCCACCAGCTGATTGTCTTCGGGAGCATGATACAGTGCAATGCGATGCTTGGTGTGAATTCTCAGGCGATGAACGGGATGGATTCCCTGTTCCTGCAGCGTTTCCCATACGCCCAGCGAGTGCAGAATTCGCTCTGCGCCAGGTGTGAGGAACTCCCCGCAGGGCTTATTGCGCGGAAAACGCGCTCTGTCCAGCAGGAGAACCTCCCAGCCTTTTCTTGCCAGCAAAATCGCGCTGGCGGCTCCGGCAGGTCCTCCTCCTATCACAATAACATCATAACTTCGCGGAATGGAAATATCCTTCTCGAATATTATCTATCAAGAGCCGGGAGATCGAGTTAAATCCAGAGGGTGCAGGTCACTTACAATCTCCAGATCGTCACGGGCGCGAACCTCTTCCAACATGGATTCGGAAACCTCGAACACCTTTACAAACTCCGTATTGCGAATGCGCGCCAGACGCGCCTTTTCATGCCAGCCCTGTCCGCAGGAGCCAATAGCCGCTCGAACGCACATCTCTGCATCATCCAGAATGATAGGCAAACCTCCCCGCAGCACGCCTCCTTCTCCGCTAGTTCGGTGATTGGTATAGGTTACATCGAAATCTATCTTCTCGATCAATCGGCGCGTGGTCATGTCGGCGAGGCCAATCCCTGCGGCATTTCCATGCGATCTTTCGGTAAGGTCCAGCACACAGACAATACGAATGTTCGGACCATCCCAGGTGGATTCCTCAATGGAGGGCATTCGTACCCGTCCTATGACATGGGTATCCATGCCTGAACCGGAAATATCTTTTCCCATGTAGTCTACCACCAGAACATCAAGCGACTCAAAGGGAAGTCGCGGAGCCAGCGCGCGCGCGCGCGCCAGAAGGTTTTTCTCAATCTCTCTCCCGACCCCATCCGCCAATACCCCGTGAATCTCAGCGGTCTGACCAAACTGGTTTTCGAGGATCGCCACACCGCCAACGATGTTGACCGACTCCAGCAGCTTTCTGGCAACTTTCGGCATCGTATTGCGAAGACCGTCCGCGCCGAAGCGATGAATAGAGTCCGCGCCCTTCTGCTTTCCCAGCCCGATCGCGCACATCTTTGCCAGCCCGCTTTCGATCTCTCCCGCAAAATCGGTATGGTGCTTGATGCGATTGACAACAATCACCGCATCTGCATCCAGCGCATTGCAGTCAAAGTAGACAGGATAGCCGTCCTCCAGTTCGCCAACCTTTGCCACCTCCATCGTCGCCTGAATGGGAACCTCCATTGTCTCCGGCGTTATCCCATAATCGCGCAGAATGGCTACCTGTCCCTCGGCAGTCGCCCCGCCATGACTGCCCATCGCGGGCACGATAAACGGGTCCGCTCCGCCCTCTTTCAACTCCCGAATGACCGCTTTCAAGATGGTAACAATGTTATTTATCCCCCGACTGCCTACGCCTATCGCCACAGAGGCGCCGGGACGCAGACGTGGATCGGTCAGCAACCCCTCCACCGCCGCCAGCGTTGCCCCTTCGATGTCCTGTAGAACCGGAGCCTCTATCTTTTGACGCACGGTATAGACGCCGGGTAGTTTGATATGCGGATAGTCAAATGCACGGGTATTGATCTCAATTTGCATGGCTGCCTCTTTTCGCGGGTGATAGACGGATAGTATAGAAGGCGTTTTTCTTGTTTCCTTTCCAGTAGGCAAGATTAAAATCGGAGACTTCCTGAAAATGATAGTAAATCTGATCGTTGACGGTAATCCGCATCAACATCACGGTATTTGCATCGCCATAGGTGTGTTTCAGCGGGTCTCTGCCGAAAGGGTTACGCGGCAGCGTAACTTTTCCCTGTTCGTCCAACGAATACTCCAGAGACGCCTTCCCCTCAAAGAGCTTTCCATACCAGGCGTCAGGACGCGGTTTTGCCTGCCAGATCGCCAGTTTCCCATTTGCAACGGGATTCCCATCGGGATCGAGAAAAGTAATGATGTTGCTCTCCGGCAGTTCCTGAATATACTCCCCGATCACCGTCGGAGAATTGTAGTTTCCGCCGCGCGCGCGTCGTCCTTTGATTCTCTCCAGCGCTCCGGCAGTATACTCGTCATAATACGGAATAATACCTCCGCCCATCAAGCCGCGATACTTGTTGAAATGAGGTAGAACGGCTTTCATCTCCCCGGTCTCCGTCGCATGAGAACCGCGCTCATCCATAATCTTCACGCTGTCCGGATGAACATCAAAACCGTAACTGTCTATCAGATAACGCGCATGTGATAGTTCATGCAGCAGCGCCCAGTCAATATAGAAGGCAGGCGTTCCCGCAACAGGCCCCTTCGTCCAGGGAGTCCGTTTCCAGTAGTCGCTGATACGAGCATCTGTATCGCAGTTAAATCCCCAGATGATATCCACCGTCTTGTCGCGGTTATCGGGATTATTACTCGGAAGTCCGCCGGACAACGGAAGCGCGCCGGTCGGGACAACTATCACCCGATCCAATCGCCAGCGATCCATTAACCCGTCTGGAGAGAGAGGATGGTTCGCCTCTGCCATAAGCCGGTTCCACTGTTCGATCATCCACTGCGCCCAGTCCTCGAAGCTGTTATTCTGTGAATTCTGTTCGTACTGATGATCGTGCCAGTAGTCCGCGAGCTTCTCCTCGATCCAGAATCCAACTGTTAAAGCGTCTGTATAAATCAGTCTTCGGTTGTTGCCTGCCACGCTGTCCTGACTATCCGGGAGTATAACGAACTCCAGAGTATGACGTTTCTGCTCCCACTTCCAGGGAAATCGGACTTCCGATCTCCCGTTACGGGCAATCCGGGAGATTTTCCCCTCCGACACCTTTCTGCCGTCGAGCCTCCATTCGAATGCGAGATTTCGCGTCGCTGCGCCATAACTGCGTATATGCGCGACCCACTCTACGCGCTGCCCTTCTGCGGGCCATCCCGGACCGTTCCCTCTGTCCGGAGCATCGTAGTCGAGACGCGGCAGGCGTTCTATGTACAGCACATCCAGATCGGTATGTTGGTTCTTCCGTTCCCACCCCTGGATTTTAACGGGTAATGAGGAGGATAGACCGGAATAGTTCGCCTGCAGGAGCGCTTCGCGTGTCTCATTCTCCTTCACCTGCGGCGCGAGCAGTTCGCCGGGAAATCCGCGACGATAGGGACGAAAGCCCTGACCGGAGAAACGCGCCTTTTCCGTGACATCCATCTCCACACCCTTCGCTCCGGCAATGGCGCGTAGTTTCACTACTCCGCCGGACGCGAAGATGGATCCAGGTTTCCATTCCGGTCGTTGAGGAATCGTCTCAAGTCGCAATGTCTCTGCGGGAACCAACCGACAGAACTGCCATTCGAACAGATGAACGTAGTCATCTCCAACGAGTCGCCGAGCATCCAGCACAAAGACTCTGGCGCGGATCGGCCTGGACAGACGAACGATCGCGCGTCCCTGCGCGTCCGTTTTTCGCGAACCGGTCAGGTCGCGAAAACTGCGCGCCTGATCCCATAAATCCTGCAGCGAATCGGCGCAGGTGATCCGAAACTCCGACCGCTCCGCCACCTGCAGATAGAAGTTCGAGACCATATAGGGTTGCTGAAACTCAATCTGAACATACGCCGGGTTGACGGACGGCGTGCGGAGAAGGGTATCAGTTTTGCCGTCGAATATATTCGCAGGATCTCCCAGGTCCCATCGGGTGCAGGTCACCTTTGCCTTTCCCTCTGCGATCATTTTGCCAATGGGGTCCGGGATCGGAATATCGTTCGCGAATGATCGGGAACAGACTAACAGCAGTAGAAAAAGGGGGACACATCGCAGAGGTCGCGCTGTTGTCATCTCATCGGTTCCCGCCTGGATTGATCTTCAGGCTGACGGCGATCTGTTCCAGCACAGATCGATTCTTTTCATAATAGGCTTTGGGAACCAGCGCATAGAAGTGAAACTGTGTTCCATCCTCCACCGCCACCACCTCATAAAGAACCTTTTTCCCCTGTTTCAATACGATCTCTGTCGCTCTCTGACCGCTTCGTATTTTCAGCTTACGGATTTTCGCACCGGGCTTTTTTGCATTTTCAAGCTCAGAGATGCCTTCCGGCAGAGTATATCCCGCGTAGACTCGAATATCTACGGTCTGGTCTCTAATATTCAGCTTTACGCCGTCTCCATTCGTTGGCTCTTGTCCGCGAACCCAGCGCGAGGGATAGCGGATACTGTATTCAAATCTCGTATTTTCGTAGGTTTTCCAGTCCTGCGACCGCAACTGAAAACCGGAAGCGGTGGTGAATAGCAAGCCCAGAATGAGGAAAAGACAGGCTCGCAATAACAGGGATATCATGAATCATCCCTCCTTCAGATAATGCTCTTCTTTTCGTGAAAGCCTTTCGATTTCCTGCATCGTGCATGCCAACTGAGAGAGATCGCGACAACGCACTTTTTCGTTGTCATGTTGACCGCAGTGACACCCTGTCCTGTCGAGCGCAGCGAGACATCTTAAGAATCTTCGCTTCACTCAGAATAACAGCCGGACATGCTTCGCTCAGAATGACAGCCGGGTTGTGTGCTAAATGACTTCTATCCAAACTACCTGGACGATGTTCTAGCACCCGATAGGATGGCAGCTTGAAGCTTTAACAGAGTTTTAATCTTCTCTTAACATAGATGTGCTATCATGATATTTAAGATATATCATCCTCATTTGAGCAACGCGATCATTGAAAGGAGATTACTCAGTTATGCGTCGTGGAACGCTGTCAGGCTTTACGCTTATTGAGCTTCTTGTGGTTATCGCTATTATCGCTATTCTGGCGGCTATCCTCTTCCCGGTCTTCGCTCAGGCGCGCGAAAAAGCGCGTGGTGCTTCCTGCCTTTCTAACATGAAGCAGATCGGGACTGCGCTTTACATGTATACGCAGGATTATGATGAACTCTACCCCAGAATGGATGTCTGCCTCTCCACGCCCAGCCCGTTGAACCCTGACGCATCTCCGGGGTGTAATAACCCCTATGGGCAGCGAATGAACCACTATAAGTGGCCCGCCTGGATACTCACTTACACCAAGAATGTGCAGATATTCTTCTGTCCCAGCAGACAGAGAGACGCCTATGCCTGGAATAACGATGGCGAAATTTACAACGGCTACTCCCTGAATCTCTCTCTCACCGGAAGCATGAACGATTTCGGTAATCCCAGGCGAACCGGCGCGTACCGAAACTCCTTTACCGGCGGAGGACTGGTAGGCATTGAGTCACCAGCGGAAACCTTCATCATCATGGAGCACTGGTTTCCGGGGGTCTGGTCGTATGTCACTCCAGGAGGAAATCCGATTCAGACCGCCTATCCCCTGGCAACCCGTGAAGTATGGCAGCGCGCGTTAAAACCGAATAACCAGGTGGACAAACGCGCAGCTCCTCATGCTGACGGTTTCAACCTGGCTTATGTGGACGGACATGCCAAATGGATCAGCGTGGATGCCTTTCTTGCCAGTTGTCCCCCGGGTTCAGAGTATATCGTATCCAGCACACCGAACCCCTACCCCGGCGGAATGACCTGGACGATCTCAGCGCCGCCGCAGTGGTCTCGTCAGTGGCCCCTCTGGGGGATACGGTAATGTCTGTGGGAGGCAAGTTTCTGATTGTTCTCCCGATGGCATTATTCTGTCTTCTGATGTGCCTGCTTCTCTCTGGATGCAGTGGAACAACTTCCGCTGACAGCACCGAACAGAAGTATTCGAAGGGAGCGAAAGATCCTGGAACCGGGAACCCATCCGATGTAAAATCTGATGGCGCTATAGACCGAAACTGATCGTTGGCAAGAGGGAAGAAGATGGGGACGGAGTAAGCTCCGTCCCCATCTCTCATGCGTGGTATAATGCAGTTGTGAAAGACGACCTTTCAACCTCTCTCTTATTCCGCAACAGGTTTGGACTCTCATCACACTACTTCTGTTTCTTTGCCGCAATCGGGTTCATCGCTCCCTTCATGCCTCTCTACTGGAGAAAGATGGGATTCAGTTTCGGGCAGATCGGACTGCTGGTTGCCCTGGCATCCGCTGCAGGAGCGATAACGCTCATTCCCATTGGGACACTTTCTGACCGTCTTCAGACCCGTCGTCCATTCATCCTCATCGGCGCGTTGATTGTCTGCCTCTGCTATCTAATGTTTCCAGGGGTTCGAAATTTCGGCACATTCGCCATACTTCAGGCATTAATCGGTGTCGGGGGGACGATGTGTGCCAGCATTACCAGCGCGTTAGCGGCCGACGCTTTTCGGGCTGGCCGCGAAGGAAGATCATTCGCAAGCGTGCGTTCCTGGGGGACTTTCGGGTTCCTGGCGATCATGGGAGTCGTCTATCTGCTTCCGAATCTGGTATCGGGTACGGTTTTTCTCTACCTTTCTGGACTGTTCTACATCGCTTCAGGGCTGTCAACGCTGTTCGTAAAAAGAGCGCAGCAGGGGATATCAAACAACACGGTAAATATGCAGGGAGTCTGGAAGCTGCTCTCGAATCAAAATATCCTCCCCTTTGTCACGAGCTACTTCCTGTTTTACATGGCGCTGATGCCCTCGACCTCAAACTTGAGTATGTACCTTGAGTCTCTCTCTTCAGCTACCGTGGACTGGCTGATTCCCCTTGCGTTCGCCGCATCTACCACTGCAGAACTGCCCTGTATGCTTATTGCGGGATGGTTCACGGATCGCTTTGGCAGACGGCTTCCATTGCAGATCGCGTTTGGCGTTCTTCCATTGCGGCTGGCTCTATATACCATCGCTGGAATTCCGATGACAATGCTTCTACAGACTACGCACGGACTAACTTTCAGTGTCATCGCCATTGTGCCCTTCGCCTACATGACTGATCTGACCACGCGGGAGTATCGGGCGACAGGACAGGCGATTCTGAATGCCGCCGGATCGGGAGCTTATGCGCTGGGACCTCTGGTCGCCGGATATGTCGCTGATGCCGTAGGTATTAAGACCCTCTATCTTGTACTGGGTATCATCGCCGGATTGGGTTCGCTGATCTTCTTTCTATTTGTGAAAGAGCCGCAGAAGGAAGAGCAGTCTCAAGAATCTACATAGACTCCTTCACAGACCATAACGCCATCCTCCTGAGAAACAGCATATATCCAGGCGCGATCTGGCGGATGGAAGCCCTCGCGTGTTGCCGCCGCGCCGATCTCGCCTGTCCTGCTCAGGGCGATACAGGCAGCTCCATGCTGCTGATGATGTGGTCGCTTTTTCAGCAGGTAACGTATCGCCTCCTCACAGGCTTGCTGCGGAGACATCCCCATCTCCATCAACATCACGACCCGATAGCTCAAGCAGACCTTCATCATCTCATCGCCATTGCCGGTCGAAGCAGAGGCTCCCACCTCATTATCCACATACAGACCGGAACCGATAATAGGAGAGTCCCCCACTCTTCCCGGAGTCTTCCCGAATAAGCCGGATGTCGTACACCCGGCAGCAAGGTTGCCGAAAGAATCGAGCGCGCACAGCCCTATCGTATCATGGCTTTTCTCATATCTCTTCTGGGTCAATCCTGCATCCTCAAAATGCGCGACATCCGGCGCGATGCGAGCCTCCAGCCAGGCTTTCCAACGAAGACGAGCGGTCTCGGTCAATAACTCCACATCTGAGCAGCCGTTTTGCAGGGCGAAACGTCTTGCATTATTTCCTGCCAGCAAGACATGAGGAGTTCTCTCCATCACCAGACGCGCAGTGGAGATTGGTTTTCGAATGCCAGTCATAGCAGCCACCGCTCCGGCTCGATGACCGATGCCATCCATAATGGCCGCATCCAGTTCAACAACGCCTTCGGCGTTCGGAAGCCCGCCATACCCCACAGAACTGACCTCTGGATCCTCTTCTGTGATGTTTGCGGCTTGCTCCACCGCCTCCAGAGCGGTTCCTCCGGCTCTCAGGATGTCATATCCAACCCGGCACGCCTCCGCTCCGAATCTCCAGGTTGTAATCATCATCGGTTTTACCGCCATCTATTGATTCCTCGTTTGAAAATTATCAATTATCCCCGCTTATGACAGTAAGTTCCGGTATTTCTACCTGCATAATCGCCATTAAAAAACCATAATTTGATTGTCTCTCCACAACTCATCATCCGCGACCAGGCAGGAGCATAAGCCGTGTCCACCATTTCGCAAAATTTCCCGGCGACAGAGGGAGCCAAACTAAATCAGGACGATTCACGCTGGGCAGAGATTTACCGTCGCGTAAACTTAAGCCAGATCCCCGGACACTTCCAGACATTTACCAACATGCCATTTCTTGCTCGCTACCTGGAAACGGTGCGCTCCTGCTGCTCTCCCGGAGCAAGCGTGCTGGAGACGGGCGTCGGTTTCGGGTATGGAGCAATCTGGCTGTCGTTTCGCGGCGCGCTTGCTACCGGAATAGACTACTCTCAGGAGATTGTGGATCGAGCCAACAGAATAAACCAGTGCCTGAACGGCTCTGCATTCTTCTATTTCGGCGATATGTTCCGCCTGAAAGAGTATGTCCGAAGCGAATATGATGTCATTTTTCATCAGGGCGTGCTGGAGCATTTCAGCGATGACGAGATCAGAGACATTCTCTCCCAACAGATCGAGATCGGCAGGCAGGTCGTTTTCAGCGTTCCCAGCGTCTACTATCCTTTTGAAAAAGAGTTCGGCAACGAACGCAATCTTTCACTGGAAGAGTGGGAGGCGATACTGAAAGACTTTTCCATAGAGAAATTAAGTTACTATGGCGATCCGAACCTGAGCGGGAGAGAGCACATCATGGGCATCATTAGGGGACGAACCGATGCCCGAAAAGCCACCCGATCATTCCATTTTATCTGGAACTCACCCCTTCTTGATCCGAGCGGATACGCCGATGAAGCAAGGCATTTTGTTCTGGCACTGGAAGACACCGGTCATTATATTACCTCCCAACCGATCCAATGGAGCAACCGGCCACTCATTCTCCCCTCGAAAGAAGAGATGCGTTTCCAAAATATGATCCGTCGCGCGGCTCTCTCCGAAAGCGTGTTTGTCAGCCATATTTTCGCTCCCAGTTTTATCCGAAGATCGGATGCCTGTCTGAACATCGGGCGATCCATGTTTGAAACAGATCGTCTGCCCGATGGCTGGAGCGACGCCTGCAATCAGATGGATATGGTCTGGGTTCCGGATGAGTTTAACCGACAGACTTTCCTTCGCTCCGGAGTTAAGGATAACAAACTCAGAATTGTTCCCGGAGCCATTGATGTTACCCCTTTTGATCCGGAGGGAACCTCCCTGCTGATGGAGGGAGCGAGAGGCTTTCGGTTTCTCTCGGTATTCGACTGGAGCCTGAGAAAAGGCTGGGACATCCTCCTGAAAAGCTATGTCCTGGAGTTTTCGCCAGAGGACGATGTCACACTGATCATAAAAACGCACTCCTCACTCGGCTACTCGACGAAACAGATAGTCGAACTGGCTGCCGACTATATTGCCCGAATCCTTCAGCGTGATCCCAACCATATTCCCGATATCGTTTTTCACGACGCAAATATCCCCGGTCATCAGATGCCGGATCTCTACCGGTCCGCAAACTGCTTTGTTCTTCCAACACGCGGCGAGGGATGGGGAAGACCTTTTATGGAGGCGATGGCGACCGGACTGCCGACCATCGGAACCAACTGGAGCGGAAATACCGCATTCATGAAATCAGACAACAGCTATCTGATTGATTGCGAGGAGGTTCCGGTACCAGAAGCAGGTTGGAGAGAACTTCCAATCTATCGCGGACACAGATGGGCGGAGCCGTCCTGCGAGCATCTGCGTTACCTGATGCGAACGGTGTATAGTCGGCAAGAAGAAGCCGCACAGACCGGACTGAGGGCGAGAAGCTATCTGGCAAGCGAGTTTAACTATTCCCGTATTTCTGAGATCATTCAGCGCGAAGTGGAATATGCCCTGAGCGTTAGTTAACCGGAGTCATCGGGAGTATCGGATCATGCGCGTTGTCCTTGCGCACCATACGATAAAAGTCGAACAGCTGGTTCATCACCGGCCGCTGCCGGGTAGAGAAAGTGACGAAATTCTCTGCCTGGGTGGTCCCAACTCGCACCTGCAATACCAGCCCGAAAATTATACCTATTCCTCAATCGCAGAGCAGTACAGGGATGGATGGAAGCCGGATGTCTATATTCACTGGAGCATGGAATATAACCGGATTCCCGAAGGTCTGGAGGAGGCTGACTGTTTTCTGGTAGGAACGGTCAGCGATACCTTTCTGGGTGGACGGGCGGCGCAGGCGATGGGGGGAGCGTTCGATCTGCTGCTTTCTGAACGCTCCGGCGTTCAAGGACTGAGGAGTATCGGCTATTCAAATGTCCTGGAGTCGAACTTCTTCGGTTTTGATCCGGCTTTGCATCGTCGGCTGGAAGGAGTGGAACGCGATCTGGACATTGTACTGATTGGCAATTTCAATCACGAAGTACAGGGCGAGCGATCGCGATGGCTTGCCAGAGTAGCGCGTCTCTCCCGACACTATCGCGTCTGCCTGACAACCGGCGTATGGGGGGAAGACTATGTGCATTTGATGAACCGGGCGCGGATTGTATTCAATCGAAGTGTCTCCGGAGTCATCAATATGCGGGTCTACGAAGCGGCAGCCTGCGGAGCGTGTCTCTTTTATGAACGAGAGAATCTGGAGATTCGCGACCTCTTTTCAGATAGGCAGGAGTGTGTCCTCTATTCAGAGGACGACCTGGAGGACCTGCTGCAGTACTATCTTACACATGAGGAAGAGCGTCAGGAGATAGCGCAGCGAGCGCATGAAAAGGTGCAGAACTACACTTACTCGCATCAGATCGGGCGAATGCTGACCACGATAGACCGCGTTCGCCACACTATTCCGATGTATCAGAATCGCATCTTCCGAAAGTTGCACAGCGTGGAGAAGCAGAAGAGGCGCGCCCTGCAATGGATGCTTGCGACAGAAACACAGGGGCTGATTGCGGCAGATAACACGCTTGGAACGTTGCAGTCGGAAACCACTGATGATCCCGGCATCTACCATCTGCGCGGTTGTCTCTTCGGAGAGTGGGCGAACCGCCTTCAGGATACCTCTCAGAAATCGCTGTTCCGCTCTTATGCAATTCAGTTTCTGAAACGTTCGCTGGAACTGGATAACCTCTCCCCTGTAACTCATCTGAACCTGGCGCATCTCTACCGGGAGAACACGGACATTCTCTCCTCAATCCAGTGTCTTCAGAAGGCATTGCAGCAACTATACGGTTCCTCGCCTCCTGTATCCTCTCTTCCCTGTCTCTTCTATCCGCGCAGATTTGACCGATACGATGTGGAACTGGAAAAAATCTATGTCTGGCATTCGGAGGGTACCGAACTCTGGCAGTCGCATCTGAAAGAGACCCTGCAGTGGAAAGCCTGGAAGACTTTGGCGGAACTTCTGCTAGATATCGGACGTTTTTCCGATGCGAAAGAGGCTGCGGAATGCGCGGTCAAGCTGCGTCCCGAATGTGGAGCAACGCGATATCTTCTGGCGAAATCGCTGGCTGGACTGCAAGAATTCGCTGTTTCCATCGAGGAATATCGCCATGCACTGGCCCTGTTACCGCTCGATGTCACATTGTGGCTGGAGTATATTCAGTTCCTCACACGCTGCTATCGTCTAGAAGAGTGCCGCGCCTTTATAGAGGACTGTCTTCAGATTATTAATGGCTGCCCTCCCTATGCGGGGCTGAGAGAGACGCTGGAAAGACATCTCGCAGAGATAGCATCTTCAGAAAAACAGGCGCATGCTCAAAAATATCTTGCCATTGTAGATTGGAATGACGCGAGCGAGTGGCAGTCCGTTATTCGATACTGGTCTATGCTGTCATCATCGGATAGCGGCTTGACGCTGACGATAATTCTTGATCCCGCGATTCATCCAAGACTGGAGACAATTGTCGAGAATCTGGAAAGGTTTGTTACCACAGAGTTGAATACACCTCTGGATTCCCTTCACGACATCGTCTTAAACGAGATGCGACTAACCCGTGAGAGCGTTCTGCGCCAGGCGATGCAATCTCATGTTGTCCTGTCCACACCGCTGCTGCATCTTCTAATTCATGAAAATGAACTATCCATACCCGGCGTTCTGCTGGTATCTGTTGCGCCTACGCGAGAACAGCAGGTCACTCATGTTTAACCTATAAGGAGTCTGGAATGCCGTTGCGAATAGCCTCTTCAAAAAAAGGCATTCTCTGGCAGGGAGCTTTCTTTGTCAATCACAGCCTTGCGCTGGTAAATCGTGAACTATCCCTGGCTCTGCTAGAGACCGGTCAATATGACATTGGGCTGGAACACTATCAGGCGCATGAGTTATCTCCTGATCTTGATTCACGCTGGTCCGCTCTGTCTGCCAGGCTTCATGTAAAGCCGGAGAATCCGTTCGTCACCATTCGTCACTACTACCCTCCTGCATTCAGCAGACCGATCACCGAAAGGCTCGTTCTCATTCAACCCTGGGAGTTTGGTTCCCTTCCCGTAGACTGGGTGAAAGGTGTGAGGGACAACGTGGACGAAGTCTGGGTTCCCACTCGATTTGTGCAGGATGAGTATATTCAAAGTGGCGTTTCCCCCGATCTTGTAAGGGTTGTCCCTAATGGAGTCAATACGGATCGCTTTCATCCACAGGTTACCCCGATGCAGCTTCCCACAAATAAGGGATACAAGTTCCTTTTTGTGGGAGGAACCATCTTCCGTAAGGGAATTGACATCCTGCTGAAGAGCTACTGCCACGCTTTCACTGGCACGGATGATGTCACCCTCATCATAAAAGACTTTGGCGTTGGCAGCTTTTATCGCGGGCAGGATGCCAGAAAACTGATCTCTGAGATACAAAGCAGACCCAATACGCCTGAGATCATCTATCTGACGGACGACCTGAGCGAAGAGGAGATGGCATCCCTTTACGCCTCCTGCGACTGTCTGGCGCACCCCTATCGCGGTGAAGGCTATGGATTACCGATTGCAGAGGCGATGGCATGCGGTAAACCGGTTATCATCACGAACTTTGGGGCGGCGCTCGATTTCGCCAACGACAGCAACAGTTTTCTGATACCGGCAAGAATTGCCCGCTTTGACAGGAAGCGGCTGGATCAGTTCGATACTGTAGACTATCCCTATCTGGCGGAGCCGGACTCCGATGCTCTTGCGGAATTGATGCGTCATGTGGCAGAGAATCCAGAGGTGGCGGAACGGATCGGTTCTCAGGCGGCAGTAGATATCCGGGAGAACCATACCTGGCGACATGCTGCGCAGATCGCGTCCGAAAGGCTCCTGACGTTGTCGGAGACGGAGAGCCGGTTCAGAGAAAAAAGAGGAGCGCATACTACCATCAATCCACTCTTCCTGGCAGGTAAAAAACAGGCGGCGATGGATAGAATGTATGCCGGAAAATGGCGGGAGGCATCGCAGATGCTGGAGGAGTGCATCGCGGAAGATCCCGCTGATTGGCCCCTGCTGAACGCGCTGGCGGTGGCTTATTACAATCTGGGTGAAAAGAAACGCGCGCTGGAAACCCTGCGACAGGGCATTCAGGAAAATCCGCAAGCGGTCTCTTTCCATCAGAATTTGATCCAGATTCATCTGGAGAATGGAGATATTCCTTCGGCATTGCGGCATGTTCTCAGTATTCGTATTTCCGACCTGCAGACAACAGAACTGCGCGCGTTGCTGGAAAGCGTGCGCGAAGCCTGTGTAAAATCTGCGCGACAGATTCGCAAAGCGCAGGGATCATCCCCGAAAAACGGAAAATCGCGCAAAGGCGCGAGGAAGGTTTCATCGCCTCTCCGGGAAAACCAGAAGTATCGGGAGTGGATGGAAGGGATTCAGGCAATAGATGCACGCCTTGAGGAGCAGAAGCCAGCCTCTCAGTCGGAGAGTAGACAATCATCGAAATCAACGATCTCACTGGTCATGATCGTAAAGAATGAAGAGAAGTTTCTGGAAGGTTGTCTGGAGAGCGTCCGTGAATGGGTGGATGAGATTGTCATCGTTGACACCGGATCAACGGATCGAACTCTGGAGATAGCGCAGAAGTTCAGCGCGAAAATTTCCCATTTTGACTGGTGCGATGACTTCTCGGCGGTGCGCAACCACTCACTGGATCAAGCGACAGGAGAGTGGGCGCTCTGGCTGGATGCAGATGAAAGGCTAACGGCTGAGAGCGGTCAGGCTATGCGAGAATTGATCTCCCGTACCCCAAAAGCCATCGGCGGATACATGGTCAACATCAAGAACTTCATGCGGAAAAACGAACTGGCGAATGTCTCCTGGCATCGCGCCTGTCGTCTCTTCCGCAACCATCCCTCTATCCGCTTTACCGGACGAATTCATGAGCAGAATGCGCGCTCGATTGAGCAGGCAGGTTACCAGGTTTCCTCCTCCCAACTCAATATCGAACACTATGGATACATCGGCGAGATCATGGCGGAGCGCGACAAGCATGCGCGATTCCTCCGAATGCTCACCCGGGAGGTGGAGGAGAATCCGGACAGAGCCTTTCGATCCTTCCAGCAGTTCAACCTGGCGAATGCCTACTATACCATGCAGGACTATGAGAACGCGGTTCGCTGGTTTACGGAGGCGGATCGTGATCCTGATATTGGACAGGAGTATGTCGCGGTTCTCTATACCGAGTGGGCAAGCGCGCTTTACTTCCTGGGCAGGCACGAAGAGGCGCTGCAGGTCTGTGATCGCGCGGAGTCGTGGGGTATATCCCATCCCGGACTGGAGTTTGCGCGTGGACATGCCAAACTTCAGATGAATCTGTTGGACGAAGCGGAAGCGCATTTCCAGCGCGCGTTGGAACAGGGGCAGACGGCAAGCGGCGCATTTGTTGGCGATCAGGGAGCCTATACCTATAAAGCCTTCTATGGTCTGGCGCTGATTAGCATTCAGAGAGAGCGGTTGAATGAAACGATTCTCTACTGTCAGAAAGCCCTCGACCTCAATCCCGAATGTATCGAGGCTCTATACCTTCAGGCGACAGTGTTTCGAAGAACGGGGCTTCTGGCGGAAGCCAGACAGAGGCTGGAGAAGCTCCTGCTGCATTCACCCTCGGAGGACGCCTTTGTAGAGGAGATGGCGCTGACACTCTTCGCGCAGGAGGACTACTCCGCTGCGCTTGGGTATCTGAGAAGGGCTGTTCAGAGCAGTCCCAACTCGGTTGATCTGCTGCTGAAGCTCGGAGAGTGCTGCGAGAAACTGGCTCTGTGGGCAGATGCAGAGGATTCTTACAGGTCACTGAGCAGCCTTATGCCCCAATCCGCGGAGGTTCGCGTCAATCTCGGCAGGGTCTATGCGGCGCGAGGGGATGTCTCTCATGCCCTGGACTGCTACACGGATGCGATCCATCTCAATCCGCAGTATGCGAACGCCTATTTTAATGCGGCGGATCTGTTGTATCAGTTAGGCTACTACCCCAAAGCGGCAGAAGCGCTACTGTCCGGGCTTCAACTGGATCCCCAACATGCAACCGGCTTTCTGGTGCTGGGAAACTGCCTGTACCATACGCGGGACTATGCTGCTGCGAAAATAGCCTATCAGGCAGCGTTGGTTCAGCGTCCAGATTACATCGAAGCGCAGAACAATCTGGAGGTGGTTGAACTGGCTCTGTCGAACGACCCACAGGCGGCATAGTTCAGTGAGGATTACGGTTGCTTCTTTTCTGTCTTCATGGGAGGCAACTGTACTGGAGGAACTGCCTCTCCGCGCAGCGCTTTCACACTGTAATCGGAACGACGCAGGGCTTTGAGTATCTCTGCTGTATTCATACCCGACTTGCTGCCGGGAAATACCGGTTCCGCCAGCTTCTCCCAGCCAGTGGAGGTAATAAAATAGCCCGTTGGAGTGACCATTGCCCACTCTAGCTGTCCACCTGGCGGCCAGACTCTCGCCGTCAGGTAACAACGCAGCGCGCCGGACGGAACATCCCAGATTCGAACCGTTCCATCTCCCGACCCGCCGGCAATCACGCGATTATCGGGACTGATCGCTGCACAGTAGAACCAGTCCTCGCTGTTACTGAACGCCTTTATCTGTCCCCCATTCCCGGCATCCCAGATCCGCACTGTCCGATCTGCGCTGGAAGAGACAAAGAACTTGCCGTCCCTTGAAAAGACAATATCGTTCACCTGTCCGCCATGTCCATCGCTGTATCGAACGATATTCCCATCTGAGACATTTCTCCAGAAGATACGGACCTCAGGACCGGAAGAGAGAATAATCTGCCCATCGGGACGAACCGCCAGCGCGTGAACGGGTTGATTATGTCCCTCCATGGAACGTTGCTCTTTTCCGGTGGCGGTTTCGGTGATCCGAATGCTCTTGTCCATGCCTGCTGAGACGATAGACTTCCCATCGGGCAGGAACATCGCGTGAACGGCGACATCCGAATGCGCGCGTATCGTCTGAAGGTTCTTTCCGGTGGCTGTCTCCCAGGTTCTCACCGTCTTATCATGGCTTGCGCTTAAGAGCGTCTTTCCATCGGCGGAAATCGCGATGCTGTAGACAACATCCGAATGATCCGTAATGGGTTTCAGAGGACGGTAACCGTTCTTCGAGTCGTACAGGCGAATCTCGCCGGATACCGAGGGCGAGCCGCCTGCTGCAGCGATCAGGCTGCCGTCCAAGTTCCAGGCAAGGGAGTAGATGACACCGACAGGATCGCGCAAGACAGCGGCTGGTTTTCCGGCAGTCATGTCCCACAGAAGCACTGCTTTTGACATGCCAATCGCAAGGGTTTTCCCGTCTGGACTGAAAGCCAGCGCATAGATCGGATCCAGTGGACCAACACGAAATCGTAGACTGAATACGGCATTCTGAGGGGTAGCAGGCGTGCGAAGCTCCGCAGGTGGAGGGAGTGTCGTAGGCAGATCAACCTGCGTGAACCCGCGGGCAATGGACGGGTTCGATGCAGGCGCGCTCTTCTTCACCTCGGTGGTCTTAATGCTCTCAGGCTTTTGCGCTTCTGACGGGACACTGACACTGAGAGCCATCAAAAACAGCAGGGGAAATCTCTGAATGGAATGGGGCAGATTCATGGATCACCTTCATCGGAGTTTCAAGCGCGTCTACAGAGGAGATCATTGCCGGGTCAGAATGAATTGAGTGAGAAACCACATATGCTGCATATTTTTCGTCCTCTAGCCCCCGGCGTACCGGAGAGCAGAATACCGGCGCATCCCGTAACAGGGCAGCCGACTCGCTCTCTCCAGGCGAGATAGCCTTCAGCACTCCCCTGCTCCTCCTCAACACATCGTCGGCAATGACATTCGAAGAAATAGGTATGCTGCAGGTAATCGCGACGGCTTATGAGACTGCCTGCATCATAATAGCAGACAGACAACTCTTCGCCCCTCGGGACATCTTCAATCGCAATGAAGTGAAGAGACGGGCTTCTCTCCGGACGAAAGTGACAGAGAGTAGGCTGGCAACTGTGATTGAGCAGAGACGCTTCCAGATAGATTCCCTGCCCGATCTCCGTCCTGGTTGTCCAGAGCGAGCAACCGTTGATTCTGGCGCGAAGGAATATGCCGACCAGCAGGTTCACCTCTTCCCCTGCTAACCATGCATCCATCTGCTGAAGATAGACAGCAACCTCTTCGAACATCTGCAATGTCTCTGCATCAAGACGCTTGCGGTGCGAGTCCAGTCGAAGAAAGTCGGCAAAACTATGATCCTTCCAGACGGAGCCTTGCGTAGAATCCCTCTCATTCAGGGACTGTTCTAAACCACGTCTGGACAGAATTTTTAGAATTAACCGTATCTCTGTCCGGTTTTCGGTTACAGCCCAGTCCGCGTCACGTATGAAAGCCTTCAGAAGCGAACACTCAAAACGATGCTGCGGCGCATCCAGTTCCCGGCATACGCTGGAACAGTACCAGACCTCTTCGCAGTCAGGGCATGGGAAAGATAGTGAAGCCTCTGTCTCGGCGCACACTTTCAGGCAGTGAGAGCAGACACGCCTCTTTTCCGGTTCCGTGACGGAAAAGGCATAGGGAGAGGAGATAACGACTGTCTCGCCTTCTGAAATATCTCGCGATGCGACTAGAAACCGTCCTCTCTCCGAAGTGTAGCGGACATCAACCGGACTGCCTGCATACCAGCCACGCAGGGAGGCAAGGTCATCGTTTCGTGATGAATCGCCTTCGCTTTCCAATGCAAACGGTTCCCTTACTTAAAATGCGTGAAAAAACAGGTCATGTCCACATCTTACGATCCAGACTGCGATACTGAATCGCCTCCGCGATATGCGAAACCGTTATCTTATCCGACCCGCTGAGATCGGCGATCGTTCGAGCAACCTTCAGAATGCGATCATAGGCGCGTGCAGAGAGCGAAAGCTGTTGAATGGCGGAGCGCAGTAGCGCGCGAACATCGTCGCTGATAACACAGAACTCCTTGATTTCCCGCGAAGACATCTGCGCGTTGCAGTGCAGAGGAAGATTCGCAAAGCGTTTGTGCTGAACCTCTCTTGCGCGACAGACGCGCTCGCGTATAGCAGCAGAGCTTTCGGAGGGCGGATAGTTCACCAGTTCCTCTTCCGCCAGACGCGGGACATCCACATGCAGATCAATCCGATCCAGCAGTGGACCGGATATCTTCTGCTGATACTTGCGAACCATTGTCGGAGTGCAGGTGCACTGCCGGTGCGTATCTCCGTAGTATCCGCAGATACAGGGATTCATGGCGGCGGCAAGGATAAAGTTCGCTGGATACTGGAGTGACGCCTGAACGCGAGAGATGGTCACGACCCCATCTTCCAGAGGCTGGCGAAGCACCTCAAGACCATCGCGCTTAAACTCTGGTAGTTCGTCCAGAAACAGAACGCCGTTATGTGCCAGACTGACCTCGCCGGGGCGAGGGATCGAACCTCCGCCAATGAGAGCGGCGTTCGAGAGTGTATGGTGTGGGGCGCGAAAAGGACGAGAGGTTAGCAGCGAGGTGTCAGGTGGAAGCAACCCTCCCACGCTGTATATCTTTGTGGTCTCCAGCGCCTCCTCCACCGACAGCGGGGGCAGGATCGTCGGGATTCGTCGCGCCAGCATCGTCTTCCCGCTGCCAGGCGGTCCGATCATCAGCACATTATGTCCGCCGGCGGCGGCTACCTCCAGCGAACGTTTTACATGCGCCTGCCCCTTCACATCGGCGAAATCGGTGCGGTAATTCGGCTGTTCTGGCATCAGCGCCCGCGGGTCTTCCGTAACCGGTGAACGCGCTCCCGGATTATGCAGTATCTCTGCCACCTCCATCAGAGTGGTGACGGGGTAGACCTCCAACCCGCCTACAATAGCCGCTTCCCGAACGTTTGCCGATGGCACAATCATTCTGCGAATCCCGGCCGATTTGGCGTGCATGGCAATAGATAGAACGCCGGAGACCGGACGAAGGCTGCCATCGAGAGAGAGTTCCCCCGTCAGCAGGCAGTCGCTCAGTGACTCGGGAGGAACCTGATCGGAGGCAGCCAGGATACCGACCGCTATCGGAAGATCGAAGCTCGGCCCCTCTTTTCGGGTATCCGCCGGAGCCAGATTGATCGTGATGCGTTTCTGCGGAAACTCAAAGCCAGAATTGCGAATAGCGGAGCGAACGCGCTCTCGACTCTCCTGAACCGCCGCATCGGGCAGCCCTACCAGCGCCCACATCGGGACAGAGGTGCTGATATCCACTTCGACCGTAACGGAGTAGGCGTCAATTCCCTGAACTGCGCCGGACAGTACGCGGGCAAGCATTGATCCGTATCCACGCTTTCAGTGACTGATACGATGGTGGAATTCCACAAAAAAAGGGGGAATCCTGCTCATGGTTGGGATAGAA
Organism: uncultured Chthonomonadaceae bacterium; assembly: GCA_964429855.1. GTDB lineage: Bacteria > Armatimonadota > Chthonomonadetes > Chthonomonadales > CAJBBX01 > CALLMM01. The sequence continues at coordinate 24,107 of CAYSDM010000014.1, forward strand.
AGAGATATCGAGTGGACAGAGAAACAAAAAGATGAGCGCGTTCTGATACAGAACCATCGCTCATCTCCATGTCCGGTGAAAAGTATGAACTTACACTTTTGCGCCGCAGCAACGACGAACCATCTGCTTGCGTCCGCTCAAGGTGAGCGTCATCACCACGTCTATCTTGTTTCCGCAGAAGCGACAGAGCTGGAGGGCTGCTTTGGCTTCCTGTCGCGCGGCGACGTTGGTCTTGGATGTTTTGCTGTCTTTCGGCATTGGATACTGTCTCCCTTCTATTGAATGATTGCGAGGCTATTATACCAGAACCGACGGTTCAGGTACAGCCTTTGATAAGTCGCTTCCGGCAATTCTATACATTGCAGAGCTTGAATGTCTCCCGAAGCGCGGCAATGGGGTCGCCCTTCGGCACAAACTCGTGTCCCACATATCCCGCGTATCCGGAGTCTTTGATCGCCAGTATGATCGGCGGATAGTAAAGCTCCTGGGTCTCATCCATATCGTTGCGTCCGGGATTTCCGGCAGTATGGTAGTGCCCGAAAAAGGCATGGCTGCTGCGAATCGTGCGGATGATATCGCCTTCCATGATCTGCATATGGTAGATGTCATATAGCAGCTTCACCCTGGGCGAATCCACCATCTGACAGACGCGAACGCCCCAGTCAGTATGATCGCACTGGTAGTCCTTATGATCCACCTTGCTGTTAAGAAGCTCTATCACCAGATTAACTCCGGCATCCTCGGCGCGTTTCGCCACGCGCTTCAACCCTTCCGCGGTGATCTCTGCTCCCGTTGCATCATCCAGACCGTTTCGATTTCCACTGAAGCAGATCAGATTGGGAATTCCCCACTCTACCGCGAGGGCAAGGTTTTCCGTGATCTCCTTCTCAATACGGTCATGGTTTTCACGCTTATTCAAACCATCTTCCAGTGAACGATGTCCCCCGATGGAAGCGATAGTCAGCCCGTGATCTTTTGCCAGTTTCCAGTGCTCCTGTCCGACCAGTTCCACAGCGTCATAGCCGATCTCCGCTGCAGCGCGAACCAGTTTTTCCGGAGTCAGTTCTCCGCGCACAAAACACCACCAGGATATGGACTGCTTTATTCGTGCCATCTTCCTCTCCTCATGGATCGAGTCTGGCTAAAAATTCGTCGTTGTCGCAGAAATCTCCTCGTAAAAACGACCAGCATATCACATGCTGGTCGTTTCACTGCCTTTGTCTGAATTCATGTAAAAAGGGGCTGCGTCTTTTTGATTAAGCGTTACGATACATATTGTCGTTGAATCTGGCTCCATGTGTTATTGATGCGCATGTAACATGCCACACGCCCATCGAGACTCGCAGGAAGTATATCCTCTTTGTCCAGACATACTTCTCGACTTGTTCCCAGTTGACGATACACTCCTGACGGGACTCGCTCACCGGCAAGATAGAGTTCGTCGCTCAACGTCTCTTCTTCGGGTTGCTTCCACATCTGCCTCTTCTCCTGTTAAAGGAAATTGTCAGGGCCTGTCATGTCGGAAACTAATACCTGTCCGCTCCGACAGATCACCGTGCGCTTAGGCCTTAAGACGCACATCCCCCGAGTTCACCTATCCCAGACGAATGAGTTCAGCTCTTATGTGTTGTCAAACCCCATCCAATTTGAATGGCATTATACTGAACTCGATGATTCCTGTCAATAGAAATCAGAAATTTTTACTAAATTTTATTTTCGCGGCTCTCATCATTGTCATTCACGACTATAATACTGATATATTTAGATCAAATCGTTCCCAGGAGGGTAATCAATGCGTACCGTGGGAATAGAATTTGTCAGTCCTGGAGAGATGCGCTTCTGCGAACTGGGACCATCTCCAGCGCCCGGTCCCCGGGAGATTCTCATTCGTACCCACTATTCGGCTATCACCAACGGCACGGAACGTCACGCGCTACTGGGAGAGCATGGCTGGACTCAATTCCCGGGTAGACACGGTTATCAGCATGTTGGAACCGTTGCGGACATCGGCAGCGATGTTCGGCAGTTCCATCCCGGCGACTGGGTCTTTTATGGGCAGTATGTAGGTCACCGGGGATGGCATATCGTTGATGTCTCTCAGAATGACGGTTCTCACCTCTGTATCCCGCTCCCTGCCAGCCGCAACTACAGCCACTTTGCCCTCTCCGGCGTCGCAGGCGTTTCGCTCAGAGGCGTACAGCGGTTTCGTGTTTCGGCGGGACAGAATGTCTGGGTTGTCGGCGCAGGCTTGATCGGTCTCTTTGCCGCACAGGCGGCGCGCGCAGCCGGCGCACGAGTGACAGTCACCGACATTAACCATCATCGGTTGGAGGTCGCAGAAAGATTAGGTATTTTTGCGGTGCTGGATGCAAAAAAAAGTGAGGACATGCAAGCTCTCGCACAGAACCGTCCCTATGACTGTATCATTGACGCCAGCGGTAAACCCTCTCTTCTGGAAGAGATCCATCGAGACAGTCTTCTGGCGGCGCGAGGCGTGATCGGACTGCTTGCGGTTCGTTCGCAGACGACCTTTCACTGGGGGATGTTGCATACACGGGAATCATCTATTGAGGTCTCCTGCCATTTCAGCCTGTCAGACCTGCGGATACTGTATCAGTTGATCAGTCTCGATCAGATTCAGATGGAGCCGGTTATCAGTCACTATGCGCCGATTGATGAGGCTCCTGCTATCTATCGAACACTGCGTGATGAACCGCAGTCTCTTCTCGGAGTCATCTTTGACTGGGCGGACTGATTCTGATCGCTTAGAACTGAAAATTGACATCGCGTAAAGCCTTCGGGTATCATCCGAAACGTCCGGAGATAAAGCGAAGGAGAGTTTCCGAAGATGCGCTATCTATCTGTTCATGATCTGGTCTGGATAAACAACATTGTCACCGGAAAGACACTGGTGTTCGACTATGAGAAGCTGGAAGCTACTATGGCGGCACAGTACGGATATGGACAGAGTACAAACGTTCCTCTTCAAGCCTCCTCTTTTCTGGAAACTGCTCTGAAGAAGAGACCCTTTGCCTACGGAAATCTCCGGGTCGCTTTTATCGCGCTTGTAACCTTTCTGAATGCCAATGGCTATGCTCTGGAGGTGGATGATAGACGCGCGGTCGAGATTATTCAGAACGCGTCAAAAGGGGAGTTGTCCTGTAGTCAGGCCATTGCCGAAATGTCGTCCCCTACCGATCTGAAACTGAAACCGGGCACGACGCTCAGGCAGCTTGTCAGTTTTATCTGTAACAGACATGCAGAGGTGTTGAAGCTGCTGAAAGAGGGGGATGAGTAACCCTCTCTGCATACATTCAGTCAGTAGAATCAAGCGGTCTGGATCAATGAATAATCCAGACCGCTTCTGTTTGTTCATGTCGGCTATAACAGGTTTTTCTCATGGAGTCTATTGAGCAGCTCTCTCTCCTGAATCGACGTCAGATCCACCAGCGGGGGACGCACCCACATCCGCTCCACGCCTCGATGCGCCAGAATGGACTTGCTGACCGCGATGATCGGATAGTCCATCATGATCTTGCGCGCCTCATCCAGTCTGGTCTGCGCCGCATAAGGATCCCCGCCTGACTGATGCGCCCGATAGATTCCTGAGACAAGTTCCGGGAAGGCATTGGCAGTGCCGGAAATCGCGCCTCGCGCCCCCGCTTGAAATGACTTCGCCATCAGATCATCGCTTCCGGGAAAAATAAGAAGCTCGGAATGCTTTGTCATCAGCTCCTCCGTCCGGTCCCATCTCCCTGCGCTGTCCTTCAAACCGATAACGCGAGTTTGATCGGCAAGAAGCGCGATGACCTCATCGGTTATCGCAACGGCAGAAAACTGGGGGATGCTGTATAGTAGAAACGGAATGGAGGATGTCGCGTCCAGTATCTGGCGAAAATAGGCTGCCACTCCCTGCGCTGAGGGGTTTTTGAAGAAGAAAGGCGGTAGAATGAGAGCGGCATCCGCGCCAGCCGATTCGGCGTGCCGGGTCAGTTCGATAGCATCCGTCACGCTTGCCGCGCCTGTTCCTGCGATCACCAGTAGCTCGCCTCTGTTCTTTAGCGCAAATTCCAGCAGACTCTTGCGCTCCTCCACCGAAAGAGAGACCCCTTCCCCGTTTGTTCCGCTGACGACAATCCCGTTAATCCCCATTCGACTCTGAAATTCCAGAAATCCGGGTAGCGCATCCAGATTTAAGGTTCCGTCGGCATGAAAAGGTGTCACAATGGCTGTAAATACTCCCTGAAGCCCTCTCATCGGTCGTTCCTTCCAGATTCAACGTGTATTTGCGCTGTTTCGATAAGCGCTTCCGCGACTCGATCCGTCCCATATCCGTCTACCATCTCAGGACCGGATGCAGACATACTTCTTCTAATATCGGAGCGACAGCTTAAGTGCTGCACGGCGTCCGTGATTTGCTCAACATCTGCCGACTTTCCTTCCCCGATTGTCTGCATGGCTCCAGAACGAGTTAATCTCTCCGCCAGTTCGATCTGATGATCAATGGACTGGCACACCGCCAGCGCAGGCGCTCCCACACAGCACACTTCATACATCGTCAACCCTCCGGCGACAATTGCCAGGTCGCACCATTGATACTTCTCGATCAGCGTGGGCAACCCTGTGAGTAGAACACTTTTCCAGGGAGCATTCTGTAAAATAGCACGGAGAGATTCTCTATGAGGATAGGCCGGTCCACAGAGAAACACCACCTGTGAAAGCTCTGAAAGAGGCAATAACGCTTTTGCCACTTTCAGGGACAGCCCCGCGGCATCCGCGCCGCCAAGCGCGACAAACACTTTCCGAACCGGTCCCTGAAAATCGGAGCGATAGGAGCGATGCGCTTTGATAAACTGAGGATCGAGCGAGACATACTTCCCCCCCTCCAGCAGCCGGATATGCGGGGGAAGATTCCCCGGTTCAGGCTCTTCGATGAGTATGTTTATCAGGCAATGCGCGAATAACCTTCCCTCGCCTCGATCATCCAGACTGACAATCGGTATTCCGCTCTCGGAAAGCGACTGCATCTCCTCCCTGTCCGTGTCGAGCATATCCACGATGATGAGATCGCAGGATTCGCTCTCAAGGATCGGCCATAGAGATCGAGCCTGAAAGCGCGGCTTGACACTTAAGGAGGAGTACTGATAGGGAACAGCCTCACATCTGGCAGGGATCTCCGCGACAATACTCTTCATGGAATCGTGGTCGGCATAGACCAGAACGGCATTCAGATCCAGCTTCTTTGAAAGCGATTTAAGAAGCCGTGAGGCGCGAAAGAGATGCCCGGTTCCAATCGGAGGTCCCCCATCCGCTCGATAGATTACCTTCACTCGCTCTCCAGCTTTCCGTTTTCATACCTGTAGAGCATGCGCATGGATTCCTTAAGATCGCTCATTCGCTTCCTCTCTCCGACAATTACAGGTAGTGCCATACCTTCAAGGCAGGGGTATTCGCTGTCAAAACGCTGCATCTCTGTTTCAATTTGACAGGGAATGAGCACCTGACCGCCTCCAGGGGAAAGAATATTGATCTTGAGAATCTCGCTGTTGACTCTTTTTAATGATCGGTGATAGTTATCCCTGCTCTTTGCAAGCCATTGCACAAATTCATCCGCTCTTCTCCCTCTCTCCGTGGAATCGCCGGAAGACGATTCTACACGATCCCTTCTCCTTCGGTACTCCCTGCCGATTCGGACAAAGATCGCGCGGCACTCCGCTCGAAGCTCTTCTATCTCCTTGCTGATCTGAATCCATTCCGGCGCAACTCCAGCGTTCTTGAGAATCTTGATATCGAGAGGGGTTTCCAGGTCGCTGGCATTCAGAGGCTGCCCCTTGCCTTGGAGATTATCGAAGGCTCCCTCGGCAATAGCCTCTTCGATCTTTCGCTCTGCAATCTTTTCGAACATGGGATGCCCCTTCATGTTTGAGGGTGATGAATGCAGTATACCAGCAACCGGATAAACAGTCATCTTTTCAGTACGCTTCCACAGACACGCTATAATGATCTATCATGAAAAGCGATCTGGCGATCTACGTACATATTCCCTTCTGTGCCCGTAAGTGTTCTTATTGCGACTTCAACGCCTATGCGGGAGCGGATACACTGGTTCCTGAGTTCGTCACCTCCATACTGGAAGAAATAGAGCGCGCGCCGGAAGGTGGGAGGTCACTGCGGTCGGTCTTCTTCGGCGGAGGAACTCCGACTTTTCTCTCCTCCTCACAACTGATAGAGATTCTAAATGCAATCAAGCGAAAATACCCGTTTCAACCTGATATCGAAATCACCACCGAGGCGAACCCGACCAGTTCCGATACGGAGAAGTTTCGCGCTCTGCGTGAGGCGGGGTTCAATCGAATCTCCATAGGAGTACAGTCCTTTCAGTCCAGGCTTTTGATCATTGCCGAGCGGGATCACTCTCCCGTTGACGCGACCCGCGCGGTAGAGGATGCCAGAACGGCTGGCTTTACCAATGTCAGCATTGATCTGATATTCGGGCTTCCAACTCAAACCCGACAGGAGTGGAAGGTTACACTAGAAAGCGCTGTCGCGCTGCAAACAGAGCACCTCTCTCTCTATGCCCTGACCATCGAGCCGGGAACGCGCTTTGAAAGGCTGAATAAAGGTCGCAAGCTGGCTCTACCGGACGAAGAGACGGAACTCTGGATGTATGAGTATGCCATCCAACGCCTGACTGAATCCGGGTTTGATCACTATGAGGTATCCAATTTCGCGCGACCGGGTTATCAATCAATACACAATCGCGTCTACTGGCTGAATGAGGAGTATCTTGGATTTGGTCCCGGCGCAGTCTCCTATCTGAGTGGAAGGCGATGGACAGATGAAAAACACCCTCTGAGATATATTCAGAAGGTGAAGGCGAATGACGATCTCGCCGTTGATTCAGAGGAGTTGGACACTCGCTCTGCGCTTGGCGAGACGATGATGGTTGGACTTCGACTGCGCGAGGGCATCTCTCTATCCCGTATTCGGGATCGTTTTCATCTCGATCCTCTGGAAGTCTACCAGAATCATATCGAGAAGGTCATAAAGCAGGGGCTTCTGGAGATAGAGGGCGACAGGTTGAAATTAACCTATCGCGGTCTTCTGGTGGCAAATACTGTACTCATGAATTTTATTCAGCCTTACTAATCTATCAATGACAGGCAAGGAACAGGAGACAGAATTGTTGCGTATTATTAGAGTGGAAATAGAGGGGGAGTAGCCTCCCGGAGTGGATCGTTGAGTCGTCAGAACGTCCTTATCGGACCGGCTCCACGAGCTAAGTGCAAGACCTTCTAACCTCATGCGGATATATCCGTTATGAGTAGAGGGTTTTTTTTATGAGGATAGACACCGATGAACATTTTGAAAACGGCTCTGTTGATGGCAGGTCTCTTTGCCCTGTTTATGGGGCTTGGGACGATCATTGGCGGTTCGAATGGCTTGATAATCGGTTTTGGTTTTGCGCTGGTGATGAACTTCTTTGGTTACTGGTTCAGCGATAAGCTGGCGCTTGCGATGAGCGGAGCGAAGCCGGTTACGGAAGCGCAGGCTCCCGGACTTTATCGAATGGTAGCGCGTCTGGCGCAGAGAGCCAGTCTGCCCATGCCGCGAGTCTACGTCATTCCTTCTCCTCAGCCGAATGCATTCGCGACCGGACGCAACCCGAAACACTCCGCCGTCGCGGTGACCGAAGGACTGATGGGAATGTTGTCTGAAGACGAGATGGAAGGTGTCATCGCGCACGAACTGGCGCACATCAAGAACAGAGATATTCTGATCAGCAGCATCGCTGCCGTCGTGGTGAGCGCCATCAGCTTCATCGCGCAGTTTGGCATGTTCTTCGGAGGCGGACAGGATGAAGAAGGGGAGAATGTTAATCCCTTTGTGTTCCTGGCGGTGGCGATCTTCTCATACATCGCGGCTTTTATGATCCAGATGGCGATCTCTCGTGCGCGTGAATACGAGGCGGATCGGGTCGGCGCGGAGATCTGCGGTCGCCCGATCTCGCTGGCAAACGCGCTAAGGCGGATCGAATACTATGCGGAGAACCGCCCGATGCATGTCAATCCGGCCGCCTCGCATATGTATATCATCAATCCGCTTGGCGGTGACCGACTGCGAAGCCTTGCGGCGCTGTTTCGCACCCATCCGATGACGCATGATCGCGTGGCGCGACTGGAAGCGATGGCGCGACGGCAGGGCGTGGTTGCCTGAGCACTCGCTCTATCAAAAAAATAAAGACGGCTTCCATACGGGAAGCCGTCTTTATTACTTCTGGAGCCTCAGAGCGGATTCGAACCGCTGACCTTCGCTTTACAAGAGCGTTGCTCTGCCACTGAGCTACTGAGGCGAGGGAGCCATCAGACTTCCTCTTTCGGGAACAGGATGCTAATCTTCCGTTTCACGCGCTGCAGCGCGTTATCAATGCATTTTGTCCGACAATGCAGCGCGCGGGACATCTCCCGGTATGATTTGCCCTGTAGATAAAATTCGAGCACGCGCGACTCCAGATCGGAGAGAGCGTGCTTGACGGAATCGTGCAGCACTTTCGCGTCCCGACTGTCGAAGAGCCATGTCTCTGGATCTACAACTTTTTCATCGGGGATGCACTCCAGCAGACTGCCTTCGTTATCCGAATCGACGGCCGGGTAGTAGAGGGATACATAACCATTCAGGGGAACATGCTTCTGACGGGTCGCGGTCTTTACGGCGGTGATGATC
>CAYSDM010000014.1:32840-78674 GCA_964429855.1 uncultured Chthonomonadaceae bacterium
TGACACACAACTCAGCAAATGCGCGAAATCGGGAGAGACGATCATCTCGAAAGTCCCGAATGGCTTTATACAAGCCGATCATGCCTTCCTGGACAACATCTTCATGGTCAGCGCCAGCCAGGAAGTAGCTGCGCGCTTTGCTCTCTACCAGAGGACGATACTTTGCGATCAGAAACTCCGTAGCGTGTCGGTGCCCGGAGCGTGCGTGCAGGACGATATCCTCGTCAGGCATATGCTGAAACCGATTTGGAGCTTCCTGACAGATAGAGGACATGGGTAGACCTCCCTACAGCGGGGTGGGATTCTTTCTAATGTGAGGATTCGCATCTTTGCGCTGCCAAAGAGTTCAACCATCAAAATTAATATAAACAATGGAGCGCGGAATGTCAAGGGTTTTCGGACATCAACATGGATTTCCGCGAGGAAGAAGGAGAAAACTCGATGGAAATAGAAGGAGAAACGTATTGCGAGGCATGATATCGTATACTCTTAACATCCCGGGCACTCTCCTCTATGGCAAATACACTATCTATTCCCACACATCGCGGTGTCGTTGTTGCACATCATGGTATGGTTGCCGCCTCTCAGCCGCTTGCCGTCAGCGCGGGGCTTCAGGTTCTCCAGTCAGGCGGAACATTTGTGGATGCCGCCATCACCGTATCCGCCGTGTTGAATGTCACCGAGCCATACAACAGTCATCTTGGCGGCGATGCTTTTGTCATCGTCTATGATGCGCAGAACCGAACCACCATCGCCTTCAATGGCTCCGGCGCCGCGCCGTCTCATGCAGTCGCGAACTATTTTCCGCGCGGCATCCCGCTGCGTGGACTGGCTTCCGCCAGCGTGCCGGGGCTGGTGGATGTGTGGTTCACTCTGCATGAACGATACGGCTCTTTCCCCATCGAGACGCTTCTCTCTCCTGCCATCTCCTATGCTGATGACGGTTTTCCTGCCGGTTTCCGCTATGCGATGATACTCTCCGGGACTCTTCAAAATGAGAAAGGCGACTGGGTTGCTCCCATGATGAGGACTCTCACCGGAAGCGAAGGTTCGCCCAGGGCAGGGCAGAGGATCCTTCAACCCGATCTTGCCTGGACACTGCAAACCATCGCGCAAAACGGTAGGGACGCCTTTTACGATGGAGAGATCACCGAAAAAATTATCGCCTTCTCGCGCAATAACGGGGGGCTCTTCAGCCGGGAGGATTTTGCCAACCATCGGACACAGATCTCCGAGCCGCTCAAAACCGCCTATCGAGGCTATACGATTCATGGACAACCGCCCGTATCACAGGGGCACATCCTCCTTCAAGAACTGAACCTGATAGAAGGCTTTGATATGTCTGGTTTCGGGTGGGGCAGTCCGGATGCGCTGCATGTCATGGTGGAGGCGAAAAAACTTGCTTTTGCAGACCGCGCCGCCTACCTGGGCGATCCGAAGTTTGTTTCGGTTCCGATAGAGAGCCTTCTATCCAAAGAGTACGCTACACGGCGCAGAGGGGAGATAGATATTCAGACAGCCGCAAAAACGGTCCATGCGGGAGAAGTCGGGCACGATACAACCTACTTCTGCGTTGCGGACAATCAGGGGAATGCCATCAGCTTCATTCAAAGCATCTTTCACGGATTCGGATGCGGCGTAATCGCCGATGGAACGGGTATCCTGTTCAATAACCGCATGACAGGCTTCTCGCTGGAGCCTTCCAGTCCCAATTTCCTGACTCCCGGTAAGCGCACCGCGCACACACTGAATGCCTATCTCATCACGAAAGACGACAACCTCGCCTGGGTGGGAGGCACCCCGGGCGGCGACATTCAGGTTCAGAGTAACCTTCAGGTTATCTCCAACGTAATTGACTTTGGAATGAACCCTCAGCAGGCGATCGAAGCGCCTAGATGGCAGCACCTATGGGGACCGGGCATGAGTGACGGCGGGATTCTGGAGATCGAAGACCGTAACTCGACGGAAACCGCAGCGGAGCTTCAGCAACGGGGACATCAGGTACGCATGATCGGTCCCTGGGCGCATGGGAGCGCTTATCAGTTAATAGCAGTAGACGAAGAATCGCAATCCTATATGGGCGGCTCCGATCCCCGCACGGATGGACATGCAGCAGGCTATTAAGCAAATTACCCGGTGTCACAACCGTCATAAGCTGTCGTTATAGTAGAGTAAGCCTGAAAACGTGACGTAACACGACGAAAGGCGATGCCGTAAACAGGAGGCATCCCCAATGTTCCACAAAAAGAGTTCATTAAATGGCTGGCTGGTCGGAATAACGCTGGCAGTTCTGGCGTCAGGTACCATCCTCGCTCCAATCAATGCCAGCGGTCAGCGCAATCCGGGTGATAGAACCGGCGGTGGAGGTGGAGGTCGCGATGGCGGGTCTCCGCGTCGAGAAGACTCATCGCCCCGACGCGACTACTCTCCGCCTCCCTCGCGCAGAGACGATTCCTCTCCCCCTCCGCGCCGTGACGACTCATCGCCCAGACGGGAGAGTCCTCCCTCGCCTCCACCTTCACGAAGAGAGGAACCGCCGCGTCGAGACTACTCCCCTCCGCCGAGAGAGTATTCGCCACCGCCAGCTTCCAGACGCGAAGACCCTCCGGCAAGACGCGACTACTCTCCGCCTCCAGCCCGCAGGGACGATTCCACCCCGCGACGTGAAGATTCCGGTGCGCGTCGTGAGGAAAGAGGCTCAGCACCTCGTTTTGGCGACCGAACAGGCGGAGATCGCAACGGAGGAGACCGAACGGAAAGTAACCGGCGCTTTAATCGCGATGGTAATAACGCTGGAGTGTTGGAACCGGACCCGCCCGGAGGAGATTCACGCCGGGCGCCGCAGGACAGAAACGGCAGCCGCGATCGAACTCCTGACAGAACCGATAATAATAGGCGCGAAACTCGCGGAACAAACGACCGTGGCGTTCTGACTCCGGACGAACCGCGCCGTGATCCCGGAAGACCCGGATATAATCCCGGTGACCGCACAGGACGCGATAGAGGCTTCAACCGCACGGATGGCACCGAACGCTCAACGGACCGATTCCGCCGGGATGACAACCGCAACAATCCGGGCTTTGATCGTCAGGAGAGGGATGATGACAGTATCAATCCCAACCGCAATCGGGCGCGGGATATCTTCACACGCTCCAACGAAGGACGCCGATACAATAACGGGTTGGTTCTTCGTGGAGGAGCCAGAGTCTACCATAACGACCTGAGGGTCTACTTCCGAAACGACTACTGCTACTATCCATACTACAGCCCATCGTATGACTATGGATATGTTTATCATTCGCCGTATGCTGTCTACTACGGGGTCTGTCCTCCCTATATCTATCGGAGACATACCTACTATCGCCCGCCGACCGTCATCTATATCGAGATTCCAATCTACTCCGGCAACTACTGGAAGGGCTACCGGAGCAACTACAATGACGACTACTACCTGGATCGGGACTATTCGCGAGACAGGCAGGTGGATCAGACGGTGCGCGAAATCGAAGAGGCTTTCCGTTACAACGATATTGAGCGGCTGGTCTATGTGACCGATCCCAGAACGCGCATAGCCGTCTTCCGCAAAGGACGCTACGACTATTCGCTGGATGCGAACGACTACCTGGACATTACGCGAGACTTTATGCGCACCATTGACACGCTGGAGTTCGATGTATATCGCGTTCGTCGGGCTTCTTCCGGCGTCTATGTCGCATCCGCCAAACATGTCTACCGGGATAGCAATAACCGGCGTCGCACCGTCTATCTTAGCATTGCGCTGGAGAGACCGTATAATCGCTGGATCATCTCGCAAGTTGACACCTCGCCGGAATACATCGAAGACTAACCTCGTCGGCGTGGAGATATCCAGAGGCAGCAGACCGGGATAACCGGTCTGCTGCCCTCTGCGCGTCCGGCGTGTAGAAAAGGTATGGCATGCCCCGTCCACTCGTGATCGGCAACGGCAACCTTCTTGTTACACTGGACAATGAACTCTCTCTTCGGGATATCTTCTGGCCCTATGTCGGACTCTTCAATCACCTTTCAGGACATCGTGTGCGTCTTGGCATCTGGCTAGATGGCGATTTCTCATGGCTCTCCGATCATGCCTGGAACCGCGACCTTCAGTACGAGCCGAACACGCTGGTTACCCTGGCGAAATGTCATCATGAACGCCTGAACCTCACCCTGATCCTCCGCGACTGCGTGGTTCACCGCGAAGATATTCTTCTCCGACGTTTTCTGATCGAGAATCATACAGACTCAATGCGGGAACTCCGGCTGTTCGTCTGCAGCGACTTCCATATCCATGAGACAGATATCGGCGATACGGTATTCTATAACCCCTTTCTCGATTCGATAATCCACTACAAGCGCGACTGTTACTTTCTGATCACTGCCGCGACCATCGAGGGGGGACTCTATCAGTACTCAACAGGGATCAAGGGTTTTGGAGGCGCGGAGGGAACATGGCGCGACGCGGAAGACGGCTACCTCTCCCTTAATCCCATTGAACAGGGAGCCGTAGATTCCGCTTTCAGCGTTCGCACGCAGCTGCTTCCGAGAAGCAGTGCAGAGATTCGAAGCTGGATGTGTGTGGGAAGGTCGCTGGAAGAGATCACGAAGAGTCATCTGCGGGTGCTTGGACAGGGATTCAACACACTGATGCGTGAGACAGCGCACTACTGGGAAGCCTGGTCAGAAAAGGATTTAAGCCGTCTCCATGTCCTTCCCGACCCCATTCAGCAGGTTTTCCGGCGCAGTCTGTTAACGATCCGAACCAATGTGGACAATCGAGGAGCCGTGATCGCCGCCAACGACTCCGACATTATGCAGACTGCCAGAGCGCACTACTCCTACATGTGGCCCAGAGACGGCGCGCTGGTCTGCGCTGCCATGGACCGACTGGGGTATCAGGATCTGACCCGTCGTTTCTTCCTGTTCTGCAAGAAGGTGCTGCCGAAAGACCGAGCCGCCTTCATGCACAAGTACAGCGCGGACGGGTCGTGGGGCGCGACCTGGCATCCCTGGACGGTGGACGGATTCCACGAGATACCGATTCAGGAAGACAGCACCGCGCTGGTTGTCTGGTCGCTCTGGAAGCACTATGAGAAGTATCGCGATATTGAGTTCATCGAATCGGTCTATGATGAGATGCTGTTGCCATGCGCAAACTTCCTCACCGATCATCGCGATAAGAAGACGAAGCTGCCTGCTCCATCCTACGACCTCTGGGAAGAGCGGCGTGGGATCCACGCCTACACCTGCGGCGCGGTTTATGGCGCCTTGATGGCAGCCGCAAGCCTCTCCGATGTGTTTCGAGACGGTCATGCCGATCGCTACCGGAAAGCGGCGAAAGAGGTTCAGGAGGGCATAGCAAAATACCTGTGGAACGACGATCTGGGGCGTTTCGCGCGTCGTCTCGTGATCGCTGATGGCAGCGAGGAAAACTACATTCAGGATGTCACCATAGACAGCGCGCTCCATGCGCTCTTCGCCTACGGCGCTTTCTCTCCGAACGATCCCCGTATCGAACGAACCATGCGCGCCATCATCTCACGGCTCTGGGTTCAGACGGCGGTCGGTGGGATCGCCCGGTATGAGAACGACTACTACTTCCGCCGCAGCTATGATATCGAGCGTGTTCCGGGAAATCCCTGGTTCATCTGCACGCTCTGGGCGGCACAGTGGTATATCGCACACGCAAAAATAAAAGAGGATATGCTGACCGGGCTGGAGCTTCTTCTGTGGGCGGCGCACCGGGTCATGCCAAGCGGGATCATGCCGGAACAGATCCACCCGGAGACCGGCGAACCGCTCTCCGTTGCCCCCCTGACCTGGAGCCATGCGGAGTTTATCGCGACGACGCTGGACTACCTGGATCGTCTGGACGAATTTCAGAAGTGAGTGAACGCGACTATCGTTTCATGGTCATTCGTCGGTGTTCGATGCCTGCATCCAGAAACACTTCGCCTTCCGCTTCGAATCCCAGTCTCTCATAAAACGGGATCACCGGAAGCTGAGCGTCCAGAATTAGCATGTGAAACAGACGGAAACCTGCCCCCATGACGTACCACATCAGATCGCGACCGAAACCCTTTCCCCTGTACTCTGGCAGGATAGCGACCCTTCCGATCTTCCCGACCCCATCTCCATAGTCCAGCAGCCGCGCCGTTCCCACGATCACCCCGTTATCCTCGATGAGAAAATGCTGCGCTGTGTCATCATACGAATCGATCTCTTCCCAGGGAGGAACCCCCTGTTCCTCTACAAAGACCTTCATGCGTACCGCATAACAGGCCTCTCGCTCCGCATCGTCGGCAATGCGCCGAATGGTTATCTCCATTGAGAAGTGAATTCCTCTCTTGACAGCGTGATGTAAGCTGAATTATACTCAATGTATATGCAGGGGCGAATAGCTCAGTGGTAGAGCGCTTCGCTTACACCGAAGATGTCGGGGGTTCGAATCCCTCTTCGCCCATATGTTAGTAATCGTCCTGCTGCATTTAGCAGGACGATTATGTTACGGGAGGATCAAGTGAGTACAGAAACGTTGAATCCGGAGCGTATTATCAGTCCGGAGATCATCACGGAGGAAGCTCCCGACACCAGTTCCGGCGATGCGCCGCCTGTTTTTGGACGCTGCCCGGTCTGTAATAAACCGCTCTTTCCGCGTGACAGGCATACGGGAGAGCCGAAGGCTCCCCCGCCTGGAACCGGCTATGAGAGTCGCGCACGATGCAGCGGGTGCGGTACAATTCTCTATTACGTGGGAAATGGCAACTGGCGCGTTCTGTCGGAGAGCGACCTTTCGGAAGAGGATCGGCAGGCGGATCAGTTTGACAGGATGATCGGGTTTTGATCGGTTACCCTGAATAGAGACCCAGCGTCTGGATCATGGGAACCGCTTTGTACTTTTCGAACGACCATCGGATGCGCGAGGCGGTGACCTTCTCAAACCGATCCAGTTTTCGATGCCCGATGGTTGTTCCTTTCACGATGGTTTTCCACTCTCCACCTTCCCAGAACTCAATGCGATAGGCTTCTATTCGCTGCCCTTCTGCAATGAACTCCTTCGTTTCAGCAATACTGAAAGAAACAGGCGACTTCCACTCCATCTCCACCGTTGCCGTTTCGCTTCCCTCTTCAGGAGACCAGTAGGTTTTGAGATTGTTATCTACAACATTCGCAATCCGCGTTCCCTTTGCCGTCGCGCTTGCGGCGATTGCTGCACGTTTTGCCAGATTATTATGGAAGATTCGATCCAACTCTTTCCGAAACTCCTTCAGTCGTTGAACATCAGGATCGGCAAAAAGTCCCCGCGTATTGGGCGGGACATTGAGCAGCAGAAGGCTATTGCGCCCTACGGACTGAAAGTAGATTTTCGTCAGGTGATCGAGTGATTTTACTTTTTCATCCTCTGCTGCGTGCCAGAACCAGCCGGGACGTATAGAGACATCCGACTCGCCCGGCATCCAGTGCGTGCCATCCGGATAGCCGTGTTGATAGGCAGCCTGAACCTTCGCGCTCCATCCCTCTTTCTGACTCAGTTCGATAAAATGTGCCGGGTCGAATGTAGACCAGCAGGGGTCTCCGGCAGTTCCATCCTCATTGCCTATCCATCGAATATCCGGCGTCATCTCGATTGGCGCGAAGATAACGGCATTGGGCTGACATTTACGAATGATCGCTTCGAACGCCTCAAAGTCATAAACCTGCCTCTTTCCGTTCGGTCCTTCCCCGTTGGCTCCATCCAGCCAGACCTCCGCAACCTCCCCATACTCCGTCAGAAGCTCTGTCAGTTGATTGACATAGTACCGATTATAAGCCGGGGAGTCCCCGTAAGAGGGTTCGTGTCTGTCCCAGGGGGAGAGATATATCCCCATCTTTATTTTCGCCGCATGACAGGCGTTTGCGAATTCGCGCACTACATCCCCTTTACCGTTCTTCCAGGGGCTGTTTTTCACGGAATGATCCGTATATTTACTGCGCCACAGACAGAAGCCGTCATGATGTTTTGCCGTCAGGATCACATAGCGAAAACCCGCCTCTTTTGCCGTTTGAACCCACTGTTCCGCGTTCAGGTCTGTCGGGTTGAAAATACGGGGGTCTTCCGTTCCCTCCCCCCACTCGCGATTGGTGAAAGTATTAACGCCAAAATGGACAAACATCGTCATTTCGGATTGCTGCCATGCTAACTGCTGTCGGGTAGGTTTTACCATAGCCGGGATCCTGTGCCTGTGGAATGTTTTGCCTGTCGCATTTTGCTCTGCAAGAAGACTCGCAAGCGCCATTGTGGTTACCGATTTACCGATAAATTCTCTTCGACTCACCTCATGACTTCTGGATAGGTGTTGATCCTTCCTATAACAGTTCATCGCCTGCTCCCGTGATGGTCTTCTTTCAGTTAATTTCTAAGTTTTCCTATTCGCTTCCTGTCATCCAATTTCTAATTACATGTATGAGTTGGAAAAGATAACAGATTAACCACTTTACTGAACAACGGTTCCTGAACCGATTGATAGACATCATACCTTCTCTGATAACTGATTTGCACCTACGAGCAGGGCAGCGAACGCGATATAGTATAATAGAGCGGAGGTACAACATGCCTGAAAAGGACGGGGTGAATTCGCTCCTCGAAAAACTTAATGAAGCGCAGCGCGAGGCTGTAACCTGTACGGAAGGTCCCCTGCTTATCTTTGCGGGAGCCGGTTCTGGCAAAACCCGTGTACTGACTCACCGTGTCGCCTATCTGATCGCTTCCAGAGGCGTCGCCCCCCGCAGCATTCTCGCAGTCACCTTCACCAATAAAGCGGCGCAGGAGATGCGCGAACGTATCCTCTCCCTTATCGGTCAAAGCAAGACCTCTCTATGGATCGGAACCTTCCATGCCACCTGTGCGCGAATCCTGCGCGAGTCGGGCGATATGATCGGGCTGGATCGCGATTTTCTGGTCTATGATGACGGCGATCAACTCGTACTGATTCGCGAGTGCATGGCGCAACTCTATCTGGATGATAAGCGTTTTGCTCCACGCGCCATTCTTTCACAGATAAGCCGCGCAAAAGAGAAGCTGATAACTCCCGATAACTATGCTCAGCACTATCGAGGCTTTTTCGAGGATATCTGTGGCAAAGTTTACGAACTCTATACCGAGAAGCTGCGTAATAATCGCGCCCTCGACTTTGATGACCTGTTGTCAATGACGGTTCGCCTGTTCGAACAGCGCCCGGAAGCGCTGGAGAGGTATCAAACGCGGTTTCATTACATTCTGGTGGATGAGTATCAGGACGTAAACTATGTTCAGTACCGATTCTTGAAGCTGCTGGCGCAAAAACATCGCAACCTCTGCGTGGTGGGCGATGACGATCAGAGCATCTACATGTTCCGGGGAGCCGATGTCTCGCTGATGCTCCAGTTTGAGCGCGACTATCCCGAAGCGCGTGTGGTTAAGTTGGAGCAGAACTATCGCTCCACGCAAACGATCCTCGATGCCGCATATGAGGTAGTGTCTCGCAATCCCACACGTAAGGAGAAACGGCTCTGGACACAGAACGAATCGGGTAATCCTCTCCAGCGCGCAGAACTGGCAAACGAACAGGAAGAGGCGCTATATGTCCTGCGTAAGATACAGGATGAGACTCTCTCAAGGCGTAGAAACTATCGAGACTTCGCTATTCTCTATCGCACAAATGCGCAGTCGCGTATCTTTGAAGAGGTGTTTGTAAACTTCCGAACCCCCTACAAGATCGTTGGGGGCGTGCGTTTCTATGAACGAAAAGAGGTGAAAGACCTGATCGCCTATCTGCGGGTCATTCAGAATCCGCTGGACAGCGTCAGTCTGAAACGGATTATCAATACGCCTGCGAGGGGTATCGGGGCGCAAACCCTCAAAACAGTGGAGGATCAGGCGCAGCAGGCGAATAGAACTCCCTGGGATATGGTGATGGAGGCGCATCTTATACCGAATCTCTCCTCTCGCGCTAAATCGCTGCTTTCCTCCTTCGCCTCCCTTATTCTGGATATCAGGAACCGGAGAGAGAGAGCAACCGTCACTGAACTGATGGAGTTGACACTGGACAAGACCGGTTATCTGCGGGAACTGGAGTCCGATAACAGCATCGAGTCCCAATCGCGCGCGGAGAACGTTCGAGAGCTTCTCACGGTCACCACGCGCTTTGACCTGGATGAGGAGATTGAAGATCATTCCCTCTCCTCCTTTCTGGAACAGGTCTCTCTCGTTTCCGATCTGGATTCGCTGGATGCTTCGGCGGATGCGGTAACAATGATGACTCTGCACTCTGCCAAGGGACTGGAGTTTCCGGTTGTGTTTCTGGTCGGAATGGAAGAGGGCGTCTTTCCGCATATGCGCTCTATGAACTCGGATCGCGAACTGGAGGAGGAGCGCCGTCTTTGCTATGTGGGAATAACCCGTGCCAGAGATCAACTCTATCTGACCAGCGCTTATCGTCGAACCATATTCGGTTCCGGTTCGAATAATGCGCCCTCACGCTTTCTACGCGAGATCCCTGAACATCTCTTTCATCGCTCAACTGTTTCTAGCTACATACCGGAAGACGAACCGGCTGCCTCTGTTCGCCCCAGAGCCTACACACGCTGGAATGAGACCTCGCAGGAAGCGCAGGTCATTGCCCGTAAACCTGTCTCCAAAGGCGGCTTCAAGGTGGGTGACAAAGTCAGGCACGAGACGTTTGGGGTCGGCGTAGTGTTGAACGTTCAAGAAGTGAACAATGATCTGCAGCTTTCGGTCGCTTTTCCCAATGCAGGCGTAAAAAAACTTCTGCAGTCTTTTGCCCGACTGACGAAAGTTAACTCATAACGGAAAGAACAAGGAGATAATCGTGAGACACAAGACAATCCTGCTTGGATCTGTGGCGTTTCTTATTTGCACAGCGTTGCCGACGATAGCTCAGCGTGATCCGAATGCCGCCGTCCGTCAGGCGATCCTGCAGCAGTATCGGCGTATGGAGACCGCACTGGCAAAGAAAGATATCAATGAGGCGGTGAAAATCTGTCTTCCGAATGCTCAGTTCAAATCGAAGAACATGCCGACTGTCAATGTTGAGCAGTGGAAGCAGATGGCGGCGCAGACTCTGCCCTCGTTCCAGAGCCTGAAAATCTCCACACGCATCGATTCACTCAAAGTGAAAGGAAATGAGGCGACAGTGGAGATATCTCAGATAATGGAGGCGAAAGTCAACAATCCACAAACAAATAAGGTCTCAATACTGCGTTCCGAACAGAAATCCCGTGATATCTGGATGAAATCCGGGCCTGGCTGGCTTCTGAAACTCTCCGACACCTACTCGGAAAAATCCACACTGGATGGTAAGCTTCTACCCGGCAGCGGTTAGTCCAAATCTGACCGTTTTATCCTGGAGGCAGATGCTCAATTCTGCCTCCATTTCGCATAGACATGAAGCCGATCCTCAACGATACCATTGCTGCCATTGCCACGCCTCCCGGAGAAGGCGCGATCAGTATTGTCCGTATTTCAGGACCCCTTGCTCTCCCCATTGCAGACAATATCTTTATCTGCGCTTCCCAAAAGCTGCCTTCCAATCTCCCCTCCCACACCATTCATTACGGCATCCTGCACGATCCAGTTCACAGCGAGCAGATAGATGACGCGCTGATGATGATCTTTCGCGCTCCTCGCTCCTACACCGGCGAAGATGTCATTGAGTTCTCCTGTCATGGAGGCTCCGTTACCACCGGGCGCGTTCTGACTCTGTCGCTTCGCTCCGGGGCAAGAATGGCTGAACCGGGCGAGTTTACGCTGCGGGCGTTTCTAAACGGCAAAATGGATCTGGCGCAGGCGGAGGCGGTCAGCGATCAGATTCGCGCAAAGACAGAGACAGCGCATCGAATCGCGCTGCGCCAGAGAGCCGGAACTCTCTCTCAGCGAATAGGAGAGATAAAACATCGGTTGGTTGGACTGCTTGCGGCTGTCGAGGTGACCATTGATTTCTCGGAGGAGGCGGGTGAACTCGATTATACAATGATGGTGGAAGGGCTACGCCAGATACGGGAAGAGCTGGAATCGCTGATCCGCTCTGCCGGATACGGTCGAATCTATCGCGAAGGCATCCGAATGGTCATTATCGGTCGTCCAAACGTGGGAAAATCGAGTCTGCTGAATGCGTTGCTGCGCGAGAATCGCGCCATCGTAACGTCCATTGCCGGCACAACGCGCGATCTGATCGAGGAGTCGGCGAATATCCGGGGAATACCGCTCGTTGCCATTGACACGGCTGGTATACGGGAGACGGAAGATACCATTGAGAAGATCGGCGTGGAACGCGCCAGAGAGGCCATAGAAGGAGCCTCATTGATTCTTTATGTGCTGGATGCTTCCACAGATACGACGGACGACGATCCAGTCATTTCCACGATGCTGGATAACAGACCTCATATCCGTGTCTACAATAAGATAGACCTGCTGCGCGAATCGCAAAGAGAGTGTCTGTCTGGTTCTATAACAAACAACGGAACCTCCTCGCTTACTATATCTGTCATAAACGGATGGGGCATGGATGCTCTGGAGGAGGCGATAGAAAAGGCGATCCTCGGCGGAGAACTATCAGACAGTGAAACAGCGATCATCAGCAATATTCGTCACCAGCGCGCTCTGGAACAGGCTCGCGACAGTCTTCTGGAGGCAGAAGAGACCGCGCGCAGGCAGTTACCGCACGATTTCATCTCGATTGATATACGCGCCGCGCTGGACGCTCTGGGATTGATCACCGGAGAGACGGCGACGGCAGAGATCATTCATCGCATTTTCCAGGACTTTTGCATCGGGAAGTAGCATTCGAAAACCCATCTCTTGCCCCGTTTACACCCCTGCCCCTTCTGTGCTAAACTACTCCGGTTTTCCTGATTTTCGTCACACAACCGGTTATAAACAGTAGTATAAATCAGCGATCTAAAGGGGTTCCCCCATCTATGTCTGAAGTTCGATCCATACTGGCGACCGACTGCGGCAGCACAACCACCAAAGCCATTCTGATAGAGAAGCGCGGTACCGAATACCGCCTCATCGTGCGTGGCGAAGCTCCCACCACCGTGGAAGCTCCCTTCGACGATGTGACCGTCGGGGTGATCAATGCCGTGCGCGAAGTGGAGGAACTTTCCGGAAAAACGCTGATCGGTGCGGACGGATTGATCATCACGCCCGCAAAGGATGATAAGATCGGCGTAGATCTCTATCTATCCACCTCCAGCGCAGGCGGAGGTCTGCAAATGACCGTCGCCGGTGTGGTGAAGGCGATGAGCGCAGAGAGCGCGCAGAGAGCCGCCCTCGGCGCTGGCGCGATCATCATTGACGTGATTGCGGTGGATGACGGGCGGAAAGACTACCAGAAGGTGGAGCGTATTCGTCAGCTTCGCCCCGATATGATTCTGATGTCTGGAGGCACGGATGGAGGAACCGTAAACCATCTGGTGGAGCTTGCAGAGATGCTTGTCTCCGCCGATCCGAAGCCTCGTCTGGGTCTCGGCGCGAACCTGCCGGTTATCTATGCAGGCAATAAAGACGCCTTTTCCCCGGTACAGGAGCTTCTGGAAGGACGGGTGGAACTGAGACAGGTGGACAATCTTCGCCCCACACTGGAGCGGGAGAACCTGCTTCCGGCGCGTGAAGCGATTCACGATCTGTTCCTGGAACATGTCATGCAGCAGGCTCCTGGCTACAGCAAACTCTCCACATGGGTCAGTCAGGGGATTATGTCCACTCCCAACGCGGTGGGCAAGATTATGCAGACCATTGCCAACCAGCGTAATATCACGGTTCTGGGCGTGGATATCGGGGGGGCTACCACCGACGTATTCTCCGTCTTCCGCAACGAAGCGGGAGACAGTGTATTCAACCGCACCGTCTCCGCCAATCTGGGTATGAGCTACTCCATCTGTAATGTTCTCACCGAGGCGAAAACGGAGAACATCAATCGCTGGCTGCCTTTTGAAATTTCGGAAGCGGAGCTTCGCAATCAGCTTCGCAACAAGATGATCCGTCCGACCACCATTCCGCAGCGTTTGATGGACCTGATGATCGAGCAGGCGGTCGCCCGTGAGGCTTTGCGGCTTGCGTTCGATCACCATAAGTCACTGGCAAGAGGCTTGACGGGCATTCAGCAGCAGCGCACGATCGGTGAAGCGCTCTCCCAGGATGCCTCCGGGAAGACGCTGGTTAATATGATGCATCTCGACATGATCGTTGGCAGCGGGGGCGTTCTATCTCACGCGCCGCGCCGGTCCCAGTCCGCGATGATGATGATGGATGCCTATCAGCCGGAGGGGGTAACGCTGCTCACAGTGGACTCGATCTTCATGATGCCGCAGCTTGGCATCCTCTCCACGATCCATGAAGAGGCGGCAACGCAGGTTTTCGAAAGAGACTGCCTTATCTATCTGGGAACCTGTATAGCGCCGGTCGGAAACGCGAAAGAGGGCGAGGAGTGCGTAAAGGTACAGTTTCAGGGAGAGACCACATCCATACCTTACGGGACGATCTCCGTCATTCCATTTGGCTTCTTATCTGGCGACGAGGGAGAACCAAAGCGCGCTGAAGCGGTGATCGAACCGGCACGAACCTTCGATGTTGGCGCAGGGAAAGGTCGTCCGCGCACAGTCACTGTTACCGGCGGGGTCGTGGGCTTGATTATTGATGCCCGCGGCCGCCCTCTTGCGCTTCCAGCAGACAACGCCACGCGCATGCGGAAGCTGCGCGAATGGATGACCGCCCTGGGCGTTCCCTGTGATGTATAAGTGCGAGGCTGCACGCTTCAGGAACCTCCATATCCGGGAAAAACGTGTAAGACAGACACGAATCCTCTTCCGTATCTATATAAGTGGAGAGGGTATGCCATTTCCCTTCACCGAATCCTGAGCAACCGGTTGAAAGGTATCTTCCAGAATGCAGCCGCCAACGACTAAACGCGCATCGTTACGATTAGGCGCAAAAGAGAGAATTCGACTGCAGAACTGTTCCATCGCGCTGATCGTCGCTGTGATGGCTTTTGCGCTCTATCCCTATATTCTTTCGCTACGCAGCACGCGCGATTTCCAGACATGTCAGACCAATGTACAGAAGATTGCCAAAGCGATCAGCATGTACTCCGGTATGTACGATGATACGCTTCCGCTGGCATCCACGTGGATGGACGCTGCCAGAGGCAATATGACCTCCACCACCGGAAGCGGTTTTACGGTGAACAGATATTTCCAGTGTCCGATTGACAGTTCTGGCGCGCCGTCCAGTTATACCTACAACCAGTTGCTGGAAGGCTTATCTCTCTCCACACGCCCGGCGGATGAGCAGGGAATTGAACGCCGACGCGCCCTGGGCAGGATCGAAAATGCTGCGCTAGTAATCGAAAAGCATGGCAGTTTGGAGAATGCCAGCATCCCGCTGCCGGACTGGATTGCTGTCTTGCGTGAGGCGACTCTCGCTCATCCGGTCCCGGCTAAGACTGGAAGCCTGATTTTTGGAAAATTGACCGCCGCATCGAAAAGTGAAGAGAAGCTCAAAACGCTCTCATTAGACTCTCGCGGCAATCCCCGCAGGGGATTTTAAGAGGAGGAGGAACGATTGGGGAGCGCCTATACGCCGGGATTGACTGTCAGCGCCCGCACAAGAATAGAGAAACTGCGCCGTCTGCCCCTGAAGGGAAAGGTTCTTGTCCAGGAAGGGGATCAGGTGGAACCGACTTCGGTAGTCGCACGCACCGAACTACCCGGGATCATGCAGACCGTGCGACTGGCAGAGAATATGGGGATCGAACCATCAGAACTGATGAGCGCACTGAAGGTAAAAGAGGGTGAACGTATCGAGAAAGGCATGATCCTGGCGCAGACAAAAGGTCTGTTTGGTCTGTTCAAAAATGAATATAAGTCACAGGTAGAAGGGACTCTGGAGTTCATCTCTGATAAAACAGGTCACCTGGGTGTTCGCCAGCCCCCGACCCCTATTGAGAAAGATGCCTACATTCGCGGAACCATTAAGACGGTTATCCCGGAGGAGGGCGTCATCATACAGTGCGATGGCGCGCTTGTGCAGGGCATCTTTGGGGTAGGTGGAGAGAGGCAGGGCGTAATAGCGATGGGCTGCTCCAGCCCGGACACCGCCTTAACCGGTACACAGATAACGCAGGCGCATCAAGGGAAGATTGTGGTCGGCGGTTCGAATGTTTCGCTGGATGCGCTGAAGCGCGCGGCGGATGTCGGGGCAGCCGGTATTGTCGTCGGCGGTGTGGTGGATCGCGATCTGATCGAGTATCTGCGTCTGGCATTGAACGATCCGGGCTACGATATCGGCGTGGCGATCACCGGACAGGAGCCGATCTCATTCACTCTGGTGATAACCGAAGGTTTCGGGACCATTCGTATGGCGGAGCGCACGTTCGAGCTGCTCCAGTCTCTCGAAGGGAAAACCGCTTCGATCAATGGCGCGACACAGATACGCGCCGGAGTGATTCGACCGGAGGTAATCGTTCCCCTCATGACCGAGGGCATTGCAGAGACGAAAGCAGAGTCAGGTGGCGAACTGGACTATGGTACACCGATTCGCGTCATTCGAGAACCCTATTTCGGGATACTGGGGAAGGTCACAAATCTGCCCGCAGAGCTAGTACAGGTTGAATCGGAGACCTGGGTGCGTGTGCTGGAGGCGCAACTGGAGGACGGTCGGAAGGTCACAGTTCCCCGCGCCAATGTCGAGATCATCGCCGGATAACACA
This sequence comes from uncultured Chthonomonadaceae bacterium, assembly GCA_964429855.1. Taxonomy (GTDB): domain Bacteria; phylum Armatimonadota; class Chthonomonadetes; order Chthonomonadales; family CAJBBX01; genus CALLMM01. Next base: position 49,604 of record CAYSDM010000014.1, read on the forward strand.
ATGCATCTTCTTGAGTTGTAATTCGATCCTTGAAACGTCGTAAATTGACATACTATGTGGTTGAATGGTAAAATAGCCAACAATAGATTGGAGAGATATTCATGCATTCTGAGCGGTATCGTTTGATAGCGCAGATCATCAAAGCCATGGCGCATCCCAGCCGACTGATGATCCTTGATGCGCTGGCGGAAAAGGAGATGTGCGTATGCGATCTGCAGCGGATCGTCGGTTCAGACCTTTCAACTGTCTCCAAGCACCTGTCCGTGATGAAAAACGCCGGACTGGTACAGGATCATAAGGTCGGACTGCAGGTCTTCTATCGCCTGAGGGTACCCTGTATCATGCAGTTTTTCGGCTGTGTCGAAGAGGTGATGGCGTCGCGATTTGCCCCTGTAGCTGAAGACCGCACACTGCTGACCTGCCCGCGTTAAGGGCAGTTTTTTTATTTTCGCTAAATTTGGCGTATTTGCCAAATAGCCAATTATATTTCTGGGGGGGAGACATCTCTTGTGAGAGCATCGAGTACACACATTCTTGTTCGGAGACAGGACCCATGGCTGTTGATTCCCGCCGCGCTGATCTGGTGGATACTCTACCGATCCCTGCTTCCTGCGGCTCAATGGATTGCCTACAGTCTGCTTGGACTGCCGCGCGGGTCGCATCTTGGCGCTTCAGTGGAGTTTTTTATCTATGAAGCGCCAAAGGTGTTGATGCTTCTGGTGGTCGTGGTTTTCGGGGTGGGGATTGTCCGAACCTATTTCACTCCAGAACGCGCCCGTGCCTTTCTGGCAGGAAAGCGTGAATCTGCTGGCAATATTCTGGCGGCATTGCTGGGTATTGTGACCCCGTTCTGCTCCTGTTCAGCCGTCCCGCTCTTTTTAGGGTTCGTTCAGAGCGGCGTTCCCCTGGGAGTCACGTTCTCGTTTCTCATTGCTGCCCCGATGATTAATGAGGTCGCCGTGGTTCTTCTGCTGGGCATGTTTGGCTGGAAGATCACAGCCATCTACATCGGAGCCGGATTGACGGTCGCCATCTCGGCAGGATGGATCATCGGAAGACTGAAGATGGAGCGTCACCTTGAACCCTGGGTGATGGAACTGCTTGGGCAGGGAGGCTCTGAGCTCGTTGAGACGCGGTTAACCTGGAATGAACGCATTCAGGCTGGCTCACAGGCGGTACGAGAGATTGTGGGGCGTGTCTGGATCTATGTGGTGCTAGGGATCGCTATTGGAGCCGGAATACACGGCTATGTACCGACCAATGCCCTGGCAGGATGGATGGGCAAAGAGCGCTGGTGGTCTGTCCCGCTTGCCGCGCTGCTGGGTATCCCCTTGTACTCTAACGCAGCGGGAATTGTCCCCATCATTCAGGCTCTGTTGGGCAAAGGCGCGGCGTTGGGAACTGCGCTGGCGTTCATGATGTCTGTGATTGCCCTCTCCCTGCCAGAGTTGATTATTCTCAGGCGCGTGCTGCGCCCCAAACTGATTGCCGTGTTTATCGGGGTGGTGGCATTCGGCATCATCTGTGTTGGTTTTCTTTTTAACAGCATTCTTTAACAACCCGCACAACACAACATTCAGGAGATAACGAGATGAAGATCGAGATTTTGGGAACGGGATGCGCGAAATGCAAAACTCTCTATGCCAATGCTCAGGCAGCTGTCGCTGATCTGGGTATATCGGCCCAGGTCGAGAAGGTCGAAAATATCCAGCAGATCATTCGCTATGGCATCATGACAACGCCTGCGCTGGCGGTAGACGGCAAGGTGTTGCTGGCAGGCAGGGTGGCCTCTTCCGACGAGATAAAGAAGCTGCTCGTCTGAGCAGGACACCAGAGGAGTACTCTGAGATGACAGATTATCGCCGGACAAAGAGGGCGTTGACCTTCGCAATATGCCCCTCGGCGTTTCTCATAATTCTTTCTGTAGGATTGACTCCCGAAGGTGCAAGAACGATTTTCAATGCGCATCCTCCCGTTCCCTTAAAGGATGAGGAGGGGCGCGTCATAGATGTCCGTGCCCCGGATACCAGACCATACAGTCCCCGAATGACCTGCGGGGGGTGTCACCCCTATGAGGATATTACTCGCGCCTATCACTTCACGATGGGCGCTGATCAGTTGTCAGATGATTGGGGAAGTCGTCATCGTAACCGCCCCTGGATGAGTTCACCCGGGCAGAACGGCGGGCAGCAGCAAATGTCCTATATCTGGCTGTCCAAGAAGAAAAATCAGAACGAAGCCCGGGTCGGCGTCACAACCTTTCGATTCGCGCAGACCTGTGCGGTTTGCCATCCGGGAGGCTCTCTGTTTGAGCGAGATCGAGACGGTAAGCGGTACGATTTGCGTCAACGCGCCCATCCGAAACTGGTATCCAGTCTGGATGGCGACTATCATAACGCTGCATGGGATCGCTCTGGGGTACTGGAAGCGGATTGTCTCATGTGTCATTCCTCCGGCTACGACATGAAAGCGCGCGCGGATCAACTGGCGAAGGCTAACTATCGCTGGGCGGCGACCGTGGGATCAAGATTGGGAACGGTGGAGGGATCGGCTCTTGCGGGCGATACGCCGAAATTGACCTATCAAAGCTCGGCTTCAGACGATGGAAGCCTGACGGTTGTCCCGATCCGTTCACGCGACGAAAACTGCCTGCTCTGTCATGCAGAGGCTGAGGTGAAGAAACGCGGTCATGTCTGGGATGGTCGCAACGCAGATGTACACGCGCGCCTCTCCTGCACAGCCTGCCACGTTACTCAGGCAGACCATCAGATCGCCAAAGGACGTTCTAACGCCGTATTTCTACATGATGAGATGGACGACTCCAATCTCTCCTGCGCAGGATGCCATAACGCCCGGAAGATGGGTGCAAGACGCCCTGCTCATCGCTCTGTGCCGGCAAGCCACCTGAAAAACCTGACCTGCGTCGTCTGTCATGTCCGAGATCACAATGTCACTGCTGTGCATACGGTAGATACCACCACCGGAAAAACGGTCGGCATTCCCACCAACCCCGAAGCGCACAAGTATGGCGAGACAAAATCGTGGCAGCCGGCTTACTTTCGGCTTCGTAACGGTCAGATCTCTTCGGGCAATGCGCTCCTGCCCTCCTGGTGGGGCAACCGCGTTGAGAATGTGATTCATCCGCTCACGCTGGCAGAGACGGCAAAAGCCTTCGAGCTGGCAAAGACGAAACTGCAAGATGATAACGGCGACGGAAAGCCGGAAGCCAATACCCCTGCCGAAATCACGGCCATGTTACAGGCGGTGAAACAATCGCTCCAGAGCGGTCGTTTTATGACTGTACAGCCCGTCTATGTCAAAGGACACGCGATATGGGAGATGCAGGGAGAGACACTGTTGAGTCGTCCTCATCCTCAGGCAGTCCCCTTGAGATGGACCTTCAGCCACAATGTCGCGCCGGCCTCGCGCGCGTTCGGTTCACAGGGATGCTCAGACTGTCACGGGAGATCAGAGGGAGTGCTGGGGACGAAGGTAACAGTGGATCCATTTGGTGAAGATGGCAAGCCGGTAAAGGTTCCAGCATGGAAGTATCTCAAACTGCGTTCTCCGGACCCCTACATAGCCGCAAAATAAGGAGAAAAGAGATGAGCTGACATAAAATCATGCGCATTACGTCCGTAACGCTCTGGCTGTATTTGTTCGCAGCATACATGAGTCTGATGGCAGCAGCGCAGACGCAGGAGACTATTTCGCTGCCGAAAGTCAGTTCGACCGGTGGAATGAGCTTGATGGAGGCTCTGTGGAAGCGGCGTTCTGTTCGCGCCTATTCAGATAGAGCGCTCAGCATGGAGCAGATTGGCGCATTATGCTGGGCAGCTCAAGGCATCACAGATGCTGCAAAGGGATTACGCACAGCCCCATCCGCCATGACGCTCTACTCCATACAGGTTTTTGTGGTAAACAGCGAAGGAGTGTACGCCTATCTCCCCGCCGAACACTCGCTGCGTCTTGTGCAAAAAGGAGCGGTTCTTGACAAACTGCGCCTTCTGCCCCCCAATCCCCCCATGCTGGGGAAAGCGCCGGTTGTCCTCGTGCTTGGAATGAACCTTGCGCCTCTGGCAGAGCGTGTCGGGGCACGCGCTGAGCGTTACGCTCTCATAGAGACCGGTCATGTTGCCCAGAATGTACTGCTGCAGGCTGTCGCCATGGGGTTGGGCAGCATTCCCGTAGGAGGATTTGACGAAGAGAAGGTCTCCGAACTGCTTAAACTGCCGGAGGGTGTTCGTCCTGTCTACCTGCTGCCGATCGGATACCCGGCTCCCAGATAGCGGATTCGTGGCAGGCTGGAACGAAAGAAGCATGCAGGAGGCGGCTCTCTCCTGCATGCTTCTTATTAAACTGCGGGACTAGGATTCGAACCTAGGGTCTTCTGATCCAGAGTCAGACGTGTTGCCGCTACACCATCCCGCATCAAGCGAGAGTAGTATACATCAGACGGCTCGTGAATGTCAATGCCTCAAGCTCCTCCCGATCCCGGTAGGAAATTCCCCTTGGTTCACAGCATATTAGGGTATAATGCCAAATTAACATCACCTGTTTGCCCAATATGAACGGGGAGGGAACCATGCAGAGAACGGACCTTTTGCTGAAGGAAGGGTTGAGCTTCGACGACGTGCTCCTCATTCCGATGGAGTCGGAAGTCACTCCTGCAGATGTAGACACCAGAACGCGGATCGCAAAAGATATCGAACTGCGCGTACCGATCATCTCCTCGCCGATGGATCGAGTCACGGAAGCCCGCATGGCGATTGCAGTGGCTCGGGAAGGCGGAATAGGCATTATCCATCGCAACATGGCGGTGGAACGGCAGGTAGCGGAGGTGGATAAGGTCAAACGGTCGGAACATGGTATTATCGCTAATCCCATCTCGCTCCCTGCTGATAAGACGATTCTGGACGCTCTCAAGCTGATGGAGCGATACCATATTTCCGGCGTCCCCATCACGGAAGAGGATGGTGTTCTCGTCGGGATTTTAACGAACCGCGACATCCGATTTGAGACAAACTATCACCGTCCCATTCATGAACTGATGACCAAACGAGACCGACTGGTTACCGCCCCGGAAGGAACCACGCTGGAGCGCGCACAGGAGATACTCCAGGAGCATCGTATTGAAAAGCTGCCCATTGTGGATCGAAACTTCCGGCTGCTGGGTCTCATCACCATCAAGGATATCCAGAAGATACGCGAGCATCCTTTTGCTACCAAGGATTCGCGGGGCAGACTGCGAGTCGGAGCCGCGATAGGACCCCTTCGCGATCCGGTGGGACGAACGGCAGCGCTGCATGATGCCGGGGTGGATGTGATCGTCATTGATGCGGCGCATGGTCAATCTAGCGGAGTCCTCAATGCGGTGCGCGCCATCAAGCGCGAGTATCCCGATCTGCCGGTGATCGCCGGCAATGTCGCCACCGCAGAAGGCGTGCTTGCTCTGGCGGAAGCCGGCGCGGACGGAATCCGAGTCGGGCTGGGAGCCGGAAGCATCTGTACGACACGGGTGGTATCCGGCGTGGGAGTCCCCCAGTTGACGGCTGTGGCGGACTGCGCAAGAGAGGCGCAACGTTTCGGGATCCCGGTCATCGCCGATGGAGGCATTCGCTTTTCGGGAGATGCAACCAAAGCGATGGCGGCAGGAGCGCATGCCGTGATGGTCGGCAACCTGCTTGCAGGAACCGATGAAGCTCCCGGCGAGGTTATCCTCTATCAGGGACGCGCCTATAAAGACTACCGGGGCATGGGATCGGAATCGGCAATGCGCGAGGGTTCCAGCGACCGTTACGGACACGAAACCACCGCTCGCTATGTTCCGGAAGGCGTCGAAGGCAGAGTCCCCTATAAAGGCGCGGTCTCCGATACCATTCATCAGCTTGTCGGCGGTATTCGTTCCGGTATGGGGTATCTCGGCGCCAGAACCATACACGACCTGCATGAGCGCGCACAGTTTCTGAAGATCTCCGGCGCAAGTCTGCGGGAGAGCCATGTTCATGATGTATGGATCACCAAAGAGCCGCCGAACTACTCCTCAGAATATATGCGCGGAGAACAGAACAGGGAGTAGATAGAACGCTGCCATGCTTCTAGTCGTTGATGTCGGGAACAGCAACATCGTCATCGGAGTCTACTCCGGCGACTCGCTAATCGCTGACTGGCGAATTCGAACAGTCCGAGATCGAACGGCGGATGAACATGGGTTACTCATTCTGCAGATGCTCTCGCACCGGGACATCACTGCGGATCATATCACCGGCGTGGCTATCTCCAGCGTTGTTCCCACCATGAACGAGGCGCTCTGTCAGGTATCGCGAAGATATTTTGATGTCGAGCCTTTTCTGGTGGGCAGCGACACCGATTTCGGTATCTACATTGACTACCATCCCCCCTCGGATGTCGGCGCAGATCGTCTGGTGAACGCGGTGGCTGCGAAAGCATTCTACGGCGCGCCTGCAATCGTGGTTGATCTGGGAACTGCCACGACCTTTGATGTTATCGCCGCCAATGGCGACTACCTCGGCGGGGCGATAGCCCCTGGAATCGGCATCTCCACGGATGCGCTTTTTCGAGCCGCCTCGCGACTATATCGCGTCGAACTCGTCGCGCCTACCGCATGTATCGGTAAAAATACCATACAGGCCATGCAGTCCGGAATCGTTTTCGGATTCACCGGACAGGTGGATCTGCTGGTGAAGAAGATTCAACAGGAGATCGGCGAACAGGCACGGGTGATTGCCACAGGCGGACTGGCGGAGCTGATCGCGGAGCAGAGCGAGACGATTGAGGTGGTGGATCAGATGCTGACCCTGGAAGGTCTTCGCCTTCTGTGGAAGCGAAATCGCGGTGATTCGGCATGAAGTATGGCAGCGAAGCGGAAATCCCCATAAAAGAACAAGAGAGAGTCGGCGCTTTCTGCATCGGGGATATTCTCATTGATCCACCGGTTGTCCTGGCTCCGATGGCGGATGTTACCAACGGGGCTTTTCGTCGACTCTGCAAGCGGATCGGCAACCCGGGCCTGCTCTGCACGGAGCAGATCAGCACGATGGCGCTTCACTATCGAAGTCAACGTACCTATCAGATGTTTGACTGGACAGAGGAAGAGTTTCCTCTCTCCGTTCAGCTTTTCGGAGCCGATCCGCAGGTGATGGCGGAGGCGGCGCGGATCGTGGCGGATCGCGGAGCGAACATAATAGATATCAATATGGGCTGCTGGGTTCCCAAAGTCTGTCGCCAGGGAGCTGGAGCCGCCCTGCTCAGAGATTCAAAAACTGCGCTGAAGGTTGTGCAGGCGGTGGTTCAGGCAGTAAGCATTCCTGTTACCGTAAAGATGCGGGCTGGCTGGAGCGCGGCAGAGTTAACGTCCGTTCCGCTCGCATACGCACTGGAACAGGTTGGCGTTCAGGCGTTTGCGCTGCATGGTCGTACCGCGCAGCAGGGATTTGAGGGCAGCGCGGATTGGAACTGGATCGCTGCAATAAAAGAGGCGGTCAATGTTCCCGTCATTGGTAATGGAGATGTACGCCTGCCAGACGACGCGCGGCGGATGCTGGAGGCGACAGGTTGCGATGCAGTGATGATCGGGCGTGCAGCCATTGGCAATCCCTGGGTTCTCAGGGATACCGCGCACTACCTCCGCACCGGCGAGTATCTGACCGCTCCCTCTCTCGCGGAACGGCTGGAAGCCGCCTTGATCCATGTGCAGGATTTCGCGCAGACAGTCGGGGAAGAGCGGGCCGTTCGACATCTTCGCGGACAGCTTCCGCACTATGTCAAAGGCTTCGCGGGAGCCTCCATCGCCAGAGAACAGATTGTGCAGGCGACTCGTATCGAGCAGGTACGCGCCATTCTGGAGAAGGTTAAACAGACAGCGGAGACCGAAAACTGAGCGGTCTCCGCTGTTCCAGGTTTCGCTATACCGATGTTGCGGGTCTGGAGTCGCTGCGTTGACCCGGTTGAACCACAATCTCTCCCCCCTTCTCGTCCACGATCAGAAGAGAACCATCCGGGATTTCACCGGAAAGGAGCGCTCTGCCGATCTTTGTCTCCAGCTTCCGTTGTATGGCTCGCTTCAGCGGACGCGCTCCATAGACGGGATCATATCCAGACTCCGCCAGATACTTGCGCGCCGATTCTGTCAGTTCCAGTTCGATATCGCGATCGCGCAGGCGTCCGCGAAGAAGCGCGAACTGAATATCCACGATCTGCTCAATCTCTCCCAGAGTCAGCGGCTTAAACAACACGATCTCATCCACGCGGTTCAGAAATTCCGGACGACAGTGCATCCGAAGCTCTTCCATCACGGCATTCCGCGACGCTTCCCGGATATCCACGCTGTCGGTTATTCCGTTCAGCAGATATTGCGAGCCGATATTGCTGGTCATGATGACGATGGTGTTCTTGAAGTCCACCGTGCGTCCCTGCGCGTCCGTCAGGCGTCCGTCATCCAGAATCTGCAGCATGACGTTCGATACATCTGGATGCGCTTTCTCGAATTCATCGAACAGAATGACCGAATAAGGACGCCGACGTACTGCCTCCGTGAGTTGTCCTCCCTCCTCGAACCCGATATAGCCCGGAGGCGCGCCGATGAGTCGGGATACAGTATGCTTCTCCATGTACTCGGACATATCAATGCGGATGATGTTCTCCTCCGAGTCGAATAGCGACTCCGCCAGCGCTCGCGCCAGTTCCGTTTTCCCAACGCCGGTCGGTCCCAGGAAAATGAATGAGCCAATCGGACGGCGAGGGTCTTTGATACCCGCTCTGGCGCGAATGACAGCATCAGCGACCAACATCACGGCTTCATCCTGCCCGATTACCCGACGATGCAGGATTTCGTCCAGGTGCATCAGCTTCTCGCGCTCTCCCTCTACCAGACGAAGCACGGGAATGCCTGTCCAACGCGCCACGATCTCGGCAATCTCATCTTCCGTCACCGCCTCTCGCAGTAGTTTACCTCCCGCCTGATTATGCGACATCTCCTCCTCAACCATCTTCAGGTCGAGTTCAAGCTGGCGCAGTTTCCCGTATTTCAGTTCTGCCGCTCGGCTGAGGTCATATTCTCGCTCTGCAATCTCGATCTGCATGCGAACCTGCTCAATCTCCTCCCGCAGGACGCGAATACGCTCAATCGTAGACTTCTCCTCCTCCCAGTGCGCGCGCATCGCGTCGCTGCGGGATTTTAATTCCGCAAGTTCCTTTTGCAGTACCTCCAGCCTCTCTTGACTGGCCCGGTCAGTCTCATTGCTGAGAGCCTGCTCCTCGATCTCCATCTGCATAATGCGGCGCGTGATCTCGTCCAGTTCCGCAGGCATAGAATCGATCTCGGAGCGAATCATCGCACAGGCTTCGTCCACCAGATCAATCGCCTTGTCGGGAAGAAAGCGATCCGTGATGTAGCGATTTGACAGGACAGCCGCCGATACAAGGGCGTTGTCCTGAATTCTTACGCCATGATGCACCTCGAAACGCTCCTTCAATCCGCGCAGAATGGAGATTGTATCCTCGACGGTTGGCTGCTCAACCATAACCGGCTGAAATCTTCGCTCCAGGGCAGCGTCTTTCTCAATATGCTTGCGATACTCATCGAGCGTGGTTGCGCCAATACAGTGCAGTTCACCGCGCGCCAGCATGGGCTTGAGCATATTTCCGGCATCGAGCGCGCCTTCCGCTTTTCCTGCGCCGACAATGGTATGCAGTTCATCAATGAAGAGGATGATCTGCCCTTCACTCTCGCGTATTTCGTTTAAGACCGCCTTCAGCCTCTCCTCAAACTCACCTCGATACTTTGCCCCGGCGATTAATGCGCCCATATCCAGCGAGAAGAGAGACTTCTCTTTTAATCCCTCCGGCACATCTCCCCGGACGATGCGCTGCGCCAGCCCCTCTACGACAGCGGTCTTACCTACTCCTGGCTCTCCGATCAGAACGGGGTTATTCTTCGTCCGCCGCAGGAGAATCCGGATGACGCGCCGTATTTCGGCATCGCGACCGATAACGGGATCGAGCCTACCCCGACGCGCCTCCTCCACCAGATTACGCCCGTACTTCTGAAGGGCTTCATAGGTCTGTTCTGGATTTGCGCTGGTAACCCGCTGATTGCCGCGTACATCATTCAGAGTCGCCAGAAGTTTCTCGCGAGAGACACCGAACTCACGCAAGAGCCTTCCGGTCGTGGTGGCGTTCCCCTCCTCAATATAGGAGAGCAGGATATGCTCGGTGCTGACATATTCATCTTTCAGCCGTTTCGCCTCATCTTCAGCGCGGACCAGAAGCTGATTCAATCTCTGGGTAATATAGACCTTGCCCGGTTCTGCGCCGGGACCGCCCACTCTGGCGCGTCTGGCAAGGTCTTCCTCAATTCGTTTTTGAAAAGCCTCTACGGGAATCTCCATTCTCCGTAAGAGTCGCGGCGCGATCCCATCCACCTGCTCCAGAAGCGCAAGCATCAGATGCTCTCCGTCTATCTCAACATGTCCGTGGCGTACCGCCGTCGCCTGCGCCGCGGAGAGCGCCTCCTGTGATTTCTGTGTATACCGATTAATATCCACCTGTTTCCCTCCCTCGTCCCGATCCGCCTGCAACTGGCTCTCATTCAAGGTAGTACGGCTGCATCGCCTGGCTGTCCTGTCGAGCGCAGCGACGCACTGTCCTGTCGAGCGCAGCGAGACATCTTAAGATTCTTCGCTTCGCTCTGAATGACAGCACAGTATGCGCTCTGAATGACAACCGGGCTCTGCTTCGCTCAGAATAACTGCACTCAGAATGACACCCATCCCAAATACCTTGACGATCAAACAGCAACAAGCCATCCTGCCTATAATATACATAGATTCTATCTTGCCGCGCCAGGATTTGTTCCCGGTATTATGCGGTTTTTTTAGTGTTATACACTAAAGTCAATGACAATACGAAAAGCCGGATTGCAGGGTTTCACCACTCCTGGCGAACTCCACAATCCGGCTAATAGTCGAGTAAGTTTGCTTCGCGCTATGCCGCTTTATCAAAAGCAACTGTCTGTGAACCGGCTGCGTTCTGAATCCACTGTGACAGCCAGAAACAGACTTTCAGTCCTCCCTGGGGAGGGCAGACCAGCATAGACTCGCCGCCCATGCAGCGAATCCGATAGCTAATCCTGTCCAGATAGCTCTCCCAGGTCTCCAGCATATCCACGTCTACAAAGACCCGGCTTTCGTAGACAACTTCAAAGCTGATGCACTGCTCATCATGAGAGGGATAGGCGCGCAAACAGATATCTCCTCCCTCCATAACAGCCGTCATCTTGCTGAGAATATCGTCCAGTATCCCGAAGAGGCAGTGCCGGTCGGCAGCTACCTGAAGCGGTTCCCAGGCGATCACCTCCACGGTGAAATGGTGGGAGGAGGAGAGTATCTCCTCATTCCACTGTTCAAACAGGTCGGAAAGAAAATCCTCTACCGATACGCCTTCGATATATAGTTTTGGACTGACTGTAAAGTCGCCGTGAAGTGATTCCAGGGACGGGAAACTACTCATGGCATAACCTCATATCTTCCGTATTTCTGTTCATGCACGATGCGAGCGGACTGCTAATCTCCTGAACCCTCTTATTCCATATCCAACCTCGTTTTTCAAAAGGTTCACCCAACTTGACAAATACCGGTACTTCCCATAGAATGCGCCTGGAGACTGGAATGAAGAGAGTGGTCAGCATCAGCCTTGGAACCTCCAAACGCGACAAACGCGCCGAAACAGATTTTCTGGGAGTCCCGTTCGTCATAGAACGACTGGGAACGGACGGAGATAAGAAACGATATAAAGAGATGGTTGCCTCACTGGATGGTCAGGTGGACTGCTTCGGCGTTGGCGGTACGGATGTCTATCTCTACGCGGGAGATCGAAGATACGCTTTTCGCGAAACCATAGACCTGATGTCCGAGGCAAAGAAGACTCCCTGGGTGGATGGCAGCGGATTGAAGCATACCCTTGAGCGCGAGACCGTCGCCTATCTTCAGGATAGAGGAATACTGGATTTCAGCGATAAGCGCGTCCTGCTGGTTTCGGCAGTGGATCGTTTCGGCATGGGCGAAGCGCTGGCGCAGCGAGCGAAAGAGGTGGTTTTCGGTGATCTTCTCTATGGAATCGGTGTGCCGGTTCCGGTACGCTCCTGGAGGATGGTCAAGCTGCTGGCAAGGATCGCGCTGCCTATCATCACCCGGCTTCCGATCGAGTGGCTCTACCCGACCGGCGAGAAGCAGGAGGTCAATACGCCGAAGTTCCGAAAATACTTCCAGCAGGCGGATGTGATTGCCGGTGACTGGCATATCATCCGACGCTTTATGCCCGAAAGAATGGATGGTAAAATCGTCCTTACCCAGTCCAGCCGAAAAGCGGAGACGGAACTGCTGAAATCGCGCGGAGTTAAAACGCTGATTACAACCACCCCTGAGATCGGGGGCGAGTCATTTGCTACGAACGTCATGGAGGCGGTGCTGGTCGTTCTGCTCGGTAAACGCCCCTCGGAGTTGACGCCCTCTGATTATCTGGGTAAACTGAAGCAGCTTGGCTGGGAACCGGGCATCACCCAACTGAACGGATAAGTCGTCTGCATGGAAAAGTTTGCCTTTATCATCCACCCCATCGAAAAGAATGATGTCGCGAAACGTTACCCCGTCGCGCGTTTTTTGCCGGAGAGCATCGTAGAGTGGATACTCACGAAAAAGAAGCCTCAAACTATCGCCCATGTGACGGGAATCCGATCGAAAACCGGAGCGCAGGCGGAAGGATGGTTCATCGGCTGCCCCCTGCTCCCGCGACAGTTCACCTCCCTTTCTCTGGACTTCGTCTATAACCAGTTAGAGACCTGCGGGCATATTGCGGAACAGCTTGGAGCGAAAATACTCGGGTTAGGCGCATTCACCTCAGTGGTCGGCGATGGCGGGATTTCGCTTGCAAAAAGGCTGAACATCGCGGTTACAACAGGAAACTCCTACACCGTGGCAACGGCGGTACAGGGAGCCGTTCAGGGCGCGAACCGGATGGGTATAGAACTGAAAACGGCAACGGTGGCGGTAGTCGGCGCGACCGGTTCGATTGGAGCCACCTGCGCCGAGATTCTGGCGCGTGACGCCGCTTCGGTGCATCTGGTCGGCAGAACGCCGGAGAAGCTGGAGACTCTGGCGCATCAACTGGAAAGGCAGTCTCCGGCTCGCATTCGTGTTTTTACCGATGTGGCAACTGGACTGGCGGATGCAGACATCATCATCACCGTCAGCAGCGCAGCGAAAGCCATTGTAGAGCCGCAGCACATCAAGAGCGGCGCGGTGGTCTGTGATGTAGCGCGTCCCAGAGATGTTTCAGTCGCGGTCGCCCGTGAACGGGATGATGTCCTGGTGATCGAGGGAGGCGTGGTTCGCGTTCCCGGAGAGATGCGCTGCACGAAAGTATCGGATGGCTCTCCCTTCAGCTTTGGATTTCCACAGGGAACCGCCTACGCCTGCATGTCAGAGACGATCGCGCTTGCACTGGATGGAAGATACGAAAACTTCACACTGGGGAAAGAGGTCTCTGTTTCACAGGTGGACGAGATCACTGCGGTCTGTTCCCGTCACGGTTTTATATTGGACGGTTTTCGATCATTCGAACGCGCTCTCTCCGCAGAAGAGATCGAACTCATTCGTCAGCACGCGCAGCGTAAAAAACGTGTTACCGTGAGTTAAAGCAGACCGTTCCGGAATCCAGCAGCCCGTCCGATTGCTCGTCGGACGGGCTGGCTGTTTTTCAGGTTATCTGTTATCCGGCAGCTTGTCGCCCGGTTTGATGGCTTTTAACTTTGCCTTTTCCAACATCCTGTTCAGTTCAGGGACTTCGTGCTGGTTGAAGCGATTCAGGGATTTGATAATCTGAGTCATCTCTTTTTGAATAGCGTCCACCTCCTGTCGGGTTGACATCGGAACCGGTTCCGTCAGGCTGTCCAAGGCGAATGTCAACGCCGAAATTCGCGTCGAGAAAGTACGCGCCGGTGTGGCAGACGGCTGTCCCTCTTCACTGCCCACGGAAGGCGCGCTTGAACCAGTTGGACGCGGGGGAGTAAGGACTGCGCCAACTGCCGTCAACCGCTCCCAGAAGCGGTTGACGGAGTCCTGGATATCCTTCGCAACCTGTTTGAAATCTTCGGAGCTGCGTAGACTGGAAACCTGGCTGCGAAGGTTCGTGTAGTTCTCAGTAACGGGTTGAATCATGCTCTGCAATCGGTTCAGGCGCATCAACTGGTCATAGACCGCCTTAAATTGTGATGGGGTCATCTTCAGGCGAGGGTCTTCATCAACCCTGACCTTCTCGGTGACAGACTCTTTTCCGATAGAGAGTCGCACGGTATAAGATCCCGGCAGCACGCGCGGTCCTCGTGTCGCGCGAAAGGCTCTGGGTTCATCCTCATCACGGTCGGAATCCAGTTGATTATGCCGCATGTCCCACTGAACGCGATTCATGCCCACCCGGCGAGTGACGTTCCTGACTGCTGCGACGCGGTTCTTCCCATCCTGATCCAGAATGGTGACGCGCACAACCTCGGTATCCGCGGGAAGCGCTTTCAGATAGTACTGGATGAGGACGCCGGTTGGCGCATTGGAGGCGATGAATAGTTTATGCCCTACGGTTCCTTTGTGGTCAAACAGGCGAAAATTCACTTCGTCAACAGGCGTGAATAGAGCCAACCTGGCAGACGCCAGTTTTTCTGCCGCCTGTTCCAGAGGCGTGATGTCATCCAGAATCCAGACTCCTCTTCCGTGCGTGCCAAGTATCAGATCATTGTCTCGCGGATGAATTTGAATGTCATCAACCGGCACGGTAGGGAGCGGCGCGCCGAACGGATACCACTTCCCGCCTCGATCAAAGGAAACCCAGAGTCCGCGCTCCGTGCCGACGAATAGAAGGTTCGGATTGCGAAAATGCTCGCGGATAACGCTGACCGTTCCCCCATCCGGCAGGTTCCCGGAGATGGGTCGCCATGTCTCCCCGAAGTCCTCTGACACCAGCACATAGGGTTTGAAGTCATCGCTTCGATGGCCGTCAAACGCAGCGTAAACCCTTCCTTCCTGATGATGGGAAGCAACTACACGGCTGACATAGGTTCCACGCGGAACGCCTGTCACTCTTTCGGATAGATTTTTCCAGGTCTTCCCGTCATCTCGAGAGACCTGGAGAACTCCATCATCGGTCCCGACATAGATCACTCCCTGCCTGCGCGGGGACTCCGAAACCGTGACAATCTGCCCGAAAGAAGACTGCCCATCATGCAGAGAGAGAGTCTGCCGATTGGGTATGACACCCATGATCGGCATTTTGCTTCGGTCGGGTGATGTAGTGAGGTCTTGCGTTTTCCGCCATGTATTACCGCGATCATAGGAGATGAACAGACGGTTACCCCCGAAGAGGAGCTTTTGGGGGTTATGGGGAGAGATCAAAATCGGCGAGTTCCAGTCAAACCGATAGGGGAGATCACCGGGATCCGGGCGTGGGCGAATAGATCGGCGCTCTCCTGTTGCCAGGTTCATGCGTCCAATCGCGCCGTTCTGTGACTCGGAGTAGATCGTATTGTGGTCCATGGGATCAACCTGCACATAGAATCCATCGCCACCCCCGATTTTGATCCATTCATCGTTGGTCGGACCACGCTGATTCAACGTAGAGGAAGGCGCGCCCCAGCTTCCATTATCCTGAAGACCGCCATAAACCCAGTAGGGCTTACGCATATCGTAGTGAATTTCATAAAACTGTGCCAGTGGGATCGTATTGAGAAAGTCCCAGGTTAACCCCCTGTCATAAGAGACCTGAATCCCGCCGTCGCATCCGAGCAGAATATGATTGGAATCTTCTGGATTTATCCAGATGGCATGATTATCCACATGAATTCGCGATACGCGAGAGGTGACGAATGTCTTGCCGCCATCGGTCGAAAAGTGCATCTGCACGCCAAGCATCCAGATCACCCTGTCATCGTTCGGGTCAATCTGAATCTTGCTGTAGTACATGGGACGGGGATTGACGCTGCTGGTTCGCGTCCAGGTCTCTCCGTTATCTTCTGAGCGGTATACGCCTCCGGAAGCGTTCTCCACCGTGGCTATGACGATTTTCGGGTTCTTGCGGTAGATGGCTAATCCGATGCGCCCCGTATCGCCAGCAGGGAGTCCGTTGGAAAGCCGCTTCCAGGTTTTACCTCCATCGCCTGTTTTAAAGATACCGCTGCCCGGTCCGCCTCCATTAAAACCGAAAGCGGTGCGTCGCCGCTGATACGCTGCCGCATAGAGCGTATCCGGGTTCTGAGGATCTATCACGACATCCACGACCCCGGTATCGTCATTGATGAAGAGCGACTTCTCCCAGGTTTTTCCGCCATCGTTGGTTTTAAATAGACCGCGTTCGCTGTTAGCGCCCCATAACCTCCCCAGTGCGGCAACATAGACCACCTCCGGGTTGCGTGGATCAATGACGATCCTTCCGATATGGTGCGTCTCTCGCAGACCCACATTCGTCCAGGTTTTCCCGGCATCGGTGGACTTATAGACACCGTCTCCCCAGGAGGAACTCTGACGATTATTCGGCTCTCCGGTTCCTGCCCAGACTACATTCGGGTTGGTTTGATCTATCTCGATGGCACCGATGCTGCTGGTCGTCTGGGTATCGAAAACCGGTTCAAACGTCACGCCATTATTGACGGTTTTGAAAATGCCTCCAGAGGCAGTCCCGACATAGTATATCCGGGGATCGCTCTCGACTACGGCGAAGTCATCAATGCGTCCTCCCATGATTGCAGGACCGATATTTCTCCAGGGAAGCCGCAGGAGAAGAGTCTGGTAGAGATCGGTTTCAGAAGTTTGTGGTTGAGCGAGTGTTAGCGGTGAGAGCGAAAGAAGGAACAGGAGTGTGCAGACAACCAGACTTTTATAGCGCATGGTTACCTCTTGTTGAAGGTGAGTGGTTCGGGATCAGAAGGTGAACCCGATTGTGAAGTCAGCCTGTCGCTGAAAAAGAAAAAAGCATTAAGCAGGCGATCTGTAGAGGTGTGGAACCGGATTGCCTCGCGGGTGTGAGGAGATGAACAAGCATGATCCGCCCATCCCACTGAATTTCGACACTTTTATGGACGGCTAAATACTGTCGTCAGTTACAGGCTTATAAGCGGTTCTGTGTAGATTTCAGCGGTCTCTGCGATCCTCTGGAACCATCTGCCGGAAGGATCCACCATAGGAATCCACCAGGCGGTCGGACGGTGATTGGTATGGATCAGACTGGAGGATGTCAGAATGGCGCAGCGAACCAGATTCAGTCGTACAGTCCCTATCATCGTCTCGATCCCCGAAATGGTCTGGCGATGTTCTTCCGCCGCGCCTCGCTCCAGCCCCAGTCTCAAAGCTTTAAGAGTCTTGATCCTCTGCAACGCATTGCGTCTTTCAGATAAAAGCTGATGAATGCGAGCATCAAAGGCGGTTCGACAATCCTCTTCCTCTGTCGTCCATTCAACCGTTGCCCGGAAGTGATCGCCTTTCGCCCGCTCCACCTCGCGAATTTCGCTCTTGATTCGCTCCAGATCGCGATAGAGGTCGTCCACCTGATGCTGATAGACCATTGCCTGCTTTCGAAGCGCAATCAGTGACTGCTTTGCCATCTCATACTTTTGCAACAGATCGCTCCAGGTGCCTCCCTGCCTTTCTGAAAGGAACTGGAGCATATCGCGCGGTTTCGTGATACGCTTTATCGAATCGAGAAGCTCATTCTGCTCCCGGCAGACGGTCTGCCAGTTTTTTGAGAAGTCCGTTGTGGTGATCTTTCTCTGACCGAAGGCGGAAGCTAGATGATCCGGCAGTGTCAGTGTCGTCTGTCCGACCTTCAGCGCGTCCCAGGTCTGAAAATGGAGTCGCAGGATAGGATGAACTCGCAGATCAACGCCATGTTCACGCAGATAGTCGTTCATCTTTCGCGTGCGATGCACATAGGCGGAGCCTTCCTCATTAAAGACGAAGATATGCTCCTGAGCCAGCATGGAGATCAACGCAACCGCCTTCCCGACCAGAGTAATATGACGTCCCAGTTCGCGTGTGAGAATCTCCGCCAGTTGATGAACGTTCTGGATCGGCTCTTTCAACGGAATTCGGATGGGCTGTCTGGTCTCGATATGGATATTGCGCAGGGTAACCCGCAGCGTACCGCGACCATATTTCGGGGAGACGATATCGAACGGAAGCGCGCCTAGCCCAAACTTATCGAGGGTATATATTTCGCTTCCCGCTACAGCCTCATTATAGGCACGCGCCGCCATTGCGCGGGTTTTCTCATTCAAAAAGAAATCCACGAACTGAAATCGTGGAAGGTGCGCGGTATCTGGCGAAAACTCCAGAAGATGCGCTGTACAGTCCACTTCGGTATTCTGCGGTTCTGAACCAAGAAGGAGCGAAAATAGACGGGGAAAGATGTCCCGATAGAGATTGGAGAGATATTGATCAGGGTTGTCACGCAGATAGTCGGAGACCCAGCCTAGAAGACGATTCGCGAGCGACTGCGCCTCCTGCCGACAACAGTCCTCCACAATTGTATCCAGAGTCCCCTCGAAGCCCCATGAGAGCATCTGCAGCACCGAATCGCCCAGATCATGCAGCGGCAGATTATGAACGATCAGGTCCCTTGATCCTGTATAGACCAGTCCGCGCCAACCCCAGGCTTCAGTAACCTCATTGATGAACTCTAGCCGATCCGATTCCGATCTCTCCGCCAGAAGATTCAGGGGAACTCCGTGCTGTATATAGGCGTGACGGGTAGGAAATGTCTCGCTGCCAAACAGCCGGGATATCTCTCCAGCAGCCGACCACAGGTCTTTCGTGGAGCCGTCATTATGCGCCATAAGGGAGAAGCGAGACTGCCCGGCTATCCGGGCGCTCACTTTTGCAAAGTAGTCGGTATCATGAACTCCGAGGATGATCCTGCCGCCCAGCCCCATCTCATCCAGCATGAGGCGAAGCGCTGCCTTCATTGGTTCATCCCACCAGATGGTCTGACCAAGCGCCAGAAAGGGGGTATCGGGATACTTTTCGCGAAGGTCTTTGAGTACGGTTTTCGCGGAGGTGTGGAAACGGCTCAAATCGTTCGCTCCTGAGAACCCGCTCGCGGGCAGGATGTTCCGGGTGCCGGCTGACGATGTATGATACCTTACGAGATATTAAAACGCATGGTTCCATGCATCACTTTCGGAATGTCAATTAACGGCAAACGCACAGAACTCCTTCTGTATAAAGGCTCTTATGCATAAATTTGACAGACCTGTTCTACATCCGCCCCGTATCGCTCTCCGAACTGATTCAGATGTACAAGCAAAGCGTATAGTTGATGCAGAGGGAGGCGATAGCGAAAACCTTCATCCAGCGGACAGGCGGACTGATATGCCTCCCAGAAGCCTGCCGGAAAACCTCCAAACAGCAGAATGAATGCCATCTCGATCTCGCGATCCCCATAGTATACAGCCGGATCAACGATCACAACCTCCTCGCCAGCGGCAAGAAAGTTCCCGCTCCACAGGTCGCCATGAATCAGAACCGGTTGAGCAGGCATACTATCCAGCAGATCATCGAGGCGATCCACAAGACGCATCAGCATCCGCTCTCGAAAGGCGGGCAGTCGGCTGCGCTCTTTTGCCAGCGATATCTGTGGAATGAGACGACACTCTCGATAGAAATCTACCCAGCGTTCCGTCCAGTCATTCTTCTGGTGGAAAACGCCCAGATAGTTATCTACTTCCAGACCAAACTGACCGCGGCATGAAACCATTTCATGATGCAGCTTTGCCAGTCCTTCGCCAAAACGTTTTGCGAACAGAGTCGGACTGCGAGGCTCCTGCGTTGCGATATACTCCAGCACAAGAAAGGCAGGCTTAGTATCGTCTCGAAAGGCAATCACTTCCGGCACGCGCAGTGCATCGGCTGCTTTCAACCGACGTAATCCATCCGCCTCCCTTTCAAAAAGATGGTCGAGAGGCGTGTTGTTCCATTTCACGAAGAACCGCCCTTGAGATGTCTCCACCACCGCGGAGTGGTTGATCATGCCACCGGACGTTCCGAAGGTTCGGATCGGTGTTGCATTCAGAATACGGGTCAATTCTGTTTGTAATACATCCGGGAGGTTCACAGGTTGTGTTCTCGGCGTATCGCGCGAAGCAAACCGTCGGTTCCTTCATCAATCAGTTCATAGACAAGCTCAAACTGCCCGTTATAATAAGGGTCAGGAACCTCGACTACGCCTGTTTGAGGAGAATAGCTGAGCAGATTGGCGATTTTAGCGGCGCTTGAGCCCATCTTTCGCACATCTTCCAGATTCATGTTATCCATTGTAACAATATAGTCAAACTCACTGAGATCGCTGTCGCAAATCTGACGCGCTCTGCCATCGTAGGGAATGCTCTTTTCGGACAGCAGCTTTCTCGTGCCGTGATGCGCGGGAGAACCTGCATACCATCCGCCGGTTCCCGCAGAATCGATCTCAAAATGCTCCTCCAGCCCTTCTAAACGGACCTTATGCTTAAAGACAGCTTCCGCCATCGGTGAGCGACAGATGTTGCCCAGACAGACAAAGAGAACACGTATCAAACGACCACTCCTTTTATGCGCAGCATTCAACCCACTTTTAGCATACCCTACGCAGGAGAGAGCAGGAAAATCACAGGCATCCGGGGCATGTTTACATAACACGATACGAAAATCACATTGCCGGGAGGTTTCGATATGAAAATCAAGGACATTGAGCGTATTCCGGTAGATACAGGTTACCTTCCCCGCCCGGGCAGACACATGGCGAGAGAGTTATGGAACTGGTCTATCAGCGAGGTTATTCGCCTGACGACCGATAATGGAATTGTCGGGTATGGGGAGACACTTCCCCACTATACCTGGGGACGTGTCAGCGATGAGGCGATCAAGAAGGCAATCGGACGCAATCCCTTTGATCTGCTCTGGGATGATACACTGGGAGCGGGTTTGCAGATGGCTGTCTGGGATACAGCCGGAAAAGCGGCAGAGGTTCCCTGTAGTCGGCTGATTGGACCGCCTGCCAGAACCGAGTGTCCGATAAGCTGGTGGGCAATAGACATGCCGCCGGAGGAGTGGGCTGGAGAAGCGAAAGATGCCGTAAATCAGGGGTATACCAGTTTCAAGCTCAAGGCGCGCCCCTGGTTCGATATCTTTCAGCAGGTTACCGCGATCTGCGATACTATTCCAGGTTACTTCAAGCTGGATATAGATTTCAACGCCTTGCTTCTGGATGCCGGGCGCGCCATACCGGTTCTACACAAACTTGAACAGAAAAGCCATGTCTCCATCTTCGAGACACCTATCTGGCAGCATGATATCGAGGGAAGCAGACAGGTTCGCGCAAAATGCTCGCGTCCGATCTCGATGCACTTTGGCTCTCCGCCCTTCCTGACGGCCGTAAAAGAGGAGGTGTGCGACGGCTTTGTGGTTGGCGGAGGCGCAGCGTCAATCGTTCGGCAGGGCACTATGGCGTCTGAGGCTCAAAAACCGTTCTGGCTGCAGATGGTTGGCACCGGGATCACCACCGCTTTCGCTATACAGTTTGGCGCGGCGTTATCTCATGCGCGCTGGCCCATGATTACCTGCATGAATATTTATGCCGATGATCTGATTACTGAGCCATTGAAAATCGTAGGAGGCTTCGTAAGTCTTCCCGAAGCTCCGGGGCTCGGCGTCACGATTGATGAGGAGGCATTACAGAGGCTTCGCAGACCCGACACCGATGCGAAACCGGAAGCGCGCCGGATATTAACGGTGACCTGGCTTGATGGAAGGCGCGTACATTACGCCCATGCGATGCAGATGTATCACGACTTCTGGGCTGGCAATCAACCGGTTTTTGAGGAAGGAGTGCGGTTAAGCTGGCAGGAGGATGACGGGAGCAGGGAGTTCGATGATCTCTGGACCCGTGCCGATATCGCGCCGGTAAGCAGCCATATTGCAGGATGACAGGCTCTACTCTGCCTCGATGACTTAAGATGGCTAGTGCGCGGGAGGAATTCGGTTGAACTGATCCTGCCAGAGCAGATTCTTGAGCACATCCAGCGTATTGCGGGTGACCTTCTCCAGCGGGAGATTCTGTACTTCGGCATCTGATTGAGCAAAAGTCACCATGACGATACTGCGAGCGACAATGCGAGTCCCATCCGAACTGAGTCTCATTTCATGCATCTGAAGACCACGATCAAACAGCAGATTGATGCTGTCAGCGAACTTCTTTGCGCGGTCATCCGCGCTGAGGCCGTTGCTGGCGGTCAATCGTGTGATGACGGTGTTACCCATGGTGATCTCTGCTACCGTGATACCGTTGATGGTCGCCGGTTTAACGAGTGCGCGAATGGAGGAATCAACCTCTCGGCGGTTAATGGAAACCTTCAGCTCCTCCAGCAGATTCTGCAGCGCGCGGGCGCGCTCCGGCGACGGAGGGTGAGTCCGGTAGATGCCCAGTTCCCTCTGGGGACCGCGTAGTTCGTCGCGCGCCAGACGCTCCATGAACGTCAACAGTCCTACGGGGTTATACTTTGTTCGCATCAGGTAGCGAACGCCCGCCTGATCCGCATCTTTTTCGGCTTCGATACCATAGGTGTTCAACTTGGCGACAAGATAGAGTTGCCCCGCCATGAGCAGATTTCCGATATCGGTTCCGGGCGAACGGCTCAAGAGTGCGCCGACAATCAACGGAATAAGAAGTTTCTGCTGCAACTTATTCTGTTCATTGATAAGTTTTATCATATGACGATGCGCCGCATGTGCAATCTCATGCCCTAACACGCCTGCCAGTTCATCGTCTGACTTGATATAGTCCAGTAAACCCCTGTTAATATAGATGATCCCGCCGGGAAGCGAAAAGGCGTTGATATCTTTATCATCCACCACCCGGAAGGAGTATTCAAACTTTCCTCGCTCTGGCATCCCCCACATGATCGGGATCGGTTCAGAGTTTGCAATGGCGGCTATCTCCTGCCCGATCTTATTTACCCTCTCCAGAATAGCAGCGTCCGTAACCAGCTTGATGCTTTTCTCTAACTCCTCCGCATTCTCTTTCCCCAGCTTCACATCCGGGATATCTTTTTCCGTCTTCTTCTTCTCATCCTGTGCGAAAGAATGAAGGTGTTCCCCGGAACAGCAATACCCCTTCAGGGCAAAAGCATTTCCTCGTCCTGCCCCTGACAGGATTGCCAGCAGAATGATCAAGGAAGACAGCTTCAAGTGTGAGCGCATCATCTAAACGGAACGCCTTTCTGCACAAGAGACCTGTAAAGAGTTCAACACGATGCGGAATTTCCGAATAAGCATCAGATTCATTATATCATAGCGATGGATTAGCCGCAAGTGAGCGGACTTTTGTCTGAGTCAGACTTGACTTCCTACTTATTCTTACCTATAATATCAACCATGAATTCCCTGAAGGCAGTCGCTGAGAATGTTTGAAACCGCATTCATACAATGTGTTTGTGAGGCTTCGCCAGTGTCGGTTGATACCAGGCGCGTCGGCGTTCGGATACGCCGTCGCTGTTAACACGCGACTGCCGATAGATGTCTCCGAAACGCCATCTCAGCTGTTGAGGTGGCGTTTCTCTATTCAGGGAAGCGAAAAACCTTACACGTTAAGAAAGACTATCAAGAGCAAGGAGAGGATGCATGAACCCGGGAGAGGATCCTTACTATAACCTCCGTCACTCAACGGCACACCTGATGGCTCAGGCGGTTGGAGAGTTGTATCCGGGCGTGAAGTACGCCATCGGACCGCCGATTGAGGACGGTTTCTACTATGACTTTGACCTGCCCGCTCCCATCGGGGAGGACGACCTTCCCGCCATCGAAGCGAAGATGCGCGAGATTTCAGCAAGAGACCTGGGAATCGTCCGAAAAGAGATGCCCCGTGAGGAGGCGATCGCTTTTTGCGCGGCGATGGATCAGCCATACAAAGTGGAGTTGATTGATGATATTGCAGAGGATGATGTCATCAGCTTCTATCAACAGGGAGACTGGATTGACCTGTGCAAAGGTCCCCATGTTCCGTCCACAAGTCATCTGAAACACTTTCGGCTGCTGAGCATTGCGGGAGCTTACTGGCGCGGCAGCGAGAAGAACAAGATGCTGACGCGAATCTACGGCACTTCATGGGACTCGGAGGAGGAGTTAGAGGACTACCTCCAGCGATTGGAAGAGGCAAGACGCCGGGATCATCGCGTCCTTGGCGCAGACTTGAAACTCTTCACAATCATGGAGGAGATCGGTAAGGGGCTGCCGATCTGGCTGCCGAGAGGCGCGTCTGTGCGTCGAGTTCTGGAGAACTTTATTGTGGAGATCGAACGACGCGCTGGTTATCAGCATGTCTATACGCCGACGGTTGCCAAAGTAGACCTCTATGAGACGAGCGGGCACTGGGCGCACTATAAAGACGGCATGTTTCCCGTGATGAAGGTGGAGAATGAGGAATATGTCCTGCGCCCGATGAACTGTCCGCATCATATACAGGTCTATCGTTCGCATGGTATCGTCTCTTATCGCGAACTGCCCATTCGAATAGCAGAACTCGGCACGCAGTTCCGGTATGAGCCGTCTGGCACGTTGACGGGCCTCTCCCGTGTGCGAATGATGTGTCTGAACGATGCCCACATCTTCTGCCGGGAGGATCAGATTCAGGACGAGTTCATCAAAGTCGTCCACATGATCGAGGAAGCATATAGACGGCTTGGGTTCAAGGAGTATCGCTATCGTCTCTCTCTGCACGATCCAAACGACCGGGAGAAGTATGTGGATAACCCGGCGATGTGGGCAACGGCGGAGAACGCCCTTCGCGCCGCGCTGGAGGCGATGAACGTTCCCTATTTCGAAGCTGTCGGCGAGGCTGCATTCTACGGGCCCAAGCTCGATATTCAGGTGAAGACAGTCATGGGTAAAGAGGAGACGATCTCCACTTCCCAGATTGACTATCATCTGCCGAACCAGTTCTCTCTGGAGTATGTCGGAGAGGATGGAAAGCCGCACCGTCCGGTGATGATTCATCGAGGAGTTCTCTCCACCATGGAGAGAATGGTCGCTTTCCTGATAGAAAACTATGCGGGGGCTTTCCCGATCTGGCTGGCTCCCGTTCAGGTGATGGTGCTGCCGATTGCGGACGCGCAGAATGAGAAAGCGCTGGAGATCCAGAAGCAGTTGGTCGAGGCAGGATTCAGGGTAGAGGTTGACCCTCGTTCTGAGCGTGTCGGAAAGAAGATTGCGGAAGCCGAGACGCAGAAGATACCCTATATGCTGATTCTGGGTAAACGCGATATTGCCAACGGCGTGATCTCGGTGCGAAAACGCGGTGAAGGAGACCTCGGGGCGGTTCCACTGGAGGAGTTCATCGAGCGATTGTCAAAAGAGGTTAACTCCTGACAGAAAACAGAACCGGCTGGCAATAACGTCAGCCGGTTCTTCATACGCTTTGAGGAATGCTACACATGCCAGCGCTCGCGCATCACCTCCATCGGCGTTACCTCTCCTTTTCCCCAGGCGTAGTGCGCCATCGGGTTGTCGCCGATCCACCGCTCATCCACCGGCTCATCGGCGCGCTGGTAACGGGTGTCCGTCGTCAGGCGATATCGGTTGGAGACATTATTCAAAGAGCCATGCATGGTGAACATCCCGAAAATCAGCACATCTCCCATCTGAAACTCTGTAGTCTGCCACTGCCCCCCGAACTTGTCCACCAGTTCAATCGGATCGTTGGAGAACCAGCCAGCCACATTGTCTCGATCTACATCCATCTGTCCGTAGGTCTCCCGTATCCTCTCAAAGCGATGTGAGCCGACCAGAATCGCCAGCGGCCCCATCTCCATGGTGATGTCGCCCAGCGGAGTCCAGCAGGTATAGAGGTTCTGCGTCCCTCGCCCCATATACACAATATCGTAGTGCGCTCCCGTAAAGTCCCCCGGACCCACGACACGAAGCCATTTGTAGTCGAATGTCAGAACATCCGACTCGAAGAAGTCGGCAAAAAACCCCATGATCTCCGGAGACTCCACCACACTCAGGAATGAGGGCGTTCGCGTAAGACTCTTTGAACCTCCGAGAAACGCCCCTCTTCCATTCGGCGAAACAATGCCTTCCATGAGCGGATACTGAGTGTCCAGTTGGCCATTTGCGTTCAGGTTTTCAAGAAGCTCCTGGCGAGCCGCCGATACCTTTTCTACTGGCTGAAGACTGCGAATCAACAAATAGCCATCTTCCTCCATCCTGGCGCGCAGCGCGGACATGTTGCCAAGAAGATCGTTCGATTCTCTCAAAGTGCCCAGATAACGACTCCCCATCTCCAGATCGCGCGCACCCATGCGGAACATAGTCATCTGCTTCTCCCGTACATAGCCGTTTGATAGTCGCCGGATACCAACAGTAATGAAGATAGCATAAAAACCGTTTGATATCGGCAGAAATTTATGAGAAATAAGGAAAATAAATCCCTCCTGCGATCCGCCTCATAGTATAATGGGATGAATGAAGAGGGATGAAGCTTTCATTCTAGTCCGTCGTCAAGGTAGTTTGGATAGATTTCATTTTGCGCACAGCCCGGCTGTCATTCTGAGCGAAGCGAAGAAGCTTAAGATGTCTCGCTGCGCTCGACAGGACAGCCAGGCCATGCAGCCAACAGGACTGCCAGGCTATGCAACTATCCTACCTTGGCGAATTACTAGTTGGTGTTACCTCTGCAGTTTTATTTCTGGAGAAGCGGATGACAGAGAAAGCAACGAAAACTCTTATCGGACTGGCAATTGCGCTCCCGGCCATACTGCTCCTTTGGGCATCTACGTTCGTGTCCGCGCAGGAGTCGAATAAGATCACTCCCCAGCAGGCAGAGTTTTTTGAGAAGAAGGTGCGCCCGGTTCTGTTCAATGCCTGCTTCAGTTGTCATGGAGATAAACTACAGCAGGGAGGAGTTCGTCTCGACTCGCTGGCGCATATGCTGAAAGGCAAGAGCGGCGTACCTTTCATCATTCCCGGAGACCCGGACAGGAGTCCGCTGATTGAGGCGATTCGGTATACCGGTAAGGTGAAGATGCCTCCACAGGGAACGCTGAAGCCACAGGAGATCGAAGCGCTGGAGACCTGGGTCAAGATGGGCGCCCCCTGGCCCGGCGCAAAGGTTTCGGAAGAGGCAAAACGCGCCGCATTGAGCGGTGAGTACGTGATCTCTGACCAGCAGCGAAATTTCTGGTCTTTCCAGCCGGTCAGGCGACCTCCCACGCCAAAGGTACAGAAGCAAGCCTGGGTGCGGTCACCGATAGACGCCTTCATTTTATCCAGACTGGAAAAACGCGGCATAGAGCCATCGCCGCGCGCAGACCGTCGCGCACTGATTCGCCGAGCCTATGTAGACCTGACGGGACTGCCCCCGACGATGGAAGAGGTGCAGGCATTCTATGCAGATAAATCCCCTGACGCCTATGAGAAGATCGTGGATCGCCTGCTGGCTTCGCCGCGATTTGGCGAGCGATGGGCGCGTTACTGGCTGGATGTGGCGCGCTATTCCGACACGAAGGGCTATGTATTCACGGATGACCCCAACTTCCATCATGCCTATACCTATCGGGACTGGGTGATTCGCGCCTACAACGAAGATCTTCCCTACAACCAGTTTATCTTGCAGCAACTGGCTGCGGATCAGTTAAATCTTGGCGATGACCGGCGTCCCCTGGCGGCTATGGGCTATCTGACCCTGGGTCGCAGGTTCCTGAATAATATTCATGACATCATTGATGATCGTATTGATGTGGTAACTCGCGGTTTGCAGGGACTGACGGTAAATTGCGCCCGCTGCCATGACCATAAATACGATCCCATCTCCTCCAGAGACTACTATGCGCTGCATGGCATCTTTAACAGTTCGATGGAGCCGAATCCCCTTCCAACCATCTCGCCACGTGAGATATCGGAGCCATTTGAAACGCACAACAAGAAGATCAAAGATACGAATGGTCAGTACGAAGGATTGATACAGCAGCAGGTCGCTCAACTCAGACAGCGTGTGAAATCGGAACCGGACAGTCTCCCCAAACCAGTAAAGGATACGCTTCAGGCGATTCGCGAGAGAGCGCTCCCCAATGATAGTCAGTTGCGCGTACTTGAACCGCAGTTCAAAGAGGAAGTGCGTCAGTCGCTGGCGCAGCTTCGAGATTCGCTGTCAAAACTGCGTCAGTCAGTCCCCCCCTCTCCTGAATTTGGCATGGCTCTGTTCGATAAGCCGAAGGGAGAGAACTCTCGCGTCTTCATGCGAGGCAATCCGGGAAACCTGGGCGTGGAAGCGCCGCGCGCCTACCTGCCGATTGTGATGGGTTCGAAGTATCGCCCCTTCACGCAGGGCAGCGGGCGTCTGGAACTGGCGCAGGCAATAGCCAGCCCCGAAAACCCGTTGACGGCGCGCGTGATGGTGAACCGCATCTGGATCAACCTTTTCGGGAAAGGACTGGTTCGCACGCCCAGCGATTTTGGAATGCGAGGAGAGCCTCCGACACATCCTGAACTGCTCGACTACCTGGCATGGAAGTTCATGACGGACGGCTGGTCGGTCAAGAAGATCATTCGTTCCATTATGCTCTCGAACACCTATCAGCAGGCAAGTCTGAATAGGCCCGCCGTCTACAATGCCGATCCCGAAAATCGCCTCGTCTGGCGTATGAACCCCAGGCGTCTGGATCTGGAGGCGATGCGCGATTCGCTGCTCTTTGTGAGTAATCGTCTGGATCTGAAAATGGGAGGGAAATCGGTCGAGATAACCACTGCTCCCTACTCTTTACGCCGAAGCGTCTACGGCTATGTAGACCGCCAGAATCTTCAGGGGCTTTTCCGAACCTTTGATTTTGCGAACCCGGATACCACCAGTCCACAGAGATATCAGACGACAACCCCGCAGCAGGCTCTGTTTATGATGAACAGCCCGTTCATGATTGAGCAGGCGCAGCACATGGCGAAACGGCAGGAGATGAAAGACCTGCCGGATGATACGGCACGGGTGCGTTTCATCT
>CAYSDM010000015.1:0-75417 GCA_964429855.1 uncultured Chthonomonadaceae bacterium
GAGTCGTCTTTCATCGCCAGCACGCCCCAGTTGCGGTTGATGCGCTGCAGGCAGAAGTGCGTATGCCCGCTGACGCCGGTCTGCAGAAACATGCCGATGCTGTCGGCGTTACCGAGCGCGTTGGAGAGTTTGCGCCCCGACAGGTTCTTGTCTCCTGCGCCCCAGTTCCATTCGGTGATGTAGACGGGCAGGGGGCGCGAGTCGTATTTCTGGATCGTGCTGCGAATATACTCCATGCATCCCTGCCAGCTCTGCGCCGCGCTGCGCGCCTGTTCCCAGGGTCTCTGACCTCCTTCGGCGTACCAGTGCAGCGAGATGGCGTCCACCAGTCCGGTCCCGCGCCGATTGCCGTGCGCCATGAGAAACTTCTCCAGATTGTGCTGTCCCCACCAGAACCACGTATTCGTGGAAGCCGGTCCCATGATCTGTATGGAGGGATCCGCCTGTTTCATCGCCCGCGCCTGCTCCGCAAACTTGGCGTTATACCAGCGGTAGATCGTCTCCTGATTGGCTTTATGCTCTTTCGGCGCGTCCATCTCCGGCTCGTTGCCGATCTCCCAGAAGGCGACGCTGATTCCCTGCTGCCGGGCGGCGCGCACCCAGTTGGCGGCGTGTTCGCCGGAACTGTTGAAGGAGTAGCGTCGTCCCGTCGTTTTGCTGGTGGCGGTCTGGTCGGTGGCGGTGTTGGTCTGGAAGATCATGCGGGCGCCTCCGGCGCGCGCAAATCGGTAGATGCGCTCCGGGGTCATCGGAGTCCAGCCGGTCGCCAGAGGAGTCTCCCAGTCGTACCATTGCGCGGGCGCGCCGCCGGGAAAGCGCAGCAGGGTCATGCCCATCTGTGAAAAGGCGCGGACGGCTCCGGCCGAATCGTGCGTGTTATTCCAGAGGGCGACGTAGTTCGTGCCGTGAAAGCGATCTGGCGTCGTGAACAGCGCGCGGGTGTCGTTGATGCGTATGGTGATCGGCTGCGCGCTGCCCGCGCAGGCAGCCAGCATCAGCATCCAGGCGATACAGATCGCCCGCAGTCGGCGAAGATCGTTCATGTTTTCTATGGCCTCCCTCCCGCCGGGACCGTGCAGCACAGTTTGGCTCCCGATCAACGGCGTCTGCCTCTTGATACGCAGGAACTCCTGCCGGATGTTCGCACTGTGGGACTGTCGGCAGCCGTCGTCCCCGGCAGGATTTTGGCTTTCGCAGCCCGAATCTCCTTCCACAACACCTTCTGAAGATGCGAGGCGCATATGCCGCGAGACCTGCCGCTCGGAAACGGGCGTCTGCTGGTGAACTTCGACAGCCGTTACCGACTGCGCGACTTCCACTATCCCCGCGTGGGCGGCGAGAACCACTCCGCCGGAAACCCGTTTCGATTCGGGGTCTGGTGCGACGGTCAGTTCGGCTGGGTGCACGACGACGACTGGGAGCGCGTCCTCGACTATCAGGGCGAGACGCTGGTAACCGGCGTCACCCTTCACTGTGCGCGGATGGAGCTGACGCTTCAGTGCAGCGACGCGGTGGACTTTCATGAGAGCATCTACCTGCGCCGCGTGCGGGTGGTCAACCGTCTGGGGCAGCCCCGCGCCGTCCGCGTCTTCTTCTCCCATAACTTCTCCATCTCTGATACCGAAGTCGGCGACACCGCCTACTATCATCCCTACCTGAAAGCCATTCTGCACTACAAGGGACCGCGCTACTTTCTCATCCATGCGCGAACGGCAGACGGGAGCGGAATCGCGGACTACGCCATCGGCTACAAAGATATGCCGGGGCGGGAAGGAACCTGGCGCGATGCGGAGGGAGACGGCACGCTCGGCAAAAACAATATCGCGCAGGGATCCGTGGACTCGACCATCGCGGTCTATGTGACGGTCGAACCGAACGGAACCGAGGAGTTCTACTACTGGATCTGCGTGGCGGAACGGTATCAGGACGTGATGAAGCTGAACGAACTGACGCTGGCAAAGACCCCGCAGGCGCTTCTTCGGCGCACCGCCGCCTACTGGAAGTTGTGGGCCGATAAAGACAACTACGAGTTCGCCGATCTGCCCGAATCGGTGGTTCGGCTCTACAAGCGCAGTCTGTTGATGATCTCCACGCAGATGGATCACGGCGGGGCGATCCTCGCAGCGACCGATACCGACATCACCCAGTTCAATCGCGACACCTACGCCTATATGTGGCCCCGCGACGGCGCGCTGGTCTCTCATGCGCTCGATGTCGCCGGTTTCGAGAGTCTGAGCGTGCGCTTTCATCAGTTCTGTCTGAACCTGCTGACACGCGAAGGCTTTTTTCTGCACAAATATAACCCCGACGGCAGCGCGGGAAGCTCATGGCATCCCTGGGTGCGCGACGGAGAGCCTCAGCTTCCGATCCAGGAAGACGAGACGGCGCTGGTGATCTGGGCGCTCTGGAAGCACTTCGACAAGTTCCGCGATGTGGAGAATATCAAACCGCTCTACCGTGACCTGATTATGCGCGCCGCCGGGTTCATGATGAACTATATGGATGAGACTCACGGCTTGCCGCTGCCCTCTTACGATCTCTGGGAAGAGCGGCGAGGCGTCTTCGCCTGGACGGTCGGGGCGGTCTATGGCGGCTTGATGGCCGCCGCCAACTTCGCCGAGGTCTTCGGAGAAGAGGCAGAGGCGGAGAGTTTTCGCCAGACGGCAGCCCGCATACGCGAAGGATGCGACCGATATCTCTGGAGCGAGCAGGAGGGACGTTTCCTGCGCTCCGTTCAGTTCGACGCCAGCGGGTGCTTGCAGACGGATCAGACGCTCGATTCCAGCATGATGGGGCTTCTTCTGTTCGGAATGTACGATCCCTGCGATCCACGTATCGAGGCGACCGTGAAAGCGCTCTATGATCGTCTCTGGGTCAAAACCGAGGTCGGCGGCATGGCGCGCTACGAAAACGACTACTATCATCAGGTCAGTCAGGACATCTCCCGCGTTCCGGGCAATCCCTGGTTCATCTGTACGCTCTGGATGGCGCAGTACTACCTTGCGAGGGCGCAGAGCGAGGAGGAGTTGTCGCAGGCGCTCCCGCTGATCCAGTGGGTCGCTGACCATGCGCTGCCGTCCGGCATCCTCGCCGAACAGGTAGACCCCTTCACGCATGCGCCGATTTCTGTCTCTCCGTTAACCTGGAGCCATGCGACTTTTGTCACGACTGTGATAGAATATCTTGACAGGAAATCGGAACTGAACCTCTGCTACGCCTGCGGGCAGCCCCTCTTCACAAAAGAGCGAGAGAAGCTGCATCAGGATCGCGCCCACCGAACCATTCATCGCGGCGTCATCACGTAGCGGAGCGCGACGCAAACATCAGGCGATCTGTGCGCGTCGCCGAATGAATGGCGAGTCTTCCATGCGGATAAGGTTCGCAGACGCCAGATTAATCACCCCGGAGCATTCATGCCCAGACATCCCGATATTCATAAAGTGATGGTGATCGGCTCAGGACCGATCATCATTGGACAGGCGGCGGAGTTCGACTATGCCGGAACGCAGGCCTGTAAAGCCCTGCGTGAAGAGGGCTGCGAGGTCGTCCTCATCAACTCCAACCCGGCGACCATCATGACCGATATCGAGATCGCCGACCGGGTCTATATCGAGCCACTGAACGTCGAGTTCGCGACAAAGGTCATCGCGCAGGAGCGACCGGACGGGCTGCTGCCCACGCTGGGCGGGCAGACCGGCTTGAACCTGGCGACTCAGTTGGCGGAGGCGGGCGCGCTGGAAAAATATCACGTGCGCCTGCTCGGAACGCCGCTGCAGTCCATCCGCATGGCGGAAGACCGCGAGGAGTTTCGCGCGCTGATGAACCGCATCGGCGAGCCGGTGCCAGAGTCCTGGATTGTCGAGACCGAGGAGCAGCTTGCCGAAGTCTGTCAGGTGGGGCTGTGGCCCCTGATCGTTCGCCCCGCCTATACGCTCGGAGGAACCGGCGGGGGCGTGGCGCGGAATGCGGCGGAGCTTATGGAGATCGGCGCGCGCGGTCTGAAGCTCTCCATGCGCCATCAGGTGATGGTGGAGCGATCCCTTCTGGGCTGGAAAGAGATCGAGTACGAGGTGATGCGCGATGCCAACAACACCTGCATCACCGTCTGCAATATGGAGAACTTCGACCCGATGGGCGTTCATACGGGCGACTCCATCGTCGTCGCTCCCTCGCAGACTCTTTCCGACAAAGAGTACCAGATGCTTCGCTCCGCCTCGCTCAACATCATTCGCAGTCTGGGAATCGAGGGAGGCTGCAATGTGCAGCTTGCGCTCGATCCCGACAGCTTCCAGTACTACGTGATCGAGGTCAATCCCCGCGTCTCCCGCTCCTCCGCGCTGGCGTCCAAAGCGACCGGCTACCCGATTGCGCGTGTCGCCGCCAAGATCGCCATCGGGCTGCGGCTGGATGAGATCGAGAACGCTGTCACCCGCAAGACTCTTGCCTGTTTTGAACCCTCGCTCGACTACTGCGTGGTGAAGATTCCGCGCTGGCCCTTCGACAAGTTCGTTGACTCAGACCGGCGCATCACCACGCAGATGAAAGCGACCGGCGAGGTGATGGCGATAGATCGCGCCTTCGAACCGGCGTTGATGAAGGCGATACGCAGCCTGGAGATCGGAGCCTACGGCTTAACCGCCAAGAATGTCCATGCGCTCTCCGATATGCAGTTGGAAGAGAAGATCGCCACTCCCAACGATGAGCGGATGTTCGCGATGGCGGAGGCGTTCCGGCGCGGGATGATGGTGGAGGAGGTGCAGGCGCTCTCGCAGGTAGATCGCTGGTTCCTGCAGCGGCTTCAGCGGCTGGTGGGGATGGAGACCCGGTTGAAGGTGCATGGACGCGCCATCGCCGCGCTGGCGGACACCCTCGACTCCGATGCTCCCGCCGCCGACCTGTTGCGCGAAGCCAAACGAATCGGATTCTCAGACCGGCAGATCGCCGAGTATGCCGGACTGCCGGAGAAACTGATTCGCAGCCTGCGACGCGCCTTTGGAATCGTCCCGACCTACAAGATGGTGGACACCTGCGCTGCCGAGTTCGAGGCGGCGACCCCCTACTTCTACTCCTGCTACGACCGCGAAGATGAGAACTTCTAACGGATGCTACTGTATATCATTCGTCACGGACAGTCCACCAACAACGCTAATCTGCCGCGTGTCGTAGACCCGCCCCTCACGCCGCTCGGTGAGGAGCAGTCTCGCCGCGCCGCGGAAGCCCTGCAGGGCATCGGTCTCACCGCGCTGCACGCCAGCCCCATGCGCCG
Source organism: uncultured Chthonomonadaceae bacterium (assembly GCA_964429855.1). Lineage (GTDB taxonomy): Bacteria > Armatimonadota > Chthonomonadetes > Chthonomonadales > CAJBBX01 > CALLMM01. The sequence goes on from CAYSDM010000015.1 coordinate 5,267, forward strand.
CGCGCTGGCGACCGCCCTCCCGATCAGCGAAACCGTCGGGCTGCCGGTGCGGGTAACCCCCGATCTGTGTGAAGAGGACGGTCTGGGAAAGCATTCCGGCATGACACGCGCCGAGATCGCCGCCATGATGACCGCCTGCGAAATCCCCGACTCCATCACCGAACAGGGATGGTGGTTCCGGCAGCAGGAGGGACCGGAGCAGGTGGCGGCAAGAGCGCGCGAAGTCGCCGCGAATCTGCAGTCGCTCTATCTAAACAACGGCAGCGAACGGGTGGCAGTCGTGACGCACGGGACCTTCGCTTCCTATCTTATCCGCGCCTTTATCGCGGTCTCGCATGACAACCGCTTTCACTTCCTCCACAATAACGCCGGTATCAGCCTGATCGAGTTCCGCCCCGACTACACCTTCCTGCGCCAGTTAAACCGTCTGGATCACCTCTCGCCGGAACTGGTGACCTGAAATCTGCTCCCGCCGCCGATTTCAGGCAGGAAGAGGGGATAGCTTCCGACGAAGAGTATAGGGATTCCTCCGGGAGTAAGAAGGATGCGATTTCCTTACGGCAATGCCGCGCTCTGTATGCTGATCCTCGCCCTGCTTTCGGGGCTGTTTCTAGCGCTGCGCCCGGTTCCAAAGAAGACGGCGCGCCTCACCTTCTGGACCTTTGCCGACACCCATGCCGATGCCTATCGTAAAGCCCTGCCCGCCTTTGAAGAGGCGCAGCGGCAGAAGGGGCGCGAGGTGAAGGTGGACATTCAACTGGTGACCGGCGAGGCGGTTAATCGCCGCCTGCAAGCCGCCTTCCTGACCGATCTGGATGTGCCGGACCTGGTGGAGGTGGAGATTAGCTGGGCAGGCAGCTTCTTCCGCGGTCCGCTGAAGGATGTGGGATTTCTCGACCTCACGGATCGCATCCACGAATCGGGACTGTGGGAGCGCATGGTGCAGGCGCGATTCGCCCCCTACACCAGTCGGGGACGCATCTTCGGACTGCCGCACGACGTACACCCCGTGATGCTCGCCTATAACCGCGAGATCTTTGAGAAAGAGGGAGTGGATGTCCGCAGCATCCAGACCTGGGATGACTTCGTGGCGGCGGGGCGCAAACTGACCATTCCCAATAAGCGTTACATGATCGAGTTCCCGGACACCGAGGCGTCCCGGCTGGAGATGTGCCTGTTTCAGCGCAACGGAGGCTACTTCGATCCACAGGGAAACTGCGTCTTCGATAACGAGATCGCCGTGCAGACCATGCTCTGGTATGTGCCGCTGGTCGCCGGAGATAAAAAGATCGGCAGCAATCTCGGCTCCGGTCAGATACTCACCAAGGCGGTGGAGGACGGCTATTTCCTCTGTCTGGTCGCCCCGGACTGGCGCACCAAGTCGTTCGAGAAGGATATTCCGAGCATGGCAGGGAAAATGGCGCTCATGCCGCTGCCTGCCGCAACACGGGGCGGACGCCGCACCTCCACCTGGGGCGGCACGATGATCGGGATCACGCGCCACTGTCCGGAGCCGGACCTTGCCTGGGAACTCGCCCTGCACCTCTACTTGAATAAGGCAGACCTTGCCGGACGATTCCGGGAGACCAACATTCTGCCTGCCGATCGCGAGAGCTGGAAAGAGCCTGCTTACTCCGAGCCGCGCCCCTACTGGAGCAATCAGCCGCTCGGTAAACTCTACGCCGAACTCGCGCCGGAGGTGCCGTTTCAGTACACCAGCCCCTTTATCGGAACGGCAAAGGCGAAACTCGGCGAGGCGCTGACGCAGTGCGTTCAGTACTACCGCTCCAACGGCGAACGAGGCTTCGAAGCGTATACGCGCCAGCAGTTGAAACAGAGCGCCGATGAAGTCCGAAGGCTCATCCGCCGCAATCCTTATTGAGAAGGGGAGTGCGCAGAATCCGTGAGCGAATCCAAAATCCGATGCAGGAGGGAACGAATATGACCACGCAAGCCCGGAGTCAGGCGGTTGAGCAGTATGAGCGAGAGGGTTTCGTACTGTTTCAAAACGTGTTGGATGAGGCGTTGATCCAGGAAGCCAGTGACCATGTCGCCTGGCTGCTGGAGAAGAATCCCGGCGTGCGTCCGGAGCATCTCGGTCACACCCTGATGACCAACGATCCTTTCTGGGTGCGCCTCATCAGCGACGATCGCCTGCTCGACATCGCCCAGCAGTTCATCGGTCCCAATATCGCCCTGTTCGCCTCGCACTACATCTGCAAGCCGCCCGGAGACGGACAGCCGGTGCTGTGGCATCAGGACGGAAGCTACTGGCCCCTGGAGCCGATGGAGGTAATCACGCTCTGGCTGGCGGTAGACGATTCGCTGCCGGAAAACGGCTGTATGCGCGTCATCCCCGGCACGCACACCCTCGATCTGAAAGGGCTTCAGCCCAATACCGAGGTCGCCAATGTGCTCAGTTCCGAAATTCCCCCGGAGTATGTGGACGAATCGAAGGCGGTGGACTGCGTGCTTCAGCGGGGCGGCGTCTCGGTGCATCACCCCAACATCATTCACGGCTCCAACGCTAACACCTCCACCATGCGCCGCTGCGGACTGACCATTCGCTACATCCCCACCACCACGCGAATCCTGCTCAAGGGCAAAAGCGCGCAGGAGGGACGCTGGCCCAGCGCGTTTCTCCTGCGAGGCGAGGCGGTTCCCGGCGTGAATGACTACCATCCGCATCCCAGATATGTGCCGGGAACGCATATGCCGTTCCGCGGCTGTGAGGAGTGGCAGTAGAGATGGATATTCCTAAACTGATCGAGCAGTTTGAACGGGACGGCTTTCTGGTGATCCCGGAAGCGCTGTCGAAGGAGACCGCCGAAATTCTCCGGCAGGGCGTTGAGCAGGACTTCGCGCAGCCGGACGCCGAAGCCCAGAGATATGGCGGCCTATCCAATATCTGGCGTCCCAAGATGTTCGAGCACGGTCCTGAGTTTGAAGCGGTGGTGGACAACCCGCGCATTATTGATCTGGTGGAGGCGATTCTCGGCAAAGACTGCCACCTGATTGCCAACAGCGCCCTCTGCACCGGACCGGGCGAGGGAATCTCCTTCTGGCACGCGGATGAAGCCGTGCGTTTTCCGCGCCCGAAGGATGTCCCGCTCGATCCGCGCATCCCCATGCCCTGCTTCGTGCTGAATTTTAACTACTATCTGTGCGATGTGGATGAGGAACTGGGACCGACGCAGTTCGTGCCGGGCAGCCATCGCAGCGGACGTCAGCCCGCCCAGGAGGATATGGACGCCGACGGCAACCCGGTCTATGAAGGACGCAGCGCCGTCAGCGGACTCGGTCCCGCGGGAACCGCCGTCATGTGGAACGATCAGACCTGGCATCGCGGCGCGCCCAACCGCTCAAAAGACCGCTGCCGCTGGGTGCTTCAGGCTCCCTACGGACGCCGGTTTATCTCCCAGCGTTTCTATCCCTTCATCAACTACCGCCTTCCCGAAGAGATTATCGAACGCGCCAACCCGCGCCGTCGCCGCCTGCTGGGGCTGCATGAGATCGGAGCCTACGGATAGAAGCCATGACCGAACATGAGAGATATCTTTTTGATCTGAACGGCTATCTGGTGGTGCCGAACGCCCTGAGCGCGGAACAGGTTGCGACGCTCAACGCCATCATGGATGCGCGGCTGGAGGCAGAGGCTGCCCCCAATGCCAACACGCACCGCTTCATCGGGCTGCTCGGATGGGGACAACCCTACCTCGACCTGATAGACAATCCGCGCATCCTGCCCTATCTGGAGGCGCTGCTGGGACCCAACTTCCGCCTCGACCACGACTACGCGGACGTGATCCGCACCGGCAAGGGTCCCATTGGAACCACCCTGCACGGAGGCGCGACCCCTTACGATCCGCTCTACTACTATCACTATGAGAACGGGCGAATCCGAAACGGGCTGTCGGTCGTCGCCTATAATCTGAAGGATGTGAACCCGGGCGACGGAGGCTTCGCCGCCGTTCCCGGCAGCCACAAGTCCAATATCCCCTTTCCGGGCGACTGGATCGAACTGGATCGTCCGCATTCCTGCGTTCAGCCGGTGGTCGGCCCGGCAGGAACGGCGATCCTCTTCACGGAGGCGCTGACTCACGGCACGCTTCCCTGGTACAGCAAGGAGCAGCGGCGCACACTATTCTATAAGTATTCGCCCAACTCTATATCCTGGGCGGCTACCTACTACGACGCCGACGACTACCCCTCTCTGACCGAACGACAGCGCGCTATTCTGGAGGCGCCCAATGCGCGCTATCCGGGCCGACACCGCCCGAAAACGCTGGGATAGGACGGCTCGTAATCTCCATGCCGCGAGATACTCAATGACAACTTCCTCCTGGTTTCGGCTGCAGCACCGGGCGGCGCCCTATCTGTTCGTCGCCCCGTTCCTGCTCCTCTTCTTTACCTTCGGGCTGTACCCGATCATTCGCAGCCTGATTCTCGCCTTCTACGCAACCAACGGTCCGAAAAGTCAGATTTTCGTGGGCGGCGCGAACTTCTCGTTCCTGCTCTTCGATCCTGATTTTCATACCGCCGTATGGAACACCTCGGTATTTGCTTTCTGGTCGGTTTTCCTGCAGCTTCCGCTTTCGCTGGGGCTGGCGATTCTGCTCAGTCAGCGATGGGTGCGCGGTCGCAATGCGCTGCGGCTGGCTTTCTTCTCTCCGCATCTGCTGGGATCTGTCTTCGTCGGCGTGCTGTTTCAGGTGCTGTTCATCCCGCAGTATGGACTGGTGAATACCGCGCTGCATCGCACTACTGGAGGCAGCATTCCTCTGGATACGCGCTGGCTCTCTGAACCTGCGCTGGTGATGCCCGCCATTGTGCTGACCTCGCTCTGGATGTATGTGGGGTTCAACATGATCTACTTCCTGGCGGCGATTCAGGCGGTGGATAAGGACCTCTATGAAGCGGCGATCGTGGACGGGGCGAACGGCTGGCAGCAGTTTCTGGCGGTGACGCTGCCGGGGATTAAGCCGGTCGCCATCTTTGTGCTGGTGACGGCGACTATCGGCTCTTTCCAGCTTTTTGAGATGCCCTGGATTCTCCTCGGCAACTCCTCCGGCCCCAACAAATCCGGGCTGACCATCGTGATGTATCTCTTTCAGACCGGCTTTATCACCGGCGACCTGGGGTTAGCCTCCTCCATCGGCTGGACGCTGGCGCTTGGCCTGCTCATCATCAGCCTGATACAGATGCGCCTGACGGGAGCCTGGAAAGGAGCCAACGAATGAGAACGGGAACCGGCGTGCGGACTCTGCGAATGGCGATCTATACGGCGCTGATTGCGCTCGCCTGCATCGCGCTGACCCCCATGCTCTGGCTGCTTTTGGCTGCCTTCAAAGGTCCCGACGAACTGTTCGCCTATCTCTTCTTTGCGCCCCGGTACACTTTCGGCAACTTCGTCGCCCTGTTCAACCACAACATCAACTTCCTGCGCTGTCTGGTCAACAGCGTCTTTGTCGCCTGCGTCTCGGTGCTGGTGCAACTCTTCTTCTCCTCTCTGGCGGGCTTTGCGCTGGCGAAGTATGAGTTCAGGGGCAAGAAGCTGGTGATGCTCCTGATGATCTCGACCCTGCTGATCCCCGGTCAGATATTGATGGCTCCCTCCTATGAACTGATCTACCGTCTGGGGCTGGTGGACTCGTTCAGCGGGCTGATTATTCCGGGCGCGGTCAGCGTCTTCGGCATCTTTCTCTTCCGGCAGGCGCTGCTGCAGGTCCCCGATGAGCTGATCCATGCGGCGCGCATTGACGGCTGCTCCGAGTTTCGTATCTACTGGGACATCATGATGCCGGTCTCCCGCCCGATGGTGGGAGCCTTCTGCCTGATCAGCTTTATGGGAGCCTGGAACAACTACCTCTGGCCCCAGATCATGCTCCACTCCCGCGAACGCTTCACCCTGCCGATTGCGCTGACCTCGCTGGTCGGCTTGCAGCAGCAGCAGTACGGCGCGCTGATGGCGGGCACGCTGTTGAGCGTTCTGCCGGTGATCGTGCTGTTCCTGCTGCTGCAGAAGGAGTTCGTCGCGGGACTGACGGCGGGAGCGGTGAAAGGATAACGATGGACCCTGTGCTGCTTCTGATCGGCGCGGCGGGAGCGATCTTCCTCTGTGCTCTGCCGCAAGAGCCGTCCGAAGGACAGACTGCCCCGCTGCGCGGCTATCGCATTCCGCTGGTGGATCTCGCCGGAGAGACCCGGCGGCAGGTGATCGTGGATCGGGAGCCGGGGCAGTACCTCGGACACCCGACCACCGTACTGCTGGAGGACGGCAAGACAATACTCATCGTCTATCCCAAAGGACACGGGCGCGGTTCGATTGTGATGAAACGCAGCCAGGACGGCGGCAAAACATGGAGTGAACGGCTGCCGACGCCGTCCAACTGGGCGACATCCCAGGAGACCCCCACCATCCATCGGACGATAGATCCGAAAGGAGTCCGGCGACTGATCCTCTTCTCCGGTCTCTATCCGATCCGCATGGCGGTTTCGGAGGACGACGGCAAACGCTGGACGCAACTAAAGCCGATTGGCGACTTCGGCGGCATTGTAGCGATGGCTTCCGTTATCCGCCTCCAGAGCGGAGCCTATGCCGCCTTTTTCCATGACGACGGACGCTTCCTGCGCGCCGGCGGGCAGCGCGCGAGCCGCTTCCGGGTCTACCGCATCCTCTCCTCCGACGGCGGCCTGACATGGAGCGAGCCGAAAGTCGTCGCCCAGCATCCGAAGGCGCATCTGTGCGAGCCGGGGCTGGTGCGCTCTCCGGACAGCAAACAGTTAGCGATGCTGCTGCGAGAGAACAGCCGCCAGTTTAACTCCTTTGTCTGTTTCTCGGACGATGAGGGAGAGACCTGGTCGGCGCCGCGCGAACTGCCAGGCGCGCTCACCGGAGACAGACACGTGGCGCGTTACGCGCCGGACGGCCGGCTGGTCGTCACCTTTCGCGACACCACGCACGAAAGTCCAACCAAAGGCGACTGGGTGGCATGGGTCGGTACCTATGCAGACATCGTGCAGGGACGCGAGGGAGCCTGCCGTGTGCGCCTGATGGATAATCATAAGGACGCAGACTGCGCCTATCCCGGGCTGGAACTGCTCCCCGATGGAACCTTTGTCGCGACGACCTACGGACACTGGACTCCCAACGAGCCGCCCTATATCGTCAGCGTGCGTTTCACCCTGAACGAACTGGACGCGCGGGCAGCCGGTCGTTAGCATTGGGACGGATTGGATCAATTCGTCCGCTTCTCCTCGTATACAATGCAAGGAAGAGCGAAAGCGAGCGCGGGATCGGGAGGTTTCCGGCAGTCCGAGAGAGAACGATAGCGGGCATTATCTATTCACTGTCAGCGAGAATTCAGCGTGCGTTACGAACGGGGCGAACTGATCGGGGAAGGGGGCATGGCGCGGGTCTACCGGGGGCGGCATTCCGGCCTGGATCGTCCCGTCGCCATCAAAGAGCTTCGCGAAGGTCTCACGAAGATGCCGGAGTTAACCGAGCGATTCATGCGTGAGGCGCGAATCTGCGCGCGTCTGGATCATCCGGGCATCGTGCGCGTCTATGATACGGATGTGGAAGAAGGGCGTCCCTACATCGTGATGGAACTGCTGGACGGAGAGACTCTGCAGAGCGTTCTTCGACGCCAGGGTCCCTTAACCGACCTTCAGGCGGTCTATGTCGCCAAAAAACTTCTCACTGCCCTGAGCTATGCGCACGGGCAGGGCGTCATTCACCAGGATATTAAGCCCGGAAACATCTTTGTCGGGCGGCAGGGCATGGTTAAGCTGGTGGACTTCGGGATTGCGGCGGCGGCGGGCGCGGGCGGCAAGACGGGGGGAATTCAGTTCGGAACGCTTACCTACATGAGTCCGGAGCAGTTGAGCAGCCGCCCGATAGATGCGCGTTCCGATCTCTACAGCCTGGGGGTGGTGCTCTACGAGATGGTTTCGGGCGCGCCTCCGTTTCGTTCCGCCTCGTCGCTGGAATTGCGGCATCAGCAGATGGTGCAGCCCCCGCCCCCGCTGCCCGACTCCGTCCCGGTCTGGCTGCAGGAGGTGATCGAGAAGGCGCTGGAGAAGGACCCGAATGCTCGATACCGGAATGCGGAAGAGATGATTCAGGCGCTTGATAAGAAGCGGCAGACCAGCGCGCCGCTCTCCGACGGCGTGCCCGTCGTCGGCAGAACGGTGACCCGCACCAGCTACCAGGACACCATCCATGCGGCGATGGAGGCGCGCCGACGGCGGATGAAAGCCACCGTGATCGCCATTGTGCTGGTGCTGCTCGCGCTGGGCGGAGTCTGGGGCTATCGCTACTACCAGCAGCGTCAGATTATGGCGGAGGCGGCGCGTCCCTCCGATGTCAAGAAAAAACCGCGTAAAGACAGCAAGCCTTCCAAACCCTCCCATCGTCCCGCCGGGGCTTCGCGCTCCTCTTCCCGCAGTGCCCCGGCGCGTTCAGGAACCGGCGGCTCAACCGGGTCTTCCAAGGCCTCCAAATCGCGCAACAACGCCGCGCCGGAGAAGTCTGAATCTCCCGGCGATTCCAATGAGGAGAAGACGCCGCCCTTTGATCCGGAATCGGAGAATAGCGCCGACTCTTCCAGGGAGACGAACACCGAGCAGAATCCGGAAGAATTGCCGGAGTCCCGTTGATGCGCCTCTTTGTGATTCTGGGGAGCCTGAACGCCTTTCTCGCGGTAGCCCTTGGAGCCTTCGGCGCGCACGCCCTGCGTTCGCGCATCTCCCCGGACCTTCTGGCGATCTATCAGACGGGGGGGCAGTACCATCTAACACACGCGCTGGCGCTGCTGTTCGTGGCGCTGTTTTCGGAGCGACAGGCTTGCGGCTCTTCGGCGCGCTGGTCTGGCTGGCTGTTTGCGGCGGGGATTGTCCTCTTTTCCGGCAGCCTCTATCTGCTGGCAATCACCGGCATACGCATCTTCGGAGCCGTCACGCCTCTGGGCGGAGTCTGCTTTCTGGCCGGATGGGCGCTGCTTTTCACGGCAGCTCTTCGCCAAAGACCTTAACCCGCCAGTATCTGGCTTCCCGCGCTGCTTTCTCTCCCGATGCAGGAGTTCCCCGCCCCGCTCGCGAATAGATCAACACTCACGAAACACCCGGCAGTCAGGAGAGTTTATTATGGGATTTATGCAGGAGAAGCGCGTACTGGTCACGGGAGTGCGAAATAAATGGAGCATCTCCTGGCAGTGCGCGCTTTCGCTGCACCGCGAGGGCGCGCAGATCGCCTTCTCCGTGCGCAGCGACCGGGAGAAAGACGACACGCTCAAACTCATTCAGGGAACCGATCTATCGCAGACGCCGATCTTTCTATGCGACGCCACCAGGCCGGAAGAGGTGGAACGAAACATCGAAGAGGTGGGCGCCTACTTCGATGGCAAGCTCGACGGCTTGCTGCACAGCATGGCGTTTGCCAAACGAGAGGATCTGAGCGGCGAATACCTGACGACCTCTCAGGACGGCTTTGCGCTGGCGATGGATGTCAGCGTCTACACCCTGATCGCGCTGGCGCAGGCGGCGCGTCCTCTAATGAAGGCGGCGGGCGGCGGCTCCATCGTCACCCTGACCTATCTGGGCAGCGAGCGCGTCATACCGGGCTATAACGTCATGGGCGTTTGCAAAGCCGCGCTGGAATCCAGTGTGCGCTATCTCGCCTTCGATCTGGGCGCGGACAATATCCGGGTCAACGCCGTCTCTGCGGGTCCGATCAAGACGCTCTCAGCGCAGGGGGTCGCCGGGTTCAGCGGAATGCTCGGACAGGTTGCAGAGCGCTCTCCGCTCCGTCGGCGCATCGAGGCGGAGGAGGTCGGGGACGCCGCCGCCTTCCTGCTGAGTTGGCTGGCGCGCGGAATCACCGGCGAAGTCCTCTATGTGGACGCCGGATACAACATCATGGGACTGTAGACCGCTGTGAACATGGAAGTCAAAGCCTATATACAACAGCTACGCGATCAGATGGATCAGACCCTGGCGATCCTGGAGGGAGCATCCGAAGCCGACCTGAGCCGTCCCGATTCGCATGGATGCGCCGTAGGCGGCACACTCGGCGGCTTGCTGAAGCACAACATCGAGCATGACCTGATGCATCTGGGACAGATCGCGACCAAACGGTGGGAGCAGGGAGCGATGCAAAGCGACGCGGCGACCCGGCTGATGGCGGAACTCTACCGCACGCGCGCCGCGCTGATCGCCTCTCTGTTCGGATTGACCGACGCGCAACTGGATCATCGCGTCGCAGACGGGGAAACCACCATTCGCGAGGTAATTGAACACGTGCTCTACTGGGAGAACGACTCGATGCAGCACGCCGCCCGCGAAGTACTGGAGAAGAGCCGGTGAGCCATACTCGCGCCGATGCCTGGAGCCTGTTGACCGAGTATACGCAGAGCGACAGCCTCCGCAAGCACGCGCTGGCGGTCGAGGCGGCGATGCGGTTCTACGCGGAGATGTTGGGGGAGGACGCCGAACTGTGGGGCAACACCGGTCTGCTGCACGATTTCGACTATGAGCGCTGGCCCGACGCTCCCGATCATCCGACGAACGGGATGCGAATTCTGAGCGAACGGGGCTGGCCTGAAGCGATGATCCGCGCCATCGGCGGGCACGCGACCTACCTGAACATTCCCCGCGATACGCGGATGGCGCGCGCCCTCTTTGCCGTAGATGAACTGTGCGGCTTCCTCACCGCCGTCGCCTATGTGCGCCCCTCGCGGAAGATCGCGGATGTGGAGGTCTCCTCCGTCAAAAAGAAGTTCAAAGATAAGGCGTTTGCCCGCAGCGTCTCCCGCGAGGACATCTTCCAGGGCACCGAAGAACTGGGCATTCCGATGGAGGAGCATATCGGCAACTGCATCGCCGCCATGAGCCGCATCGCCGACGATCTGGGGCTGTAACGCCTCTCTCCTTCCTGAGGCTGTCATCTACGACGGCGGCCATGGACGCCTCTTCTGTCACAACTCCCTCCTCTCACCGTAATCCCACCCCGCCCCCGCGCAGTTCAAGGGCATCGCGAGGCGTATTTTCTCGAAAGACGCGAGCCACCTCCCGCAATATCGGCGGAATAGGCGACGTTCGCCATAAGAGAACTCTTTGTATGTCGTGGTCAATCCGTTAACGATGTCGGTTCTCCTGATTATGGAAAAGGTACTGTGGTAAACTGTAGGGCATAGTGATCCGGGCGAAAGGAGAACGCACAATGGCAAACGAGAACGAGACGAGTTGGCGGCGATTGGTGGCGGATAAGAAGGCTATTCAGGCAACAGTAGCGCGGGTGCACGCAGAGACCGGCTTTGTCCCCGATCCGACGGCGACACCGGAAAAGGCGCAGGAATATATGGTCGCGCTTGGAATTCGCCCGGAAGACAACATTTTCTCCTGTGGGATTATTGCGGCCCGTGACGAGGAGTAGACGGGCATGGCATTGTTCATCTGGGACGCGAGTGCGCTGGCAAAACGCTATACCGCCGAGATGGGACGCGAAACTGCCAACGCCCTGTTCGCGACTATTCCGGCGGCGGACCTGGCTTCTACGCCGTGGGGCTATGCAGAAACCTATTCGATCGTGCTGCGACGGATGAATACCGGCGTATTGGACGCGAAGGGGTTTACGCTGGCAGTTACTGCGCTGGAAGCGGAAGTGGTGAACAGCGCGGATTTTACGCTCTTTACAGTGACGGACACGGCGATCTTCCGAAGCGTGGCGATGATGCGGAAGCATAACCTGAATGCGACAGATGCGGCGATTTTGACGGTGGTTCTGGAAGTGGCGAATTCGCCGGACGCGCCGTTATGCGTGCTGGTCGCTTCGGACAAACGCCTGCTTCGGGCGGCGGAGTTGGAAGGTCTGCGGACGCTGAACCCGGAGGTCATGGCTCCGACAGATGTTCCAGCCTTCCTCGCTATGCTGTGAGTTTCGCGCCACTCATTGTGACAGACGCTCGTATAGTCTTGAGGGCAGGTATGTCAGGAGGGTTTGCGCGGGTGGCAGTTTAATGTACGCTTATGAATAGTGGAAACCGATTAAGTTGGAACCAGGTACGCATCAATGCTGCCCGATTCGCCGATGAGTGGAAACAGGCATGATACGAACGGGGAGAGACGCAGAGTTTTTATAACGACTTTTTCGAGGTGTTCGGCGTCAAGCGGCGCAAAGTCGCCTCGTTTGAGGAGCCGGTCAACATTGCGGCGTCGGAGTTGATGGGCGAACTGCACGATGCGCTGCAAGAGGCGGGCTACCGGGGGCATGACCTTGAGCGGCTGCTGGTGCGGCTGCTGTTCTGTCTGTTTGCGGATGATACGGGTATCTTTGAGCCAAAAGACCTGTTTCAAGATTTGATTGAGCAGCGCACGAGCGAAGACGGCTCGAACATCGGACAGTGGCTTATGCAGTTGTTCGAGGTGCTGAACGAGCCAGAAACCGAGCGGCAGACCAACCTGGACGAAGACCTCCAAGCCTTCCCCTACGTGAATGGAGACCTCTTTGTCGAGCGGCTGCGTATTCCTGCCTTTACGAAGGAGATGCGGGCGGTTTTGCTGCGTGCCTGCGCGTTCAAGTGGGATGCGGTTTCGCCCGCGATTTTCGGCGCGTTGTTTCAGTCGGTGATGGATCGGGAGCATCGGCGGGCGCAGGGGGCGCACTACACCACCGAGCGCAACATTCTGAAGGTGATCGAGCCGCTGTTTCTGGACGAACTGCGGGCGGAATTTCAGCGATTACGGGAGCAGCGGGAGCAGGTACGGCGCATTGCAGGGCTTGGGGGCAGCGGCGGCACGCTGGACTATGTGACGGCGTGGTTCCTGAAGGCAGGCGACTATGCGCGGGCCGGGAAGGCGCGGGTCGGCTTTGTGGCGACCAACTCCATCACCCAGGGCGAACAGGTGGCGCAGTTGTGGCCCCTGCTGTTTCAGCGGTGCGGGCTGGAGATCGCTTTCGCGCATTCGACGTTTGCGTGGGGCAGCGATGCGCGAGGCATGGCGCATGTGCATGTGGTGATACTGGGATTGACGCGGCGGGAAGACGAGCCGAGAGCGAAGCGGCTGTTTACGTATGCGGACATCAAAGGCGACCCGGTGGAGAGCGTCCATGCGAAACTGTCGCCGTACCTGATAGATGCGGCGAACCTGAGCGACCCGCACCTGGTTGTAAGCGAGGCTTCGCGCCCGCAGAATGGGCTGCCGCAACTTATTATTGGGTCAAAGCCGATAGACGGCGGGCATCTCATTTTTACGCCGGAGGAGCGGGACGCCTTTCTACATCTTGAGCCGGAAGCCGCGCCATTCCTGCGTCCGTATATTGGCGCAGAGGAACTCATCAATGGTTCTATCCGCTACATTCTCGCGCTCCATGAGGCGACACCTGCGGAACTGCGCCGCTTGCCTTGCGTTCTGGAACGGCTGGAAAGAGTGCGGCAGCACCGCCTGAAAAGCAAGAGTGCGCCCACGAATGGCCTTGCTGCCACACCAGCCCTTTATCACGTCAATGTGCTACCGACGCGCCCATTTCTTGCGATTCCCGAAGTGAGTTCAGAGCGACGCGAATATGCGCCGATTGCTTATCTGGAACCGCCTATCGTGCCAAGCAACCTGCTTCGCGTTTTACCGGATGTCTCGTTGTGGCTGTTTGGGCTGCTCACCTCCCGGATGCATATGGCGTGGCTTCGCGCCATTGGCGGCAGACTCAAAAGCGATTACCGTTAAACGATTGGGGTGGTCTATAACACGTTTCCGCTGCCAGCGCTTTCGGCGGCGGACAAGACCCGCCTGGATGGGCTGGCGCAGAAGGTGCTGGATGGACGCGCCGCCTTTCCCGATTCGTCGCTTGCCGACCTCTACGACCGCCTGACGATGCCGCCCGCACTCCACAGAGCGCATCAGGCATTGGATGCCGCTGTGGACGCGCTGTATCGTCCGCAGCCCTTTGCCGATGACCGCGAACGGGCGGAGCATCTCCTTGTGCGCTGCGAAGCGTTGACGGCAGGATTGAAACGCGGTACACTGTGGCAAGAACGGTGTGCCGCGTTTTGTTTTCGACACCCGGCACCTGCCCGAAGCGAGCGAATGAGGCAAAGATGAAGCAGCTATTCCTGTGGACCACGACCGTTGTCTGTATGGGAGGGCTTCTGATGAGCGGTTCCGAGAGAACCCGGGCGGATTCTGCCGACGTTCCCGGGACGATTGTGATGTCTGCGGAGGAGAAGGCGGCGGCGCAGCGCTGGATAGAGGCGCATCTGGTCGGAAAAGAGGCGGCGCTTCCCTTCTCGTTTATCTATGAAGGACGCCCTTCTGCCTCGCTGATGACGACCTGGACGCGCAAGATGAGCCGACGACGACTCGATCCGGCGCGTACACAGATCACGCTGACCTGGACCGACCCCCGGACGCGGTTGACCGCGCGATGCGTCTGCGTGCAGTACCATAACTTCCCGACGGTAGAGTGGACGCTCTACTTCAAAAACGGGGGCGACAAGGATACGCCGATCCTTTCGGAGATACAGGCGCTGGACACCACCTTCCGACGCGCCGGCGAGCGGGAGTTTATCCTGCATCATCAAACCGGCTCGCCAATGGGACCGAACGATTATCAGCCTTTCGTCTCCCTCCTTCCGCCGAAAGAGAGCCTCCGTTTCGCTGCGCGCGCCGGTCGCGGAACCGATCCGGTGCTGCCCTATTTTAACCTGGAGTCGGATCACGGCGGCGCGATTCTGGTGATCGGGTGGCCCGGTCAATGGGCGGCGCAGTTCATTCGCGACGATTCGAAGAGCCTGCGCGTGCGCGCCGGACAGGAGTTGACGCGCCTGCGCCTGCGTCCCGGCGAGGAGATTCGCTCCCCGCTGGTGGTGGCGCAGGTCTATCGCGGCGACTGGATACGCGGGCAGAATCTCTGGCGCCGCTGGATGCTGGCGCACAATCTGCCCCGACCGGGCGGAAAACTGCCTCCCCCGCAGTTGAACGCCTGCAGTTCCCATCAGTACGGCGAAATGATCCACGCCAATGAAGCCAATCAGATCATGTTCGTGGATCGCTATCTGAAAGAGGGCATCGTGCTGGACTACTGGTGGATGGATGCGGGCTGGTATATCAACAACGGCTCCTGGGTCAATACCGGAACCTGGGAGGTGGATAAAAAGCGGTTTCCGGGCGGTCTGCGCGCCATCACCGATCATGCGCGCGCAAAAGGCGTGAAGAGTATCGTCTGGTTCGAGCCGGAGCGGGTAACGTCGGGAACCATGCTCGCCCGGAAACATCCAGACTGGCTGCTGAACGCCCCGCCGGAAGCGGGAAGCTCCATCGCCGGACTTCAGGCGCGCCGTCTGTCCGGGCAGACCGATCCCTGTGTCACCTACAACCCCACCGCCTACCCGATGCGGGCGTTCGGAATCGTCTGGGAGCCGGGGCGCTTCGCGCTGCACCCCGGACCGACCGGAGAGTACTGCGTGACGCGCTGGAACGCGCCCGAATCCGCCGCCTGCACGCTAGAGGGCGAATTTGTCGGTATCTCGGACCACGCGACCACCGATGTCCATATTCTGCATAACGGTACGTCTCTCTTCAACGGCTTTATCAACGTCAACGGGCAGGGAAACCGGGCGGCGTTTCGCTGCGAGATAACGGTTCAGAAGGGGGATCGGCTCGATTTTGCGGTCGGTCCGGGGAATGGACGCTATGAGAGCGATACGACCGGGGTTGCGCTGACCATTCGCTGCGCCTCCGGCAAGATATACCGGCCGACCGATGGCGACTCTGTTCGGAAAAATCCTTCCGGTCCCTGGAGCTACGGCGTTGTGCCGCCGGGCGAGAAGCCGGACGCCGCGCGTTTTCAGCTTTTCCCGGAGTATGAGGTCGGAGGGGATGGCGGCACGAAGCTGCTGAATCTGGGAAATCCGCAGGCGCGCCGCTGGCTGACGGAGCATGTGACGCGGACGCTGCGCGAGCAGGGCATTGATCTCTACCGACAGGACTTCAATATGGACCCGCTTGCCTACTGGCGCGCCGCCGATCCGGAGGATCGGCAGGGAATCGCCGAAATCCGGCATATCGAGGGGTATCTGACCTACTGGGACACCCTGCAAAAGCGGTTCCCGAATATGCTGATAGACACCTGCGCCAGTGGAGGGCGCCGCAACGACCTGGAGACGCTGCGGCGCGCCGTGCCGCTCCTGCGCAGCGACTACATTCTGGAACCGGTCGGTCAGCAGGGACACACCTACGGAATCGCTCTCTGGATGCCGTTTTTCGGAACCGGGATGAACTCGATGGACTCCTATCTGTTCCGCAGCGCGATGTGTCCCGGCATGATCGCCTGCTACGATATGCGACCGGAAAACCGCGCGGACTTTGCGCCTCTGCGTCGGCTGGTGGCGCAATGGCGAGAGATCAGCCCCTGCTTCTTCGGGGACTACTACCCGCTGACCCCCTACTCTCTGAATGCCGATGACTGGATCGCCTGGCAGTTTAATCTGCCGGAGAAGGGCGAGGGAATGGTGCAGGCGTTTCGCCGCGCCGAGTGCAATGGGGAGACGCTGACCGTGACTCTTCAGGGACTCGACCCGCAAGGAGCCTATCAGGTTCGCAATCTGGACGGGGGCGAATGGGAGCAGTCAGGCGAGGAGTTGATGCGGAGCGGCTTGAAGATCACCCTCGCGCAGAAGCCCGGCGCGGGGGTACTGGTCTACCGACGAAAGGCGCGGTGAAACGGCCATGCCGCGCCGCGCTCTGACAGGACCATCGGGCGGGAGGCGAATAGGACTGGTCGGGCTGGCGCTCATCGCGTTGATATTCGCCGTGAAAGGTCAGGAGATGGGAAACAGTCAGACCCCGGCTCCGGCAGATCGCTCCGTCATCTATCAGGAGGGCGCCTCCTCCGGGGGAGCGCTGGAGAGAGGAAAAGCGGTTCCCGCCCGTCCCGGACCGCATCTGCTGCTGGATGACTACCTGATCGCCGAAAGCCGCAATCTGCGGCGCGAGGTGTTTCAACCACGCCGCGATCCCGCTATTCCCAACCCGATTGTGACCGGACCGCTGGATCGCTGTTTTCAGCCCTATCTGACCGTTCTGCGCGATCCCGACACCCGGCGATATCGTATCTGGTACGGCGCTTCGCGGGAGGACAGGCACACCTCCCGTTCGCATCTGGCGACGATGGAGTCGACAGACGGCATCCATTTCATCCGCCCGCATCGAATCTGTAACACGCCGGAGATACAGTTCGGTTCGGAGGTGATAGATCGCGGGGCAAAGCATCCGGATCGCGCCTCTCGCTATGTCTACAGCTACTGGCTTGATGGCGGGATGCGGCTGCTGGCGTCGGCGGACGGGCTGAACTGGCATCCGCTGACTCCGGGCGTCGTTTTAGCGCACGATCACGATATTACTGGCATTGACTACGATCCGATCCGGCAGGTCTACGTGGCGACCATCTCCACCTTTACCACCGGAAAACCGTGGACCGGGCAGCGCCGCACCACCATGATGAGCTTCAGCAAAGACCTGCTTCAATGGGAAGCTCCCTGGTTCGCGCTGACCGCCAGCGACCGGCTGGATGAGGGAGAGACGCAGTTCTATGCGATGGACGGCTATCTGACGCGCGGCACGGTGCGGATCGGCATGGTCAAAATCCTGCGGGATGACCTGCAGGCGGCCGGAACGCAGCCCGGAAGCTTCGGAAGGGCGCACACCTCGCTGGCATGGAGCCGGGACGGGCGCACCTGGGTGAGAGACCGGGCGAAGTTCTTCGAGCCGGACGACGATCCACGCGCCTGGGATCACGCGCACGCCTGGATAGATGAACAGTTGATCGTCGGGGAGAAGGTCTATCTCTACTACGGCGGCTACAAGCAGGGACACAAGGTGAACCGATTTGAAGAGCGGCAGATCGGGCTGGTCACCATGCCGCTGGATCGCTATGTGGCGCGAAGGGCTTCCGGGGCAGAGCCGGGAACGCTCCGTACGGTTCCGTTTGTTCTCTCCAAATCCTCTGGCAAGTTGTCCGTCAATGCGGACGCAAGCAGGGGAGCACTCCTTGTGCAGGTGCGCGATGCCGAAACCGGAGAGATTCTGCCCGGACTGCGTTTCGCCGACTGCCGTCCTCTCACCCGCGACGGGCTTCGCGTGCCGGTGCGCTGGAGGAAGGCGGGGCTGTCCGGTCTGGCGGGTCGGCGGGTGCAGTTGGAGTTTGAACTGACAGACGCTTCGCTGTTCGCCTTCTCCTTCGGCGATTAGCGCAGGCGATTCTCCCACAGTTCAATCGGCGAGTAGGAGTCGTTGCTCTGCCCCCAGTTGGCTCCGATCACATCCAGATCGCCGTCGCGACCGATGTCGGCAACGCGAATGTTATGCGATCCGGTTTCAGCCAGCGTCTGCTCCTTCCACGGCAGCGCGCCGCCCTGATTCCGATGAATACGTATGCGCTTTCGGGGCGACTGTTCCATCTCTGCCGTCACCACATCCAGATCGCCGTCGTTATCCATGTCGGCGACTTTGAAGGTGTGGGCATGGCTGATATCATCGGAGATGGTGTGCGGTTTCCAGACTCCGCGCCGGGGATCGGTCGGGGCAGCATACCAGATCAGCTTCCCGCCGCTCTCCGCCGGAGCCAGCAGCACATCCATCCGCCCGTCTCGATTCATATCTGCCACTGCCACCCCCGAATCTTCGGGCCAGCCGGGGGCGATCTCATGCCGTTCCCATTTCGCGCCTGCCGGGTTGGCAGGGCACTCCAGCCAGTAGCCGTTTTGCGCGATATCCAGATCGCCGTCCCGGTCCAGGTCTCCCAGCGCCGTCCCGCCCCGCCCGCCGGTCGGAATCCGGATGGGGGTCCAGTCCGCCGGAGTCTTTTGCAGGAAGACCGTCGTCTCTCCTTCCCGTGCGACGACATCCAGCTTCCCGTCGCGGTTGATGTCGCCGACCTCCAGATCGTGCCCACGCGCCTCTCCCACCGTGATCGGCGTCCATGCGCCTCCGCCGCGCTGCGGGTTGCGATACCAGAGTATCCTGCCCTGAGGATAGTCGGGAACGAGGATATCGGTATCGCCGTCGTTGTCCACGTCGCCGGTCTGCATATCGGTCGTGAAGACGATTCGCGGGTCAATTACCCGCTTTGTCCAGCGCGGATACTCGTACCACTGCAGAGGTGTCGTCGAATCGTCCGCGACGATCACATCCGGGAATCCGTCACCATTGATGTCGCCGACCGCCTTGCAGTCTGCCCCGGTGTTGTTCGGGTCAATCTTCACATGACGGAAAGGAATGGCGGAGTCCGGCGCGGAGATTATCTCCTTCAGGGATGCCGACATCCCCATTGCCAGGACGGCGATTGCCATTGTGAGGCTGCCCCGAATCATGGTGACGATCTCCTTTATGAGTGCGTGTCGCTTTCCGGTTCATACGGGTTCGCTATCGCCAGTGTTCCGGGAATCGCGTGTTCGGGAAGATCGTCTGCGCCTCCTGCAGCATCTCCCGCCAGTCCTGACGGGTATACCGATCCGACAGGTGAAAGAGAACCAGCGCGCCGAACTCGCCTGCAAGGGCAAGCTGCGCGGCATCGGTCGCCGTCAGATGGTAGTTACGTATCGCCAGTTCCCGATCCGCGTGCCGGTACTGGCTCTCGCAGAGGACCGTCTGACATCCCTTCAGCCGATCCGCCAGAAACTCTCGCGTCTCCTCATCCATTCGAAAGTCGGTCAGGTAGGCGAGGGAGTCGCCGGGCGTCTCGATCAGGAGGGCTTCGCGCAGCGTTGTCAGCGCATATCGCCTTTCCCCGATCTCCACTTCCGTCTGTCCGGGCAGCGGCTCTTTCAACGCTTTTATCCATGCGCCGTGCGGCAGCCCCATCGCCTGCATCTTCTCTGTGTCCACATTGAAGCGCGGCTTCTCGCGCAGCAGATAGCCGAGGGAGGGGGTATTGTGATCGAGCGTGAACGCCTCCATCGTATAACGCTCCGTATTCAGAATGAGGCTGCCTCCGGCCGAGGTCTCCTCTTCATGGACGACCTCAAAGGCTTCTGAAAGCTCAAAGCGCGCCGTTTTCTGATACTCGGGAAAGATATCGGTGACGCGCCATGTTCCGGTCTGATAGTGGTGCAGGTTGTAGAGAAAGCCCCGAAAGCGATGATGCAGGATACGCGCTGTATTCGGAGGACCCCAGATTCGGTTAGGCGGGGAGAGGCGGTTATAGGTTCGACGGAAGAAGGAGTCGAAGCCGCCGACATGATCCATATGCAGGTGCGAGAAGCAGAGATGGTTGATCGCCAGGATTTCGGCGCGCGAAAGGGCGGAGAGGCATCCCTCCCCGCAGTCGAACAACAGCCGTTCGATCCCCTGTCCGCTGTCCAGACGCGCCAGCAGCGCGTTATCGCGACCGGGGTCACCGAGAACTTGCCAGGAGATGGTCAATTTATGATTTTACCTTAAGGTGTAGCCTGACTCAACGAGGTCCCCACCAACTCACCCACCGATCCATCGGCTGTATTTAGGCTTCTGATCGAAAGCCAAACGCTGCCGCATCGAGCAATCTCTCGCCAAAAGTTGCATAGCGAGCGATACTTCGCTACGACTTCCTCCTCACATGTTTTAGACGCCCATCGATTCTCCTCTTCACCTCAGCCTCTCGATACGCATCGCTTTGAACACTCTCTGACGACTCTCAGTCGAACGCGTTGTGGGGCATTTCGCAGTCTTCTCGCGCAGACAGGCGTCACTCTGGCTACTCCTGTCCCAGTAACCCTCCGCATCCGCCCTTCGTGTATTGAGTTTCATGTTACCATGTCTCACTTCCCGACCGCGATCCTCGCGATCTTGGGGGACATCGTAAAAAACTCTCCCGGTAAGTGGAATAGTCATCAGGAGAGTGCGCGAAGAAGAGAGGTGAGTTCTGCCTTGAGCGTATTCGGTCCGGGATGTAGACGCGAACGAGGACCATGGATAGGCTAACGACCAGACTCACCTGCCCGCTCCGCACCATCTGTTCACCCAGGGAGACGGATGACGGGCGGCGCGCAGGCAAGCGACCGTTACTCGAAGACGATGCTGTAGGTGTAGGTATCCATCAGCCAGATCCAGTCGTCGTTCGCCGCGCGGAAGTCGGGCAGATAGTTCTCCTCCTGTCGCACATTGGTTCCCCAGACTCTCCCTGGAACATTGATCGCATTTTCATACAGATACTGCTCCAGTTCGCCCGTGTAGACCCCGGCTTTCTTGACCGCCATCCCCAGCTTGCCGTCCCGAATGTCCAGGGGCCACATCATCAGGTGACCATCCTGCCCCTCGTTCTTCTGCCCTTTGCGGAACTGGTAGTAGTTGCGAACCGCTGCCTTGCGCACCTGCTGCACGCACCGCGGCGAGCCGGGCTTCTCCCAGTCCGCCACGATCTGCGCCAGATTATTATGATTTGCGCCGGGAGCCAGATGCTCGCCCCAGATGCGCTTGCGGAACGCCTTCAACTGATTCACGCACGCCTCGATATGCTGCGGCGAGTCGGGCCACAGCCCGATACAGATCTCCGAATCGCGCTCCCCGTGCATGCTGCGCTCGTTGACGTTGGCGCTGCCCAGAATGATGTAGCGGTCATCCGCCATCATCATCTTGGAGTGGACATAGATATAGTAACGCAGATTTCCCGTGACGCGATTCTCGCGCGACAGGAAGTACTTCTCATTCTTGTTGTTCACCCGGCGCGTGCGCTCCAGATAGTTCAGATCCAGCGCGTTGTTATGCCGCCAGTTCGCGGGGAAGTAGAAGCTCAGATAGTCCTGCCAGATTTTTCCTCTGGCAGCGGCCGCCTTCGACACCTCCTGAACCATCCACTCAATGGTCTTGCGTTCGAGCGTGCGGATCGGGTAGGTCGCGATCGTATCCGGCACTCCTTCCGGAAACATCGGGATAATCACATAGACATGAAACTCGTCGTTGAGCTTTTCCTTGATACGCTTCACAATTGCGTCCGGCACCTCATTCAGCAGCGTGGAGGAGACCTTTCCCCCGCACTTTCCGATCCAGTACTGATTTTCAAAGAAGAGATACTGCTCCGCCTGCGCGATGACCTTGAGATAGGCGTCCTGAATGCTTCGCTCAAACGTCCGCCCCTGAACATACCACTGAAAATCGAACTTCGCCGCCTCCGGGCGCTGAGGGATGGTCGGCTTTTTGTCCGAAGTCCAGTGAACCTGCGTCTGCGAGCGGTAGACCTGCGCTGACCAGATTCGCTGCGCGCGATCCGCGCAGCCGTTCTGGTCAGGATGCTCCCACTGCTGCACGTATTTCGCCGGGTCGAAGAGCTTCTGGTAGAGTTCCAGCACCTTGGTATCCCCGGCTCCATCTCCCAGCGTCACTTTCGGGCGCGGGTCGCATATCCAGCGTCCCACAAACTCGCGCAGCATATCCCAGGCGGTTGGACCGATGATCTGACCATGAATATCGTGCCAGGGCTGCCGCAGATAGTTCTGGTCGTGCGAGAACTCCCCGTTATACCAGTCGTGCCAGCGCTGACTCATAACGATGGTCTTATGACTGCGCAGATTCCTCTCATCCGCATTGTAGTACACGCCGCGCTTGAAAGCGGCAAGAGAGGCGGGATTGCCGTCTACAATGGGATGTTCGGGCCAGTCGAATCGTCCCTGCGTGATATCCAGTCCTCCCCAGAAGACCCGGACCTCACGCCGCTGATTTGGGTCGTCCGGTCCGCTGTCCAGCACCACAAACTTCTGATGATGCGACCAGTAGTCGGCAAATCCCCCCTCCTGCCGTTTACTGGCGCGCCACAGCAGATTATCCGGGCGCTTCTTACCCGACTCGATCACATCGGCGATGCGATTGAAGGTTGCAATGGCTTCATTATTATCCGGTTCGACCGGTCCCTTGTCGCCGGGATCAGGATGCCGCCAGGTATGTATCGCCACCAGCGCGCCTGCCTTCGCCCTCTGCACCAGCAGATGACCGAAAGTCTGCTCGATATACCACTTCTCATAAGCCGCCTTGTTCGCTGCGGGATCCGGCATCGGACCGGTTTCGGTGCGTGCCAGACGCATGTAGGGATGAAACGACCAGTCCACCACAAAGACAAACTGCTGCGCTTTCCGGACCGCCTCCTCCAGATCATGGAAGGCTCCCGCGGTTCCCGCCGCATTTTCACTCGCGTCGTTATAGAGGGTGACACGATTGCCCGCGTGCCAGTCATAGGTGACGTTCGCGTTCGGGGTGAATCGGGTCATCAGCGCGCGCCGGATACGCGCCACGGTAAAGACGGGCGAAACGATGGGCAAGCCGCGTATCGAGGCGCGTACATCCCAACTATCTCCCTCCACCTTTTTCAACAGCGGTTTTCGCGGATCGGCATTCGGAAGGTCGGCGAATCCCGTTGCCGGGTCGTTCACATTGTAACGGAACGGCAGATAGGTAATCGCGCCGCCGGGCTGACCGACAAAACCGACCCGCATATCGTCTTTTGCCGGCGCGGGGTCGCCTTTCGTCACCTTCAAGCCAAAGAGCGGCGACTCCTTATCCCGGTTCACCAGAACGATCTCGCCCTCCAGCGATCCGATTAGCGGCATCTGATCCTCGGCTTTGCCCGCCTCATATCGTCGAAAATCCAGCGTGATCTTCTGACCGACGCGCAGCCCCTGAAACCGAACGCTGAAGACCGGTTCGGCATTGCGCTCGTTGGATGCCGGGCGAATGACAATGGCAGGACGGAACATGCAGACACCTCCCTGTAAGCGGCCGCCTATCCGGGCGGGCGTAGATCGAAAACGGGTCTTCCAACCGGCAGAGTGACGATGAACGGCTGTTCCGGGCTTTCCACCGTTGTGATCAGGGTCTCCGGCTGATGTTCAATCCGGCAGACATACAGGCCGGTCGGTACGGGAAAATCCACCTTCGCGATCCCCTTCTCATTGGTCTGCTGCTCCGGCACATCGGCGCTGGTCGCGGGGTTCTTGACGGCGGCTCCCTTCGCGCCATCCTCCTGAGTCTCAAAGAACTGCACCTTCAACCCCTTGATCGGCTCGCTGAGAAAGAGAAGCTGCACGCACAGATAGCCGACCGGCTCCAACACCAGTGTGCCGCTCAGATCGCCGCCGGGAGCATCTTCCGGCAGACGGCGGACTCGCGACTCTCTCGGATCACCTCCCATCGCTACTTCTCCTCATGACCGGCGCGCAGCTTTTTGGCGGTGTCGGCGTTCAACTCCCCCGTGGCATTCGGGTCGTTTTTTGACTGTTGAAAGCTCTTCAGGGCGGCGCGCGTCTTCTTGCCGATGATTCCGTCCACCTTTCCGCAGAAAAAGGCTAGATTGTTCAGGCGCGCCTGCGCGGCTCTGGCGGCAACCTCCGCCTCCTCCCCCGGATTATCGGACAACGGCTCCAGATAGCTGATCTTCAGGCTGTACTCCTGCGTGTACTCCGGATGCAGGTCGGTCTTCGGAAACTTCAGGGCAAGTTTCGCCTCGGTGACGCTCAGATCCAGCTTATGCTCCAGAATGCCGTTATTGATCGTTACGGACTGCACGCTGTTCATTCCGTTTGCATTGTAGCTCAGATGCCCGGTCACGCCGTTGACCTCCTGCCCGCCAAAGTGCAGCAGGCGCAGGCGAAGCAGCGCCTTCGGCGGCTCTCCCTCAATGACATGGACATTGCTTTTGGCGACCTGTGCCTTTTCGAACTTCTCCGGTTCGGGGTCCGGAAGCCGCACTCTGTCTCCTTGCGCCAGCATCCCCACAGATCGTTTTTTCTTGATCAACGGCTCGTTCAGTTCGACCAGTTTTGTGTATTTGAGCTTCTTCTCCTTAGCAATGGTGAGCATGTCCTGCCCCAGCGTGACCGGGTCTGAATAGGGCATCAGCGATACTCCTTTCCCGCTCAGTGCGGAATGCCATGACGGTGCATACGGCGATGAATCGCCTCCATCGCCTCTTTGAAGGGGCTTTCCAGATAAGCCTGATGATCGTCTTCCCCGTGATGGTGCGTAACGGTTCCGGGACGGTGATGCAGCGCGGTCTGCCGGATATAGGAGAGTCCGCCCTCCACCAGCGTCAGCATATACTGCGCCGTCTCCGGGCTGAACAGATCCCACTCTCCACCGCAGGCGACATAGATCGGCGACGTATGGGCAAAGAGGCCGCGCCGCCAGCCGTCGTGGTGTTGACGGGCGGTATAGCCCGGTCCGCCGCAGCGCGCCGCCAGCCAGGTATGCCCATCCACCTTCAGATTCGTCTTCAGATGCAGGCGGCGCGCCCCCGCCGCCTCTTCGGTAGAAGCGACCACCTGCCCCTGCTGCACGATCTGAAGCGTATGGATCGGGATTGCCGATTCGGCTTCCGCCTCCACCTCCACCGTGCCGCCGCCTGCCGGAAGAGTCAGCGTGTCGCCGATCTGCGCCCCGTTGACCGTAAAGCGCAGCATCGGACCGCCGCTCAGAAATGTTCGTCCCATACGCACAGCCCGACACCAGTTATCATAGGTGAACTCTTCCTCCGGCAGATAGGCGTAGGTGCGGTAGAGACCGACCGGCACATCGCTGCTCATCTTGTCGGTTCCGCCGACCAGCGGCAACCGATAGCCGCCGTTGAGGTAGCGGTAGTACTCCAGATGGAAGTAGGGATTGTGAACCAGCATCTCGACCGCGTCGGCGCGCCCCGTCGCGATCAGGGTCGCCGGTTCGCAGTTGGGGTTGGGCAGGTGTGGAATGACGACCGTGCCTCCCTGCGCATGGCAGGCGTCTGCCCAGTGCGACAGCGTGATATCCAGCCCGCCGCCCATCTCCGCCTCGCTCGGTCCGTCGGAGCACCAGGGCATGATCGGCTCTTTAACGCCAAGCAGGGTGAGATGTCCCAGAAGATGCTGGCGATTCTCCTGCGTGCAGTAGACAATGGTGCTGCCGTCGTTGGAGAGCGTCGGTCTTCCGATGAAGTCCTCCGTATTGGTGAACAGATGCCCCCACTGAGACTGCAGCAGGTTAACAAGATTGAGGTCTTCGCACTGCGCCTCGCGGTGCGCCCCCTGCGTGCCGAGGAAATGCACATGCGAATCGCCGCTGAACCAGCGGAGGGCATTCATGTGCGTCCAGCGCCTCATGCGCAGCGTCAGTTCGCGCTGACCGGGCGCGATCTGCACCGTTGTTCGCAGCGGTTCGTACTCGTAACCGCGCGCGGCATCCACGATCACCTCGCCCCGGGGCAGCCAGCCCTGGCATTTGCCGTCAATATAGGCATAGGTGATCTGTCCCAGGCGCATATCGCCGCCGATATCAATATGCCAGGTTCCGTTGTGAGAGTTCACATGATTGTGGTAGCCGTGCGGCTGGTAGGGAATGCCCTCCGGGGAGCGGAAATGGATTCGGCAGGGGATGGGGCGTCCGGTCTCATCATCCAGCACGGTGACATGCACCCAGTTTTTGCCGCGATCCACCAGTTCCAGATGCAGGCGGGGCGTCTCGACTTTTCCCTTCTCCTCCAGTTCGCCCCACCGGGCGCATCCAAGCTCCTCGCCGTTGTGCTTGACCCTCACGGTTGCGGAGGGCGTGGCGGAAATCTCGACATAGGCGGGGCTGGACTGCCCGTTATTGCCCTCGCCCCAACCCCGGAAATCGTCGCCGAGGAAACCTTCAGGGGAGTTGCCAGGCAGCGAGAACGGATAGTTCGCGACCCCGCGATCCACCTCCACCTCCAGCCCGAACGGTTTTTCGGCGTCCTCTGCCCTTGGCAGCACGATCTTCACCTCGCGCCCGGCGGTTCGCGGAAACGGATTCTCCTCCAGAGGGCTGAGGGTCACCGCCGCCACCAGAAACCGGCGATCCGATGGCTCAATCGTCACCGATTCGAGCGCATGGTCGGGACGCGGATTCTTCCAGGCGTAGAGATAGTAGGCGTCGGGCCAGCTCTGGATCGCCTCCGTCTGACGAAAGCCCGCCTGTCCCCACGGACCTTCGTAGCGGTCCGTCATCCGGTTTTTGGTGTCGGGAACGGCAAGAAACGGAAATTCGCCCCAGCCGGTCGGGACGATATTGATCTCGAAGCGCTCCCGGATCGGGACGCGCTCCTCCGTGCCGTCTGTATAACGGAAGCGGTAGTGCGCGATCGCTTTGCCCGGAATCTCTCCCACATGCAGGCGCGTCTCCAGCAGCGTATGCGCAAAGAGGACATAGTGCGCCGTCGCGTTCAGAGGAATGGTAATTGGAGCGGTCGGAGTTTGCGGATCGAAGCCAAGAAAGCATCGCGCTTCGTCCGCGCCGATCGCAAAGGGTAAGCCGTGAAAAGTCCGACCGCCAATCGGCAGCGGACCGGGACGCAGAAAAACGGCGCCGACATTGTAATACGGGGTCAGGTCAACAGGCTGGTAATCTTTCATCACAGATACGCTCCTCCCCGGCAGGGGTCTGCTTTCCAGACCGCGCTGCCACGCGCTTCAACGGTGACTTGCGATTCGACAGCCGACTCGATTCTCCCTGTTAAAAACAGAAGGGTCTGTGGACAACCAAACCACAGACCCTTCCGGATACTTCAGCGGGTAGTTCTTCGGTGTATCCGGTCTGTATCGAAGGTTAGCGGCGTCCGCCGCCCGGACCCATCCCTCCGCCCGGCATTCCCATACCGCCCTTCATCTCCTTTGCGCCTGCGGGAGGCGTAAACTTGAAGACGCTGTCCGGAATCGGAGTGTTTATCTGCTCATTCTGAATGATCATATTAATGTTCATCGGCTGCGCCTGTCCCTGCGGCCCGCTCATCGTGCCGGACATACGCATCTGGCGGGTGCGTCCCGTCGCCTTATCCACATAAGCCAGTATCTGCAGATTCTGCATATTCTGCATGCGCGGGTTGTTGACGTTTTTGGGGATTACCTGGATCACATACGCTGGCTTGCCGCCCACCTGCTCGGTGCGCAGCAGCTTATAGGAAGCCTCCTGTCCGCCGATGCCCATCATCTGTGCGGGATTGGGGCGATTGCTCGCCTGACTGGGCTGCTTCATATAGCCGTTCATGCCGGGCATATAGACCCAGGCGGTCTTTCCGTCATCCACCATCTGCATGTTCGCCATCGCCGCGCCCATCGCCATCATTCCGGTCGGCTGACCGACGGGAGACATCTTCATCGCGGACTTACTGCCGGACTTCTTGATCTCCATCTTCATGGTCATGGAACCCATCTGTCCCATACTGGTCGTCATCTGCCAGACCGCCTGATAGGTCTTTGCGTTCTGGATCGCCTGCTCTGCACGCTTCATAATCGCCGTGGCATCCTGGGCAGCTACCGGTGACGCCGCCAGACCGATGAGGCTGACT
This sequence comes from uncultured Chthonomonadaceae bacterium, assembly GCA_964429855.1. Classification (GTDB taxonomy): domain Bacteria; phylum Armatimonadota; class Chthonomonadetes; order Chthonomonadales; family CAJBBX01; genus CALLMM01. Next base: position 33,558 of record CAYSDM010000015.1, read on the forward strand.
GCCGCTATCCAGCGTCCTGCCTGCATGAATTTCATCCGAACCTCCTTGGTATCCACAGGCGGACATATTCCGCCTCTCCCGAAATGAGTTACGAAATGCGCGCGGCTGCGGTTTCCCCTATCGAAAATCCGACCGCCTGAAACATCGTCCTAATCCAGAATCAGACTGCCCAGGTTCGGGGAGAGAACACGCGCAAGCAGCGCCTCCGAGTCGGTTAACTCCAGAAACAGCGCAACAGGCGGCTCGACGATCAGCGCCAGAATATCCTCAATCTGCTCGTCCGAGAGATCGCCCAGCGCCGTAAAGACCGTCTCGCCGACTCGCAGCAGGCGCGCATAGTCATAGAGAGTCAGCCCCCAGACTGCCCGTCCGCTCAGATCGGTAAAGAGCAAAATGTTGTCGTTGAGGGTAACCGTGCGCGAGAACTGTTCGTCGAAAATTTCGAAGGTGACCTCCAGCACATCGTCATCGCTATCATACGAGAGGTCAAAACCGGACATGAACCGCCTCCAGCAACCGCTTTTGCTTCTCCGGCAGTGTAGCACGCTCACAGGAAGAAGTCAATAAACGGCAACAGCTTCTCTCTATAGGCGCCGCCTTGACGCTCCGGTCTGCCCTCTCTATAATGATAACGGAAGGAGCGGCGTATGCGACACCTCCTGAGCCGCAGGGAGTTTCTGGGAGCGAGCGCGCAGAGCGCGGCGGCGTTTGCCATTCTATCGCCGGAGCGGTTAGCAATGCCGCTGCAGCGGCGCACGCCTCCCCGAAAGGTGATCATCCTTGGCGCGGGGCTGTCGGGACTGGTCGCCGCCTATGAGCTGACGCAAGCCGGACACGACGTGACGGTTCTGGAGGCGCGGCTGCGTCCGGGCGGGCGCGTCTACACGCTCCGAAACCTCCTCTCCGACAACCTCTACGCCGAAGCAGGCGCGATCTACATCCACGACAACCATACGCACACTCTGCGTTACGTCCGGCAGTTTAACCTGCCGCTGGATGAGACGCCCCTGCGAAACTTTCAGTCGGTCTACTATCTGCGCGGCAGGCGCGTCCGCTTCTCGCCCAACGCCGCCATCCGCTGGCATCTGGAACTGACGGCGGAAGAGCATCGGCTGGGTCAATCCGGCATGTGGCAGAAATATATCGGCGAGGCGCTGGAGGAGGTCGGCGACCCGCGCGCGCCGGACTGGCCTGCCGAATCGCTGCGGCGGTACGATCAGATGACGATGGCGGAGTTTCTGAGGAGCCGGGGAGCCTCGGAAGGAGCGATTGCGCTGCTGCGCGCGGGCTATCTCGATCTATGGGGGGAGAGTATCGAGAGCTATTCCGCGCTGTCTCTGCTGCGCGATCAGGCGTTGCTGCGCGGTTCGCGCCGCAGCTACACGATTCGCGGCGGCAATGACCAGCTGCCGAAGGCGTTCGCAGAGCGTCTGTCGGAGAAGATTCGCTATGGCGCGGAGGCGGTTCAGATCGAACGCACGGAACAGAGCGTGCGCGTCCTCTATCAACGCGCCGGTCAGAGAGCCGCCGTAACCGGCGACCGCCTGATCTGCGCCCTGCCTTTTACCCTGCTGCGTCGAATCGCGATCACGCCTCCGTTCAGCGAGTCGAAAGCCCGCGCTATTGCCGAACTGCCGGTCACCTCCGTCACGCGAGTCTACCTGCAGACCCGTCAGCGTTTCTGGGAGGCGGAGGGGCTGACCGCCTCCGCCAACACCGACCTGCCCATCATGTGGACGCACGACGTAACCTTCAATCAGCCCGGCGTTCGGGGAGTCATGGAGTCGTATATGACCGGGGCTTCGGCGCGGCAGACGGCGGCGATGAAGGAGAGCGAGCGGCTTGCCTTCACGCTGGAGCACATGGAGAAGGTCTTCCCCGGCGCTCGCGCCCATTATGAGGGCGGAACATCGCATAGCTGGGATCAGGATGAGTATGCGCGCGGCGGCTATATCTGGTTCAAGCCGGGGCAGATGACTGCGCTTTGGCCTCATATCATGCGCCCGGAAGGGCGGGTGCATTTCGCCGGGGAGCACGCCTCTTCTCAGCCGGGCTGGATGAACGGCGCGCTGGAGTCAGGGCTGCGCGCCGCCCGCGAGGTCAACGAGAGCGAGAGCTGATCCCGCGTTTTGCATACCATTCTCCCGTCTGAAAGCGGAGTTCTCGTCGGCAGGAAGCGACGCCTGCCGGCGAGAACTCGTTTTTAAAGGAGAGTGAGAACGATGCTATCTGACCTGAAAATTACTGATCTGCGCGTCGCTGTCGTCACAAAAGCCCCGATGACCTGCCCGCTGATCCGCATAGACACCAATCAGGGCCTCTATGGGCTGGGCGAAGTGCGGGACGGAGCCAGCAAGACCTATGCGCTGATGTTAAAAAGCCGACTCCTCGGCGAGAATCCGCTGGATGTAGACCGACTGTTTCGCAAGATCAAACAGTTCGGTTTTCACGGGCGGCAGGCGGGCGGAGTCTGCGCGGTCGAGATGGCGTTGTGGGACATCGCGGGCAAAGCCTGCGGCGCGCCGGTCTATCAACTGCTGGGCGGCAAGTTCCGGGATCGCATTCGCGTCTACGCCGATACCTCCGAGTCGCCCGACCCGACCGTGACTGCCCGACGTTTGAAACAGCGCATAGAGCAGGGCTTTACCTTCCTGAAGATGGATATCGGGATCAATCTGCTGGCGGGAACGCCCGGAACCATGACCCTGCCTCCCGGAGCCAACTGGCGCGACTTCGTTCACACACAGCATATGTTTACCGGCATTGAACTGACCGAAAAGGGCATTCAGATACTGGTCGAATATGTGGAGGCGGTGCGCCGTATCATCGGCATGGATATTCCGCTCGCTCTTGACCACTTCGGGCATATCGGGGTGAACTCCTGCATCCGGCTGGGGCACGCGCTGGAAGCGTGCAATCCCGCCTGGCTGGAGGATATGATTCCCTGGCAGCAGACCGAACTCTGGAAACGGATTACGGAGGCGGTGAACGTGCCGACCTGCACGGGGGAGGACACCTACCTCAAAGAGGGCTTTATCGAACTGTGCCGACACCATGCGGTGGATGTCATCCATCCCGATCTGGCGACCTCCGGCGGCATCCTGGAGACCAAGAAGATCGGCGACGCCGCCCAGGAGTACGGCATCCCGATGGCGATGCACTTTGCCGGAACGCCCGTCTCCTGCATGGCGAATGTGCACTGCGCGGCAGCGACGGAAAACTTCCTTGTCCTTGAAAACCATTCGGTAGACATTCCCTGGTGGGACGATCTGGTTGTCGGGATCGAGAAGCCGATCGTAAAGGACGGCTACATCCGCGTGCCGAACGCGCCGGGACTGGGCGTCACCCTGAATGAAGAGGTCATCCGCGAACATCTGGACGATGGCGGCTATTTTGAGCCGACCCCGGAGTGGGATCGTGAACGCTCCTGGGATCGGCTCTGGAGTTAGCTTCCAGCAGACCGAAAGCGCAGAAGGATAAGATGATGAAATTTATATATGGCTGTCTGTTGCTGGCTGCCTGTGCGAGCATGGCAGGCGCGGACGAGGTGAGTCCGCTCATCACGCATGTCGCGCCGGTCGCGCCTGATATTCTCGGAATCACGGTCGAGACGGGGCGCGTGGAATTCGGCAAACAGGTTCCCTATGTCCGTCAGGAAGGTGACGCTGTCGAGGAGTGGGCGAAGCACCTGAAGGGCGGATTTCTCAAGCGGAACGGGAAGCGCGTGGGGGGCATTGTCGGACCCGGAGGAAAGATACTGCGTCCCTTCGACCGCCTGGTCGGCAAGCCGCTGAATATGGAGTGGGCGGAAAAGACGGAGAGCTATCGCCTCTCCTCGCCTGACGATCCCGACTACCGTGCGGAGACCGCTCCGACCGCCGTTCACCGCAAAAGCCGTCCGTCCAATCTGGCGCAGATTGACGGCTTCGATTTTCAGGCGCAGATGGAGCATCTGCTCTACCTGAAACTGCCGAAACCGTTGAAAGCGGGCAAGCGTTATCGTCTGACCTTCTCCGGGGAGAATCTTCCGGCGCACTCGTTCGCTTTTGAACCGTCCCGAATGCGAAGTGAAGCCGTGCACGTGAACCAGCTCGGATTTCGCCCGGACGACCCGGTGAAGATCGCCTATCTCTCCTGCTGGATGGGGAGAGGCGGCGGCGTGAAGTACGCTCCGGGAACGCGCTTTCAGATACTCGAAAATGGAAGCGGTCAGGCAGTGTATGAGGGGCGAATCCGGCTCTCCAAAGCCGCCGACGATAAGACGGAGGATGTCTACAACCGCAACTACAACGGGACAGACGTCTATGCCATCGAGTTTACGCCCCTCAACCGACCGGGGAAATATCGAGTCTATGTGGAGGGGATCGGCTGCTCCTATCCGTTTGAGATCGGCGCGGAGGTCTGGCGGAAGGCGTTCATCGTCTCGGCGCGCAGCCTCTACCATCAGCGCAGCGGCATCCCGCTGGAACCTCCCTACGCGACCTTCAAGCGTCCCCGACCCTTCCATCCCGCCGACGGCATGGTTATCTACCACTCGAAAACCGGGCTGATAGACAGCGGCAACGGTCTGAACGCGAAGGGAACCGATAAGGACAACTTCGGCAACCTCGTCGCAGGCAAGACCGATCAGGTCGTGCCGAACGCCTGGGGCGGCTACTTCGACGCGGGAGACTGGGATCGGCGCATTCAGCATCTGGAGGCGACCCGGCTGCTGCTGGAACTGGCGGAGCTTTTCCCCGGATACTTCGCGTCCGTCTCGCTCAACATCCCGGAGACGGGCAACGGCTTGCCCGACATCGTCAATGAGGCGCTCTGGAACCTCGACTTCTTCCGCCGCCTGCAGACCCCGGAGGGCGGCATTCGCGGCGGGATCGAATCGGAGGAGCATCCGCAGTTCGGCGAGGCAAGCTGGCAGGAGTCGCTGACGGTGATGGCGTATGCGCCGGACTGCTGGAGCAGCTATGTCTATACCGGCGATGCGGCGCGCGCGGCGTTCTGGCTTCAGTCGCGTAAACCGGCGCTGGCGAAAATCTATCGCGAGAGCGCGCTCAGGGCGATGGCGTGGGCGGAAGAAGACTATCAAAAGCGGCGCAGCGAAAAGCTGCCGCACGAGGTCAACGACGCCCGCAATCTCGCCGCCCTCGAACTGTTCCGACTCACCGGTGAAAAACGGTGGCACGATCTGTTCCTGGAGACGACCGTCTTCAAGGAGCCGAACAGTGAACTCCATGTGTGGAAGAGTCACCAGCAGTCCGACGCCGCCTTCCTCTATCTTCGCACACGTCGTCCCGGCATGGAGGAGTCGGTGCGTAAAAACTGCCTGAACGCGCTGGAGAAAACCGCCGTAGACTGCCTGAACTGGTCGCAGAAGACCGGCTTTGGCTGGACGAAAAACCTGACCTCCTGGCAGCCGACCGGCTGGGGCGTGCTGGCGGTTCCGCAGGCGATCAATCTGCTGCGCGCGCACGCCGTCACGGGCAAGTCGGAGTATCTGCGCGCCGCCGTGCTCGCCTCCCAGACGGGAGCCGGCGCTAATCCCGTGAATATGTGCTATACGACCGGACTGGGAAGCCGCTCCCCGCAGAATCCGCTGGTGGTCGACTCCCGCATGGCGGGAATGCCGGTTCCTCCCGGCATCACCGTCTACGGTCCCACCGATATGACCGCCATGAAGGACGGCTGGGAGGTGAAGCTGGTCAGCCGATTCTCCTTCCCGCCCGCCGTCGAGTGGCCCGTCATCGAAGCCTACTTCGACATCTGCTGGTTCCCCAACATCTGCGAGTTCACCGTGATGCAGACGCTGGGTCCCAACGCCTATGTCTGGGGCTATCTGGCGGCGCGAAAATAGGCTGTCATGCAGGCTCGTCGGGGCGGATGAGATGTCTTTCCGCCCCGCTCTAACCTCCTCCATCCGCCTCGCCGCGAGAAGATATCGCTCATCTCCTTGACGAACGGCAGAGACCTGCCACATAATAGAGCGATAGTTAATGATTGACTGAAACGCATGGAAACAAAATCAGGTCAAAAGAACCGGAATGACCCTGCATACTCAAGCCATTACCAATCACGAACGCAAGATTGCCAGTGAATTCTCCCTGTCCGAATCTCTTGTCGTCTACCCCGGCGATTGTGTGGATCTTTTGAAGTCGATTCCCAATGAATCGCTCCAGCTTGTAGTAACCTCCCCTCCATACAACATAGGCAAAAAGTACGAGAAGAAACTCCACCTTGATCTCTACCTTCAACAGCAAGCGCAGATCATTGCCGAATGCGTGCGCGTTCTGTCTCCTCGCGGCAGTATCTGCTGGCAGGTCGGCAACTATGTTGATAACGGGGCGATAATCCCGCTGGATACCGTTCTCTATCCTGTCTTTTCACAGCATCATCTAAAAATGCGGAATCGCATTATCTGGCACTTTGAACACGGGTTGCACTGCAGTCGCCGGTTCTCCGGAAGATACGAAACAATTGTCTGGTTTACGAAAACCGACGACTATGTGTTTAACCTGGACCGTGTTCGCGTACCGCAAAAATACCCGGGGAAAAAGCACTTCAAGGGACCGAAAGCCGGTCAGTACTCCTGTAATCCTCTCGGTAAAAATCCGGGAGACCTCTGGGTTATTCCGAACGTTAAGAGCAACCATATCGAGAAGACGCAGCACCCATGCCAGTTTCCTGTGGAACTCATCGAGCGGCTGGTACTTTCACTGACCAACGAAGGAGACTGGATATTAGACCCATTCATGGGAACCGGGACGACCCTTATCGCCGCTATTCGTCATGGACGCCGGGGAGTCGGCGCGGAGATCGTACCTGACTATGTTCAACTCGCCAGAGAAAGAATTCAGCAGGAAGTGGAGGGTACGCTGCGAACGCGACCCATGGATAAACCGGTTTATGACCCTGTTCAGGCAGGAAACAGGTTGACCATCGCGCCCTGGAAACAGAATGAGCAGCAGACTCTCTTTGAACCACATACTGAATATAAAGAGAGAGAAGGCGGATGATTATTGCGGAGACCTACTCCCATCTGAACGGACTGGAGTTTCTGCTTGTTCATAAGCCGACTATCTGGGATGAGATTAAGGAGGTCATCGCGGCGGTAGATGCTGGAGCTTGTCTTACCAAAGTGTCCCGCGAAAAAACGATGTTGGGCAAGCTCCTCTACAGCCCGATTGACCTGAACAACTCCTTCAAAACAAGGCTTCAGGAGAAGTCATGGCAGGAGAGTCGGGTAAATTACTGGGTTACGCGCAATGAAAAATTGATACGCATGACCATGTCCATGACGGCGGAGGAACAGAAGCGCGAAATTGAGACAGCAGGAGAGATACCGATCTTCAGTTACAATCAAACGGATTTCGTGAAAGATCGCGTAGCCGTTGAAGTACAGTTCGGGAAATATGCATTCGTAGCCTATGATCTCTTTGTCAAGCATCTTGCCTTCTATGTAAGGGACCAGATTGATGTCGGGATCGAAATTCTGCCGATGAAGTCTCTCCAGTCCAACATGAGTTCAGGGGTAGCCTACTTTGAAGGAGAGTTTTATAACGTTGTGCGTCAGGGACGAGGCGTTCCCGCTGTTCCGCTGGTGATTGTCGGTATAGAGCCTTAACCTATGAAGCATAAACCGCCTGTTCACGGCAAAGGGCTTCTATGGAAGTAACGCATCCGTTCGGTGATGCATCGTCGAACGGAAGTAGTTGACAGGAGATTGAGCGCATGAGAACGCGACTGCATCTGGGGGCTATCGCGGCGTTTGCACTGACGTTTGTGCTGCTTATGGCGTCCGTTTATGGACTGCCGGGACAGCGTAAAGGGAAACAGACGCCGAAAAAGACCGCGCCGACCGCGCAAACCGGAAAGACCGACTCCGCGAAGGCGCTGGCTTCGCTGCTCTCGCCCGAAGATACGCGCCGCTTCCTGGAGCGGTTTCAGAAAGAGATATGGCCCCTGCTGACTCGCGAAGGGGCGAACTGCCTGACGTGCCACGATACGAAGAGCGCGACACCGCTGAAGATGCTTCAGAATGCGCCGGAATCCTTCAAAGCCCTGCTGATCGGCGGACACTTCGAGGCGGAGAATCCGGGTTCGCTGCTGGCGCGCGTCAGCACCCCGGATAAGTCGCGTCTCATGCCTCCGCCGCCCGCGAAAGCCTGGACGGACGCCGAGGTGCAGACTCTCCGCAGCTTCACCAACGATCTGTATGATCGCCTGCATACCGGCACGAAACCCGATGAGATTTTCCCGCCCGCGCTGCTGTCTCCCTATGGCGGAAAGACCGCGCTGAAGCTGGACAACACCTTCCTGACCTACTATCAGCTGCGTGGTAAGGTAAAAACCATCTTCAATGATGAGTGGCAGCGCGACGGACGCGACCTGTTTAACGAAAACATCTCCCTCTTTGGCGGCGCGGATTTCCTGCGCCGGTTTGACGAATCCTCCAAAGCCTCGGCGACCTATCTGACCGGGGTGGAGATGATGTCTCGCGATGTCGCTTCCCGCGCCTATCTGGCGCGCACCGGTCCCTTCCGCGATTTTCCGACCCTCGCCTCCCCCGTAAAGATGCAGGCGCCGGATGCCGCCTACCGACGCGCCATCAGCCTGCTGTATAACCGGATGCTCTACCGCAATCCCACCGAAACCGAAATGCGCGACGCCTTCCGATTCCTGCAGGGCGTCCACCGCGCCGAAGCGCAGTTAGCCTCCGAAGAGCAGGATGCGCGATTTGAGTTGACGGTGCGCGATGAGCAGGGGCGAACCACCCTCAAGAGCTTTACGATACGCCTTCTGACCGGGAAGCTGGGTCTCTTTCAGCAGTATGTGGATCAGAGCGCGCAGGCGGACGGCGCAATTGTCAGGCAGAAGCTGGGCGATAAGTTCACCCTGAAAGCCGGAGACCGGGAACAGCGCGTGGAGGTCTCCAATCGCGGCACGGTCGGCAATGTCTCCGTGCAGGCGGTGGAACTGCGCGGTCCGCTGCCGGAGACCTCCACCCGGCTAATTCCGATCACCGATCCCTCGATTCAGGCGCAGGGAGCCTGGCGCATGGTGGATCAGAACGGGGTGCGCAGCTACGAAGACGACAATACGAACAAGGGCAACAGCCAGATCGTCTTCCCGATCAAGGTAGATAGGGACGGTGCGTATGAGATTACGCTCCAGTGGCGTAAAGGCGGAGCGCGTCCCGGTCGTCGTGGACGCGGCGGTTCCAACGCGACTGCCGTTCCGGTAGAGGTCTTTTCGCACGATGCCAGCCGTCTCGCCGCCCCGCCCGCCCCGCCGATCCCGCCGAAAGGCGAGGCGCACTACACGATTGACCAGTCGGACGACACCCGCCCGTTTGTAGAACTGCCGACCGCCTTCCGATTTGGCGAACAGGGAGGAGTCGAGATCGGCAATAGCGGGACTCAGCGGCTGGTTGTGGCGGATGCTGTGCGGTTTCTTCCGGTCGCGGCTGCCGACATGAAAGCGCCAGGCGTCTTCACGGTGACCAATGATAAGGCGGAAGGTCGGGAGAAGTGGCAGAACTACGATCCGGGAACCTTCAACTACTACCGGAAGATCAGCGCGAAGCTGCTGTCCGACGGCAACACGAACAAGGGCGACCTGTCCCTGTCGTTTCGTCCTTCCGCGCTGAAAGCCTCATGGAATCCGCAGGAGTTCTATCGCGTGCAGGTCAGCTATCCGGGACGCGACGGCAACGAGATGAACGCGCCGATCATCGTTCGCGCGGAAGAGTCGGCTCCCATCGTACAGGTACGCTACCCGGCGCGCGCCGTCCCCGGCGCGGAGGTGACGATGGATGCCTCCGCCAGCTTCAACCTGCAACAGAGCCGGCTGAGCTACGCCTGGAAGCAGATGGGCGGACCGCGAATCGCCCTGAAAACCACCAACACGCCGTCACTGGCGTTTGTCGCCCCGCCGATGACCGCGCAGCAGGCGGCATGGGAGGGACTGTGCCGCGCCCTGATGAAGCATCCCGACTTCCTCTTCTCTCGCCCGCTCTCGCTGGCGACGGTGAAGAACCCGAAAGAGCGTCAGAGACTGCAACTGGTGAAGATCGCGCAGGATCTGGTCGCCCGAACGCCGACCGAAGCGGAGCTGAAACGGCTGGAGAAGGGCGCGACGCTCAGCGCGCTGATTGACAGCTACCTGAACAGCCAGGAGTTTCGAGACTTCTACACCCGCCGCATTCGCCTCTATCTGGAGAGCCGGGGATCGGAGATGGATGATGAGCCGGTGCGTCTGTGGACCTATATCGCCTTCAATGACCGCTCTTTCAAAGAGATACTGACCGCTGACTACACGGTAGATGCCCGGATGCAGCGACAGGCGCGCCCGTCGCATCATGGCAAGACGGGACTGTTGACCATGAAGGGCTTCATTCGGGGCAAGCCCGGTCTGCCGCATTTCAACTACGCCGCGCAGGTCTCCGAGAAGTTTCTCGGTTACGTCTTCGTCATCCCGCCGTCGGTGGTCGAGATGCGCCAGACCATTACTGCCGTCTCCACCACCAACCCGGACACGGTCTGCTATAGCTGCCATAAGATTCTGACCCCGCTGGCTTACCAGCGCAGCCACTGGACGGATGAGGGCGACTATCGCCCGAAAGACGAGGACGGCAAGTTGATTGACGCCACGGACCGCGCTCTCGTCGCCTCCTATCCCTTCAAAGGCGAGGGAATGGAGGCGTTTGCGAAGTCGGCGGTCAACAAGGAGCGATTCGTTCGCACCCTGCTGCAAACGCACTTCATCTTCTACTTCGGACGCGAGATGCGCTACCAGAACGACGAGCGCGGCCTCTATAAGCGGCTGTGGGATCGCGCCCACGCCTCGAATTTCGCAATCCGACCGATTCTCAAGACGCTGCTGACCAGTCCGGAGTATCTGGAGAACCGCCCCGTGCCTCCTGCTCCAACCCGACCGGCGGTTCCTAATGGCCGCTTCACCCGGCGATAAGCCGGTTTGCGGTATAATGGACTCGCTGTAAGAAAGCGCATAAGACACCGGGTAACGGCGATGAGACCGCCGTCGCCGGTTTTGTATTCAGGGAAGAGTGACAGAAAGGAGTTATGCCAATGGCGGAACGCACCGTAACCATGAGAGGAAATCCGCTGCCCCTCGCGGGACCGGAACTGATAGTCGGCGAGAAAGCGCCGGATTTTAAGCTGCATCAGCGCGGTCCTGATGGACTGCGAGACCTGACCCTGGCGGATTACGAGGGCAAGACGGTGATTATCAGCGTCGTTCCCTCGCTCGATACGCCGGTCTGCGAACTGCAGACCATCAAATTCAATGAGGAGGTAACCTCGCTGCCCTCCTCGGTCGAAGTGCTGACCGTCAGCATGGACCTGCCTTTCGCGCAGGCGCGCTTCTGCAACGATAAGGGAACCCATCATATTCAGACCGCCTCGGATCACCGGGATGCCAGTTTCGGGCAGGCATACGGCACGCTCATCACGCCGCTGCGTCTGGAGGCGCGCGCGGTCTTTGTAATCGGTCCCGACGGCACGCTGCAGTATGTCGAATATGTGCCGGAAGTCACCGAGCAGCCCAACTACGATGCCGTTCTGAGCGCGGTACGCGCCCATCTGGACTGACGCCAGACCTTCTCCCTTCCTCCCCCTCCTTCTGCATGGAGAGAGGGGGAGACTCCCGGCATACTCTCCACCTGCCATCTCAGACACCAAATGACTCTCGATTCTCGCCGTCGCGATCTGTTGCTGCTGGTTGGACTCTGCGGTCTCTGTTTCTTCTGGCGGCTGGGCGCAATCGGTCTCTTCGACTTCAATGAAGGTCTGTACGTTCAGGCCGCTCGCGAGATGTACCTTCGCAGCGACCTGATTACGGCAACCGTCAACGGGGTCTACTTCTTCGATAAGCCTCCGTTCGCGCTCTGGTGCGCGGTCTTCTCGTTCTACCTGTTCGGCGTTTCGGAGTTTGCGGCGCGGTTTCCGGTTGCGCTCTCCGCCACGCTGCTGACGTTTCTCGTCTACGGATTCGGCGCGCGCTATTTCGGGCGTCTGGCGGGGCTGCTGGCGGCGGCGATGGTCGCCCTCAATCCGATGATGTTCGGCACGGCGCGCCAGATGACGATGGATATTCATCAGAGTCTCTGGTTTGCGGTCGCTCTGGTATGCTTTTTCGCCGCCTATCAGTCGAAGACTCCGCGCGGGAAGTGGCTGTCCCTCGGTCTGTGGGCAGGATGCGGGCTGTCGTTTATGTCCAAGAGCGTGCCGGGGCTTTTTCCGCTCTATGTCGCCTTCGTCTTCATTCTGATTCAGGAACGGTTTCAAATACGCGCGGTCTGGACGCGCATTCGTGAAACGAAACCGCTTCCCGGTCTGCTTGTGCTGGCAGTCATCATCTCCCCCTGGCATATTCTGGCATATCGCGTCCATGGAGAAATTTTCTATCAGGAGTACTGGGTACTGCACCATGTCGCGCTTCTCCATGGAACCGATTTCAGCCATGCCCAGCCTTTCTGGTACTATCTCCCCGCGCTGCTGCTCGGTCTGTTTCCCTGGAGCCTCTTTCTGCCTGCCGCCCTCTGGCAGGCGCTTCGCCCGAAAACGATAGAGGATTCCGAATCTTCGCCGCCAGAAGCGGCTGTTGCCCGTCTGTTCATCCTGATCTGGACGCTGAGCATCCTACTGCTGTTCAGCGCTATGACCTCCAAGCTGATCAGCTACCTCCTGCCGATGTATGCGGCGGCGGCTCTGCTGGTCGGCGACTGGATGGCGCGGGCGATAAAGGCTCCGAAGGAGCGCGCGCTCCGGTTCACCACGTTGACGCTGTCCATCGCGGCGGTCGGACTGCTTATCGCCGGGATGGTCGGGCTGCACTGGATCGCCAGTGCGCCTGGAGCCGCCAGAGCGCGGGAAGATTTACCGCTGGAACTGCAGGCTCTTATCCGCAACATCCTGATCGTTGTGGCGTTGGGATTCTCGGCGGTGGCGGCTCTGATATGGACGGGACGCCGACTTTCGGGAGTGAGCGCGATGGCAGCCACGATGTCGGCGTTTTTCGGACTGGCGCTGTGGCAGGGATCCGCCTCGATACAGTCTGCGCTGCACACTCCCCTGCATACGCTGGCGCAGGAAGCCGGGATGAAGCTGCAGACCGGCACGCCGCTGGCGGTCTATATCGGTCAGCCGCGCCGCCCCAGCGTCTTCTTCTATATGCCCGCTTCCGTCTTTCGCCTCATACCGGGAGAGCCGAACCGAAAAAACTATCTTCTGGAGACGGGAGAGGCTCCGGCGCTGATCGCCTTCCTGGAGACGAACCGCCCCGCCTACATCCTGACCGATGCCCGACGCGCCGAGACGCTGCTCTCCGCCTCCCCATCGCTGGTCGTGATCGAGAGTCAGGGAAAATGGCGGCTGCTGCGCTCGGAACTTCTGCCTCAGACCCTCGATATGCGGGAGGAGTTGCCGCGATGAGGCAGCCCCCTGAAGAGACCCGCGCCCTTTGTGTCCATTCCCGCACCGTCTGGCTTCTCGCGCTGCTCTGCCTGTTTGTCTTCTTCTGGCGGCTGGGCGGGAACGGGCTGTTCGATCTGGATGAGGCGTTGTATGCGGTATCTGCGCGTGAGATGCGCCTGAGCGGAGACTATGTGACGCCCCGAATCAACGGCGAACTGTTCTTTGAAAAGCCTCCGATGGTCTACTGGGCGGCGGCGGCAATGTTTGCGGCTTTCGGGGTGAACGAGTTTGCGGCGAGGCTTCCGGCCGCGCTGTCGAGCGCGATTCTGACCGGAATGATCTTCTGGTTCGGCGGGCGGCAGTTTGGCAGGCGCGCCGGATTCCTGGCGGCGGCATTCTTTACGCTCAGCCCGCTGGTTCTGGGCGCGGCGCGCCAGTTGACGATGGACGCGCTGCTCGATCTCTGGATCGCCTTTGCGCTGTTCTGCTTCTTTATGGGGCGCGATACGGGAAGAGCGGGCTGGTATTATGGATTCTGGGCAGCCTGCGGACTCGGCGTGCTGACCAAAGGCGCGCCGGGACTGATCTTTCCGGTCGGCATCGCCCTGCTCTTTCTGGCATTTTCGGAGCGGTTTCAGCTTCGCGGCATGCTGCGGGGCATCGCTGCCGCCAGACCCCTCCACGGTCTGCTGCTCTTTTCGCTCATCGTTCTGCCCTGGCATCTGGCGGCATGGCGCGCCAACGGCGACGCCTTTGTGCAGGAGTATATCGTCCGACAGCATATTGAGCGGTTCCGCGGCGGCGACGAGGCGCACCGCGCCCCGTTCTGGTTCTATCTGCCGGGATTTCTGGTCGGCTTTTTCCCCTGGAGTGTTCTTATACCGGCGGCGCTGTTCGGACGACTGCCGAAAACGTCTCCCCCCTCTCCTGAACCGCAATCCCTGTCCGATTCAGGGCTGTCCGCCGATAATCAGGCGCGCCTGCTGCTCAAAATCTGGTTCGCGGTTATCTTTCTCTTCTTCTCCGCCAGCGGTTCCAAACTGATCAGTTATATCCTGCCGATGTATGCGGCGGCGGCGCTGCTTGCCGGGGACTGGTGCAGCCGCGTGATGGAGCGGCAGAACGCGCGGCGCGGTCTGCTGGTCGGAGCCGGGGGCGGGATGGCGATTGCGCTGCTCTGTTATCTGGCGGTGGTCTTCCATCACCCGGTCATCCGCCTGATCGAGCGCATCTCCGGGCAGTCGGCGCGGGTGGAGAGCGTGCCGCCCGCCTTTCTGGAACTGGCGGCGCATCTGTTCGGCGCGGGGGCGCTGGCGACCGGTCTGTTCTTTGTCCTGCTTCTGTTTCGCCGGGTTAAGGCGGCTTTCGGGGGGCTGCTGGCGGGAATGACGCTTTTCGTGGGCGTGGCGATTGTGGAGGGGCTGCCGATCATTGACGGCTTTTTCATGCGTCCGCTGCACACGCTGACACGACAGGCGGGACAGGAGGCTCTGCAGGGCGTTCCGCTCGCGCTCTACATCGGTCCCCCGCGCCGTCCCAGCGTCTACTTCTATCTGCCCGACGCGCTGATGCAGGCGCGTTCCCGCGAGACTCGCCGGGTGCAGGAGTATCTGCACAGTTCCGACGTGGATCGGTTTCTTGCGCAGACCCGTCCGGCGATTATTCTGACCGACGAAAAACGCGCCGCCCGTCTGCTGGCGCTGCCCTCCATCCATATTTTTGCCCGTCAGGATCGCTGGCTGCTGCTGCGCTCGGAGTAACGCTCCTTTACGGACTATGCGGGTCGCTGCGCGACAAAGAAGATCCGGTCGGTGGTCGGGCGAACGGGCTTGAAGGTGTATGCGTGGAGCGTCTCGATTCGCTCGAAACCGGCGCAGGTCAGCATCTCCCGAAGCTCGTCCTCGCGATAGGCAAACTGAACATGCGTCTCGCGAAACTCCTGATCCACCCCGTTCCGGTCACGCAGAAAGAAGCGCATATATACCCGGCACAGGCGCGTCTCCGGCTCATATTCGCTCTTCCAGACGTAGCGCAGGCGCGCCTGAGAACTCATATTGTCCTGATCGAAGAAGTGGTTTGCCAGCGCGAACTCCGCATTGATATCGAAGATGAAGAGTCCGCCGGGGGAGAGATGCGCGAAGACTCGCTCTACCGCCTTCGCCAGTTGGTCGGGCTGCAGGATGTAGTTGAGGCTGTCGAAAAAGCAGACGCAGAGATCAAACGGAGCTTCCGGGAGATCGAGCAGCGCGGCATCCTGCACATAGTAGGGGATGGCGAGACCGCGACGGGCGGCTTTGCGGCGGGCTTCGGCGATCATCGCTTCCGAAAGGTCTACGCCAACCAGTTTGTATCCCTTTTCGGTCAGCATCTGCGCCACCGTCCCCGTCCCGCAGGCCAGATCCAGCACACGGCGCGGGGCGGCATGACGCGCCGACAACAGCCGATCCAGATAGCGCACCCAGCTTTTGTAGGGGACGCCCTGCATCAGCGTGTCGTAGTAGGGAGCGATTCCGCTGAACTGCGGATATTCCGGGTACGACATGAGGTTATTTCCGCGCGCGCGCGGACATTCTCATGCCTCCGCGCGCACCTGAATCAGCGACGCCGACTCCCAATCCAGCGCCAGATGCGTGTAGCCGACCGCGATTACAAAGGAGGGAAATCGCTGCAGAACGCGCACGCGCACGCCGGGCATCACGCCCAGCGCCATCAGCTTGTTGCGATCATGCGGGGACGAATCCGACAGCGACAGCACCACTCCCCACGCGCCGGTATCCAGGCAGGACAAGGGAAGATCGCTCGATACTTTCGGTAACCTATTTCGTCGTGCCAACGCGGCGCTTCCCCCATTTCTGGAATAGTTTCAGCAGATTGGGCGTCTGCGGAATCTCATAACCGCAGCGCGGGCACTTTACCATGCGGCACCCGCCAAACGAGGCGCAGCGTCCGCACGCTTTTGCCCCGTCCTCTTCGTTAAAATCGTGAAGGCAGAAACTGCATCTCATGGCGACCACTCTACCGCCGGATAGACGGCTTCTTCTATTATTGGCTTTCGCAAACTGAATACGCAGGAGACTGGCTTTCCGCTACAATTTGATCGGGAGAATCTTCAACAACTGATTGAGGGCGATCCCGACAATCAGCGCAAATGGAAAGATGAATCCCGCCATCATCAGCGCCATCTTCATGCCGCGCTCTTTCTTCATCATCAAAAACTGCGCCACGCAGGGCAGAAAGATCGTCAGGGTCACGACGCTGACCAGCAGTTGGTTGACCGACAACTGATCCTTGATCCGCTCCAGTCCCGCCGCGCCATAGTCCCGTCGGAAGAACCCGAACAGAAACGCCTCCGACGCTTTATCCGGCAGACCCAGCAGGTGGACAATCGGATTCAGCATACGGATAACCAGGTCAAACAGCCCGGTCAACTGCCCGATCCAGATGACGACGCTGGCGATCACGAAGAGCGGTAACACCTCCAGAAAGTACCACTGCATCCGCGCCAGAGTCTTAACCGCGATATTGCTCAGGCTGGGCAGGCGCAGCGGCGGAATCTCCATCGTAAAACGCGCCGTCTCTCCCGGCAGCAGCTTCGCCGTCAACCAGCCGATCATCAGGAATATCCCCGCCATAATGCCCACCCAGACCATAAAGGCGCGAGGATGTCCCGCCAGCATGGCGGTCATCAAGCCGATCTGCGCGGAGCAGGGGATCGCCAGCGAGAGCAGAAACGTGGCGATAATCCGCTCGCGGCGCGTCTCCAGAATGCGGGTCACGATGGTCGCCATCGTGTCGCAGCCGAAACCGAGTACGATGGGAATGACCGCCTTTCCGTTCAAACCGATTCGCTTGAACATCCGGTCTATCAGCATCGCCAGACGCGGGAAGTAGCCGGTGTCCTCCAGCACGGAGAACGCCAGAAAGAAGGTTCCCACAATGGGAAAGACCAGCGCCACCGCATAGGTGATCCCCAGCGTCCAGATGCCGTACTCGCCCACAAAGAGACTCGACAGCCACTTCCAGGGGATCAGGCTCTCTACCTGCGCCACCACCCAGGGATTGATGATATTTCCGAACAGGTTCTCTTCCAGCAGACCGACCAGCGTGCCGCCGCCGAAGATTCCCACAAACTGATACAGCCCGAACCAGAGCACCAGCAGCAGAATCGGTATGCCAGTCAGCGGAGACATGCACAGCCGTCCCAGATACTCCGCCAGTGAGGGACGAGCCTGTGCAGGATGCGAAACCACCCGCTCGGTGACGGCGCGAACAGCCGTGTGCCGCTGGAGTGAGATGGCGACATCCAGCGGCTGATCCGCGCGCGAGTGCGCCGCCTGAAGCCGCTTCTCGATGGCGGCGAATCGCTCACCCTCCACTTCGCGCACCATCGCCAGGATTTCCGGATCCTCCTGCAGCAGAAGCAGGGCGACCGCGCGGGGTGTCAACCGATAGGAATCGGAGAGCAGGGAGGTCAGGTCTACAAGGGTCTCTTCGAGCGCCGGATCATACTGAAACGGCTGCGGGCGTTCGGGAGCGAATGAACTCATCTATCGCGTTCCGAAGCTCTTCCAAACCGCGACCACTTAAAACCGCCGTCCCGATGACAGGAACGCCGACCGCGCCTTGTAGAGCCTCCAGATCAATTTTCATGCCGATACGTTCGGCTTCATCCATCATATTGACGACCAGAATGACCGGCAGTCCCGCCTCGATTAACTGCAGCGTGAAGGGGAGCATCCGCTCCAGATTCTTCGCATCCGCCATATGCAGCACCAGATCCGCCGCTTCCGACAGGATCAGGGCGCGCCCGACTCGCTCCTCTTCAGAGAGGGGACGCAGCGAATACATGCCGGGGGTATCCACCACCTCATACAACGTCTCGCCCTGACGCATCCGCCCGCGCGCCACTTCGACCGTTGTGCCGGGATAGTTCGAGACGACCATATAGTGACCGGTCAACCGGTTGAAGAGGACGCTCTTGCCCACATTGGGATTGCCGACGATCATCACCCGCCGACGAGGAGACTCATCCTCTTCCCCCACCTGCGACTCAACCGCATCGGTCTGCGTGCGCCGAGCGCCCCGCACGGCATCGCGCACAATATCGAAAAAGGGTATTCGGGTCATGAAATCAGGTTCGAGGATCGGCGGTCACCTGGACAATGCTCTCCGGTGAACGGTCCGGATGCCCGGTATGCACCCACAACGAGGTCATCACCTCCCTGCCGATGGCGACTGGACTGTCTCTTCCCTCCACCTTCAGCGTCAATACATCACCGAAGGGAGTTCTACCCATCGCCTCTACCTGCGCGCCGGGTATCAGACCGATCTCATAGAGATAACTGAGAAACTCCTCGCGTTCATCCGTTATCTTTGCCACCCGCGCGCGGTCGCCGGGTTCCAGCGTGGAAAGCTGAACGGAGAGGTCTTCGCGCGTGGCATCCACCGGGTTTCCGTGCGGACAGGTCTGAGGATTGCCCATCGCCGCGGCGATCCGATCCGCGACTTCAGAGGAGATATAGTGCTCCAGCTTGCAGGCAAGATCGTGAACGCCGTCCCAGGGAAGCTCCAGAAAATCCACCAGAAGCCGCTCAATCAGGCGGTGCTTACGCAGCAGTTCAATGGCTAACGCCTCGCCCTTTTCAGTGCAGCGCACGCCCTGATAGGGAATATGCTCCACCAGCCCCAGATCCGCCATCCGCTTCAACATCGTGGTCACCGAGGGCGGAGCCACCCCCATATACTGGGCGATCTCCCCCGTGCCAACCGTTGGAATCACGCGCTCAAGACGCCAGATGCCCTCGACATACTCTTCAATGCTTTCGGTCAACGGGCTTTTTTCGTGGTCTCTGGCTCCTTTGGGACGGCAGGAATCCGGAACGCGAAGATGAATATCTCGGACGGACATCGCTTACTCCCTTTATCCAGCAAACAGAAGACTCTCCTCTATATTCACAATAGTATAACATAACTAAATTCCATATGTCAACGCGCTGCAAAACATTTTTTAGGCGAGGCTAAAAACTGGATTAATGGTAATCGCCCTGCGACCAACACGGGGATTGTCGCTCAGGCCGGATAGACGAAGTACGCCAGTAGAAACCAGACGAAGAGCGCGCCGAGAAGACTGGCGATGAAGTTTACCAGGTCGTTGGTCATCCAGCGATAGCCGCGCCCCAGCCGAACGGGAGAGTCGGGACAGTGGATATTTCGTTCGGTCAGCGCGCCGCAGCGCAGGCAGCGATACTGCGCCTGGAAACTGCCTCCCAGAATGCTGTCTCCCAGAGCCGCAATGAAACCTGCCCAGGCGACCGCCAGCAGTTCCGGCACCTCCGGCTGCCAGAGAATATAGATCGAGCGAGGGGGCCAGGTCAGGATTCCGACCAGTCCGATGAAGAGAGAGCCGAGAAGCGCCGCCAGCAGTCCCAGCCACGAAACCGCCCCGGAGGTTCCCGGATCCACCCGGCGCAGCGTGGTCACCATCCAGGGGCTGCCGCGCTGCAGGCTTCCGATTTCGGTGGCCCAGGTATCGGCGTTGACGGCAGCAAGCGAGGCAATCGCCATCATCAGCACGGTCTCGCGATACGCGCCCAGAAAGGGGAATATGGCGGCAAGAAGGGCGGCGACTCCGCCGTTGGCAAAAACCTGCAGGGCATCGCGAGTCGAGCCTTTTGCATAGAGGGCGTTGATCCGCTCCTTCCGCTTGCGCCCCATCTGCGAAAGCAGACTGGAGGAGAGGAAAAACGCCAGCAGGGGACCGGCAAATCCGATTCCGCCAAACCCGAAGATGAGAAACCCGACGACCAGCGCGGCGACCGCCCCGGAGAAGGAGAGCAGGCGCAGCCAGTAGGAGAAGCCGGCGACCAGCGCCGCCAGCGCGCCCCCGATCATCAGTTGTGTCAGCGAGAGAGTGGACAAAAAAGCCCTCGTCCGGCGGTCGGAGGTGTAAAAACCCTCCGTTTCGCCTATTTTCGGGAGATAAATCGGCAGTCCGCCAGATAGTAACGCCAGAGATAGTGTTCGGCGCGGGAGATGCCGACCCGCCGGGTGGAGACGACCTGCGAGTCGGGCACAGGGTTACCTTCTGCGATCCACACCTTGCCCGGCAGGGTCAGGTCTGCGCCGTTCATCTCACCGGTCAGGCCCAGCGCCGCGCAGAGCGATCCCGGTCCCCGGCACAACCGATGCAGATCGGTGATATTTCGCCGACGCTCCATCAGCGCGATCTCCGTGATCGGCTCCAGGGCGCGGATCAGCGCTGCCTCGCCCACTCCCTCCACCCGCGTCACGGCATTGAAACACCAGTGGAGGCCGTAAATGAGATAGAGGTAGGCGGTTCCGGGCGCGCCGAACATCGGCGCGTTGCGCGGTGTCTGCCCCCGGTAGGAGTGGCTCGCCGGATCGTCCTGCCGGTAAGCCTCCGTCTCCACAATGCGCCCCGCCCCGATTCCCTCCGGCGTTACGTGGATCAGGATGCGCCCCAGCAGTTCACGCGCCACCCGGGTCGTCTCGCGATCATAGAAGGCACGCGGCATCGGCTCGCCGAAGGCGTGAATTTGCGGATTCTGCATACGCCGTCAGAGCGGGTACTTCCAGGGAGCGCGGTAGGGGCGGCTCAGAAGGCGGTTGGCGGCAGGATCGCCGACGATCTGCTCCTTCTCCCCATCCCACTGCACGCTTCTCCCCGCCTTCAGCGCCAGCATACCCAGCAGCGCCATATTGGTGGAGCGATGCCCGATCTCGATATCGCAGACCGGCAGCCGGTCGGTTTTGATACCCGCCAGAAAATCCGCCCAGAGTTCGCGAATGTTCTGGTCATCGGGACGATTCAGCTTCGGCTCCTCGTGCAGAACCGGCTGACCGCGGCGGGCGGGATAGAAGGTCCAGCCGTCCTGCCAGCCCATGTGGAACGTGCCCTCCGTGCCGTAGAAGTAACAGCCGATGTTGTGCTTCTCTGCCTCGTTCGCGGCATAGAGCCGGTGCTCCCAGACGGCGGTAAACGTCTCGAACTCGAACGTGGCGACCTGCGTATCCGGCGCATCGGTATTATCGCGCAGAATGTGCCGTCCCCCGCTGGAGAAGACCCGCTTCGGATACTTCTCTTCCGTCCACCAGAGAATCTGATCCATCCAATGGATACCCCAGTCCCCCAGTTGTCCGTTGGCATAGTCGAGAAACTGGCGAAAGCCCCGCGGATGAATGCGCGTATTGTAGGGACGGAGCGGCGCGGGACCGCACCACATATCCCAGTCCAGCCCTTTCGGCGGCTCGGTATCGGGCGTTGGTCTTCCGGGGCCGCCTCCGTAGTGGACGAACGCGCGCACCATGCCGATCCTGCCAACCTTGCCGGAGCGCAGAAACGCCATGCCGCTGACGTTGTGCGGGGAGACGCGCCGATGTGTGCCGACCTGCACGATTCGTCCGGTCTCCCGCGCCGCCTTCACCATGGCGCGCCCTTCCCGGATTGTATGTCCGATGGGCTTTTCGACGTAGACATGTGCTCCCGCCTTCACCGCTGCAATGGTGATGAGCGGATGCCAGTGGTCGGGCGTGGCGACGATGACGATCTCCGGTTTCTCGGCGGAGAGCAGCTCACGGTAGTCGCGGTAACGCTTCGGGCGGTCCCCCGTCAACCGCTCCACTTCGGCGGCGGCGGGATCGAGCAGATTCTGATCCACGTCACAGAGCGCGACAACCTTCGATTCCCCGGCTTCGATGGCGCATCGGAGGATATTCATCCCCCACCATCCAGACCCGATCAGCGCGGTTTTATACTTGCGGGCGACTCCTTGCGCCCCCAGAAGCGGCATCGCGGAAAAGGTCATGCTGGCGGCTCCCGCTCCCTTCAGAAAATCTCGACGATTCATCTCACTCCGCTGCGCTCGTCTGTCTATGATAGTCCAGAGCGGCGCGAAGAATCTGCGCCCGGTCGTTTGCGTTCACGTTCGGCAGCCCCTCCAGCCCGTGCGCTATCGCCGCCGGAAGGTCTTCCGGCGCAGAGACTCCCCGCTCCCGCGCCAGAATCCGCGCCAGACGCGGCGTCAATCCGGGCAGCCGCAGCAGCCGCTGAATGCCGGGGGAGACCTGCCCTTTGAGCCGTTCATAGAGGGGAACCGTCCCGGTGGCAAGTATCTCCTCGATCTTGTCGGCGATGATCTCCCCGATACCGGGCAGCGTCGCCAGTTCGCCGCGCGCCGCGATGGAAGCCGCCGGCTCCTTCAGGGACAGCAGGGTCTCCGCCGCCTTCCAGTAGGAGCGTATCTTGAAGGCGTTCTCCTCCTGATAGTCCATCATGTCGCCGATCTGCAGGAAGATTTCCGCGATCCGGGCGTTATCCATCGGTTCCATCGCATCCGCCTCCGGGCAATGCGTGAATGGGGGCTACTTCAGGTGCCGCGCATACCAGTCGAGAGTGCGCTGCCACGCCAGTTTCGATGCCTCCGCATGGTACATCTCGCGGGTGTCGTTATTGAAAGCGTGGTTGGCTCCCTTGTAGATATGAATTTCGGCGACGGCGCTGCGCTTTTTGAGTTCGTCCCGATACGCCTCCACATCCGCCACCGGTATGCCTCGATCCAGCGAGCCGAAATGCCCCAGCAGAGGCGTCTTCACCTTTTCGACCACCTCCATGGGAGCGTTGGGCTTCTTCTGCCGGTCGGCGTTGGCAGCCAGCCGGATGCGGCCGTAGTAGGCGACGCAGGCATCCAGCGGCATCCTGCCATCCTGCGCGGGGGACATCGCCGCCGACAGCATGGCAAAGTAGCCGCCCCAGCAGAAGCCGACCAGCCCGATCTTCGGCGTGTTGTCGCTGCGACCGCGAAGGTAGGCGGCGGCGCTGCGAATGTCCTGCAGCACCTGTTCATCGGCAATCTTGCCGACAAACTCCATCAGGGGCGGACCGAAACCTTCCGGCGGCTTGCCCTCGCG
The DNA here is from genome assembly GCA_964429855.1 of uncultured Chthonomonadaceae bacterium. Taxonomy (GTDB): domain Bacteria; phylum Armatimonadota; class Chthonomonadetes; order Chthonomonadales; family CAJBBX01; genus CALLMM01. The sequence goes on from CAYSDM010000015.1 coordinate 56,912, forward strand.
CGTGAAGAAGTTCACCGCCAGCCCGTTATAGCCTGCGCGCGCCAGCCGGCAGGCGATATCCTTGATGTGATCGTTCACGCCGAATATCTCCTGCACGACGATGACGCCGGGACGACGCCCCTCGCCTTTCGGGCGGCAGAGAAACGCCTCGATGGTATCATTGCCGCTCTTGAAGGTTACGTTCTCGTGAACCAGATTCGAATCGTTGAGCGCGCCGGGCGTCTTATCCTGTCCCAGCGCGCCCGTACTTGCCGCCGCCGCAACCGCTGCGCTGGCTCCCACCTTGCCCAGAAACCGCCGCCGGGACATGCGATCCAATTCGGGATCGAGGGCGGGGTCCATATTCGGATCATGCTCCTGCTGGCTCATCGTCTTACCTCCCTGTGGATATATGGTAACGGCGCATGGTTTTCATCGTCTCCCGCGATAGAAGCGGAAGTCGCGCTTCCATCCCCAGGAGAGACAGCGCCGCGCAGCCTCCAAGAAAATCGCGCCTGGACTGTAACATCGCTTCTCTCCCGGTGAAATGTTATCCCCGTTTCGACATCTCCGCCGGGGTTCCCTGCCATACGACGTGGGCGAACAGATCCTCGTAGAGCCTGCCCGGCAGCGCCACGCTCACCGGACAGACTAATCCGATCTTTGCACACTGCTCTCTCACCCGCGACAGAACAAGCTCATCCTCGTACCGGCGCGACACATGGTAGAGTCCCAGCCGTCCCACCTCTGCCGCCTGCGCGATCTCCAGCACCTCCTCCAGGCAGGAATGAGGGTGTCCGCGCTCCTCCATCTCCTCCTTCTCCGCCTCCTCCAGAAAGGTACACTCATGCATCAGCACCCGGCTGCCGCGAAAGCAGGCGGGATCGAGCGGCATGGTGTCTCCGGTGATCGTGAAGAGGATGTCCTCCATCGTCTCAGTGATATAGGCGCGCCCCTTCTGGATACGCAGGGCATCCAGTTCCTGCTGCGGAAGCTCTCGAAACTCCCGCTTCACCTTGTCCACCTGTCGAACAATCTGATACCCAAGGCTGCGCGGGCGACCGGTACCGGCGGGCGGATAGTGATTCGTCTCGAAACCGCGCAGAAAGTGGCGATCCGGCTCAACGGCAAGCGTTTCGCCCACTCCCAGCGGATGCCAGCGGACTTTTCCGGTGGAACGCGAATCGAAATGGGTCAGGAAGCTGGCAAAGGCGCGCGCGGAGCCGCTGCCTTCGGGATAGACCGCCGTGAAGTCGCCTGCGCCGCCGCGCAGGTTCAGAAGCTGCATCAGTCCGGCGCAGTGATCGCGGTGGGTGTGCGTGATGGCTGCGAGCCGAATCTTATGGATTCGGCTGTCGAGCAGAGCCGTCACGCCGTCTCCGGCATCGAACAGGATGCGGTGAGTCTCATCGAAGACCCATGTGGAGATCAGCGGCGTGGAGAACAGGGTGATCTGCGGCGGGTTCATAGAAGGGTTCTACTCAACTTCTGGAGGCGTTATGCTGCCGGGATGACTGAACGCGCAGCGAATCCAGAAACTCCGCGCTCTTCAGATCGCGTTCCACGCGGTAGCGCACATACCAGCGCAGGCAGCGGGCGGTCTCTGCAGAAGTAACCGGCGCAGGCGCCAGATCAAGCAGGGTCTCCGGTTCAGCGGAAGCCAGTGCCCGCAGGAAGGTAATCGTCTCCGCATGAAGGGCAATCGCGTCTTGAGAACTGAACCGGCATCCGCTGCACAATACGCCTCCAAGCGACGGGCTGAACGCATTGTGCCGTCGCTGCAGGGCGCTGCCGCAGCGCACGCACTCCTCCAACTGCGGCATATAGCCCCGTTCGGCGAGAAGGCGCAGTTCGTAGGCATGAACGATCACATCGGGACGCTCCTGCGCTCGCTGCAGCAGGTAGAGCGCGGAGAGCAGCAGATCGAAGACCTCCGGGTTCGGTTCGCGCTCCTCGATCATGCGGTCGGTCAACTCACACAGATAGGTCGCCCGCGCCAGCAGTTCCAGATCGCCGCGCAGGGTCGGGAAAGAGGCGGCCACCTGGCACTGCGAGACGAGATCGAGGCTTTTGCCGACCGCAAGCTGCATCTGCGAATGGGTGAACAACTCCGTCGCGCCGCTCAGTTTGCTTCCAGCGCGGCGCGCCCCCTTCGCAACGGCGTTCAGCTTGCCCTTTTCGCGCGTCAGCAGGGTGACGATCTTATCCGTCTCCCCCAGATGGATTCGGTGCAGGACGATGGCATCCGCATTATAGACAGGCATTCGCGCTTAAAACTTCATTCCGACCAGAATGGAAAGACCATCCGTGCGGACACTCCCGACCTTGCTCACAAAGTCGTACTGTCCCTCCAGAAAGAGGCGGCTGGTCAGGTCCACCCCGGCAAGCAGTCGAAAACCGAATCGCGAGGCGGTTCCGCCGCCCTTCGTATGCACCGTCCACAGACCGATGCCCGCGCCCAGATAGAGCGGGCTGCGCACCGCCAGCGACGGCTGCCAGACCTGAATCAGGGTGATCGGCAGGATGGAGTTGGAGCCGCTGAACGCATAATCTATGCCGACCCGCGTCTTGCCGACAATGCCCAGGCCAAAGAGCGGCAGGTCCAGGTCCGCCCCGATCTTCACCCAGGCATCGTCCGACACATCTTTGAGGGAACGGCTGTCCGGCGCGAAGACTCCCGCCTTCACCCGGAACTTCGGAATGATATCCTGCGCGCTCGCCGGCGCGCCGCCGACTGCGCTCAGGACGCAGACCGCCGCCAGCAGACAGATCGCGCTTCCAGTAAACCGCTTGATTGACAGCACGAAGGCGCTCCTTCCTCTTCTGATGAAGAGAGAAGACAGAATCCAGAGGACAGACAGAGTTTTATATCTCTGCCGTCCTCTCTCTCCTGTCTTCTGACTTCTGTCGCGTTCGGATTTAGAAGCGATAACCCAGATAGGTGGTCAGACCGTCCACGCGGACGCCGGAGCCGAGGTTATCGCTGAAGCCGCTCACATAGTCGTAGTTCAGTTCAAAGAAGATTTGCTGCGTAATGTCCACCCCGGCGATAAACTTCACGCCCGGCTGCGTGGTTCCGCCGAGGAACGGGGTATTGATGAAATAGATGCCGCCGCCGATACCGCCATAGACACGGAATCGGGCCTCCGGCGGGGTGATCGTCCAGAGCAGTTTCGCTGTCAGGGGGAGAACAAACACCATTCTGCCGCCATGGTCGCGCCAGGCGATCTCTGCGCCGAAAACAACCTCTCCATTGAGCAGGCGATGACGGAAACGGGGATTGTAATCCGCTCCAGCCGCCCAGAAGACGCTGCTGGCCTGGTTCTTCAGCGAGCCATGTGTGGGGAAGAACGTGCCAGCCTTCACGGATATCCCTTTGGTCGCCACCGGCTCTACGTCCTGGGCACGCGCCACTCCCGCAACGCAGAGCAACATCGCGGTGAAGGCGACTGCCTTCCATAAAGACCGCTGCATTGCTTTCACGAAAAACGTCCTCCTTGTGTTAGGAAGCATTGCGCTCCGTTAAGCGCTCGGAACGCTGTCTTGATTATCGGAACACGGCTGATCCAGTCTCAGAGACCACAGCCCCACGCCCTCAAACGAGCACAGTATATATCGCAGGTTGTTGATTTGTCAAATCAATGCCCCGATCCGCGCCGCAGATGCAGGTTCCTCTGCAAATCGGTCGCGGCAAGCCAGCCGGAAGGCAGATAGGTGGTCGCATCCTCCTGAATAATCAGCGCCGGGCCGGAGACCTCCCGTCCTGTCTCCAGCATCTCACGCGCATAGAGCAGACCTTCTCGCCAGCCTCCCTGCTCCCACAGGCGCGTCGGTTGTGCATCCATGCGGCTATTGTTCGGGCAAGTCGCAGCGGAGGGGGGAGATGCCGCGAGGGATTTCGCCTCCTCCGCGCGCCGGTTTGCGCCGACCGCCGTCAGCCCGACCGTCACGATCTCCACCGGTTGCGCAGGGTCGGAGTGCCCGTAGCGTTCGCGATGGGCGCGATGAAAAGACTTCGCCGCCGAGTCAAGCCGTCGCCGAAAGGGAACCCGCAGGGCGTAGGACTGCCCGACATAACGCGCCTCGACAAACGGCTCCAGAAAGACGGCGTTCGGGGGTACCCCTTCGCGCCCCATCTCTACGCGCGCCTGCTCCGCCATCGGACGCAGGGTCTCCGCCAGAAAGGAGTCATAGCTCTCCTGCGCCGGGACGAAGAGCGTGCGCTGATACTCGCGGCGCACATCCGCCAGCGCCAACCCGAGCGCGGAAAATGCGCCCGGATACCGGGGGATCAGCACGGCGCGCGCGCCGACCGCCTCCGCCAGCGCGCAGGCGTGCAGCCCCCCGGCTCCCCCGAAGGAGACCAGTGTATAGTCCGCCGGATCGCGCCCGCGCTCCACCGAGATATGCCGCAGCGCGCGCGCCATCTGCGCGTTCACCACCTCCAGCACTCCTTCGGCAGCGGCTTCCGCCGACAATCCGAGCGTTTGCGCAAAGACGGCGAATTGCGCGCGAACCCGCTCTGCATCCAGCGGCAGCCTCCCCGCCAGCCGCAACGATGCGGGAAGACGCCCGAGAAGCACATTCGCATCCGTCACGGTCAGATGATCGCCGCGTCCGTAGGCGACCGGACCGGGATCGGCTCCCGCGCTCTGCGGACCGACCCGCATTCCGCCGCCCGCATCTATGCGCGCCAGGGATCCGCCGCCTGCCCCGACCGTATGAATATCCAGCATCGGCGTCAGCAGCGGCAGCCCCGCCACCTCGCCGGTTCGCACCGTTTCGGGCGTGCCGTCTATCAGGGCGACATCGGTCGAGGTTCCGCCCATGTCAAAGGTCATGATCCGACGGATGCCCGCCTCTCTCGCTGTGCGCGCCGCCGCCACCAGTCCCCCCGCCGGACCGGAGAGGGCGGTTTTGACCGCGTTGGCGGCGGCTTCTTCGGCGCGCAGCGTGCCGCCGTTCGACTGCATCACCGCCAGTCGTCCCGCCTGAAGCTCCCTGACTCGCTCCTGCAGCCGACCGATATAGCGAGTCATGATCGGCGCGACGAAGGCGTTGGCGCAGACGGTGCTGGCGCGCTCGTACTCCCGATACTCCGGCGCGACCTCGCAGGAGAGCGAGACGTGCAGACCGCGCGCTCGCGCCTGCCGCCCTGCCTCCCGTTCATGTGCGGGACTCAGAAAAGAGAAGAGAAAACAGACCGCCAGCGACTCGACGCCCTGCGCCTGTATCTCGTCGAGAACGCGATCCAGCTCCACAGCATCCAGCGGCGTGACCACCGCGCCGTGCACGTCCAGACGTTCCGGAACCTCATAGCGCAGTTGGCGAGGGATGAGCGGGTCGCGGGGGCGGGGAGTCAGGGAGTAGAGTTCCTTGCGGGTCTGCCGGGCGATCTCCAGCACATCGCGGCAGCCCTGCGTGGTGAGAAGAGCCGTCTTCGCGCCGCGCCGTTCGAGCAGGGCATTGGTCGCCACCGTCGTGCCGTGCACCACCGAAAATCCCGGAAAGAGCGGCAACAGTCGAAGCCCTTCCATAATCGCCTGAGAGGGATCCGCGGGCGTGGAGGGGACTTTGCAGACGCGCAGATTCCCCGCTGCATCCTGCGACACAAAATCGGTGAAGGTTCCGCCGGTATCTACGCCAACGATCATTTTTCGCCCAGGAATTCGCGAATATACTGCGTGACCAGCCCCGGCTCTTCATGCACCACCCAGTGACCAGCATTCGGAATACGTCGGATGGTCAATATGGGAACGTACTTCTCCAGCCCCTTCAGGTTGCCCGTAAGCAGCGCGGTGTCCTTCTCGCCCCAGATCACCAGAGTCGGGATACGCACCTCCATCGAGGGAAAGAGCCGGGACAGGTCTTCCGCCGGTTCGGCGGAAGCTGAGCGAGTAGCAGGCGGACCGACGCGGGCGGCGCGATAGTAGTTGAGTCCCCCGGTCAACGCGCCGGGCTGCCCCCACGCCTCCAGATAACGCTTCTTCTTCTCTTCCGTGAAGGCGCCGGGACGCGCTCCGCCAAAGACACCCATTGCCAGCGTCGCGTAGTTGTTGGCGCTCAATCCCGCTTCCGCCTGCGGGCTGCGGAAGAAGTTCATGTAGGCGCTCGCCTGCTGCTGCTGCGGGTTTTCGCGCAGTTCGCGGGAAAAGATCGCCGGATGGGGCGCGTTGATGATCACCAGCCTCTCCAGCATCTCCGGATGCGCCAGCGCAAAGGCATAAGCGACTGCCCCTCCCCAGTCGTGTCCGACCAGAATCGCCTTTTTCCCCGGACTTATCTGTTCCAGAAGACCTTTGACATCCGCCGTCAGCAGCGGAATGGCGTACTCTTCCACGCGCGCGGGCTTGTCGGAGAGATTGTAGCCGCGCATATCCACCGCCACCGCCCGATAGTCCCGCCCGAACTCCGGCAGTATATCGTTCCAGGCGTACCAGAACTCCGGGAAGCCGTGCAGAAACAGGATCACCTGCCCCTTCCCGATGGCGGCATAGTGCAATTTGATCCCGTTGACCGTCGCAAATTCGTGCTGGAACATGGGCTGTCTCTTTTCGGCGGCTTCCTGCGCCCCGACTCCTCCTCCGATGTAAAGCAGCATCGCAGCCAGTATCACTCTTCGCATAGCGGAAGCCTCTCCTTCCAGTACGTCGTCAAGATAGTTTGGATGGCTGTCATTCTGAGCGAAGCGCAACCCGGTTGTCATTCTGAGCGAAGCGAAGAATCTGAAGATGTCTCGCTGCGCTCGACAGGACAGCCAGGCGATGCGACCCTTCGACCTTGAATGAGAAAGAGCGTATATGATCTGTCATTTCACCCGGACCGAAGCGATTTCCTACCTGATCTTTACCCTTTGATTGTCTTCACGGATGGGTTGCAGTATAATGATCCCAACGAAGCCTTCCGCAACAGGATGATTTGCCATGTCACGCCTCTTCGCGCTGCTTCCTGCGATCCTTCTCCCTCTCGCGCTTCTGGGCTGGACGGCGCGAGAGCCGAATCGCGCCCACAACGCCGAAGTAGATTTCCGCCGACAGATCGAGCCTTATCTGAAGGCGCAGTGCGGCAGCTGTCACGGAGAGACGCAGCGAACCAGCGGTTTTTCCATGGCAACTCTGGAAGGACTGTTCCGGGGTGGCAGCAAGGCTTCTCCCGCGATTATCCCCGGCAGCAGCCGCAAGAGTCCGCTCGTTCAGTATCTGCGTGGGACGCGCTCCCCCCGGATGCCGCCTGGCGGGCAGGCGTCGCCGGAGATGATCGCGCAAATCGAGCGATGGATTGATCAGGGCGCAAAGATTGACGGGAAAACGCCCGCTTTTGATCTACAGGAGCAGAATGCCGCGCCGATTCCCTCCCGCTGGCAGCCCTACGCCAGCCCCCTTCGCCATGAGCCGCCTGTCGTTCAGCGCGCCGAATGGGTGCGTAATCCGATAGACGCCTTCATTCTGGCGCAACTGGAAAAACGGGGGATTCAACCGGCTCCGCCCGCTGACCGTCGAACGCTGATCCGCCGGGTCTGCTTCGATCTTCTGGGACTGCCCCCGACTCCGCAGCAGATCGAGCGGTTCCTGTCTGATCCCTCTCCCGACGCCTACGAGAAGCTGATTGACCGCCTGCTCGACTCTCCGCATTACGGCGAGAAATGGGCGCGACACTGGCTCGATCTGGCGCGTTACGCCGATACGAACGGGTATGAGGGCGACGAGATACGCCATCACGCCTGGCGCTATCGCGACTATGTTATCCGGTCCTTCAACGCTGATAAGCCCTATGACCGTTTTATATTGGAGCAGATTGCCGGGGATGAACTCTGGCCCGATAATTCCGACGCCCTGATCGCAACCGGATTCTTGCGTAATGGTCCCTGGGACGCCCGCGCTTTTGATCGCGCCGTTCAGCGAAACGACTTCCTGACAGATGTTACAGATACAACCGCCTCGGTCTTCCTTGGCTTGACGTTAGGGTGCGCGCGCTGCCACGATCACAAATACGACCCCATCCCGACGAAAGACTACTACCGTTTTCAGGCGTTCTTCTCCCATATTCGTATGGAGGATCGTCCCCTGCCCGGCAGCAACCTGCCCGCTTATCGCGCTCCACTGGCGATGGCCGTGGTAGATGCCGGTTCCAGAGCGCCGGAACATCATCTGCTGATCCGTGGCGATATCCGCCGCCCCGGCGAAGTCGTCGAGCCGGGCTTTCCGGCTGCGCTGACCGGATCGAACGCGCCCGCGGCCATCACGCCGCCGTCCGGAATTCGCAGCACCGGACGCCGCTCGGCACTGGCGCGCTGGCTGACTTCGCCGGATAATCCCCGAACGGCGCGCGTCATGGTCAACCGTCTCTGGCAGTATCACTTCGGGCGCGGCTTGATCGCCACCCCCTCCGATTTCGGCAAAAACGGCAACAGACCTGTTCACCCTGAGCTTCTCGACTGGCTGGCGACCGAGTTCATCCGGCAGGGCTGGAGCCTGAAACGCATGCACCGTCTGATGATGACCTCCCATGTCTACCGCCAGTCCACCCGTTTCGACCCGGATGCGGCAAAGCGAGATCCGGAGAATCGGCTGCTCTGGCGGCATGACCGGCGAAGGCTGCAGGGAGAGGAGATACGTGACGCGATGCTGGCGGTCAGCGGGCGGCTGAACCCGAAAATGGGCGGTCCCGGAGTCTATCCGCCGATGCCGAAAGAGGCGCTGGAGACCGGTTCCACGCAAAAATGGGGACAGTCCCCGCTGGAAGATCAGCTTCGGCGCACCCTCTACGTCTTTCAGCGGCGTTCGCTGACTTTACCGATGGTGGAGGCGTTCGATGGTCCCGATCTCAGCGCGACCTGTCCGCGCCGCGCCAGCACCAACATCGCCCCACAGGTCCTTGCCCTCTGGAACGGGGCGTTTGCACGGGAGGAGGCGCGTCACTTTGCCAATCGCGTGAAGCGCGAAGCCGGAGGCGACCCTGCGGCGCAGGTGGATCGCGCCTTTCTGTTCGCGCTGTGCCGCCCTTCCACTCCGGCGGAACAGACGCGCTGCCGGGAGTTTCTGCAGCGGCAGGCGGCGCTTTACCGGGAAAAGAAGACGCCGACGGAGGCGCAACGCCTTGCGCTGACCGATCTCTGCCATGTTCTGCTGAATACCAGCGAGTTTCTCTATCTTGACTGACAGACATCGAACGCACAGGAGGTGCAGAAGTGCAGATCGCCATTCTCTCCGACATTCACGACAATATCTGGAAGCTGGCGCGCGCCCTGGAGCAGATACAGCAGACCGACAGGATGTTTTGCCTGGGCGATCTCTGTTCGCCCTTCGTGCTGGATATGCTGGCGAGGGGCTATGAAAAACCCATAGACATCGTGTTCGGAAATAACGACGCCGACACCTATCGAATCACCATGAAGGCGAACGGATACTCCCATGTGAAACTGCATGGGGAGTTTTTCGAGATCACGCTTGATAAACGGCGTTTCGCCGTCAACCACTACGACAATCTGGCGCGCGCCATCGCCGCTTCCGAGGTCTATGATGTGGTCTGTTTCGGTCATAATCATCAGAAGGAGACGACCCGGCAGGGACGCGCGCTGTTGATCAATCCCGGTCCCATCATGGGAGCTAGCTTCGCTTCCGGCAAGCCGGAGGATGTTCCAAGCACTTACGCCATCTATGACACCACCACCGGCGAAGCCAGGCTTACCGAAGTCTGATTCCGCGCACGGAGATAGAGTATCTATGACACACCACGCAGCCATTGACGCCCAGTCAGCCGCCGATCAGATACGCACAAACGGATATGTCATCCTCGAAGACCTGCTGCCGCTCTCGCTCATTACCGCCATGCGGGACGCCTTCGATCCGCTTCTGGAGCAGAAACGGCAGGCGGAACAGAGCAATCGGGGAGCCAATCGCTTTCAGATGTATCTGCCATTTGTCGCTCCCTTTGCCGATCCGCTGGTCTATGAGAACGACGCGGTTCTGGCGATTCTGGAAAAGACGCTGGGACCGGACATCCTCTGCACCTATTTTGCCTCCGATACCCCGCTGCCGGGAGCGGAGTATCAGCGCGTTCACTCCGATACGCGGCTGCTCTTCCCGGAGACGCAGCTTTCGCTGCCCTGCTACGGGACGGTGTTGAATATACCGCTGGTGGATGTGACGGAAGAGAACGGTCCGATGGAGATATGGCCCGGCGGTACGCACCTGTGGGCGGGCGGCGTGGATATGGAGGCGATGGCGGAGCGGATGACCTCCCGGCGCGTAACCATGAAAGCCGGTTCCGCGCTGCTGCGCGACCTGCGGATGTGGCACCGGGGAACGCCGCATCACGGAACGCGCTCTCGTCCGAATGTCGCGCTGGTCTATACACGCCCCTGGTATCGTTTTGAGCAGAAGGTTCCGGTCATGACGCGAGCCGCCTACGATTCTCTCTCCGAACGTTCGCAGCGCATGTTTCGCTTTTCGGAGATCATCGGTTAGTCCATGGCGGAAGACCCCACCCCGCAAAAGATCGCCGCGCTGCTGATGGACTATGTGGAGACCGGCAGCGGGAAGACCCGACGGCTGCGAAACCGGCTGAAGAAGCTGCCGATGCCGCTGGTCATCCCGATTCTGAAAGACCTTCTGCTGGGAGCCGACAACCGCCGCGCCTTTGATCGTCTGGCGCGGCTGCTGGCGGAGATGAGTCAGGATGCGCCGGACGATTCGTCCGGTTCGTTCAATGTCGCGGATGAAGCGGTGGCGGCGCTGGCGCAGCATGTGCGCACCAACCCGCGTTTCCCCCGTCTGGCTCTGCGGGCGCTGGCGCAGTGCGATCATCCGCAGGTGGTTCCGGTTCTGATTGATCGCCTGATTCATGGACGACTCAGGCAGCGCGAGGCAGCGGCGCAGCATCTAGCCGGGAAACGCTCTGCGATGGCGATAGAGCCGCTCTGTCAGAGCGCCATCTTCCCGGAGAGCGGTATTCAGCAGGTCGCGCTGGATACATTGCGGGCGATGGGACGCCCCGAACATCTGGCGCGGCTGCTGCTGGTCGAAACCGCGCTGAACGTGCGCGACCGGGTGCGGATTCTGCGGGCGCTGGAGAGTCTCCCGCTATCGCTGTTTCGCTTCCGGGCGCAGCGGTTTCTGGATCGCGAGGCGGCCAATCCCGCCAGTCCCGTCGCCAGAGAGGCGAAAGCCTGCGCCGACCTGATGCGCGCCTCCGACACGCTGCTGCGCCCGACCGAAAATCCGGGGACAGATACGCTGCTGCGGCCCGCCTTCGGACCGGGTCCCGGCGACCCGGAGGAGCTGCTGCGCGCCTCGGATGAGCCGGAGGATGACGATGATCTGGAGGAGCCGCCGATGCGTCGCGGAGGCTGGTGGAGTACAATCGCGCGTTTCTTCATCCGTCGGTAGGGAAGAGAGTACAATGAACCATAAACAGATAACCCGTCGAGAAGCTCTATCCCGTGTCTCCCGGCTGACTGCCGGGATCGCGCTGGGATGCGCCGCTCTGCCTGGAAAGGGGGGAATCATGGAGGCTGACCAACGCCGCACCGACTGGATGCGCCGGGGCAAATTCGGCATGATGGTACACTGGCTTGCGCCCGGTCCCGCGCCGGAAAAGGGGGAGTGGATCCGCGATCTGGACCGCGCTGTTGACCGTTTTGATCTGGATCGGTTTCTGGAGCAGTTCAAACAGAGCGGCGCGGACTGGCTGATCTTCACCATCGGTCAGAACTCCGGCTACTACGCCAGTCCCAACGCCACGCTGGACGCCTGGGCAGGACCGGGGCACACCTCCCGGCGCGATCTGGCGCTGGAGATCGCCACCGGCGTCCACGCGCAGAAGAAGCGATTTATCGCCTACCTGCCTGCGGAGGTCAGCGCGCAGTCGGAGGTCATTCATAAAGCGTTTCAATGGAATCCGAAAGACCAGTCCGCGTTTCAAAAGCGTTATCAGGCGTTCATCCGCGAATATGCGGAGCGGTACGGGAAGTGGCTCGACGGCTGGTGGTTCGACGGCTGTTACACATGGGACGTATTTCATAACAGCCTGTACGACTGGCCCGCATGGTGCGCGGCGGCGCGAGCAGGCAATCCGAACTGCGCGCTGGCTTTTAATGACGGCTCCTTCTGTATCGGCATCACCAGACCGCTGACCACCCTGCAGGACTATCTGTCCGGCGAGGTCGAGACGCTGGTAGAGGGCAAGATTCGGCTGGGACGCGAGGCGAATGCGCCGCTCTATCTGCCCGATTCGCGTTTTGCGCCGGGAACCCACTGCCAGTGGCACGCGCTGGTTCCCATAGACTGCTTCTGGGGACACCATACTCCCGGACCGATGGAGCCGCCGCGCTACCGCGACGAAGAGCTTCTCTCTTTTGTGCGAAGTTGCCGAAAGGTGGAGGGCGCGGTCACCCTCAACGTCGGCATCTATCAGGAGGGACATATCGGGGAGCAGACTCTCGCGCAGTTGATTCGTCTTCAGAAAGCCCTGCGCGGATGATCCCGATGGACGCCTCGCGTGAAAAACGCCCGTCCCGAATCTCGCGGCGCGCCTTTCTTCAACGCGCCGGAGCCGGATTCGGCGGTCTGGCGCTGACCTTCCTGCTAGCGGAAGAGGCGATGGCGCAGGCAGCGGCGAAAGACCCGCTCGCGCCAAAACGTCCGATGTTTCCGGCGAAGGCGAAGTCCGTCATCTTTCTCTTTATGTATGGCGGGCCGAGCCAGATGGACACCTTCGACCCCAAGCCGGACCTGATTAAATACGACGGGATGCCCCTGACCGGCAAGGGAGAGATACGCACCTTCTTCGGTCAGCCGGGCAAGCTGATGCGCAGCCCCTTCGCCTTCAAAAAGCACGGAAAGGCGGGCATCGAGGTCTCGGAACTGTTCCCCCATCTGGCGCAGCGCGTGGACGATCTCTGCTTCCTGCGCTCCCTCTACGGAGACAGCAACAATCATGCCCCGGCGCTGTTCCAGATGAACACCGGGAGCATCCTGCAGGGGAGTCCTTCTATCGGCTCGTGGATCACCTACGGGCTGGGAACGGAGAACCAGAGCCTTCCGGCTTTTGTGGTCATGCTGGATCCACGCGGCGGTCCCATCGGAGGCGCGCCCAACTGGTCGGCAGGCTATATGCCCGCCGCCTATCAGGGAACGGTGTTCCGCGCCAGCGGCGCGCCGATTCTCGACCTGAGTCCGCCGGAGGATGTCACGCCGGAGACTCAGCGCAGCAGCCTCGATCTTCTGGGACAGTTAAACGCGGAGCATCTGCGCCAACGCCCCGCAGATACGGAACTGGAGGCGCGAATCGCCGCTTATGAACTGGCTTATCGGATGCAGAAGGTTGCGCCGGAGGTGGTAGACCTCTCAAAGGAGAGCGCAGAGACGCGCGCGCTTTATGGACTGGATCATCCGATGACGGAGCCGTTCGGACGCCGGTGTCTGCTGGCGCGTCGTCTGGTCGAGCGGGGCGTGCGTTTCGTTCAGATATACTCCGGGGGAGGACATAATAACGATACGTGGGACGCGCACGAGGATATTGCCGTCAATCACCGGCTGCATGCCGCTGAAACCGACAAGCCCATTGCCGGACTGCTCGCCGATCTGAAACGGCGCGGACTTCTGGAGAGTACGCTGGTCGTCTGGGCAGGGGAGTTCGGGAGAATGCCCATCTCGCAGGGAAATCGGGGGCGCGACCATAATCCCGGCGCACAGACCGTCTGGATGGCGGGCGGCGGAGTGAAAGGCGGAACGGTTGTCGGCTCTTCCGACGAAGTCGGATTGAAGGCGGGAGACGATCCGCGCCATCTGCGCGATCTGCACGCCACCATCCTGCATCTGGTCGGCATCAACGACATCAGGCTGACCTATCTGCACGATGGACGCTTCAAACGCCTCACGGAAAACGGCGGCAGCGTTATTCGCAAGGCGCTTCGATAGCGGGGATCGTCTCCCTTCCATCAACTCTGAAGGGTCTTAATAGGACAGATCCTGATCCAGCATGGTGATGGTGCCGCGACGCTGCCTCATCTTTCCGAAGGAGACGCCGTTCATCGCCACCTGACCAAACTCCGACGACAGCGCTCGCTCAATCGCCATACCGGACTGATCCGAGTCGATGTCCGGCAAGTACCACTTGGCGGGCCATCCCTCGTAGAATCTACGGTGTCCCGGCATCGAACCGTTGGTTATCCCATGCACCGTAATGGTTTCGTCTTTGTCTACGGTCTCGGTACGAGCCTTGAAACCTTCATGAACGATGGTCATCTCTTCTATCCCCACTCCGTTGTAGACGTTGACATGGGGCTTCTTGCGCGTGAATTTCTCTTTCGCCACAGTGACCTCCTGGATGTATCTACAGTACTCTATCGGTTCTGAAGAGAAAGATTACGGATGGGTTTTACAGATCGCTTACCGGATAGTGATATCCCCCCACTTCATCCTTCCCGAGCAGATGCCGTTCATCGTCACCTGACCAAACTCCGACGACAGCGCTCGCTCAATCGCCATACCGGACCGATCCGAGTCGATGTCCGGCACGTACCACTTGGCGGGCCACCCCTCATAGAATCCCCGGTGCCCCGGCATCGAGCCGTTGGAGACCAGATTGACATGACTGCCTCTTTGCAAAGGTCTTCGGCAGTTCACGATGCCTCCATGTACGGAATGCATCTCCTCCATCGCGACATCCGTTCCCTTAGCCATGGTTAACCTCCTTACAGGTAGCGCTATGACTCACTAACGGTTCCGCTGAGCGGAGATTACGGTATCTGGAACTGTGCATCGTCCAGTCCCTGATTGACCTTCAGTTCGCTGTAGGTGGTGACGCCGGCGACCACGCCCTCCTGATTGCGAATCTCCAGCCGACTCGGAATCCAGAGTCCGGGTAGCGCCTCCCGAATCTCCTGATACAGAAAGGTGGCGCGCAGTTTGCCGGAGTTGTCGTACCACTCGCGTTTACGAACCACACGCGCCTTCGGGTCAATCCAGACTCGAAATCGGTCGGCGCCGTCGCCGCGATAGACGATCTCGAAGAGGTAGTGGGGAACGCCGTCCAGCGTCTCCTCGCGCAGGAATCGGCTCTGTACTGCGGAGAGCACATGGCGCGAAAGGATTCCGAGTTCAAACAGAGAGTAACGTCGGCTGGCTTCTTCAGTCAGTTCGTCCTTCTTCTTGAGTCTCAACTGGGGAACATGAAAATAGCGCGTGGAGCCGTTGACGATCATCGTCCCGATGCGTCCCTCCATCCGCAGTTTATCCGGGTCTTTATAGAGCATATTCAGATCGCGCAGGCGATACATCATGCCGAAATCGCGGCTGATCTTCTCCAGTTCGCTCTGCTCTGCCCGGACAACCTGCACCCGCGCCTGAAGATCGCTCACCTCGGCGGTCGCCAGATCCTCCAGACGCGGAGAATCCGCCCCCGCCGCCGCGCAGATCATCAGCGCGCCTGCCGCCAGCCAGAATCCTATACCTCTCCGCAGTCCACGCATTCGCCTCTCCTTCCCCTTCCCCGACACCGCTCGTCTTGAAAAACATACTACGTATCGCCTCGCGAAAAGCTGCGGGGCGTGAACGAGCAAGCTGAGTATATCGCAGGAGACAGGCAGGCGTCAATGGCGTACCGACGGCGCAAATCCTCCGGGCAGGAGTCTCATTCGGAAGCACAGAAACTTTTTCACGGCATCCAAACAGCACCCATCGGAATCGACTCTCTGTCGCTCTTCCGATGAAATACCGGACACTCAAACCCAATAAAGGAGCTTTTCATGTATACCGCACTGAGTCCCGGAGCGATGGGCATCCGGGTCGGCAGTCTTCAGGAAGCGATCAACGTAGCAAAGGACGCGGGTTTTGAAGGCGTTGAAATCGGCATTCATGAAGTCGCCGATCTGATCGAGAAGAACGGCGCGGAAGCGGTACAGACGATGTTTTCCGCGGCAAGCCTCAAACCGGCGGGATTCGGGCTTCCCACCGACTGGCGTTCGAGCGAGGAGAACTGGAAGAAGGGGCTGGAGGAGCTTCCGCGACTGGCGAAGGCGGCTCAGGCAGTCGGCTGCTTCCGAACCGCCACCTGGATTATGCCCTGCTCCAATGATCGTCCGTTTGACGATAATCGCGCCTTTCATGTAGAGCGTTTCAAGCCGGTCGCCGCCATTCTGGGCGAATACGGCGTTCATCTGGGGCTGGAGTTCATCGGTCCTAAAACCCTGCGCGACAGCCAGAAATACCCCTTTATCTATAAGATGGAGGATATGCTGGCGATGGGCGCGGACATCGGTCCGAATGTCGGGCTGCTCCTCGACTGCTGGCACTGGCACACCTCCGGCGGGACAGTGGACGACCTCTACGAACTCAAACCGGAACAGGTGGTCTATGTCCATGTCAACGATGCGCCTCTCGGCGTGCCGTTGGATGAGCATATTGACAATAAGCGCGGACTGCCGGGAGCGACGGGCGTGATTGACATCGTGGGCTTCCTCTGCGCGCTCAAGTCCATCGGCTATGAAGGACCGATTGTGCCGGAGCCGTTTGGCAATCCGGCGACCTGGGTTCGGCAGTCGCTCGAAGTCATCTGGAAGAAGGCCGGACTGTAGTCTTCCGTTCGCTGCGAGGAGTCTTCCGCCTGCGCTCCTCGCAGCGCCATCTCTGGAGGTAAGCCCATGACGGATGCCGCCGCCTTGCCCGACGCCCCTCTCACCCATCGTTTTGCTCTCTGTCTCTCCGGAGGCGTGGCGCTGGGAGCCTACATCGCGGGCGTTCTGACCCAGCTTTATCGGGACATTCATACGATCAACGCGCTTCCCGAAGCCGACGGCAGGCTGCGTCTGACGATAGATGCCATTGCCGGGTCGTCCGCCGGTTCCGTCACCGGTCTGATTCTGGCGCGCGCGCTGGCTCTTGCGTCGCCCCCGGAGACTTTTGAGAAGGCGATGCGCGCCTGCTGGGTGGAGGGGCTGGACGTTACCGCGCTGCTTGCGCCTCCGCAAGACGCCGCCAATGCCGCCTTCTCCAACGACTGTCTGGAGCAGATTGCCCGTCAAACCTTCGATATTCTGGGCGGAAGCCGGGAGGATTCGGTTCGGACTCACCCTCCCGAAACGGCAGCCGATGATCCCGGTTTTACGCCGAAGCAGACCATCGCCCTCTGGATGACGATGACCAATCTGGATGGCATCCCCTACTGCATTGACTTCGATTCTCCCGGCGCGCCCTCCGCTGAGACGGTCTTCTACGCCCGCGCCTATCGCGACTACGCGCCGTTCTTTCTGAACGGAGAACGCTTCTACCATGTCCAGGTTCCTCCCGAAAACCTGAAGTCGCCTTTTCCCCTGGAACGAATCGCGCGCGCGCGCTGGAACGAGATCAAGGAGGCGGCTGCCACCTCCGGCGCGTTTCCGATGGCGTTCCAGAGTCGCCCTCTGGAGCGCGATCTGACCCTCTATCCGGCTTACCAGCGATTTCTGGAGCATATGGAGGAGCGGCGAAAAAGCCCTCTGCGTCCAGACGAAAAACCGTCTGATGCGCCGCTGCCCTCCTGTTCAGAGCGTGTCGCCTTTCAGTTTGTGGACGGCGGGCTTTTCAACAATCAGCCCATCGGACGGGTGATTGACGCCGTCAGCTATCTGGAGAAGCTGGACAGCGAGCGAGCGCCGGATCGGGAAAGAGTTTTCCGCAGCTTTCTGGTGATCGAGCCGGACCCCAGTACCCGCGAATCCATCGCGCAGAGCATGGGGCAGAACACACAGGCGGCGCGCGAAAATCCGCACGGGCTGCCGCCGCAGGCGGTTCTCGGCAAGATCATCGCCGCCTACTTCAACGACGCGCTCTACAGCGACTTCGAGAAGGCGGAGAAGGTCAATCAGCAGATTCGCGCCCTGAACAGCGCGCTGGCTGCCAGCGATCTGACGCCTGCGCAACAGGAGGCGATCCGTCAGGCAGTCGGTCTGCACTACAAGCGCGAGATCGTTCTGGAGCGCATTCCGGCGGTTCCGCCGCAGCAGGATCGGCTGACGGGCGACTTTATGGGACATTTCGGCGGCTTTCTGGCGCGGACGTTTCGCGAGGAAGACTTTGTAACCGGGCAGCAGGAGGCGCGCCGATGGTTTCTGGACTGGCTGGCGCGGTGGCTGAAGCAGCTTGGCGAACGCGCTCCGATGACGCTGGAGCAGTCAATACCGCGCCTGCCCGCCCTTCCCGACTCCCCCGGCAAGGCGTCTCCCGACGCCGACTGGAACGCCGTCGAACCGGAGCGAAGACAGGCGGTTGTGGATGCCGCCTTAAAACGCGCCGAACAGATGATCGGGCGGTGGCTTCCGGAATCGAAACCCTACCTTCCGGTCGCGCATACGCTGATCGCACCGAAAATCGAAGCTATGTACGCCAACCACGCATCCACTGCTGCCCGATTGGACTGGCTGAACGCCCTCTTTCGCCTGTTCGACACCCCGCTCGGTCCGAAAGTCCAGAGCGTTACCGGGCTGGCGACCGCCCTGCTGCTGCTGGCGGGGCTGGGAATGGTGATGCTGCTCGGAATGGCGTTCGCCA
>CAYSDM010000016.1:0-66271 GCA_964429855.1 uncultured Chthonomonadaceae bacterium
CGGAGACTCTGTGTGATCGTCTGCTGATGCTGCATCGCGGTCGGCAGTGTCTCTACGGCTCCATTGAGGAGATCAAAACGCGCTACACCGACGATTCGCTGCAGGTGGAGTATGCCGGGACTCTGCCCGCCGTCGAGTGCGCGCGTATGGAGCCGGTGAACGCGACGACGGCGCGATTCTATCCGCAGGATGGAGCCTGCCGACGCGCCATCCTGTCTGCGCTGGTGGAGAGCGGCGCGGATATTCTGCGCTTTGAGCCGGTCGTGCCGACTCTGGAGGATATCTTTATTCGCGTGGTCGGGGCGGAAGGCGAACAGGCGCTGCGCCAGAGCGAAACCGAAGAGAGGCTCACGCCCCTATGAACCGAAATGTGCGCGTGGTCGCCTGGCATGAGTACATTACCAATGTGCGCCGGAAGGAGTTTATCCTGCTGACGCTCGGTCTGCCGGTGCTGATGCTCTTCTTCGGGGGATTGAGCGTTCTTGGCACGACGGCGGCGGTCGGGGCGTTCTCTGCCCGGGTCACGCTGGAGACCGGGATATTGGATCGCAGCGGCGCGCTCGATTTAAGCGAGGTGGAGAAGGCGATCCCCGACATCAAGCTGCGCCACTATGCCGACGAGAACGCCGGATTGCAGGATGTGCGGGAGGGAAAGATCATCGCGCTGATGGTCGTTCCGGCGGACTATCTGGCGACCGGAAATGTGACCGTCTACCGACAGAGCCGGGGACTGTTCAATCAGCGGGAGCGCGTTCCTGTCGGCGCGATTCTGATACGCGGACTGATGGCGAAACAGGGGCTGGAGAAGCCGATGATCGAGCGCATCTATGCGCCGGTCGGCGAGAGCGGCGCGCGCGTGCTGGTGCAGGATCGCTCCGGCGCCTTTACGCCGCTTAATCCGGGACGAGAAGCGGCGCGATTGATCCTGCCGTATCTGTTCGCGATCCTCCTCACCACCTCGATCTTCATCTCCGCCAACTATCTGCTGCGCGGCATTGCGGAGGAGAAAGAGAATCGGGTGATCGAGGTCATCCTCTCCTCCGTCACCCCGGAGACTCTTCTGCGCGGCAAGCTGATCGGGCTGGCGGGGGTGGGGTTGACGCAGGTGGGCCTCTGGGCGGTACTGGGAGGCGTGCCGGCGCTCATTCAGTTCTCCGGCTACATCCAGCTTTCGCCGTCCGCGCTGGCGGGCGTCCTGCTCTTTTTCGCGCTGGGTTTCGGACTGTATGCGACGATCCTGGCGGGACTGGGCGCGCTCGGAACCTCCTATCGGGAGAGCCAGCAGGTGGCGGGACTGGTCTCTTTCGGAGCCTTCTTCCCGATCATTCTGATTCTGGCGCTGGTCGAGTTTCCCAACGGCGCGCTGGCGCGAATCCTCTCCTGTATACCTCTGACCGCGCCGACCACCATGGTAATCCGCATGACGACCGCCGAAGTTCCATGGATGGACATTCTGTTCTCCGCCGCCATCACGCTGGGAGCGATCTGGCTGGTCTTGAAGTTCTCCGCCCGGCTGTTCCGGTTTGGACTGCTGATCTACGGCAAGCGTCCCACACTGATCGAGACCCTGCGCTGGCTCCGACAAGCCTCTTAATCAGAACGGACAGCAGCAGCCAGATCGCCGGGAAGATGGCTCCATAGGGCGCGAGAAAATAGGGGACAAGAAACCACCCGACCCAGAGAACCCATCCCGCGATGCTCCAGGATCTCTCACATCCCGCCACTCAAAAGCGCGCCACAGCCCCCCCTGATGCTCGGTTACCGGCATCGGCGCGCAGTGATACTCTCCGTTGTCGCGAATCAAGCCGTTTTTGCGGTCGGTCGGCTCCGTCCACGTTCTGCCGCCGTCCCGCGAACGGCGCAGGACAATATTGCCGTGATGCCGGTCGGTTCCGAGCAGATAGAGGTCGCCTCGATGCACAAAAAGCGAAGACCAGAACGCCCCTGAAATCTCGGCGAGACGCTCCCAGGTTCTACCGCGATCCGAAGACCCGAACACCACGGAGCGCGCGCGGACATGCTCCCCGGAACGGGGACTGAAGAAGTCCTGAGAAGCCGCGTAGCCGCCGTCCGCCCGTATCGCCAGACTCGGCGAGCCGATATGAGGATCAGACGATCCCGAAGCTGGTAGAGGGAGGGCGGATCGCTCCCGATCAGCGCCTGCCCCATCGACTCTGGCAGATGCGCAGACTGCAGCCGGATCGTCCGAAACTCAAAGCCGAACTGGATCGCGCTGCGCGCCTGATGGCCTCCGGTGACCTCTCCGGCGCGCGCGCCACATTGGATCGGGCAAAGAGGCTTTCGGAGAAGAGGCCGTAGACGCCCCCCTACGCCGGCTGACCGAAGCAGAAACAGACCCCGTAAGGCTCCTTCGCGAAGAAGACGCGGAAGCGTTTTCCTCCGTACTCCTGCACCTCCAGCGCTGACGGCTCGATCCCCTTTGCGGTCAGTTCCCGGTGCAGCGTTTCGACATCGCTAACCGCAAAATAGCAGCTTGCCTGCTCGGGGTCGCGGTCGTTACGCTCCAGCCCGATGACCGCCGAATCGCGCTGGAGCGTCGCCCGGTTCTCCTGTCGCTCCACCAGATCAAAACCCAGAACGCAGGTGTAGTAACCGACCGCGGGACCGATATCTTTGACGGGCAGCGCGGCGGGATCGGTATCGCCGAGGGGATGCACGCTGTGAAACGTTACGGATTGGGACATATTTTCTCGCCTTTCTGAGGTGGTTTTGCGCGAACGCCATGACAGAGTACTCTCTAGAGCCGGGCGGATGCGGAAAGATCGATATAAGGTTACCGTACCGCGCAGAGGTGACGCAATAAAAACGCCCCATCTCGGCATCGAGAGGAGGCGTGGGAGAGGAGTGTATCACCGATCAGGCAAGCAGTTCCCGGATCACCTTCGCCGGTTCAACGCCGGTCAGTTTCTGATCCAGCCCCTGATAGCGCACGGTGAACCGCTCGTGGTCTATCCCCAGCATCCGCAGAACCGTCGCGTGGAAATCGTGGATATGCACCGGGTCCTTGACGATGTTGTAAGAGAACTCATCGGTCTCGCCGTAGATCGTGCCGGGACGCGAGCCGCCGCCCGCCATCCACATCGTGAAGCAGCGCGGATGGTGGTCGCGCCCGTAGTTGTCCTTCGAAAGACCGCCCTGCGAGTAGATCGTGCGCCCGAACTCGCCGCCCCAGATCACCAGCGTCTCATCGAGCATTCCCCGCTGCTTCAGATCCTGGATCAGCCCCCAGCACGCCTGATCCACATCCCGGCACTGGTCCGGCAGGCGGCCCGCCACGTTGGCGTGGGTGTCCCAGTTGTTATGATAGACCTGAATGAAGCGGACGCCCCGCTCCACCATGCGCCGCGCCAGCAGACAGGTGTAGGCAAAGGTTCCCGGCTTCTTCGCCATGTCGCCATAGAGCTTATAGGTGCTCTCCGGCTCGCTGCCGATGTTGGTCAACTCCGGCACACTCGACTGCATCCGAAACGCCAGCTCATACTGCTGAATGCGCGTATGGGTCTCCATATCGCCAACCGTCTTGAAGTTCATCTCATTGAGCGCCTTCAAGCCGTCGAGGGTCGTGCGGCGCACCTGCATCGGCACGCCGGGGGGATTATTGATGAAAAGAATCGGATCGCCCGCCGCGCGGAACGAGACCCCCGCGTGCTCGCCCGGCAGGTAGCCCGCCTGCCACAGACGCGCCGAGATCGCCTGCACCTGCTCTGTATTGGAGGGCTGCGCCACCAGCACCACAAACGTCGGCAGGTCCCGGTTCAGAGAACCCAGCCCGTAGGAGACCCACGCTCCCAGACACGGACGCCCGGTGATCTGATTGCCCGTCTGGATATAGGTGATCGCCGGCTCGTGGTTGATCGCCTCCGTGTGCATACTGCGGATGAAGCACATCTCATCCACCATCTTCGCCGTGTAGGGCAGCAGTTCCGTCACCCACATTCCCGATTTGCCGTGCTGCGCGAACTGATATTTCGACGGCGCAATCGGGAAACGCGCCTGCCCGGAGGTCATCGTCGTTAAGCGCTGACCCATCCGCACCGAATCGGGCAGATCCTTGTTAAACCACTCCCGCATCGTGGGTTTGTAGTCATAAAGGTCTATCTGCGATGGACCGCCGACCATGTGCAGGTAGATAATGTGCTTCGCTTTCGGCGCGAAGTGCGGCAGTCCCGGCACGCCGCCGATCGCTCTCTTCTCTTTCGGCTTCGTCTCGGCGGCAAACGCCTCGCCGCCCAGCGCCGCCAGCGCCGCCATTCCCAGCGCGTTCGCCCCGCGACGAAGGAACTGACGCCGCGTCTCCAGTCGCGCCCACTCCTCCACGACCGGATGGACGCCGTTGTTCTCGAAGAAAGGAACCACGTTCTGATTATCGCTCATTTCGTCAGCACCTCGTCCAGATTCATTAGCTTGTTGACCAGCATCGTCCAGGCTGCCAGTCTCCCTGTATCCAGCGACTCATCCGCCTTCGACTCGCCGACCGCTATTAGCTCTTTCGCCGCCTTCGGATCGCTCTGGTAGAAGCGAACCAGTTGGTTGAGCGACCTTGCCACAATCGCCTGCTCCTCCGGACGGAACGGACGGGCGATCAGATGCCGGGCGATAAAGTCCATGCGCGCCGCATCGGTTGCGCCGCCCTCCTTTAGCGCGCGCTGCGCCATATGCCGCGCCGCCTCCACAAACTGCACATCGTTGAGCGTGACTAGCGCCTGCAGAGGCGTGTTGGTCCGCTCTCTTCGCACCACGCAGGTCTCCCGGCTTGGAGCATTGAATATCTCCATCGAGGCGGGAGGCGCGCTGCGCTTCCAGAAGGTGTAGAGGCTGCGACGATACAGATTCTCCCCGCTGTCCCGGCGGTAGTCGCGCGTGTCGCTGCCGATCATCGCGACCGCCTCCCAGACGCCGTCCGGCTGATAGGGCTTGACGCTCGGCCCGCCGATCTTCTTCACCAGCAAGCCGCTCGACGCCAGCGCATAGTCGCGGATCATCTCCGCATCCATGCGGAAGCGCGGTCCGCGAGAGAGCAGCTTATTCGCCGGATCAAGCTGCCGCTTCTGCGGGGTCGTGATCGCCGACTGCCGGTAGGTGGCAGAGGTGACCAGCAGCTTATAGAACTGCTTCATATCCCAGCCCTTCTCGCGAAACTCCACCGCCAGCCAGTCCAGAAGTTCCGGATGCGACGGAAGCTCCCCGCTGATCCCGAAGTCGCCGGTCGTCCGCACCAATCCCTGACCGAATAGCTCCTGCCAGATACGATTGACCGTCACGCGAGTCGTGAGCGGATGATTCGGCAGCAGCAGCCACTTCGCCAGTCCAAGCCGATTCTTCGGATAGTCGGGAGGCATCGGGGGCAGAATTTCGGGCGTGGCGGGCTTTACCTGATCGCGCCGCTTATCATATTCTCCCCGGAACAGCACATAGGCTTTCGCCGGTTCGGAGCGCTCCTGCGCGATATGCGCGATGGTTCCCCGCATACGGATGGCGCGCTCCTCATCCTCCAGCGCCGCCACCCTCCCCGACAGCGCCCGGTAGTCGGCATCTTCGCCGGATAGCCACCAGGTAAACAGTTCGTCCCGCTCCGGCGCGGTCAGTTTATCGCTGCCGCGCGCCGTCAGCCATGCCGCGCGCGTTCCCTTTGCCAGTTGGGCCGCCTCCTCCGGCTTCACCACCCGCGAATAGAGGCGAATATCCTGAATCGTCGCCCCATCCGTCGCCGCCGTCGTGTGACGCTGCCCGATCTTGAGCGGAACCTGCGTGCGGATGGTGTTTTTCAGGGTATCGGCTTGCGTATCGAATTCGCGCGCCGCGCCGTTGATGTATATCCGCACCGACGCGGGCTTTGCGCCGCCGTCATAGGTCACACAGACATGATTCCAGACGCCCGGTTGAAGCGCATCGCGGGAGACCACTTTCAGCGCGTCCGAGGGCCATTTGTGAATGATATGCGTGCCGACCCGGTTTCCCTCGACCCACAGATCCCAGCCCCGGAAGTCGCTCCCCTCATCCATTCGCGCCACCAGCGCGCCGCCGGTGTTGGGCATCAGTTTCACCCAGGCAGCGATTGAGAACGGCTGATCCTTCTCGAAGTCCCCGACGGTCGGCGCTTCGACCGTGCTGCCCGGCTTGCGCCGGAACGCCCGCTCGGAGACCTGTCCCGGCTCCCAGCCCGGATCGGCGGCGGCGGTCAGATTCAGCGGCTGTCCGTTGAAGACCGCCTTTACGTCGCGCCCGTTGCCCTCATTCAACGGAAGATGGAAGAGCAGAGCGCCGGATGGAACGCTTGCGGCGATCTTTCCGGCGTCCGCGCCATTCAGCCAGCGGTCGAAGTCGGGACGCGCAGACTGCTTACGCGCTTCCGCCTGCTTTCGCGCCTCCGCAATCTCGCCCTTGATCGCGTCGAACCGGGGGCGATCCTTTTCCATCGGAACCGGGATGATCGGGGGCGTATCTCTGCGGTTGCCGTCCATCGCCGGCTGCGTGGTGTTGTTGAAGAAGGCCGACAGGGAGTAGAACTCCTTCTGGCTGAGCGGATCGTACTTATGGTCGTGGCAGACCGCGCAGTTTGCGGTGGTTCCGAGCCATATCTGTGAGGCGGTCTCGGTGCGGTCGCGGGTATAGAGCACCAGGTACTCCTCGTCAATCGCGCCGCCCTCGCTGGTGGTGATGTTGCAGCGCGTAAAGCCGGTGGCGATCAACTGATCCAGCGTCGGATTTGGCAAAAGATCGCCCGCAAGCTGCTCGATAGTGAATTGATTGAAGGGCATATTGCGGTTGAAAGCCTTGATCACCCAGTCGCGATATGCCCACATCTCGCGGTAGTTGTCAATGTGAATGCCATGCGTATCGCCGTAGCGGGCGGCATCCAGCCAGTAGCGCGCCCGGTGCTCTCCCCACTGCGGGCTGGCGAGGAACTGATCCACCAGCTTCTCATAGGCGTTGGGCGACTTATCGTTCACGAAACGCTCCACATCCGCTGGATCGGGCGGAAGCCCCGTCAGATCAAGACTCAGGCGTCGCGCCAGCGTTCGCCGATCCGCCTCCGGCGCGGGCTGCAGCCCCGCCGCCTCCAGTTTCGCCAGAATGAAGCGATCTATGGGATTGCGCACCCACTTCGCGTTCTTCACGACCGGAAGCGCGGGACGGCGCGGAGGAATATACGACCAGTGCGGTTCATACGCCGCGCCCTCTTTCACCCAGCGCGTCAGCGTGGCGATCTGCTGCAGGGTCAGTTTCTTATGACTGGAAACCGGCGGCATAATCAACGGACCCTTGGTATTGATGCGCTGAATGATCAGGCTGGCGGACGGATTGCCGGGGACAATGGCGGGTCGCCCTCCGCGTGAAGCGGTCGCATCCGCCGGACGATCCAGCCGCAGGTCGGCTTTTCGAGCCGCCGAGTCGGGACCATGACACGCAAAGCAGTTCTCTGCCAGGATAGGACGAATATCGCGATTATAACGCAGGGGCGGCAGCTTTCCGGCTTTCTGCTTCTGGTTCAGCGCGGCTCCAGACCAGCCGGCTGCCGCCAGAAAGAGAAGCGTTCCGACCAGTATTCCCGCCGCCGGGAATAGAGGCTTCATCTTCCCACACGTTCGCATGAAAATTACCCTCAAAAGTCGTAGGTCGGCGCGACCCCACAATGGTGAGAGCCGCTAAAAGATTGCTATTAGTTTAACATAGAATTGCCCTGCTCCTGCCTTCGATTTTCGAACGACACCTCTTCTTACGCAACAATTATCATTTTTCCGGGAGGAGGCGCGCCTTCTGAAACCGAAGGTATCGCCCCGACATGTTCTCGCCCCATCGCTGGATCGTCTGGCTGCAGGGTCCCGAGCTTCTCTGGATCGTTCTATACATCCTCTGCCATCTCGCAGCGGCGCTCAACCGTCCCAACTCACTCTCCGGCAATGCGCGGTTGGAGAGTTTGTGGTTGCTGCTTCCGCTGGCGGGCGTCCCGCTGTCGTTTCTCTGCTTCGCGGTGCCGGGAGCCGTCGGCGGATGGTGGATGCTGGCTCCCGTTGCGCTGTCCGTCCTGCCGAAGATGCCGGAGAACTATCGCACGGTCGCTCTGAATCCCGCCTTTGCAGCGAAAAGAAACGAGTCAGCCTACTGGCTCTACGACAATCCTGAGAGGATTATACGGGAGACGCGCTTTCCGCTGGAGGACGGGCAGTACGCCGGCGCGAACTGGCGGGAGACCTTTCTGGCGATCGGGCAGAGCGCCTTCGGCGACCTCTACCTTCTCGATATAGCCCTCGCGGACTCGCCCGTCTACCTCCTCAGCCATGAAGACCACACGCTGACAGAGGAGTTTGCGAGTCTGGAGGAGTATCTGGACTACTGGCGGGGGGAGGTCGCGCTGGCGGAGCGAAGTGAACCGGAGCGCGCATGCGCGCATGCGCGAACGCAGCGAGAGGCGGTCATCGCGCTGGCGGTGATCGCGCTCAGCATCCTGCTCATTATTGTCATGCTGATCCTCGGGCTGATCTACCATCGGAAATAGCGCGCCGGACGTTCGATATCACTTCTCCGCCGCGCGAAAGGTGACCGTGTGCCATGTCGCCTGTCCGCAGGAACGGCAGCGCATCCGGCGCGTCGGGCTGCCCTTTGCCTTCCAGCGAATCCCCCCGGCGTCCCAGACCGAAATCTCCTCGCCACACTGCCTGCAGCGCATGATCCACTGCCGCGATTCGGTTTCTATCTCCGCTGCCAGTCGTCTCCCGAACAGCCACAGAATGAAGCGACGTATCATCTCTTCTGAAAACCTCTCAACCTCCGGATGCCAGCCGCCTCTGTTTCCTGCCGCTTCCAGAGACAGCGATAGTTGAATCGCCGATTCGGCGCGCTGTCGCCGTTGACGCACAGGGAGATCGGGTCTTTCAGGTCGGCGGGGTTATCGCTCCAGTGAAAATCGAACGTCAGGGAGTCGCCTTTCAGACCGAGCAGTCGTCGCGGAACCGCCAGTTCGAGCGCGTTTCCGGCGTATCGGTAGCTCAGCCGCGCCGCCTCCACCCAGGAGCCTCCCGCCGTATTCGGCGCATAGCGCATCAGCGTGGTCGTCTTCGCATCAATAACGCGCCGATTGATGAGGAAGTCGTAACCGTACCAGCCTGTCTTCGGGTTATGGTCGGCGTCAATCAGTAAGAGCATCCAGTTTTTGCCGGTGTGCGGGGTCAGCGCGGACCGCGTCTGCGCATAGAAGTAGACCGTGTCGCGGCTGACCGCTACCTTGCCGGTAACGATGTCGTTGCGTCCTGAATCGTTGGTGTACTGCAAGCCGCCATAGCCTTTATAGTTTCGGTGAAACGTGTCGCCGATGGTATCCCGATACTCTATCGTGACAGCGTTCCAGTCCGAAAAACGCCCGTCTACCCGGATGGAGCGCAGCCCGCGATTCTGCGGAATGGGGCGGACGCCCTTGTAGCGGCGGATGTTCTGCGCCATCTGCATATAGTAGTTATCGGTGTATCCGCCCTTCATCGGCTGAACGCAGCGGTTGAATTCGGGGTTGTACTGATCCACGAAGAAGAAGTCGCTGTTGCGCCGCATAAACGGAAAGGTCTGTCCCGCGGCCGGCGGATATTTCCCCGCCGTCCACTCGTTCCAGTCGTTGATATAGAGAAACTGCGGATTGCCTTTGAGCGCCTCATCCCATCGCTGCTGGAAGTAGATGCCGTAGCCTTCGGGATTCGTCACGGTCTTGCCCAACCAGGGCACAAAGGTCGGAACCGGCAGATCGTACTCATTAAGCTGCGGTTGCCCCTCCTCGCGAGTCCAGGACTTGCCGACCAGACTGGAGGGGTGCTGCGCAGGCGTTACCGCCGCCTCCTCCTTCATGCCTTTATGGGTGGAGATCAGATCCATCGGGTTCATCTTCTTGACCGGCTCATGCGCCAGATCGTACCCGAAGCTCCAGTTGTCCTCCGTTCCCACAAAGCGTTTTCCTGCCCACTGATAGTATCCCCACCACATGGTGCGAAGCGTGAAGAACGCCTTCACCTCCTGCGTATAGTCTTTGTAGAACGGCTCCGTATAGTAGGGATCGCCGTAGTGGGGATGATTCGGATCGGTCTTTGCCGCCGCGTCGTAGTGCAGATTGGGGTGCTGGATACCCTGCCCGTTGGCGTCCACCATCGGGCTGCCGTTGTAGAGCAGCAGCGGTTTTCCATCCCAGTAGAACCAGAGGTCTTTGAAGCGAGAGGTTTGATAGATTCTTTCGTAGAGGTCCTGCACCACCGTAATGACCGGACCGTTGAACGCCCAGAAGCAGAACTGCGGAACCCGGTTGCCCTCCGCCTTCATCTTCTGCATCACCGAGAAGACGACATCCCACTCTTCCCAGTAGCGAACGGCGTTCGTCACGTCCATCACGAGCACATCCACGCCTGCATCCGCCAGCATGGACATATCCTTGCGGATGACATACTCATCTTTGCTCAGGAAGTAGCCCATCTCCGGCTCGCCCCAGTGGTATGCGCCTTCCGTCCAGAGCGGATGTTTTGCATCCAGACGCGCCTTCGGGTCGGCGGCGAGGATTTTCGACACATCGGCGGCATAAGGCGCCTTCAACTGGTGCGCGTTGTCGCCGTGCCAGGTGATATAGAAGATGCCGACCACCCGACGCTGATCTTTCTTCACCGGTCCCACCGCGCGATAGTCCGGCATGGTTCGTCCGAGTGCATCCATCGCCACCCAGGTATCGGGATAGATGTCACGCATGCGCGGCTCATCGGCGCGCGCGGCAGACATGCAGATTATGCAGAGCCAGACAGCCAGCAGACACCGTCTCATCCGGTCCTCCCTCTCCGGCAAGTATCTTTCTGTTGTTTCGTGTGCGGCGCGATTCTCTTATTTTCGTCTGCCGGAGCTTTTCCGGTACTCTGTTTGCTGTCTCGCGGTTACTCTCCTGCCGCCAGCAGCCGACAAAGCTTCTGCCCCCGTTCGGAGAGAATCTCATAGCGGGCACGGGGCAGAACCTTCTCCTCTCGGGCACGAAACCAGGGAGCGAAGTAGCCGACGCTGGTCATCGGACGCGCCTGTTCGGAGGCGTTGGCGGTTCCTCCGTGCCAGCAGCGCACGTCTCGGATCACCGCCGACCCGGCAGCAACGCAGAGAAGTCCCTGCCGCATCCAGAGCGGTTCCGTCTCCAGCGGGGGGATCGGGGCGCGAGAACGCTGAGTCCCCGGCACGAAACGAATCGCGCCGTTTTCGCGGGTGAAATCCACCATCGGGAAGTTCACGACAATAAAAGGAGCCGGGAGGTCCCAGAAGACGACGCGATTCAGCGGATCGTGCAGAAACTCGCCCATGTCGGAGTGCAGGCGTTGAACCTGCGCGCCGGGCAGCGAGTAGTCTCCGCCTGCGCCGGAGCAGGTGTACTCCTGGCTCTGCCAGATCGCATCCAACACCGGCAGGATCGTGGGGAGGTCCACCAGCATCGCCCACTCAGGATGATGAATCTGATCCCCGAAGGAGTGGCGCGCGTAGCCGCGATTCATCTTCTCCTTACCGAACTCCGCCAACTGCTCCGCGATCACCCGCTGCGCCCCCTGCCGGGCAAACGCCAACTGCTCCGGCGTCAACGCCTCTCGAATACAGACAAAGCCGTCCCGATGAAATACGCGGGCAGCCTCCTCCGCCTCTTCGGCGGTATAGAACGTGACGGACAGTCCATCGGCAGACATAAGCCTCTCTCCTCTGCTAATCGCGTCTCTGCGCCTGAAACTGCAGCTTCAGCAGCGCTGCCTGTCCGCCGTGATAGGCTTCATGGGTGATGACGTGCTGCAGGAGCCAGCGCAGAGAGAAGTCATACTTTCGACCGGGAATCGCGTAAAGGCTGGCGGGATCACGCCTCACTGCCTGGGCGGGCGAGGGGGCAGCGGTTTGTCAGACAGAGCCGCGTGCAGTCCTTGCCGAGCGAAGCGGCGCTTGCCGAGCGAAGCGGCGGCGGACATTGCCGACGGTGTTTTTGTGACACCGTAGAGCCGCGGCAACGGTAGCATCCTCCATCAGCGGCTCGGGATGGCGATCCACCAGGAGCAGGATACGCGCCCGTGTCTGTATGCGCGCGGCCGCGTTGCCACTGCGGATGAGCGCGTTTCGTTGAGCACGCTGCTCTTGGGTTAGGTAGACGGCAATGTAGGGTTTCATACGACCAGTCTACCCTGAAGTCAAGCATTATCTCATTCCTGAGTTAGCAAAGGACTGGATTCCATGGGGAACGAACGGGTCTTCGGTACCCTAAAGCAATTTCACTGACTCCAACGATGCTGCCAAACCAATGGGAACCTGGCAGGGGAGAACGCGGGAGGCAGCCTGACGACCTGCGCCTGGGACACCGAGAACCGACTGCGACCTGCCCGGAATAGAGCCGATCTGAGGGACAACCGACTGTTTTTTTCCGAAGAGGAGGAGAATTTGCAGGAAGTTACCGAGTATAATGGCACTTATCAGGCGGATACCGGGTATAGTTCATTCGTGTAGAGCGCTATCTCTCGCCGGTCAGACAGGAGCAGGCACATTGCGGCGCAAGCGCCCGCAAGATAGTTTCAAGTACGCCGCCGAAGGAATACTGCACTGCTTTCGCACACAGCGGCATATGCAGTTTCACTTCATCATGCTCGTACTCGTGCTGGCGTCCGGACTGCTGCTGGGGCTGGACACGCGGGATATGCTGATCCTGCTCTTCTGCATCAGTCTGGTCATCGCGACCGAAATGGTCAACACGGCGGTTGAGACCGTCGTAGATATGATTACGCAGACCTACCACCCGCTGGCAAAACTTGCCAAAGACGTGGCGGCAGGGGCGGTGCTGATTGCGTCGGCAAACGCTGCCATCGCCGGCGTGCTGATCTTTTTCGGCAGCGATAGACTACAAAAAATACAGGGAGCGGTTCAGAAGGAGTTCAGCCCGGATGTGATGGTAGTGCTGGTGGTCGGCATCCTTGTGTTGACCGTCACCGTCATCATCTCCAAACTGTTGACCGGGCGTTCCAACACCGGGCTGTGGCATGGTGGAGTCATCAGCGGGCATAGCGCCATCGGCTTTTTTCTGGCGGTTACCATCATCTTCACCTCCGGAAATCGCTTTGTGGCGCTGCTGGCGCTCCTGATGGCGGTCATCATCGCGCAGAGCCGCGTGGAAGCGGGGGTACATACCATACAGGAGGTTGTGCTGGGAGCCGTCATCGCCATCTTCCTCACCGCCTCCGTCTACTGGCTGATGCCGTATGTGCGCGCGCATATCTTGCGCCCCTCCCCGCCCACGCCCACAGCGACACGGGTTGAGAAGGAAGTGCCTTTCATCTATGCGTCCAAAACACCATACCGACACCGACGACGTTCCTGAACGCCTGGACGGCGTGCCTGAACGTCAGCGCGTCCTCTCTCTCCGACACCGGCGCTCGCGCGGCGAAAGCCTCCGGGAGTCGGCGCCGCCACAGGGGAGTACGCGCGTCTTCAGAAGCAGCGCCCGGGTTCTTCTGGCGGCAATGCTGATGATCTCCGCCCTCTTGCTGTTCGAAGCCGATGTTTTGGCGCAAGGCGGGGGAGCGCCCGAAAACACATCGCGCCAGAGCGCGATGTTCCGCGATCTGATTATTGTCTTCGTCCTCGTCCTGATAAACGGACTCTTCGCGATGGCGGAGGCGGCGCTGCTCACCGTGCGACGCACGCGCATTGACCAGCTGGTGGATGAGGGCAACCGCCGCGCAAAGATCATCGCGCAGATGCTCAATGATCCAACCCGAATGCTCTCCACCCTGCAGGTCGGCGTCACCCTCATCGGACTCTTCAGCGCGGGCGCGGCGGCAGAGAGCGCGGTGCATCCCCTGGGCAACCTCCTGCGGGCAAAACTGCCCTTCCTGGGCACCAGCGCGGTTACGGTCGCCTTTTTCATCGTTATCTTCTCCCTGACCCTCGTTACGCTGGTCATCGGAGAGATCACTCCCAAAAGCATCGCCGTGCGCCACCCGGAGACCATCGCTCTCCTCTCCGCCTACCCCATCCGGGCGATGCAGACTCTTATCACGCCGCTGGTCGGACTCGTTACCTATATCTCCAACCTCTTTGTGCGCCCCTTCGGCGGAACCGCCAGCTTCTCCCCGACGGCCCTCAGCGAAGATGAACTGAAGATCATGGTCGAACAGAGCGAAGAGCACGGGGTTATCGAGCCGGAAGAGAAGGAGATGATCCACAAGGTCTTCGACTTCGCCGATACGGTCGTGCGCCGCGTCATGACGCCCCGCCTCGATATCACCGCCGTCGAAGCCGATGTCAGCTTTGGCGAGTTGATCCAGGTCGCCACCGAATCGGGACACTCGCGGCTGCCCGTCTATGACGACAACCTCGATAACATCATCGGCGTGGTGCATGTCAAGGATGTCCTCAAAGCCATGTACGCCCAGGCGGACACCACCCGCATCCGGGATATCCTGCGGCAGCCCTACTTTATTCCCGAAAATAAGCGGGTGGATGACCTTCTGCAGGAGTTTCGACGGAACAAGCTGCAGTTCGCCGTCGTAAGAGATGAATACGGCACGGTCACTGGCGTGGTCTCCATTGAAGATCTGCTGGAAGAGATCGTCGGCGAAATTCAGGACGAGTACGATCAGGAAGAGCCAGCCGTCCGACAGGTGGATCCCACCACCTGTATCGTGGACGCGCGAATGAACCTGGCGGACTTCAACGACCGGATGGGAGCCGAACTGCCGGTCGAAGAGGCGGACACCCTCGGCGGATTTGTCTTCGGGCTGCTGGGACACCAGCCGGTGCAGGGCGAAAGCGCGCGATGGAACGGGCTGGAGTTTCGCGTGGAGGCGACCGACGGAAGACGGATACAGCGCGTGCGCGTCATTCAGAACCCTTCGCGCGCGCCGATCTCCACGGAGGAAGAGGACAGCCGCGACAGCGGGTCGGTTTGACACGCTATGACCGAGATGGTATACTAACCCGACAATCGAAGCCGCCGATCCCCCTGATCCCAGGGTGAACGGCGGCTTGCGTTATGCATGAAGAGGGAGACCGCGCAACAGAGCGGCAGGCTCGCCTGCCCTGCTGTGTATGCAGCGCTCCCCGGAATGAGGCGGCATTCGATGGCACAGTTTCTCCGAAAGCTATTCGACAGCAACGAACGCGACCTGGCGCGCTATAAGAATACGGTCGCGAAAATCAATGCGCTCGAACCCCAGTATGAGAAGATGAGCAACGCGGAACTGCGGGCAAAGACCGATGAGTTTCGCGCCTATGTCCAGAGCGAATGGAAAAGCAAACTGGAGCAGATGGAGCGCGAGGGCGTGCTCGAATCCGAACGCAAAAACCGAACGCGCAAACTGCTGGATCAGGTGCTCGATTCGATCCTGCCCGATGCCTTCGCGCTCGTGCGCGAAGCAGGCAAGCGAACGCTCGGACAGCGCCACTATGACGTACAGCTCATCGGAGGGATGGTCACGCACGACGGGCGTATCGCCGAACTGAAGACCGGCGAGGGAAAAACCCTCATGGCGACCCTGCCGCTCTTCCTCAATGCCCTTGCCGGACGCGGCGCGCATCTGGTCACCGCCAATGACTACCTCTCCAAAGTCGGCGCGGTCTGGATGGGACCGATCTATCACCTGCTGGGGATGACCGTCGGCATCATTCAGGGACAGAGTCCCGAAACCGGCGATATCGGCGGCTCCTATCAGTATGACCCCGACTATATTGATCCCGACCCGCGCTACACCTACTGCCGTCCCATCACCCGACGCGAAGCCTACGACTGCGACATCACCTACGGAACGAATAACGAATTTGGCTTCGACTACCTGCGCGACAATATGACCATGGTGGCGGACGAGTTGTCCATGCGGGACCTGCACTTCGCCATCGTGGATGAGGTGGACAGCATCCTGATTGATGAGGCGCGCACCCCGCTCATCATCTCCGGCATGATCCAGCAGGACACCAGCCTCTACTACGCCGTAGACCGTGTGGTGCGTACCATGCGCGCCGGTAAAGAGCCGAAAACCCAGCAGGAGAAGGACGATCCCAACTCCGACCGCAACAATCCCAATATCCACTATCTGGTGGACGAGAAGCAGAAAACCGTCTCGATGACCGATGCGGGAGTCGCCAAAGCCGAAGCCATGCTGGGCATCCCCAACCTTTCCGACGATCCGCGCATGATGCACTATGTCATCGCCTCCATGAAGGCGCACGCCCTCTTCAAAAAGGATGTGGAGTATATCGTCAAGGATGGCGAAATCATTATCGTGGACGAGTTCACCGGACGCCTGATGTTCGGACGACGCTACTCCGACGGACTCCATCAGGCGATTGAGGCGAAAGAGAACGTTCAGATCAAAAACGAGTCTCAGACCCTTGCCACCATCACCTTCCAGAACCTGTTCCGCATCTACCTGAAACTGGCGGGCATGACCGGAACCGCCAAGACCGAAGAGGATGAGTTCCGCAAAATCTACGGGCTGGATGTGGTGGTCGTCCCGACCAACAAGCCGATGATCCGTAAAGACCAGCCCGACGTGATCTACAAGATCGTAGAACACAAGTATCGGGGCATTACGGAGGAGATTCTGCGGCTCTACACCAAGCAGCAGCCCGTTCTGGTCGGCACACGCTCCATTGAAATCTCGGAGTTGGTCTCCGAACGTCTGACGATGGATCGCCTGCAGGTGCTTGCGATGATAACCCTCATCCGTCCCATCCTCGAAGGCAGCAAACTCGACAGGGCGAAAAAGGAGAGATACAGCCAGATACTGAACACTCCCCTCGATATTCGATCCCAGAAAATGCCGCCGGAGGAAGAGGAGGAGCGGGGAAAAAGGACGGTACAGGAGCCGATCACCCTGCACCGGCTTCAGCCGATTGCCAGAGAGCTTGGACTCAATCCCGATCCGCTGCATGAAGACA
Source organism: uncultured Chthonomonadaceae bacterium (assembly GCA_964429855.1). Classification (GTDB taxonomy): domain Bacteria; phylum Armatimonadota; class Chthonomonadetes; order Chthonomonadales; family CAJBBX01; genus CALLMM01. The sequence goes on from CAYSDM010000016.1 coordinate 16,924, forward strand.
ACTTGCGCAAGCTGATCGAGATGATGGGACTTACGGTGACCGACGAATCCCTCGACTATCTTCAGGAGGCGCTGGAGCACGGGATTCCGCACAATATCCTCAATGCCAAATTCCACGAGAAAGAGGCGATCATCATCGCCGAGGCAGGGCGCAAAGGCGCTGTGACCATCGCCACCAACATGGCGGGACGCGGCGTTGACATCCTCCTGGGCGGCAAGCCGGAAGATATGGAACTCCCGCCGGGGCAGGACGATACGCTGCATCCCGAAGACGAGGAGAAGACCGGGGACGCGGAAGAGGAGCCGATTCTCTCCTTCCGGCGCGGAGGACGCAAGGGAACCGTGCTGGAATCGGTCGTCACCCTGACGCCCGAAGAGCATCGCAAAGCTGCGGATGAGGTTCGCGCCCTCGGCGGGCTGTTCATTCTCGGAACGGAACGCCACGAAAGCCGGCGCATTGACAACCAGTTGCGCGGACGATCCGGCCGGCAGGGCGATCCGGGCGAAAGCCGATTCTATATTTCGCTGGAAGATGAACTGTGGCGGCTGTTCGGAGATCGCAGCCAGCATCCCCTTCTTCGCGGCTGGCCCGAAGATCAGGCGATGGATGTGAAGATATTCTCGCGGCTGATCGAACGCGCGCAGAAGAAGGTCGAAGAGTACCACTTTGAGGCGCGTAAAAACGTTCTCAATTATGACGACGTGATGAACAAGCAGCGCGACCTGATCTATTCCCAGCGGCGGCGCATTCTGGAGGGGATGGACCTGCGCGAGACGATGATCTCGTTCCTGCGCCAGACTGTCACCGACGCCGTGGCGGTGTTCTGCCCGACGGACAATCTGCCGGAGTGGGACCTGGACGGGCTGTATCGCGGTCTTGATCAGTACTTCCCGCTTCATAAATACGTCCCGGTGGAGGAGCTGCAGGGAAAATCCTATGCCGAACTGGAGCAGTTCCTGTCGGAGACCATCGAACGCGCCTACTGCGAACGGGAAGCGGAGGTTGCGGAGGTTGCGGGCGATATCGAGGCGATGCGGGAACTGGAACGGCGCGTTGCGCTGGACGTAATTAACCGTAAATGGACCGAGCATCTGGCGAACATAGACTACCTGCGCGAAAACATCGGCTTACAGGGCTATGCCCAGAAAGACCCGCTGCTGATGTATCAGAAGGAAGCCTTCAATATGTTCGAGGAGATGCAGCACTCCATTCAGGATGAGATTGCGCGCTTTATGTTCCACTTCCAGTTAGTTAATGAGCCGCCGCCCCCGCCGCGCCGACACTACAACGAGTGGTCGGATGCCTCCGCTCCAGACGCGCCCGGCGAGGCGCGCGCGCCGGGTCCCTCCTCCAGAAAAGGCTCCGGCTCTCGCAAACTGGGACGCAACGATCCCTGCTGGTGCGGAAGCGGCAAAAAATACAAACAGTGCCACTTCCCGAATTAACATGCTGACACAAAACGATGACCGGAGGATCTCCCCCGGTCATCTTCATTTTTATATCGCGATTGCCCTACAGAGCGAAGACAAACTTCACCGCTACCTGCTCCACAAAACGCTCCGCGTTCGGATCGCCCAGAATAAAGTAGGTCTCCATCCCTTTCTCGCCCGAATCGCGATAGGAGAGATACCAGTTGGTGTTGGCGTTACGGACGACCACGCGCCCGCCGAAAGAGCGGGTCGGCGACAGTTCATAGCCCAGCGTCACGATATGCTGCTGTGTCTGTCCGTCCAGATTCAGGATGGCGCCTCCGTAGGCGATGTCCATCTTGCGGAAGGTGCGCAGACTGAACTGCGGTCCGATAAACGTTGAGGGACGATCCGCCGCCAGACCGGTCGAGACCCGAATGCCCCACTGTCGGAAACGATTGGAGACGCCCTGACGTATGGACAGTTCGATCTGACTGTCAGTCTGATCCTCAAAGCGCGCATACTCCCCCTCCAGGCTGAAACGCCAGTCCGAACGGGTCGTCAGGTCGAAATCGAACCCTATGCCCCGCTGGAACGGCTTGCCGCTGGTGCGCCACGTCCACCGGGGAAACACGTCCAGACTGAAGGATCGAAACGCTCCCTTGCGCCACTCTGCGTTCCAGTTATGATAGACGCGCACCCCGCGATAGTCGTCGAAAAAGATCAGTCCGTTGGCTGCGCGGAAACGGGGCATGATATTGAGAAGCTGGATCGAGGTGAAGTTATTCTTGTCTTCATAGGTCAGATTGACCTGCTGGGCATGCCCCCCCGAATCGCGTCCGCTGGTAAAGCCCCACTGCGACCCCAGCCCTACCTTGCCCCAGCGCGCCCGCTGATCCAGCACCCCGATCGTGTTATTGTCGTCAAACGCGCTTTTCTGGCTGAAAAAGAGACCGACGTTGGCGGTTGGAGAGAGGTCGCGCCGATAACGCGCCACCAGATCGGAGCGTCGGCTGACATCCCAGGTGGTGAGCACTCCCAGGGAATCGCGGGGCGTCACCTTTCCATAGACCTTCGTTCCGAAGTCGAACGCCTCGATCCGCCGGGAGTAGAAGTAGGGACCGTACACATAGAACTCACCGGCATTGAAGTAGTCCCCCCCTTCCAGAAAGAAGGGACGCTTCTCTTCAACGAACCGTTCGCTGCGCGAAAACTGAATGCCTTCGACCGCCCCTTCAATGGTGGCGAAGTCGGGATTCAGGCTGCTGACGATGGTTAACTCCGGCGTCACGGTATACCGCGCATCCAGACCGGAGCGAAACGCGGCATCGGATCGCTGCAAGCCGGGCAGGATATAGGGCAGCAGCGAGAGTTTCGGACGAAAGGCATCCGCCGGAACCTCTACCTCTGTCCAGCGTCCCTGCAGCTCATCGAACCCCTGCGGTCCGGTATAGCTCCAGATCGATTCAATCTGGGTGCGATACTGAAAGCGCCGGAAATTGATGCCCATGGTGATCGGCTTATTGCCGGACGGGTAGTTCAGGATCGCCCAGGGGATACGCATCTCCGCCGTCCAGCCGTCCGCCACCCGCTTCGTCGCCGCTTCCCAGTCGCCCTTCCACTCCGCTTTACCGGCGCGCCCGCCGCCAAGCCGTGCAGAGCGCGTGCCGATGGCGTTCACCGAAAAACGGGTCAGATCGCTCCGGCGATAGGTGAGAAACGGGTCGAAGACGACCTCTACGTTGTCCTCCGTCTCGCGTGAGTCATCGCCGCCGGAATACTTGCTGTCGCGCACCGTCTCGCGTGCTGTAATCTCACTCGGCTGGCTGTCCCGGGCATAGAAGGCAACATAGATATACTGCGCGTCGTACAGCAGGTAGGCGATCGTCTGATCCTCTACCCTGCTCCCTTTGCGGCGGTCAAAGAAGGTCTGCGCTTTTGGCGCGGAGTTCCAGACCTCCTCCGTAAGATCGCCGTCTATGGCCGGAGGTCTGTCCGTCTTTACAGCATTTAACGGACGCTTGCTGACGCTCTCCGGCAGATCAGACGCCTCTGACCGGACGCAGGCAGGCAGGCACAACAAGATAGTGAGCAGGAGAATGAATTTCACGAACCTCTCCAGAATAGGTTTGGAGGACTCTGTTGCGTCACAAGCCATCATCGTGACGAAGACAGAGGAGAGTATGCAGGCATCATCGAGGAGTGATCTCTCATCTCTACCTAATAGATGGGCGTTGGGTCTTCAGGAAAAGAGATTGCGAGGTTTCGAATAACGCAGCGGGGCGTCATGAATATCTGTCTACCAGTATACCCCGTGAGGACGCCAGCACGGAAAGGTTGACGCAAAAGTATCGCTTTTTCGATCTGCTCGACAATCGCAACACTAACAGATGTAGACAGGTTGTCCGCGAGTCCGGTAACAGCAGACACTCACGATATGCACCGTCTATCCGTCGAAGCCTCAATCCAGACTGGAAGCGCGATAGGCGCGTGTCAGAACCAGATGCCGACGATACGCCTCCTCTTCCTGCGCTGCGCGCTCCGCAGACCATCCCTTTAGCCGCGCCATCTCTTCCAGAACCGACGGCAGCGCGCGAACTCCCTGGTCGGGCGTGAATCCCAGCGTCGTCCGCCGCAGCATTACGTCGCAGAGCGTCCCGGCAAACTCCTCCCGGCAGGCATAGACGATCTGGGCGCGAATATCGGGGTAGGGATCAGCGATGCGCCGCGCCAGTTCCGGCGTTTGCGCGGCTATATCCAGCAGACGGGTATAGCGGCTTCCGTACAGCAAAACCAGGTTATCCGCCTGCTCTTCCCGCAGTCCCATCTCGGCGCACCTTCGCGTCGATTCGGCGCGCAGAGCCTCCAGAGAGCCGAAATCGCCGCCGGGCAGGGGACGACGGGCGGTTTCGCAGGGGCGCGCGCTCCATCTCTCCTCCCGGCAGAGCCGACTCACCGCCTCTTCCGCAATCCCCCGGTGCGCCGTCAGTTTTCCGCCCAGGATCGTCATCAATCCCTGCAACCCCTCTTCTTCCGAGCCGGTATGTATCCGGTGTTTGCGGGAGACCGCGGACTCCGGCGCCTCCTCCGTCCCGGCGCGCACCAGCGCGCGAACGCCTGCGCAGGTGTAGTAGACCGCCTCCCAGTCGGCGCGGGGTAGGGCAGGGCGGATCGAGTCGCGCAGATAGCGCACCTCCCGGCGCACCGCATGCACGGTATCCAGATCGCCGTTAAAATCGGTGTCGGTCGTGCCGACCCAGGAGCGATTCAGCCAGGGAACCACAAAGAGGAGCCGTCCATCCTCCGGCGAGAAGAGAACCAGCGCATTTTTCGACGCGGAAGGCATCGCGAAGTGAATGCCTTTGGTCAGGCGCAGCCGGGACGTTTCGCGCCTCTCCGTCCAGCCATCCGCCAGCTTATCCGCCCAGGGACCGGAAGCGTGTATCGTTCGCCTGCCGTGTACCTCCACCGTCTCAAGTGTCTGCGTATCCTGCGCCTGCAGACCGACCACCCGCGAGCCTTCGCGCAGCAGACCGATCACCTGCGTATGATTTCGCACGGTCGCCCCATGCTCCGCCGCTTCGCATACGCAGTCCAGACAGATTCGTTCGGGCAGGGGAGCCTGTGCGTCGTAATAGAGCGCGCCTCCCTGCAGTCCCTCCGGCTCCAGTCCCGGCTCTATTGCCAGCGTCTCGGAACGGCTCAGCATACGATGGCAGGGAACGCTCTTGCCCCGCGAGAGGAGATCATAGAGCCACATACCGAGTCGTATCTTCAGGCGAAAGGCGCGGGAGCGCGCATATAAGGGGATCAGAAAGGGGAGCGGCTGTACGCGATGAGGAGCCGTCTTCAGCAGAATCTCGCGCTCCTGAAGATCCTGCCGCACCAGCCCGAAATCATATATCTCCAGATAGCGCAGCCCGCCGTGAATCAGCCGGGTTGAGCGGGAGGAGGTTCCATAGCCGAAGTCCTCCTTCTCGAACAGCGCAACCCGCAAGCCTCTCAGCGCAGCATCCCGCGCTACCGCGCAGCCCATAACTCCCCCGCCGATAATCAGCAGATCGTACTCCTGCGACGACAGGGATCCAAGGGACTCCGACATCCTTCCCGCCGCCCTCAGTCCGTCGCCCAGGAGCGCGCCCGCTCCACCGCGCGACGCCAGCCCTCGACACGCGCCTGCCGCTCATCCTCGCCAATCTGCGGCGTGAAGACCCGCTCCACCTGCCACTGCGCCGCGATCTCCTCCGGACTGTCCCAGTAGCCGGTCGCCAGCCCCGCCAGATATGCCGCGCCAAGCGCCGTCGTCTCCGTCACGGCGGGACGCGCAACCGGCGCGCCCAGAATATCCGCCTGAATCTGCATCAGCAGATCGTTGCGTGTCATGCCGCCGTCTACGCGAAGCTCGGAGATGGCTACCCCGCCGTCCGCCTGCATCGCCTCCAGCACATCCCGGCTCTGAAAACAGACCGCCTCGAGAGCCGCCCGCGCCAGATGCGCCCGTCCCGCGCCGCGAGTCAATCCAAGGATCGTTCCGCGCGCGTAGGCGTCCCAGTAGGGCGTGCCCAGCCCGACAAAAGCCGGCACGAAATAGACCCCTCCGCTGTCCTCCACCGAATTCGCCAGAGCCTCCACCTCCGCCGCCGAGCCGATGATCTGAAGCGCATCCCGCAGCCACTGCACCGCCGCGCCCGCCACAAAGACGCTGCCCTCCAGCGCGTAGGTCGTCTGACCGCGCAGAGTCCAGGCGACGGTGGTCAGCAAGCCGTTTTCCGAGGATCGCGCCGCCGTGCCGGTATTCATCAACAGGAACGCGCCTGTCCCATACGTATTCTTTGCCATGCCGGGCTGAAGGCACGCCTGCCCGAAGGTCGCCGCCTGCTGATCCCCCGCCATCCCCCCGATGGGAATCAACGCGCCCAGATGCGCCGCCTCCGTATCGCCATAGAGCGCGCTGCCGGGACGCACCTCCGGCAGCAGAACGCGCGGTATCTTCAGCGCCGCCAGCAGTTCCTGATCCCAGTCTCCGCTGTGAATATTGAAAAGGAGCGTGCGAGAAGCGTTGGAGGTATCGGTGGCATGAACGCGCCCGCCTGTCAGACGCCAGAGCAGAAAGCTGTCTACGGTCCCGAAAGCGATCTCTCCGCGCTCTGCTCGGGCGCGCAGTCCTGAGATGTTCTCCAGCATCCAGAGTATTTTCGTGCCGGAGAAGTAGGGGTCCAGAGGCAGCCCGGTCTTCTGCCAAAACAGCGTGGACAGCCCCTGCGCCTTCAGCCCTTCACAGAGCGGAGCCGTGCGCCGATCCTGCCAGACGATGGCGTTCGCTACCGGCTGACCGGTGCGCCGATCCCAGAGAATGGTCGTCTCGCGCTGATTGGTGATGCCTATTCCCGCCACGTGCGCCGCCGTCAATCCCTGCTCGCGCATAACGCGCTGCGCCACGCTCAACTGACTGTGCCAGATATCTTCCGGATTATGCTCCACCCAGGCGGCTTGCGGATAGATTTGCGGAAACTCCTGCTGCGCCACGCCGCATACTCGCCCCGACCGATCAAACAGAATGGCGCGGGAACTGGTCGTTCCCTGATCCAGCGCCAGAATATACTGCGCCATCGCTTCCGCTCCTCCTCAGAATGAGATACCAATTCGGCGAAAAGCCCGAAACTCCTCTCCTTCCCGTCCGCTTCGTGTTTCCGGGCAGCACAATCCGCCATTTAGGGGATTTTTCTGCTTGTTTCGCTCAGTACAATAGGAGGAACAGGGTTGAACCGGCGCGAAACGCGCGGTATACCCTACTCCAGAAAGAGGATTTACGATGGATCTCAAACCCCTGTATACCGCCATTCTCGAAGGCGACGCTCCGACCGCGAAATCTATGGCAGAGCAGGCTGTAGCGGAAGGGGTGGAAGCCCAGTCTCTCCTGAGCGAATACATGATTCCGGCGATGGATGAAGTCGGTCGTCTGTTTGAAGAGAACGAGTATTTTGTGCCCGAACTGCTCATCTCCGCCCGCGCTATGAAAGCCGCCCTGGAAGTCCTGCGCCCGCAACTGGCAGGCAGCGGCGTCAAGCCCGTCGGCAAAGTCGTGATCGGCACTGTGCGCGGCGACCTGCACGACATCGGCAAAAACCTTGTCGCGGCGATGCTCGAAGGCGGCGGATTTGAGGTGATTGACCTGGGCGTGGATGTTCCTCCGGAGAAGTTTATCGACGCGGTCAAAGAGAAGGGCGCACAGGTGATCGCGATGTCCGCGTTGTTGACCACCACCATGCCGGGCATGAAGACTACTATTGAAGCGATCAACGAAGCTGGAATGAAGGGGCAGGTGAAGGTCATGATCGGCGGCGCGCCGGTTACGCAGACCTACGCCGATTCCATCGGAGCCGACGGCTTTAGCGATAACGCCAGCGGAGCCGTGCGCGTAGCGCGTACCCTCGTCGGCGCTTAAAATTCTCGTCTTCCAGGAGCAGCCATGAACAGCCAGCCCGCGCCGACGCCCTATGCGCGCCGGACGTTTGACCGACTCTCTGTCACGTCTGTCGAATCCCTCCTCTACGGACATGCTCCCCATCCGGTACGCAGCGGACGGGGCGTTGAGATCGGTGCGGGAGTCGTGATCCCGGAGATCAACTTCACGCTTCCTCCGATGGACATCAATCCAGAGACCTGGTCGGAGGTGCGCCGACAGTATACCGAGATCATCGAGGGCGTCTGCCGCCGCGCCGTCGAGTTAGAGGTTCCTGCGCTCGTGGTCGAATTTGAGACGCTGCCTCCGATGACGGTGCATCCTGCCTGGGGCGCGGAGATCACCCGGATACTCGCCGACACGCTGCAAACCTATTACGACAAACACGGACTTAAAAGCGCGCTCCGTCTTACCCCCAACGACAGCCGTGACCATATTCGTCCCCCGCAGATGCGTGGAGGCTCCTACTGGGATGGCATGGTGGAACTGTTCCACGCAGCCGCAGAGGCAGGCGCAGATATGCTCGCCATTGAGTCAACCGGCGGGAAAGAGATCTGCGACGCGGCGCTGATGGATGCGGATCTGAGAACCATGGTCTTCGCGCTGGGCGTGCTGGCTCCACGCGACATGGAGTTCCTCTGGACGGAGATCGTGAAAGCCTGTAACGCCGGCGGGATCACTCCTTCCGGCGATACCGCCTGCGGCTTCGCCAATACCGCGATGGCTCTGGCGGAACAGAAGATGCTGCCCCGCACCTTCGCGGCGCTCGTGCGGGTGGCGTCGGTTCCCCGCAGTCTGACGGCGTATGAGATGGGAGCGGTCGGACCGAGCAAGGACTGCGCCTACGAAGGTCCCTATATGAAAGCCATCGCCGGCGTGCCGATCTCGATGGAGGGACGCTCCGCCGCCTGCGCCCACCTGAGCGCGATGGGCAACATCGCGCAGGCCGTCTGCGACTGCTGGTCGAACGAATCGGTGCAGAACGTGCGCCTGCTCTCCGCGCAGGCTCCCGTCGTCTCCGTCGAACAACTGGCGTATGACTGCCGACTGCTCAATATCGCGGCATCGAAATCGCCGGAAGATGCCCGGCGCATGCGCGACTGGCTGGTGGAGTCGGACGCGCCTCGCGATCCGCAGGCGTTTGTTCTCCATCCCGAGGTCGTCCTGAAGATTGCCGGAGAGATCGTGCAGGAGACCTCCGCCTATCAGCGAACGCGCCGGGGCGTGCAGATCGCCCTGGAGATGATACGCGCCGCCCACGCCGCCGGGACGCTCAAAATACCGGTCAATGAAACCCGATGGCTGGACCGTCTGGCGAGACAGGCGGACGCGCTTCCCGAGTCCGAGTCCGACTTTGTGGCGGAGATGATGGACGCGCTGAAGGAAGCCCCCTATCTCCCGCAGGAGTACGGGCTTTAGGCAGACTCTCTGCCTCTCCCCGCACCTGATGCGCTCACCGGGAGAGGAGAGGGAATCCTGCGTATGTTCTCTTTCCAGGGCAGGCTGACGCGCCTGCCCTTTCTCAAATCATGGGTATCTATCACACCCGATGACAGGCTTACCTGATGGAATCGTTCTGGAAATCCGACTGGTCCCGGGCGCGGAGCGCCTTGACCGAGTGGTGGGAGGGGCGCGGGCTGGCGCTGCACGTCACGGCTCCAGCAGACACCCCCCGGGAGGAGATTCCTCCCCCGCCGCCCGCCCCTGACCTGCCGACCCGCTGGCTCGATCCCGACTACCGCACGCACACACAGCTATTCAACCTCTCGCGCACCTTCTTCGGCGGCGTGGCCGCCCCCCTCTTCAACTGCAACATCGGTCCCGGCAGCCTCGGTCTTTTCCTCGGATGCGAGGGCCGCCTCGCGGAAGATACCGTCTGGTATGAGCCGAACATCACCGAACCGGAGAATCATCCCCCTCTGCGATTCGATACCGATAATATCTGGTGGAAGCGCCATCTCGCCCTGATCGAGGACGGGCTGCGCCATGCGCAGGGGCGCTATCTGGTCGGACTGCCCGACCTGATCGAAAACCTGGATACGCTGGCGCAGCTTCGCGGACCGGAGCAGACCCTGATGGACCTGGTGGAGCGCCCCGAATGGGTGGAGACGCGCATCCGGGAGATCAATCAGGCCTTTTTTGACTGTTACAACGCGCTCTGGCAGATATTGAAAGACCCCTGGGGCGGAATCACCTTCCACGCCTTTCAACTCTGGGGTCCGGGCAAGACCGCCAAGGTGCAGTGCGACTTCTGCTGCATGATCAGTCCGAAGATGTTCCGGCGATTCGTCCAACCGGCGTTGGAAGAGCAGTGCGCCTGGCTCGATTATGCGTTATACCATCTGGACGGCACGCAGGCGATTCCGCAGTTGGACAACCTGCTGAGTATCGAGAGCCTGCGCGCCATTGAGTGGACTCCGCAAGCCGGACTGCCCGGCGGCGGCTCTCCGGTCTGGTACGACCTCTATCGGCGGATCAAAGCCGGCGGCAAAGCCGTGCAGGCGATCGGAGTCGCGCCGGAGGAGGTGGAGCCGCTGATTGACGCTGTCGGACCGGATGGCATGTTTATCATGACCCAGACGCAGACCGAAACGCAGGCGCGCGCGCTGCTGGCGCGTCTGGGATGGACAACGCCGTGAAGGACCTGACGATGACCGACATCCCTGCCGCCACCCAAGACCGTCTGTCCGAGTTCGACTTCCAGGCTCATAATGCGGAGGTGCGCGAGATGTGGACGGCGTTCCATGCAGGAACGCCCTACCGCACCCCCGTCATTCTGGGACTGGCAACCCGCTACTTTATGCATCATCCCGACGCCAACTCCCCTGGCTTCGACCAGCGCCGATACAGCCAGGACCCGGACGCCATGTATGAGGCGCAGCTTAGGTACCAGCGCTGGAGCCGGTTCAATGTCCTGCAGGACTGGGAACTGGGTCTACCGGAGACATGGCAGATTCATGTAGACCTTCAGAACTACTACGACGCTGCCTGGTTCGGCTGCCCGATCGAGTATCGGGAGGGAGAGGTTCCCGACACCACCCCGGCTTACGTGGAGCAGCCGGAGCGCGTCATGGAGCAGGGCATCCCCGATCCTTTTGGCGGCGTTCTGGGCAGGGGGCTGGAGTTTTATGAGCATTTCTGCGCCCGCGCCGAACGCGACTCTTTCCTGGATCGCCCCGTCTCGATCCAGCCTCCCTGGTATGGAATCGGCACGGACGGCGTGATGACCTGCGCCTGCAACCTGTTCGGTCCCGTCTTCGTCTGCACCGCGATGGCGGATGAGCCGGATCGCCTCCGGAGTCTGCTCGATTTCATCACCGACGCGCTGATCGCCAAGATGAAAGCCTACCGTGAGCGATTTCAGATCGCCTGCCCGCAGGATGGATTCTGGATGGCGGACGACAGCATCGCGCTCATCTCCACCCGGATGTTCCGGGAGTTCATCCTTCCCTGCCTGCGCCGAATCTACGATGCCTTCGCCACTCCCAAGGGTCGCGGCATTCACCTGTGCGGCAATGCGCAGCGGCACTTCGTCATCCTGCGGGACGAACTGGGCATCTCCGCCTTCGACACCGGCTTTCCCATTGACTTCGCCCGGCTTCGCCGCGAACTGGGTCCGGAGGTGACGATACAGGGCGGCCCCCATGTCGAGATGCTGCGCACCGGCACAACAGAGCAGGTGACCGCAGAGACTCGCCGTATCCTTCAGTCCGGCATCCTGGAGGGCGGCCGGTTTATTCTGCGCGAAGGCAATAACCTTGCGCCCGGCACGCCCCTGGAAAACACTGAAGCCATGTATTGGGCGGCGCGCGAATACGGACTGAGAACGGAGGTGCGATCATGACCGCAGAGACGCAGCACGCGAGGAGTATTTCGCGAATCGGCGCGGGAGATCGAGAAAAGCTGCGCCGACTGGCAGCCGAAGTCGCGGAACTGGCGGCGCGCCCCATCGAACAGGAGAAGCGCGACCTCTGGTATCGTCATAACGCCCTGGAGCCGACCCGACCCCTCATCTTCTGCGACCCGGAGAATAGCTGGCATGAGATTCTCCCGTCCGACTGCCTGACCTGCGAGGGCGGACTGGCGCGCGGGTGGGAGTGGCATCTGCGCCGGGAGATATTCTGGGCGCGGGAGATGTGTGATGACCGCGTCATTCAGCCCTTCTTCCCGGTCGGATACCTCTATTCCGAAACCGACTGGGGTTTGCACGAAATCAAAATTGGCGGAGAGCAGGGAGGCTCCTATGTCTGGGAGTCGCCGCTGAAGGACTACGCCGATATGTCGCGGCTGCGCTTCCCGCGTATCACCGTAGACTACGAAGCCACGCTGCGTAATCTCGCGCTGGCGAATGAGACGCTGGGCGATCTGCTGCCTCCGCGCCTGAAGACCTCCTGGTTCTGGACGGTGGGGATGACCTGGACGCTGGTCAACCTGCGCGGCCTGGAGCAGATCATGCTCGACATGATAGACCGTCCCGACGACCTGCACCGACTGATGGCGTTCCTGCGGGACGGAACGATGGCGCGGCTGGACTTTCTGGAGCAGAACGCCCTCTTCTCCCTGAATAACGACGGCTCCTATGTCGGCTCCGGCGGTTTTGGCTGGACGCGGGAACTGCCTGCGCCCGACTTCGACGGCGCGGTGCGTTGCCGCGATATCTGGGGCTTTGCGGAGAGTCAGGAGACGGTCGGCATCTCCCCGCGTATGTTCGCGGAGTTCGTCCTGCCCTACCAGATTCCGCTCATGCAGCGATTCGGACTCAACTGCTACGGCTGCTGCGAGCCGCTGGACACGCGCTGGCGTTATGTGCAGACCATTCCGCGCCTGCGCCGCGTCTCGGTTTCGCCCTGGTCTAGCCTGAGCAAGATGGCGGAAAACCTGCAGGATCGGTACCTCTTCTCCTGGAAACCCAATCCTGCGTATCTGGCGATGGAGTCGTTCGACGAGGAGACGGTGCGCAAGATACTGCGCGAAGGGATGCAGATCACGCGCGGCTGTCGTGTCGAGGTCATCATGAAGGACTGTCATACCATCCGCAACGCCCCGCAGCGCGCTACGCGCTGGGTGCAGATCGCGCGCGAGGAGGCGGAACGACTGTGAACCCGTATCTCTCCGAACTGCTTCGCTCCGGACCGATACTGACCGACGGAGCCTGGGGAACGCAGATGCAGGCCCGTGGTCTGCCGATTGGCGGATGTCCCGACGCCTGGAATCTCACCCATCCCGACCGGGTCGCCGAAGTCGCCGCCGCCTATGTCGCGGCGGGCAGCCGCGTGATCCTGACCAACACCTTCGGCGCAAACCGCCTGACGCTCTCGCGTCACGATCTGGCGGAGCAGGCGGCGCAGGTCAATCGGCTGGGGGCGCAGATATCCCTTCAGGCAGCCGGAAACGCGGCGCGGGTGTTCGGCTCCATCGGCCCGTCGGGGCGAATGCTGGCCACCGGCGAAGTGACCGCCTCCGAACTACAGTCCGCCTTTCGTGAGCAGGCGCAGGCATTGCAGGAGGGCGGAGCGGAGGCGCTGGTGGTCGAAACCATGTCCGATCTGGATGAGGCGCGAATCGCGGTCGAATCGGCAAAAACCACCGGACTGCCGGTCATCGCCAGCATGACTTTCGGCGTCGGGAAACAGGGCGACCGCACCATCATGGGAGTCACCCCGGAGAGAGCCGCCGTCGCGCTGGCGGAAGCGGGAGCCGATGCGCTGGGAACCAACTGCGGGATCGGACCGGAGGCGATGCTGCCGCTCTGTGCGCGTCTGCGCGCGGCCACCGATCTGCCCGTCTGGGTCAAACCCAACGCCGGACTGCCAGTAATGGAAGACGGCAGGGCGGTCTATCAAACGACACCGGAAGCGTTCGCCGACATCGCCCGTCAGTTTATCGGCGCAGGCGCAAACTTCATCGGCGGCTGCTGCGGAACCAGCCCGGAGTTTATTACGGCGCTGGCGGAGAGAATGCGATGAGCTACGAAATTGGCATGAAGGCGATGCGCCGGCAGTGGGCGGAGCGCGTGGGACATACGGAGTATTGCAGCAACTATGCGCTGGTGCGTGCCGTGACCGGGCGCGATCCTACAACAGACGGGGGAGCCTGGAGAGCCTTCTACGACGCCTGGGAGATGGACTTTCTGTGGGTGACGGACGACGGACCCGTTCCCTGGGGGCTGCGAGGGCGCGTTACCGACATGGGGCACGCCGAGTTTCTGGAACATGGAGCCGACCGCCGGGATCATGTCCACTGCCCCTTTACGGATGTGGAAGAGATACTCTGCTTCGATGCGGTGGAAGAGTACGGTCTGCCCGATAAGCGGGAACTGATCGCCTACTACGAAAATGCCTATCGCCGGGGGCAGGAGAATAACCCGAATCAGGTCTATACCGGGGGCTACTACAAGACCATCGTATCGGGGGCGATAGATGCCTTCGGATGGGACATGCTGCTGCTGGCAGCCAGCCAACGAGAGCGGTTTGACCGGGTGCTGGAGAGCATCTACCGCCTGACCCGTCATCATGTGGAAGCCTGGGCGGAGACCTCTATCGAAGTCTTTATCCAGCATGATGATATGGTCTGGGCGAACGGTCCTTTTATGCATCCCTCCTTCTATCGCTCCGCCATCTTCCCGCGCTATAAAAAGCTCTGGGAGATACTGCATGAAGCGGGCAAGATCGTCCTCTACTGCTCTGACGGCAACTGGACGCCCTTTATTCAAGACATCGCGGAGGCAGGCGCGGACGGCTTCATCTTCGAGCCGCTGACCGACTTCGATCGGATGATTGACCGCTACGGGCAGACCCATGTCATTATGGGCAGCTATGTGGACTGCCGCACCCTGACGTTCGGAACGCCGGAGCAGATTCGCGCGGAGGTGAAGGCGACTCTGGAGCGGGCAAAGGGATGCCCCGGCTTCGTCTTTGCCGTCGGAAACCATATTCCCAGCAACATTCCGGTAGATAACGCGCTGGTCTATTTCGACGCCATGAAAGCCGGATGGCGTCGCTGAGCGTTTCTGCCGATATATCGCATATCACTCGAAAACGAGGACGCAAGCATGAATGCATTTCCACGCACGACGGTAGGCGGAATCTCCCTGCCCCGCCTGATCTGCGGCTCGAACTGGATGCTCGGTTATTCGCACACCAGCGCCGCCAAAGACCGCTTTATCAAAGAGTTGTTCAACACTCCGGAGAAGATCGCGGACGTTCTGCAGGTCTTCGCGCGCGCCGGATGCAACGCGCTGATGAGTCCACTGTCCGACTTCGTATACCGGGGCATCCGCGAGACCGAACAGCGCACCGGCGTGCCCATCCTCTGGATCGTGACGCCGGGCGACTACGATCATGGCGGAATGGACGCATGGAAAGCCAGCGTAGAGCGGGCGAAGACTATGGGCGCAGCATTCTGCTTTCCGCACCAGTGCGTCACCGATCCGCGTATTGACCGGGTGAATCGCTGTCTGGCTCCCGACCTGCGCGACTGCTTGCGCGTGGTGCAGGATGCCGGACTGGTACCCGGTTTGAGCAGCCATATGCCGGAGGCGATCACCTGCTCCGACGCCTGCCATGCCGAGGTGGAGACCTACATCCAGCCCTATAACGCGGCGGGATTCCTCTGCCAGATCGAAACCGACTGGCTTCAGCGCATCATCCATTCCGCCCGAAAACCGGTCATGACCATCAAGCCTCTCGCGGCGGGGCGCCTCCTCCCCGTAACGGGTCTGACCTTCGCCTGGAATACGATTCGCGCCTGCGATATGGTCACCATCGGCGTTCTCAACCCCTACGAGGCGGAAGAGGCGGTCGAGATCAGCCTTGCCTGCCTGGAGCGTCGCGACGCAGAGGTAGAGCTTCAGTACACGCGCAGCAAGAGCGGTCTGGTCAACGCGGTGGAGAGGTAGGGCGAATGAACGCGCGCGAACGCTTTATCGCCGTCATGCACTACCAGCCGCGTGACCGCTGCCCGTTGATGGATTTTGGCTTCTGGGCGGAGACTCTGCCGACATGGGAGGCGCAGGGCTATCCGAAAGGCGAGAATCCCGATCAGTATTTCGGCATGGATCCTCAGTGGATCGGCGCGCCGATTAACGTGGGACTGCTGCCGGGATTCGAATACCAGGTGCTGGAAGATCGCGATTCGACTCAGATCGTCCGCGACGGAGAGGGAGTCATTCAGGAGGTCAGCAAAGGCAGCGCCTCCATCCCCCGCTATCTCGGTCACTCGCTTACAGACCGCGCCAGTTGGGAGAAGGAGTTCATCCCGCGCCTGAATGGTTCTGATCCGCGACGGTATCCCGCAAACTGGCAGGAGATCGTTGCCCGCTTCACCGATCCGGGACGCGACTATCCGGTCAGCCTGCCTGCCGGTTCGCTCTACGGCTGGATACGCAACTGGATGGGCGTGGAGAACCTCTCCATGTTGATCTACGATGACCGCGCGCTCTTTGAGGAGATGGTCGAAACCCTCGCCGACTGCATCCTCGCCGCGATCACCCCCGCGCTGGAATCGGCGATCTCTTTCGAGTACGCCACGATGTGGGAGGACATGTGCTATAAAGCCGGACCTCTGCTCTCGCCGAAGATGTTCAGGCAGATACTCGTTCCGCAATACCGCCGGATCACCGACCTGCTGCGGAAGTATGGCGTGGATGTGGTGGTGGTGGACTGTGACGGCGACATCTCCCTGCTGATTCCGCTCTGGCTGGAGGCGGGCGTCAACGTGATGTTTCCTATCGAGGTTGGAACCTGGGGGCAGGACCCGGTCGCCATTCGTCGTCAGTATGGAAAAGAGGTGTTGATCATCGGGGGCGTGGGCAAGTATATTCTGGCAGGCTCGAAAGAGGGGATCACCCGCGAGGTAGAGCGGCTGGCTCCGCTGGTGGAAGAGGGCGGCTATATCCCGACCCCCGACCATCGCGTCCCGCCGGATGTGCCGTTTGAGAACTACCTGTTCTATCTGAGCGAAGCGCGGCGCGTCTGGTGCAGGGGGTTGATCTAGCGTGCATAGCATGGAGAGAGAGAACGGATGACCTCGAAAGAGCGTATGCTCACCGCGCTGTCGAGGGGCACGCCGGACCGCGTCCCCGCGACAGTGCATCAGTGGCAGCCCTATCATCTGCAGACCTATCTTCACGGCATCAGTGACCGGGAGGCGTTCCGGCGTTTCGGGCTGGACGCCTCTCTGACGCGCTTCCCGCTGCTGCCCCGGCAGGACCCCCACTGGATCGTTGAGACCCGTGAACTGGATGCGCCGCCCGGCGAGCGTCGCTGGCAGGTTACCATCACCACGCCGGGCGGAACGCTGCAGAACCTGGTCGGACAGAACCCGGTCACCACCTGGAACATCACCCACCTGGTCAAGCGGCACGAAGACCTGCATCTGATCGAGCGGTATATGCCGGTGCCGAAACTGGATCGGAAAGCGTTGCAGCAGGAGTACGACCTGCTTGGCGATGACGGCATTATGCGCGGCTTCGTCTGGGGCGATCAGGGTGGCTGCTGGCAGCACGCCACCTGTCTCATGGGTACCGTCGAACTGATTATGGAGGCGGCAGATCACCCCGACTGGGTTCTGGCGTTTCTGGAGGTTCTCTGGCGCAAGAAAGAGCGGTTCATCGAGGAGAGTCTGGACGGAGCCGCCTACGATCTGATCGAAACCGGCGGGGGAGCCGCCTCCTCCACCGTCATTTCACCGCGCTATTTCGAAAAGTTCTGTCTACCGTTCGACCGCAGGATGCACGATGCCCTGCACCGCCTCGGACATCGCGTCGTCTATCACACCTGCGGCGGCATGATGCCGATTCTAGAGAAGATCGTCGCCAACGGATGCGACGCCAGCGAGACGCTGACTCCCCCGAGCATGGGAGGAGACGCCCGCCCGGAGGAACTCAAGGCGCGTATCGGCGGACAGGTCGCCCTGATCGGCGGGCTGGATCAGAACTCCGTGCTGGAGGTCGGCACGCCGGAGGAGATTCGCCGTCATGTGCAGGCGATGTTTGCCGCCTACGGCGTCGGAGGCGGCTATATCATGAGTCCCAGCGACCACTTCTTTCACGTCCCTCCAGAGAACCTCCAGGCTTACGCGGAATCGGCGCGGGGGTGCGTCTATGCCTGAGACATATGCCCGGAGCCGCCGCTATCTGCGCGACCTGTTCGCCGGAGCGTTTCCGGGACACGCCATCGTCATGTCGTGCAGCGATCCGAAGATGCCGCCCGGTCTGCTGGACTACCCGACCGGCTCGGAGCCGGTTTCGCAATGGGTTCCCTGGCTGCTCCAGGACTATGAACGGCAGATCGCCTGGAAAGAGGCGCTGCACGACGACAGCGTGCCCCACCTTCGCCCCGCCACGCATACCGGAGTCTTCGCGGCGGCGTTCGGCTGCCAGATGCATGGGTTTGACGGCTCTAACGCGGCGGCGCGCCCTCTCGTCTTTACGGCGCAAGAGGCGGATCGCCTGCCGCAGCCCGATCTCGACGCTCCGCCCATCGCCCGCGTCTTTGAACTGACGCAGATTCTGCGCGAACGCGCCGGATCGGACGCGCCGATCACCGTGCCGGACATTCAGAGTCCCTTCGATATAGCTGCGCTCGTCTGGAATAAAGAGCAGATGTACATGGCGATGATTGAAAACCCGGAGGCTGTGCGGCGGCTGGTCGAAAAGTGCCATCTACTGCTGAAAAGGTTTCTGACGGAGTTTCAGAGGCGTTTTCCGGAGTGCAATCTGTGTCACTGCCCGAATGTATGGACGCCCCCTGAACTGGGATGCTCGCTTTCGGAAGACGAGGTCGGCTGCATGTCTCCCCGCATGTTCGAAGCGTTCTGTCTGCCGACGCTGATAGACCTGAGCGAGACCTTCGGGGGTCTCTTTATGCACTGCTGCGCCAACGCCGACAACCACTACCGCAGCTTCCTGAAGATACCGAATCTGCGCGGCTTGAACCGCGTCTTTCAGTCGCCCGGTCCGCGTCCCGCCATCGAAGCCTTTACTGACAGAACCGTGCTCGTGATGGCATGGCTGGACGAAGCGGGCTTCGGGCAGATGCTCGATCTGGCGCTGCCGAAGACCCGCTACCTGTTCAATCCCTCCGCGCCTGCGCTGGAGGAGGCAAAACGGCTGTATGCGCGGCTTCGGGCGCGGTGTCCGCGGGCAATAGAGGCATGACAACCTGTCTGTGTATTCAGCGCTTTTGCGGCGACTCTACTCGCCCATAATACTCAGAAATTTATCTCACTCTCTGCGAGGTCTGTATGCGTCTGAAACTTATCAGTTGCGAAGTGCTGTATCGCGAACTGCTGCATGTGGTCTCCCGATCCCCCAATATGGTGGATATTGAGTTTCTGCCGAAAGGACTGCACGATATCGGCGCAAAGCCGATGCTTGAGCGTCTTCAGGCGGTGGTGGATCGCGTGGACGGATCGAAGTACGAGGCGATTCTGCTCGGATATGGTCTCTGTAACAACGGTCTCGCCGGACTGCAGGCGCGCGATATTCCGCTGATCCTGCCCCGCGCCCACGACTGCATCACCCTCTTCCTCGGCAGCCGACAGCGCTATTTGGAGTACTTCCACAGCCAGCCGGGAGTCTATTTCAAAACGACCGGATGGATGGAGCGCGGAGATAATCCCGGAGAGTTGAGCCAGTTGTCCATCCAGAAGCAGACCGGAATGGATCAGTCTCTGGAGGAGTTAATCGCCAGATACGGCGAAGAGAACGCGCGATACATCTACCAGACTCTCTGCCAGTACACCCATAACTACAGCCAGTTCACCTTTATCGAGATGGGCGTCGAGCCGGACGACCGCTTCGAGAAGCAGGTGCAGGAGGAGGCGAAACAGCGCGGCTGGCGATACGCCAAACTGCAGGGCGATATGGGGATGTTCGAGCGGCTGGTAAACGGTCCCTGGGATGCGTATGAGTTCCTGACCATCCCGCCCGGATGTAAGGTCGTCGCGACCTATGAGGATGAGATTGTGATCGCTGCGCCTGCGGAGTAGTCTTCCGAGGCGCGATCAAAGCGGGAGGTGAATGAATTGACCGGAAGCGAACTGGTGCGCCGCGCGGTACTCTTCCAGAAGCCGGAGCGCGTCCCCCGCGAACTGCCCGATCCCTGGGGAAACGACTTTCTATGGGCATGGGCGGATGCGGAGCCGGACTGGAAGCCCTCTTTTCCCGGCGAGGACGAATGGGGCTGCGGATGGGAGCGCGATCCCGCCGGGAAGACGATGGGGCAGGTAAAGTATCACCCGCTTGCCGACTACTCCCGACTCGAGTCGCACCGTTTTCCCAACTATGACGTGCCGGAGAGATACGCGAGAGCGGCGGAGCATATCGCGCAGAACACGCAACGCCGTTTCGTGCTGGCAGGCGCGCCGATCAGCTTTATTCACCGGCTGGAGTACCTGCGTGGACATGAAGCGGCATGGACCGATCCGTTCGACCATCCGGAGGAACTCAACGCCCTGCTGACCCGCATCACCGACATCGCCATAGACTCCCTGAACCACTTTGCGCGGATCGGCGTGGAAGGTATCATCTCCGCCGACGACTGGGGACTTCAGGATCGCCCGATGGTCTCCCCGAAAGTCTTCCGCACCCACTTCAAACCGCACTACGCCCGCGTCTACCGCCACGCCCGCAAGCTGGGAATGCTCTGTTTCCTCCATAGCTGCGGGCATATCTCCAGCCTCCTGGACGACATGATCGAGGCGGGCGTACAGGTGATCCAGATGGATCAACAGGAGAATATGGGCGTCGAGGAGCTTGCCCGACGGTTCGGGGGACGGGTCTGCTTCTGGTGTCCGGTGGACATTCAGCAGACGATGGTGCGGGGCACGGAACAGGAGATCGCCGACTACGCCTGCCGTCTTATTGAGGCGTTTGGCTGCTACCACGGCGGCTTTATCGCCAAATGGTATCCCTCCCCGGAAGCGGTCGGTCACACCCCGGAGAAGATTCGGGCGATGGCGGAGGCGTTTGTCCGCCGGGGAGTCTACACGTCGGAAGGCGATCTCGCGACTCCGGCTCACGCGAAATGACCGGAAGGCGATCTCGCGACTCCGGCTCACGCGAAATGGCAGGAAGAAAAGAATATGACGCTGGAATTGACATATAAACCGGATGCCGCGAAGGCATTGGAACGCATAAACGCCTGGTGGGAAGGCGCGATTCTGGACAGACCGACCATTCAGGTCGCCGCGCCCCGCCCCCATCCGCGCCCCCTGCCGCAAAAACAGCACGCGACTCTGCGGGAGCGTTGGATGGATGTGGAGTATACGGTAGCCTGCGCCGATATTCATCTCTCCAATACCTGCTGGGCAGGCGAACTGATGCCCTCCTTCTTCCCCAACCTTGGTCCGGAGGTGCTGACCGCTTCGCTCGGAGCCGAACTGGTCTTCAGCGAAGGAACCTCCTGGTCAGAGCCGATTCTCTCCGACTGGAACGACATCCCGAAGCTGCGCGTGGACCCGCAGAACGAGTACGTGCAGACTATTCTGCAGATGACGCGGCTGGCGCTGGAAGCGGGCAAAGGCAAGTTTCTTGTCGGCATCACCGACCTGCATCCCGGCGGCGATCTGGCGGCTTCGCTGCGCGACCCGCAGCAGTTCTGCCTGGACATCGCCACCGAGCCGGACAGGGTTCAGGCGTTGATGGATCAGATTCGCCCCTGCTTCTACGACTTCTACACCCTGCAGCACGACCTGATGCTGCGAGCCGGGCAGACGATCACCACCTCCTGGCTGCCGCTGATCGCGGAGGGTCGCTACTATATCCCCTCCTGCGATCTCGCCTGCATGATCTCGAAAAAGCAGTTCAACGCCTACTGCCTGCCCCACATTCTGGCGGAGGTGGAGTGGCTGGATCGCTCCATCTTCCATCTGGATGGTCCCAACGCCCTGCACCATCTCGACACGCTGCTGGAGATCGAGAAACTGGACGCGATTCAGTTCGTCTGCGGAGCGGGACACGAGCCGGCGGTGAACTGGATGCCGGTCTTCCAGCGCATTCAGCAGGGAGGCAAGAACATCCATGTCGCTGTGCGCCCGCAGGATATCCCCGCGTTCATGGAGAGATTGAATCCGGAGGGCGTGATGATGCACACCTGGGCTTCCTCGATGGAGGAGGCGGACGCGCTGATCCGACAGGTCTCCCGTTGGACGCGGCGTCAGAACTAACAAACACCCGTGAAACGAGAATATAATCATGAAACGAGAGTACTATCACGAACTGGCGAAGGCGGGACTGCGTATGCCCGTCGGCGCTGACCTCGTGCTGCAGGAGAAACCGGAGGCGGAACAGGTTCGATGCAACGGTCAACGGTTGGGCCGCGTCGTCATCGAGGCCGCCTGCCGTTACAATACGCCGCTTGCCTTCCCCCTGATGGATCTGACGGTGGAGAAGGAGCGCATGACCACGATTCTGGGCATCCCGGCAGCCGAATCGCCCACCTATCACTTCCACGAATGCCTGACAGACGACGAGATCGCCCGACTGGAGGCGGGACTGGACTCTCCTCTCACCACAAAGATGCAGGCGAATGTGGACTCTCTGCGTACCGTGATCGCGGAATCGGATCGGCTTCCGGTCGGCATGAGCATCGGTCCCTTCTCGCTGATGACGAAACTGATCGCCGACCCGATTGCCCCGATCTACCTGGCAGGCTCCGGCGTCTCCGTAGAGGAAGATGCGGACGTGCGCCTGGTGGAGCAGATGATTGATCTGTCGGTGATGGTCATCCTCCGTTCGCTGAAAGCCCAGTTTGAGGCAGGCGCGAAAGCGGTCTTCATCTGCGAACCGGCAGCCAACATCGCCTATATGTCGCCCCGGCAGTTGAACAAAGGCTCCGACATCTTCGAACGCTTTGTCATGGCTCCCAATCGCAAAATCAAGGCGCTGCTGGACGAGATGGGCGTAGACCTGATCCTGCACGACTGCGGCGAACTGACCGATCAGATGGTCTGTGACCTGGCGACGCTGGATCCGGTGATCTTGAGTCTGGGCAGTTCCCGCACGCTCTGGGAGGATGCCGCGCGCGTCCCCAAACAGATCGTTCTCTACGGCAACCTTCCGACCAAAAAGTTCTATTCGGACGATCTGGTTCCGCGCGACCAGGTTCCGGCGATGACGTGCGAACTGATCCGGCGCATGAAAGAGGTCGGGCATCCGTTTATTCTGGGCAGCGAGTGCGATGTTTTGAGCGTGCCGGGCAGCGAAACGACCATCAAAGAGAAGGTTGCCGCCTTTCTGCGCTGCGACTGCGGATAGCGAGCGGCGGGAAACTGTTGGGCATCTGCTCGAATTCCGGCTTTTGGAGGCTCTGAGATGAATGGACGGGAGCGTATTCTTGCCTTTCTGGAGGGCAGACCGGTAGACTGCCTGCCCTGCTTGCCGATCACCATGCAGTTTGCCTGCGATCTGATCGGCGCGAAATACTACGACTACGCCACCGACTACCGTGTGCTGGTGGAGGCGCAGACCCGCGTGGCGGAGCAGTTCGATCTGGACTATGTGAACACCATGTCCGATCCGGGCTGCGAGGCGGCGGACTGCGGCGCGGCGTTGATCTATACCGAAAACTCGCCCCCGGCGATGGATGAGTCCCGTCCCCTTCTGGGCGACAAATCGAAACTGGCAAGCCTGAAGATTCCCGATCCGACCGCGCCGGGACGCATGAACAATCGGTTGAAGGCGCTGGAGCTATTTCGGGAGCGCGTGGGCGGTGAAAAGCTGATCGAGGGCTGGATCGAGGGACCCTGCGCGGAGGCGGCAGACCTGCGGGGCATCAATACGCTGATGCTCGATTTCTTCGATGATCCGGCTTTCGTGCGCGACCTGTTCGCCTTCGTGGTCGAGATGGAACTGCGCTTTGCGAAAGAGCAGGTGATGGCAGGAGCGGAGATCATCGGCATCGGCGATGCCGCCGCTTCTCTGATCGGGCCGAAGTTCTACACCGAGTTCGTCTGGCCCTACGAAAAGCAGATGATAGACGGGCTTCGCGAGATGGGCGTTCTGTCGCGCCTGCACATCTGCGGCAACACCCGGCGGCTTCTGAAGGGGATGGGAGAACTGGGCTGCGACATCGTAGACCTGGATTTTCTCTCGCCGATGGGCGAAGGGCGCGCCGCCATGGGATCGGAGCAGGTTCTTCTGGGGAATATTGATCCGGTGCGCGTCCTGCGCAACGGCACACCGGAGGAGGTAACCGAGGCGGTCGCCGCCTGCCATCGGCAGACCGCGCCGCGTTTCATCGTCGGTCCCGGCTGTGAAACGCCCCGCGACACGCCGCACGACAACTTCCGCGCGCTGGTCGCCTATGCGAAAGCGCATCAACCCTGATCTTTCCGGGAGCGTTTTTCCTGACCGGCGAGACTGGTATACTATCATAAATCACCGGGGAGAAGACACTCAGAAGCGATGGAGCATAAGATTGTTTTGAAGCCGATGGAGACAGAGATGCGCGCTGTCTCCGGCACCCCGCTGCGCGACCTGCTGTTCGAGCAGGGCGTCGAGTTTCCCTGCGGTGGGCGCGGACGCTGCCGGGGCTGCAAGGTGCGGGTTCTGTCCGGCAGTGTCGGCGTGAATGCCGCGCAGCAGGAACACCTGTCGCCGCAGGAGATCGCAGACGGCTGGCGGCTCTCCTGCCAGTGCCTGGTGGAAGATGATCTGGTGATCGAACTGCGCCAGTGGGACGCCGCTATCCTCGCCAACGACTCGGCTTTCGCCTTTACCCCGCAGGAGGGCTATGGCATCGCCGTAGACCTCGGAACCACCACGCTGGTGGCGCAGCTTCTTGATCTGAAGACCGGACACGTGCTGGCGGTGAAGACCGCGCTCAACCCGCAGGCGCGTCACGGCGCGGACGTGATGAGCCGGATCGAATACGCGGTCGCCGAACAGGGCGCGCCGCTGTTGACGGAACTGATTCGCCACGAGATCGGCAGGCTGATCCATCGGCTGCTGACCACCGCCAATCTCGACGGAAGCCAGGTGCTTCGCGTCGTGATTGTCGGCAATACCATCATGCACCATCTCTTCTGCGGAATTGACCTGGAGCCGATGTCGCATGTGCCTTTTGAACCGGTGGAGGACGGCTTGCAGACCTTTTCGCCGGTCGCATTGAACTGGACGGAGCTTCCGGAGACAACCGTCGTGGACTTCCTGCCCTGTCTGGGCGGTTTTGTGGGGAGCGACATTCTCGCGGGGATTCTCGCCACCGGGCTGCACGAGAGCGAAGAGATGGTCGGGCTGATTGACCTGGGCACTAACGGCGAGATCGTTCTCGGCAACCGAAGCCGTCTGCTCTGCGCCTCCACGGCTGCCGGTCCCGCCTTTGAAGGGGCGCGTATCACAATGGGAATGCGCGCCTCGACTGGAGCCATCTATAAAGTCAGCACGGAAGATCATCGGCTGGTCTGCGAGACGCTGGGGGGAGCCGCGCCGACGGGAATATGCGGCAGCGGACTGGTGGATGCCGCCGCCGCCGCCCTGAATATCGGTCTGCTGCGCGCCACCGGACGGATCGCCAGCCGGGGCGACCTTGTGCTGCAGGAGCCGGTGCTTCTCACGCAGACCGACATCCGCCAGCTTCAGCTTGCCAAAGGAGCCATCGCCGCCGGAGTGCGGATCCTACTGAAACTGCTGGATGCTGCCCACGAAGATATTACGAAGGTCTATCTGGCAGGCGCATTCGGCAACTACGTCAGCCTGAACAGCGCCGCGAGAATCGGTCTGCTGGCTTTCCCCATTGAGCGGGTGCATCCGGTCGGCAATACCGCCCTGCTGGGCGCAAAGATCGCCCTCTTCAATCCCGATCCCGATGCCCGCGCCTATACAGACCTGCGCCGACAGGTCGAACACTTCTCCCTGCATACCGATCCGGCATTTCAGGATGTCTATGTGGAGGAGATGGGCTTCCCGGAGGAGTCAGGCGTAGTATAAGAACATCTCGGCGGCGTGCCAGGTGTGAGGAAACGCCGCGCGCTGACGCGCCGCCTCCGACGACACCGGCTCCATCCGCCAGTACTCCGCCTCCGAGCCGCTGCCTTCCCAGGTTAGCGGGAAAGCGTCTGCGCTGGCGGGCATGGGCGGCGGATCGCCGTAGAAGTGCGCCTCTGCCCAGGCAAGATAGGGATAGAGAAGGCTCTCCTCCCGGTTGAACTTCGGACCGGGAACATGCGCCTCCCGAAAGTCCATCCAGAAGAGCGCGCTGTAGGAGTCGTAGACCTCCGGGATCCGATAGGGATCGTCCAGCCCCAGAGCGCGCAGACCGAACTTCATCCACTTCGTCTGATAGACCGGATGATCGGCGTAGTCGCTCTTGCCCAGCAGATAGTTCTCTTTATGAAACGCCTGCGCCGCCTTCAGAATCTCCGCAACCAGCGGGTGATGACGGTCGGATACCCGCGAGATCATATAGAGCGCCTGCCCTGGATTGTCCGCCTCGCTCATCCCTCCGTTGTTCCGATCAAACACTTTCCGCAATCCCTGAATCCATGCCTCCACCAGCCCCAGGTTGCCCGTCTTCTCAAAGCAGATCAGCATCATCGCGGCATCGCGATACCAGGGACGCGGATAGACCCACAGATTTGGCACCGGACCGAACGGCATCACGTTTACCAGCAGTTCGCCATGCAGCGCCCGTAGCAGCGCAGCATGAGGATGCCCCTCAAATCGCGGAAGACGCACCGGACACAGAGTCAGCGGCACGCGGTCATCCTGCTCCGCCAGCCAGACTCCAGATTCATCCTCCTCGATTCGCGTCTCGCCGATGGGCGTCTCCAGCGAGACCCGATACTCGCTCGGCTCGAACCGTTCGGCGACAACCTCCCATCGGCGCAGGCACTCGCCCGTCAGCGCATCTCGCAGCGCAGAATCCTGATAGAGCAGTTTTCGCCGATGTCCCATCCCGAACAGCGCAAACCTCGGATTTGGTACGATCATGAACAATATCCTGAAACTTGCCTTCTCAGCAGGCAAGATACGAACATAGTCCGTCGCGTTACTGCGATCCGTATCGGGCAGATAGACCCGCAGCGACAACAGCCCGAAGTTGTCCTGCGGCGACTCACGGCAGCCCGCGCAGGCGGGTTGTACGCCGTTGTTGCCCGTGAACTCAATTGCAGGGGCAGCAGACAGGGCCCTTTTTTACCTGCTGCCTATGGTGATCTTTTTCGCCGTGGTTCACCTGCGACTCTATGCGTGAACCTTTTCGATGACCGCCAGAGAGTCGCGGGTCAGGTCGGCAAGTTTGACCTCATGATAGCCGACGACTCCGGTCTTGAGCGTATCGTGAATCTGCTCCGTCCAGACGGTCGGCAGCGCCTTTTTGCCCAGAACGACCCCGACCACGCTGCCGACGGTCGCCCCGTTGCAGTCGGTATCGAAACAGCCCTGCACCGCGCGGCAGATGGAACGCCCGTAGTCCAGTTCGCCCCACAGCAGTCCGATGGCGACCAGCATGGCATTGGAGATGGTATGACACCAGTCGTGCGCCCGGTTTTCGTTCCATTTTCCGTGCAGACGCTCCAGCGCCTCATCGTAGGAGATTCCCTCTTGATGCCACGCCAGCACGGCGCGCACATCCTCCGCCAGACGGCATCGCTCCGGAATCTCTCCCAGTCCCGCCTGAATGATCGTCGGGGTGTCGTCCGTCACATAGGCCGCCGCCAGCATCGCCGCCACCCACATCTCCCCATAGATTCCGTTTTTTACATGACTGATACAGGCGTCTCGCCAGGCAAACTCCGCCGCAAGCTGCGGATCGCCCGGAGCCGCCCAGCCGAAGAAGTCTGCCCGTATCTGCGCCCCGATCCATTCCCGGTATGGATTGCGGAACGAAGCCGACAGCGGGGGCGGAAGCAGGTTGCAGAAGTTGCGATAGGCGACGCGCTCCGCCGTGCAGGTGTGCAGAATCGGGATGTCGCTCATCCAGAAGTTCGCCACGTCGGTCGGGGTGAAGTCTCGCCCGTGCCGTTTCATGATTACCAGACCGCTCGTGGTATAGTTGGTATCGTCATCCTCCGGCATGAAGGAGACATCCTCCTTGAATGCCCAGGGGCGCAGGTTGTACTTCTCGCGCACCGCTTCCGGGACGCTGCGGCGGAAGTAGTCGCCGAGGGGCCAGCGACCGGACTCCTTCAGATAGCCCCACATCCGCTCGCGCCGCCAGCCCTCGACCGGCTTGCCTAACAGGCAGCCGCAGCAGCGACCGAGCCACGCGCCGTAGACCTTCTCCTCCAGCAGCACATCTCCGCCCGTCCAGCCGGGCAGATTCGGGCGATTCTGCGGACGAGCCGCCCGAATCCCCTCCAGATCGGAAGGCTCATGATACGGATAGCCTTCCCGGATCGGCAACGTGATCGTGCGATCCAGAAGCGTCTGCGCCTGCGGCTGATTCCGCAGGTCTTCCAGATCGAGCGCGCCTACCCGATCAAACTCCTCCTGCAGGCCGGCGAGATCGCGTCCCTCCTCCTCACACTGTCGGCGCTCCGTCTCCAGATCGGTCTTCGATAGATAGAGCCAGACATGCTTCATAGATATCTCCTTTACTCGCGGGCAGCGCGTTTAATCTGCGCCAGACGCTTCGCATTCTCGCCCCGTTTATAGTAGGAATCGAGCGGGTAGCAGCCGGAGGGCAGTCCCTTGCGCGGCGCGGTGGTGCAGTCGCTGAAGGTGCGGCAGAGACGTTTCGTCTGGATCGGATTACCCTGCAGGATATCGCGGGGCAGTTCCGGATAGGCGAGAATCATCCGCCCCAGCCCCACAAAATCCGCCCAGCCCTCGCGCGCTACCCCCTGCGCCACATGGGGCAGAAACTCCTGAAGATAGGAGTAGGCGGTCCCGACGAACGTCATTTCGGGAAACATCTGTTTGAGATACCAGGTGACAAAGACCTGCCGCGCCACCCCGACCAGCGGATCTTCCGGAGGAAGGTAGCCGTCCGACGGAGGATAGAGCGCCGGACGCTGAATATGCGGATTGTAGTAGGGGCTGCCTGCCGTCAGGTTCACCAGCGAAATATCCAGGCTCTGCAGTATCTCCAGAAACTGGATCGTCTCCGTCAGATCGAGATCCGTCGGCTGCTCGGTATTCACCCCGAAGGCGTACCGATAGGGCATGCAGTCACAGTAGTTTTCGTAGAGGCCCGGACCGGGTCTGCCGGGCAGCGATTGATCGGGGTCGGGGCGGTAGGGAACCAGATCGAACGCGCTCAGGCGCACCGCTATGGGCAACCCCGGAGCTTCGGCGCGGATGGCAGCCGCCGTCTCCCGCAGAAACCGAGTCCGATTCTCCAGCGAGCCGCCAAAGTCGCCTTCACGGGTGAACGCGCTCAGAAACTCATGTCCCAGATAACCGTGACAGTGCTTGAGGTCCACAAAGTCAAAGCCCGCCGCCTGCGCCGTCTTTGCGGCGCGCGCGAAGTCGGCAATCAGAGCGCGGATATCCCCGTCGGCGAGAACCGGATAGTCGGCGGGAACGTTGAATTTGCGATCCAGAATCGGGTGATGGTAGAGGATCACCGGCTCCATCTTCTGCCCGTTGGGGCGACAGAACCGCCCGGAGTGCGTCAACTGCAGACCGATCAGCAGGTCTTCCGCGCTTCCCATCGCGGCGCGATGCGCCTCTGTCAGCGTCTCGCGCAGCCGGGTCAGGTCTTCGAGACTGTGCGCGTGCAGAAAGAGTTGATTCGGGTTAGCGCGCCCCTCATGGCGCACAGCGAACGCCTCTCCTCCCCAGATCAGCTTCGCGCCGCTCTCTCCGAATCGCCGCCACCGACGTAAAAGGCTCTCCGTCGGCCTGCCGTCCGGGGTGGCGTCCCATCCCTCCATCGGCTGAACCGCAAAGCGATTGCCCACTGCGCGCCCGAACACCACGCAGGGATGACTCAGCGGGGATTGGGGCGCGCAGAGCAGCGTCTCGTCACACGGTATCTCAATCCCCAGAGTCTCCAGATAGTCGCGAAAGGCGGACACGTTTTGCAGCGTCGCCAGTTTGATATAGTCCCCATCAGCCATAGTCATCTCTCACTGTCTGATCGCGGTAGAACGCGCTCTTTTGACCCGATTCCCATCGCGGACACGCCGCTTACGATGAGTATACCCGTTGTGTCGCCGAATGACAGGAGAACGATTCTCTACAGGACTGCATGTAAAATACCGATCTATTGCGAGGGAAACGCCGATCCTGGCGTTGACAGGGTGAGAGGCGCTGTGGTATGGTATGCGGATGAGTTTGAGATGAAGTGCGTCGGCGCAGGCTGCGCTGACCCGCCCTGCCGATAGACCTTCAAAGGAGTGAACACGCCGGATGCCGGAGGAGATTATCCTGACGGAGAGCAGTTACCGTCAATTGCAGCAGGAGTTGGAGTACCTGAAAACGGTAAAGCGCGCAGAGATCGCCGAGGCGCTGAGAAAAGCGCGCGCGTATGGCGATCTTTCCGAAAACTTCGAGTATCAGGCGGCGCGGCGCGATCAGGGCATTCTCAACGGACGCATCGCCGAAATGGAACACACGCTGGAGGTTGCCCGCATTGTTCCCGATGATACGGAATCGGGAGAAGGCGGCGCGGCGCTTGGTTCGGTGGTGATGGTGCGCGATCTGGACTCGGAAGACGAGTGGGAGTATACGCTGGTGGACAGAGTTCAGGCAGACCCGATCAACGACCGCATTTCGGTGCAGTCTCCGGTCGGGCAGGCGCTGCTGAATAAAAAAGTGGGAGAGATTGTCGAAATTCAAGTACCCTCCGGAAAAGCCCGCTACGAAATACTGGGGATTCGGCGCGAATAGCGCCGAAAATAAAGAAGCGGCGGCAGTCAGGAACGCCTGCTGCCGCCGCCTGCTAACAAGGACTAGCGACTCTCCCAGAAGCCGACCATCTTTGCGGATCGGCCCAGTGACTCGTGAAACGATACTACTCGGGAACAAGTGACGCCCTGTAGCTTTTCGGAGGTCAATCCGCGCATCGTTCCTTTTGCGATAGGCGAAGGGTAACAGGGCGCTTCCGGAACTATCGCCATTTCATTGTTACTCTTAGCAGCACGACAAAACAGGAATGATGTCTTCACAATCTCCTCAGTTCACTTATATTGCAAATACCATGCCAAATGTTCCGTATGTAGACATTACCGGGATTTTTTTCTTTTTGTGAGCAATTTAGAGTTTATCTGATGACCGAAACGCGCCCGGATGCCCTCACAGAACTGGTTCGGATTCTTCGCGAGCAGCTTACGCGCAAGGATGAGCGAATCGCCAATCTGGAGACCCTGCTCAAAGAGGCAAACCTGCGACTGGAGGAGCAGCAGCGTCTGCTGGAGTATCTGCTTGGCAAAGAGAACCCTCTGCCCGCAGCGCCCAAAGCCGCGCAACAGCCCCTGCCCGCGTACCGAAATGCGCCGCCCGTCCCTCCAACCTCCCCCCCTGCAGCGCCTTCAGAGGCAGTCGCCCCGGAGCCGCCCGTCTCGTCCTCCCCGCCGCAAGAGACCGGGTGTTCCGCCGCGCCAACGCAAGAGACCGGGTGTTCCGCCGCGCCAACGCAAGAGCGCCCGCCGATCCCCATCTCTGCTCTGATCTCCCCGATCCCCGGCATGGGCGAAATGATCCAGGCGACGGCGGAGCAGGTGATCTCCGCCGCGCAGAGCAAAGAGGAAGAGTCTTGCGCCGACGGCGAAGAGAAGCGCGAAATCACGGCGCGTTTCCAGCGCGACCAACTCCGCAAAGGGCACCGGGAGCATGAGGCGCGTAACCGCGGTCTCTGGCGCAGGCTTTTCTCGCGCTCGGAGCCGGAATAAAACTCACCGCCAGGCTCCTTTTACCACGCATACTCCCCGACACCGCTCTCATTCCACTAATCCTTGGCCAGTCGCCCCACAACACAGTCTCGCTG
The DNA here is from genome assembly GCA_964429855.1 of uncultured Chthonomonadaceae bacterium. Classification (GTDB taxonomy): domain Bacteria; phylum Armatimonadota; class Chthonomonadetes; order Chthonomonadales; family CAJBBX01; genus CALLMM01. Next base: position 48,672 of record CAYSDM010000016.1, read on the forward strand.
GAACTACCGGGAGAACTGCGCCAGCCGAATGGCGGCTCCTCCAGCCCCGACCTCTATCCCCGAATGCCTGCAAACCCCCTTCGGGACGAGTTCCTGTCCCCAAACCGCTCCTTCTCCGAAAAAATCAAGTAGATATGACTGCCATCTTTTGTAACAAATAAATCGAAAATGGTGGTTATAATTTTAGTAGTGAATCATACGGCGGTCTCGCGCACGGGGAGAATGCGGATGCCTCTCTATCCGCTCGGATATGTCTCCTCTAATCCGACGTTCAGAGGCGAAAAGACCGCTGCAGCACATCTACAAACCAACTGTTACTGATATCTTTCCGCTCGTTACGTGACAACCGACTGAACACAGCCCTGCTGTCCGCCGGGAAGCCTGCGCCTCTCCATCTGGCTGCCGACGACACCCTTCAGGCCGCTCGCCACGCTACACCGGAAACGCCATCGGTCACACATTCGGATCCCGCCCTGTCGTTCGAATGCCTTTAGGAGACCGTACCATGACGGAGAATAGAGATTCTCAACGCAACACGGTGTTTCAACTCAAAGGAAGTGACTGTCGCTACTGCAGTTCGCCCGCCACGGAACTGACCCACTACCTCCCGCCGGACGAAGGAGGCACGGAAGAGATCGCCAATCTGGAACCGACCTGCGACGCCTGCCGCGCTGCTAAAGACGACCATGTGCCGCACCCCTGGACCGGACATCCCTACAAACGCTGGTGGATTCCCGGTCACCCGATGAATCCCAGATGCCGGGACTACTACGGCATTTAACAGACAGGAAATGCTCTGGGATGCTCGTGTGGATGCATTGCCAGGCGGCCACGTTCCTGTTACAATAAGGTCACTTCAGGCGATTATCGCCATCTTGATTTCCGATATCTGGAGGCGTTCTCATGAGGCACAAGATCGCTCTGTGGATACTCTGCCTTTTGCCTGCATGCCCGATCCCCGGCGACGCCCAGACGACCCGCGCTCCCGCCCGCCCCGCCAACGTTCAGACGGGAACCCTCGTCTCCATAGATGCGGCGACGGCGACGCTCGCTCTCAAACCACGCGCCGGCGCGCAGATCCTCTATCGCTTAACCGAGAAGACCCGGTTCCTGCGCGAGAAACGGGCGGTGACCGCCGCCGATTTCAAACCCGGCGAGGTGGTCGTCGTGCGCTTTCGGAAAAGCAGCGTCGGTCCGGCAAGCCTCTATGATGTCGCGGATAAAGTCAGTTGGGACTGGCTGACTCGCGTGCGCCGTGAAACCACCCGCGTCACCATTCTGGAGATCACCGACGATTCTCTGCGGGCGTCGGAAGGCTCCGATAACGCCCCGCTCGACTATCGCATCACCGATAAGACGCTCTGGGCAAGGGGAGGACAGCCCGCCTCTGCCGCTGACTTTAAGACCGGCGAGACGGTCTATATCGCGCCCCGTCTGCTGCCGGGCGGCGGACTGATGGCGACGGCGGTCTCTGACCTCGCCGAGATGACGGCGCGGTTGAAAGAGCGCACCCGCTCAAGCGTCTCCGGCACGGTGAAAGCCTGCGATCCGGCAAAACGCACCCTCTCCCTGCGCTCCGTCGCCGGAGATGAGAGGGATTTTTCCATGGCGGACGACTGTCTGGTGCGCCTTGCCTCCCGCGATGTTCCCCTGACCAGCCTGCGCGCCGGTCAGAGCGTTACCCTTCACCTGAAGCGCGATGAGGAGGGAGAGCAGATCATCACCCGCATCACCATTCACCCCGTAAAGGGAAAGCCGAAAGTCGAGACGGCTCCCCGCAAACCGCCCCGCTGATCCCCTTGCAGGGGAGCGGCTTTCCCGGCTTGTGAACGACAGTAAGATGCCTTTAGAGCAGCCTGACATCCATGTGAACCTCGTGCGGCAGATGGTCGCCGCACAGTTCCCTCAATGGGCAAGCCTGCCCATTACGCCGGTAGAGCCGGGCGGATGGGACAACAGAACCTTTCGTCTGGGCGACCGCATGAGCGTGCGCCTGCCGAGCGCAGAGAGGTATGTTCCGCAGGTCGAGAAGGAGCATCGCTGGCTGCCGAAACTCGCTCCCCTCCTGCCGCTGCCTGTTCCCGTTCCACTCGCAAGAGGCGCGCCTTATGGCGGCTATCCCTGGCGCTGGTCTATCTACTCCTGGCTCCCGGGCGAAGCCGCCGCCGTCGAACGCATCGCGGAACTATCTGCCTTTGCCGTCTCGCTGGCGCAGTTCCTCAACTCCCTTCAACAGATCGATCCCGCCGATGGTCCGGTCGCTGGCCCGCACTGCTTCTATCGCGGCGCGCCGCTGACTGTGTACGACGCCGAGACCCGCCATGCGCTCGCAGCCCTGGGGAACACGATGGACGCCGAAGCGGCCCGGACTGTATGGGAAACCGCCCTTCAGGCGCAGTGGCAGGGACCGCCGGTCTGGTTTCATGGCGACATCGCTGCGGGGAACCTGCTCGTCAACAACGGACGCCTCAGCGCCGTGATTGATTTCGGGAGCTGCGGCGTGGGCGATCCCGCCTGCGATACGACCATTGCCTGGACGCTTCTATCCGGCGAGAGCCGGGAGGCGTTTCGCGCGACTCTGCAGGCGGATAGATTAACCTGGGCGCGCGGGCGCGGCTGGGCTTTGTGGAAAGCGTTGATAACGCTGACGGCAAACATTCACACGAATCCCGCCAGGGCGGAAGAAGCCCGGCAGGTCATCGCGGAGGTCCTTGCCGATCACAGACAGAGTGGAGCCTGACACGCGGCGGCAGGCTGCCGATCCATTACGAAGGTAACTTTATCGCGAATTTCAGAGCCGTTTTAGGCTCAAAAGGACAGAAAAAGAGGGGCTTGCAAGCGTAAAATTAAACAGGCAAAATTATCCTTGCAGGGGTTGCTTTATCAAAAACCTTATGTTACAATTGGCGCGTTCGCCTGCCAGGGCGAATGTGTCGAGTCGTTCGCGAGAGCTGCAGCCGTTCGGATCTTCCACCGCCTGCTTCGGTCGGTCGTCTGTCTGACTGCTTCGATCTTGCTAGACGCCGAACACGTATTTTTTCATTGACAAAAGTAGACAGACAGGTCGACAACGGGAACCGTCAAATGGTTCAACGCTGCCAAGGGGTATGGCTTTATTGCCCAGGACAATGGGGAGGATGTCTTTGTGCACTACAGCGCCATACAGATGAACGGCTACAAGTCCCTGCAGGAGGGACAACGCGTTCAATTTGATGTGATCCAGGACCCGCGCGGCAAGGGGCTGCGTGCCTCGAACGTGATCGTGATCTAGCAACAACCTCCATCATCTCTCTTTTCACCGAGAAGGCTGCCCCGGCGGGGCAGCCTTCTCCTTTGCCTGCCATGCGAACCGGAAAACGCCGCGCAGGGAAACTCCCCGGCGATGGTGAACAGAGACCTATGCTGGAAGAGATACTCCCGAAACAGGGTCGCCTGCTGGTCGTCTCCGGTCCCAGCGGCGTCGGCAAAGACACCGTCCTGGAGCGCCTGCTGGATTCGGCGCAGCGTCCGCCGAATCTGATTCGCTGCGTGACCGCCACCACCCGCCCACCCCGCGCCGGAGAGACCCACGGAGTAGACTACTTCTTCTTCTCTCGCGAGGAGTTCGAGGCGCGAATAGCCGAAAACTTCTTCCTGGAATATGCTCCCTACGGTCAGCGCCTCTACGGCACTCCCCGCGACTTCGTCGAGCGGGAACGCGCCCGAAATAACGACGTGATCCTTAAGATCGAAGTGCAGGGCGCGCTGATGGTCAAAAAGGCGCTGCCCGAAGCCATCCTCCTCTTTCTGGCTCCTCCTTCATGGGAGGAGTTGGAGAGGCGGCTGCGTTCGCGCCAGACGGATGACGAGGCTGCCATGCAGACCCGCCTTCAGACCGCTCGCCGGGAACTGGAGACCGCCCCGCTCTACGACTATCTGGTTGTCAATGATGACCTGGAGCGCGCCGTCGAGACCCTGCGCATGATTATTCTGGCGGAGCGCTGTCGTATCGTTCACGGAGATGCCCATGTCCACCCTCCCGCTCTATGAACGCAATATCCTCCTGGGCGTGTCCGGGAGCATCGCCGCCTACCGCGCCGCCGATGTCGCCAGCCAGTTAAGGCATCTCGGCGCGCAGGTGCATGTCGCTCTCACCGCCCACGCCGCCGAATTTATCGGTCCGGTCACCTTCTATGCCCTCACCGGCAATCCGGTCTTGAGCGGCGTCTTCGACGAACCCTACGAAGGCAAGATCGCGCACATCCACATCGCGCAGCAGGCGGACCTCGTTCTGATCGCCCCCGCCACCGCCAACATTCTGGCAAAGATGGCGCACGGCATCGCGGATGATGTGCTCTCCACGCTTCTGCTGGCGACCACCGCCCCGGTGCTGGCGGCTCCCGCCATGAACTCCGTCATGCTGGCGCATCCGGCGACGCAGGCGAATATCGCCCTGCTTCAGGCGCGCGGCGTGCGCTTTATCGAACCGGGGTTCGGGGTGCTCGCCTGCCGCACCGAGGGGTATGGCAAACTCGCGGACGTTCAGACCATCGTGCAGGCGGTGGTCGCGCATCTGACCCAGACGCGCGACCTGGAGGGAAAGCGCGTTCTGGTAACCGCAGGGGCGACTCGCGAACCGCTCGATCCGGTGCGATTTCTGACGAATCGCTCCTCTGGCAAGATGGGCTACGCGGTGGCGGAGGCGGCTGCCGCGCGCGGGGCAGCCGTGACGCTCATTAGCGGAGCCGCCTCCATCGCGCCGCCGACGGGGATCGAGGTGGTGCGCGTGGAGACGACGGAAGAGATGCTGCGCGCCGCGCAGGCGCATTTTGACGCCTGTGACCTGTTCATCGCCGCCGCTGCGCCCGCCGACTATACGCCGGAACAGGTCGCCGATCAGAAGATCAAAAAGGCAGGGACGGGGGAAACGCTGATTCTTCGCCTGCGCGAGACGCCCGACATCGTCGGGACGCTGGCTGCCAGAAAGACCCGGCAGATCGTGGTGGGCTTTGCGGCGGAGACCGAAAACCTGCTCCCGCGCGCCGCCGAGAAACTGGCGCGCAAACGACTGGACATGATCGTCGCTAACGATGTCACGGCGGAAGGCGCGGGATTCGAGACCGACACCAATATCGTTACGCTGCTCTTCGCCGACGGGCACGCCCAACCGCTTCCAAAGATGCGAAAGCGCGAGGTGGCGGATCGCCTGCTGGACGCAGCAGCCGCCCTGATGCGCGCCGCCGCCTGACCGCCTGCCCTATCCCCGGCAGGTTTCGGTTCCCCGTAAGCCGCGCTTCATGGCAGATAGTGTAACGATCCTTTCATGCGCAGATGCGTAATGTAATTTTAACGCTCTAAAGTTACATTACGCAAGACTCTCCTCCATAAAAACGCGCGACAATATCCGGGAGAACCCGGCTCTCGGAAGGAAAAAATAGTCATTGACCGAAGCGCTTCTCTATGCTATACTTTTCAACTGTAAAAAAGCGGGACGAAGAGGTTACCGCCCGTATATTCTCCAGAGGGGTAGACGATGGAAACCAAACAGACCGAGTGGCACAGTGTGGAAGAGGCCGCGACGGTGCGTCCGTCTGTAGATTTTATCCGCGCTGTGGCTGATCTGCTCGAGACCGACGCCAAAGACATTCTCAGCGAAATGGGTTATGTGCCTGCCCGGGATCTCGTCGCAGAACCCGCAAAGGTCTAGTTCCTATAGGAGAGGCGGTCTCTGACGGTGGGGACAGTCTTTCAAGCGTTGTAAGCAGGGGAGCGGCGAATTCGCCGCTCCCTTTTCGCTACTCCTCCACAAAAAACGGCACATTGGCGGTCGCCGCGTTGCCCTGACCATCCAGAACGAAGACAAACAGCCGGTACGCCCCCGGCTCCTGCGGCGCGGTGAAGGCGATCTTTGCCCCGGGCGTAGAGTGAATCAGGTCGGGCAGGGGAGCGGCGCGCGCCTCGCCCATGCCGGCATAGAGTCCCGGCTTCACCTCCGGCAGAATCTCCCAGCGATACGTCAGGGGGTCGCCGTCCAGGTCGGTCGCCATTACGACCGCCTCTTGCCTCTCTCCCGGCTTCAGCGTAACCTCCTCCCGCGCCGCGCGTCCGCCGATCGTCATTCCTTCGACACGCGGGGCGCGATTGGCGGGCCACTCTCCCGTCCAGAGAAACTGCATCAGATTCACCGTCTCCGTCCGCTCGCCCGTCTCCAGAAACATCCCGAACCAGGTGTGCGTCGCCTCCATCTTCCACTGCCAGAAGAAGACGTAGGAGCCGATACACTGTTGCCGATCCCTGCCCATCGTCTGCTCGTAGCGATGCCGGTAGACCGCCGCCTTCTCCGTGCTCGTCTCCTCTATCGGCGCGCCCCAGCGGGTCTTCGGAACCTGCCAGTTGCCGGACGGTCCCCACTCGGTCACGCAGTAGGCTTTCTCCCAACCGCCGCGCCGAAGGCGTTCGGGAACCTCCGGCAGGTCCTGATAGGCGTTGATCCCCAGCAGGTCTATCGCAGGACAGCGCGCCTTGATCTCCGCCGCCGCCGCCTCAAACGGCGGCGAATCCCCGATCACGGTCATCGCCGGGTGCTTGCCGTCCACGTCATGGATCATCTCCGCGACCTGATTGACCGCATCCCACAGCTTTTTGTCGGTATAGAAGAGCGGCAGTTCGTTGCCGACGCCCCACATCAGCAGCGCCGGATGATCCTTGTATTTCTGCACTACCGCCTTCACCGCCTCAAACTGCTCCCGCACGGCGCGTTCGTCGCTGTAGTTGAACTGATGCACATACTCCATCTTCATCGGCAGCCCGACCGTCACCGTCATCCCCAGCCGCGCCGCCTCCTCCAGAATCCGCTCCAGGTGGGGACCGCCCACGCGCACCGAGTTACCTCCGCGCTCCAGAATGCCCCGCAGAGGGATCGCTCCCGTCGGATCTTCCCAGTAGACCGCCCCCTTCACATAATAGGGCGCTCCGCCCCGATACAGTCTCCAGCCCTCCGGCTCCCGGCGCAGTTCGACCGGAACCGCTCCCGACTTGCGCACCTCGCCCATCGCTGACCCCTCCCTGACAGCATACAAGAGACAACCGCCCGGCATCGGTTCGCCGACGCCGGGCAGTCCCGATCCCCTCAGTGAATCAGACGCCTAAAAGCCCATGAACCTCCCATCTTTGCTGAACCCGTTCACGCCGATCACGGTGCTGGGAGGAGGAAGCAGTACGACACTGAAGTCGGAGAGACGCGACCGGTCCATTTTATCGGCAAAGTCGGGCTGGCTTTTACTCAGTCCATCCATTCGGACCTGTACATATTTCAGGGCGCGCTCCCGAATACCTGCCGGAAGGGAGTTGAGCGGCAGCGCTACCTCTTCGCCTCTCGCCAGTTTCTCCCGCTGCTCAGGGCTGAGAAGATTCAGCAGTTCGGGGGTCAACTCATCGCTGAGCTTCTCTCGCTCGGAACGGCTGTCCGTCGCCTCAGCAAGCAGACGCGCCTCCTCGCGCTTCTGCGAAGGGCTCTGACCGATCAACACCTCCTGACCGCTGAACAGCAGCAGCGTCACCGACTCCACCAACTGCCCTGGAGTCACACGGGACAGGTAGGCGCTCATCCGACGCTCCTGATGCGCCGGATCCAGACGGATCGCCCACCCGCACGACTGAGAGACGATCTCCAGCGTCTTGTGCACCGGAGCGTCGCGAGCCTCCACATGCAGAAACGGGAAGAAACGCGCCGCGCCGCCCACGGGCTTTGACGCAGAAGAGGAGGCTGGCTTCTCCGCATCCTCCACCAGAATACGCCCCGGAGTCGTCCAGGTCACCCTGTACTGGCGCATCCGAAACCTCTCCTGCTCGCGCCGAAGATGCCAGCGATGGTGGCGAAGCACCAGCACCCCGTTGCGTGAGAAGACCTGACGCTGATACAGAGCCGCCAGACGCGAGACCGCCATCCCCAGAGGAACCTGCTCCACCTTCACATGCGGCAGCGTCAGATCATTGAGATAGGCGTCCGCAAGGATGTTGAGGCGGTACTGCTTCCCCAGCGCCTCCACCACATCCGCCAGCGTTGCCTGCTTCAACTCCAGTGTCACCAGCGGTTCGGGAGCAGCCTCTTTCGCATGAGGAGGCGTCTGAGCGCGCACAACGACCGCAAAGACAGACAGAAGCGCTAGAATCGCCATCCTTCCAAGAGAAGACATGATGCTGCTCCTTTCTCAGTTACCGCCTCCCCCGCCGGGTGGATTGCCAACAGGAGGCTCCAGTATTACTACCTGCGCTACAGCAAATGGTTCGTCTTTTGCTTCGTCAGTGTTTCCTCTCTCATTCACCAACAGCCATTCGTCCACGTAATATCCTGGGACATCTTTAGCAAATCCAACGATATCCCATATCTGTGTAAATCCACTTACTCCACGAGATGTGGGCGGATACATTCCCGTCATACTTCTCAGAGCAACACAGTGAATTGCACAAGTTGTGTCGAACAACTGACCACTTGGAGACCAAGTGTCGGCGTCTGTTTGTGAAATTGAATAGATTACCAACGTGGTAATCTTAGCCTTCACAGGTGGACTTGCCACACCAGTCATCGGAGGAAGGTTATTCATTATAATCTGCCCAGATGCAGGACAAACCGCGAAAATCGCAAGCCCTATGACAAGCAGGGAAACGGTCATGGTCGCGGCTTTTTTCACAAACATGATTAAACTTCTTTCTTACAAGTCATCTATCTACGTTTTGACGACTACATTTGAAGTTTATCACTCATTAGAGTGTCTGACATGGGCTGTTTGTGAAATTTGTTACAAATATTAGACGATACACCCCCTCCCTTCACAACTCGTCCAACGACTACCGTTTCCGGCGCGTCACCGGATTCCGCTCCTCGCGCCGATCCGCGTAGACCGCCACCCAGTCCGCCAGACGCTCCCCCAGCCGGCGGCAGGCGTCCTGCATCTCCGGCGAACGCGGCTCGCCCGCGCAGATGGCTCCGTAGTGCAGCGTGACGCCCTTCGCCACATAGTCGGGAACCCCAAACACCAGAAAGCCGAAGTTCATCAGCACCAGCAGCAGGCTCTGGCAGGTCAGTTCCGCGCCGCCGCCCAGACCGCCCTGGGAGGCAAAGGCGCAGCCGATCTTGCCGTCCAGCCTGCCCCACAACCCCCCGACCGTCTCATCCCAGAACCGTTTCATCTTCCAGGAGAGGACGCCCATATTGGTCGGCGCGCCGACCGCAACGCCGTCGCACCACAACAGGTCGTCGCCCGTCGCCTCCTCCACCGACCGCAGGCGCACCTCCATCTCCGACACGCTCCCGGCTCCCTCCGCCACCAGTTCCGCCATCCGCTTCGTATGCCCGGTCGCGCTGTCGTAAAGCACCAGAACCTTGCCCATATCCGCTCCGCATCTGTGAATGATTTCGCGCCGCCGCGCATCTCTGTTTTCGCAGCCGACCCTGAAATACCCTGCCTGTGCAGGGAGAAGCGCGCCGGAAGCGGAAAGGAGAGAGAAAGCCCGAAGGAGAGGAGCCCGTGAAACTGATCCTGTTACTTGCCCTGATCATCGGCGTCATCGCCTGGCTCTCGGCGTCCCATCCTCCCGCCGAAAACGCCCCGCAGTCCGAACTGACCCGCGAGGAGGCGATCGCGCAGACGATGGCTCCCTACTCTGGACCGAGCGAACGGGGCGTCAACCGGCAGACCCTTGTCGGGAAGGTGATGTGCGGCTATCAGGGATGGTTCACGGCGGAAGGCGACGGAGCCGAGAGAGGATGGTTTCACTGGGCGGGTTCCAACGGCTTTCGACCGGGAAGCTGCTCGATAGATCTGTGGCCCGACGTGAGCGAACTCGACCCCGACGAACGCTACCCGACCCCCTTCCGCCATGCTGACGGGCGCGTCGCCGAGGTCTTCAGCTCCTACAACCGCAAAACCGTCCTGCGCCACTTTCGATGGATGCGCGACCACGGCATAGACGGCGCTTTCGTGCAGCGTTTCGCTGTCGAGACCTTCCACCCCAAAGGGCTGCGCCACAGCAGCCGCGTTCTGGCGCACTGCCGCGAAGGAGCCAACCTCTACGGACGCGCCTACGCCGTCATGTACGATCTGTCGGGGATGCGGGAAGGGCAGATGACGCGCATGTTGGAGGACTGGAAGCTGCTGCTAGACCGGATGCAGATCACCCGCGATCCCGCCTATCTGCGCCACAACGGCAAGCCGGTCGTCGCGGTCTGGGGATTCGGCTTCAACGACAACCGCCGCTACACCCTGCAGGAGGGGATGACTCTGGTGGAGTTCCTCAAGAACGACCCGCGCTACGGCGGATGCACCGTCATGCTGGGCGTCCCGACCGGATGGCGAACGCTGGACGCCGACAGCGTCAACGATCCGACCCTGCACGCCCTGATCCGCAAAGCCGACATCGTCAGTCCCTGGACGGTAGGACGCTACGCCACGCCGGAGCAGGCGCGCCTCCATGCCCAACGCCGGTGGACTCCCGATCTGGAATGGTGCAGGCAGAATGGCAAAGAGTACCTGCCGGTCGTCTTTCCGGGCTTCTCCTGGCACAATATGTTCCTCGATTCGAAACTCGACCTGATCCCCCGCCTGAAGGGACGCTTCCTCTGGAGCCAGTACGCCGCCGCCAAACGCGCCGGGGCGACGATGCTCTATCAGGCGATGTTCGACGAGGTGGACGAGGGGACGGCGATATTCAAATGCGCCAACGACCCCCCTGTCGGGGAATCGAAGTTCGTTACCTGCGAGGGGCTTCCCTCCGATCACTACCTGTGGCTTGCAGGACAGGGAGCGCGGATGCTGCGCGGCGAAATCCCGCTCACGGAAGAGCCGCCCGCCCGCCGTTAAAATCATAAACAGAGAGAGCAATCACGATGACCAATCGAGAACGCGCCTTCGCCGTTCTGAACTATCAGCCCTATGACCGCCTGCCGCTGGTGCACTTTGGCTACTGGTCGGAGACCGTGCAGAAGTGGCACCAGGAGGGACATCTGACCGCCGAGGAGGCTTCCGGCTACGGGGATAACAGCCCGGCAGACCACTCCATCGCCCACAAACTGGGATTCGACTTCAACTGGCAGTCCATGTTCTATACCAGTCACGGACTGCGCCCCCCCTTCGAAAGCCGCGTCATCGAACGGTTCCACGACGGCTCCTACACCGTTTTGAACGCAGACGGGATGATCATCCTCCAGAAGCCGGGAGCCGGCTCCATTCCCGCCGAGATAGACCACCTCCTGAAAGATCGCGCCGCCTGGGAGGAGCACTACCTCCCCCGCCTCCAGTGGCACCCCGACCGTGTGAACGTGGCGGCTCTGGAGGAGTGGAAAGACGCCTCGCAGCGCGAGAACCCCATCGGACTGCACTGCGGCAGCCTCTACGGGCAGATACGCAACTGGCTGGGCGTGGAGGGATCCGCCTACCTCTACGCCGATGATGAGGCGCTGTTCACCGAGATCATTGATACCGTCGGCGAACTCTGCTATCGCTGCACCGATGCCGCCCTCGCCAGCGGCGCGCAGTTCGACTTTGCCCACTTCTGGGAGGATATCTGCTTCAAAAACGGCCCGCTCATTAAGCCTTCGGTCTTCGCGCAGAAGGTCGGTCCGCACTATCGCCGGATCACGCAGCTTGTCCGCAGCGCGGGACTGGAGATCGTCTCCCTCGATTCCGACGGCAAGATTGACAAGCTTGTCCCCATCTGGCTGGAGAACGGGGTCAATACCATGTTTCCGATCGAAGTGGGAACCTGGGGGGCGAGCATTCAGCCCTGGCGGGAGCAGTACGGGCGGGAACTGCGGGGCGTGGGAGGCATGGATAAGCGGGTCTTCGCGCAGGACTACGCGGCGGTGGATCGGGAGATCGAACGCCTCAAGCCGCTGGTGGATATGGGCGGCTATCTGCCCTGCCCGGACCATCGAATCGCCCCGGACGCCCTGTGGGATAACGTTCGCTACTACTGCGACCGGATGCGCGAAGAGTTTGCATAGGCTCCCCCGACCCTTTCGAGGGAGCCTGTGCGCTCCTGCGACTACTTCAGATAACGGTCTAACCAGGCAAGATTGCGGCGCAGACGATCCAGACGCAGATCAGGCGGACCGTTGCGCGACATGCCGTGACTGGACTCCGACGGGTAACGAACCAGTTCGACCGTCTTTCGCTGCGCCCTCAGCGCGGCAAATAGCTCCTCCGCCTGCCCGACCGGACAGCGCAGATCGCCGTCTGAGTGGATGATGAGCAGGGGCGTGTTGATCCGCCCGGCGTAGGCGAGCGGAGAGCATCGCCATAGATCGCTCGGATCGTCCCAGGCGTTGCCCTTCCAGGTCTTGCCATGCTGCCAGGCGAAATCGCAGGTTCCCGACATGCTGTGCAGATTCCCCACCAGACGGTCGGTGATGGCGCACCGGAATCGGTCTGTATGTCCTACCGCCCAGGCGGTCATGAAGCCGCCGTAGGAGCCGCCCATGATCGCCATGCGCTCCCCATCCACATAGGGAAGCGCGGCGGCGTAGTCGGCGACCGCCTGTACGTCATCCCAGTCGCGGTTACCCCAGTCGCCTTTGATCGCCTTCGTATGCGCTTCGCCGTAGCCTTTGCTGCCGCGCGGATTGGAGAAGACCACGACGTAGCCGTTCGCCGCCAGCCACTGCAGTTCATGGAACGGAGCGGACTGTCCGCCGTACTGCGCCGCCGGGCCGCCATGCACATAGAGCACGCAGGGATACACTGTCCCTTCCTCTCTTCCCCGGGGCTGTAAAACCCAGCCGTGCACCTTGCCGCCGTCCGCGTTGGGTATATCGAACGGCTCCGGCATCTGCATCTCGACCTCTTCCAGAAGCTCCGCATTGATCCGGCTCAGGCGGCTCAGTTCCAGACCATGTCCCTCCGAGGTCCCCAGATAGAGATCGTGCGGATCGGTCGCCGTGCCCAGCAGCAGGGCGAACTGCCGCTCATCCCGGCTGATGCTGAATGCGCCCAGTTCGTGATTTGCCGGCGTCAACGGAGAGAAGCCGCCCCCGTTCAGCCCGACTCGATAGAGCCGGGTATCGCCTCGTTCGCTGACGGGGAAGTAGAGCGCCAGACTGTCCGGCGACCACTGCAGCGACGCGCCTGCCCCGACATCGTGCATATCGCAGAGCGTGTCATATCCGACCGACTTATCGGTGTCTCCCGTCAGGTCTCGCGCCTCCGACGCTCCGTTCGCTGGAATGACCAGCACCCGCGTATTCGCGCCGCCCCAGTACTCCTCGATATCGGTGTGCCCCATATACGCCAGCCAGTTGCCGTCCGGCGACCAGGCAAGCGCGCCTTTAGGTCCGGCAGGCGCTTCGACGCGCTGCGCCTCGCCTCCCTCCGCCGGAATGGTATAGATGTCGTCCAGCATGGGATTCAGGTCGTTATCCTCATGGCGATTGGACACAAATGCAATGGTCTTGCTGTCCGGCGACCAGGCAAGCGATTCGTGCGAATAGGGAACATCGGTCAACGCCTTCGCCTCTCCCGTCATCGCATCCGCCACCCAGACCTGCCCGAACGATTCGTCGAAGTAGCCGAAACCGTCCAGCCGATAGAACAGCTTCGTATGGACGCGAACCGGCGAGCTTTCCCCCTTCTCCTCGCGCTCCTTGCGCGCCTTCTCGGTCCGCTCCGGAGGCGTCGCCCGGAAGATAAAGGCGATCTTCTGACCATCCGGCGACCAGGCGATCTCCTGTATGCCGCCCTCCTCCAGCTTCGTCAGCGGGCGCGCTTCGCCCCCGTCCGCCGGAATCAGGTATATCTGCGATTTCGGCTTGTCGCGGTCGCTCAGGAAGGCGATCTGCGTCCCGTCCGGCGACCAGCGCGGGGAGCCGTCTGAGTGCCCATCGCCAGTGAAGGGACGCGCCGCGCCGCTCTCCACATCCGCCATCCACAGCGACGATAGATAGCGGTTCTTCTCCGGGTCGGTACGCCGGACAACAAAGATCACGCGCCTGCCGTCTGGCGATATCTGGGTGTCGCTCGCCAGCCTGAAACGCAGCAGGTCTTCGAGCGCAACGGGTCTTTTCGTCATCTATCGCTCCTAGCAAAATCTCCGGCTGCGGCGAACCCCCTGCATCTCACCGCAGCCCTGCCATTGTGTTCGAGAAAGAGGATGCGCTCTCCTGCTTTCCGCATTCGGTCATCTTCAACGAGTAGACATCCCAGGAGCTATACATCTGTGCGTTAGAGGTGAATCGAATGAATATCTATGTGGGAACCTGCGGATTCTCCTATCAGGAGTGGGAGGGGACGTTCTATCCCCCGGCGCTGCCGCTGCGCGACCGGCTGACCTACTACGCAGAGCGCTTCCGCGCGGTGGAACTCGACTTCAGCTTCTACCATCTGCCGGAAGCGACCAATCTGGAGAAGATGATCCGGCGAACGCGCAAAGAGTTTCGGTTTCTGATCAAGGCGCATCGCAGCCTGACCCATGCCGATAACCTCTCCGAGAACGCGCTGGAGGAGTTTCGGGAGGCGATCTCGCCCCTGACGCGCAGCCGCCGCCTCGGTGCGGTTCTGGCGCAGTTCCCGGCGTCTTTCTGCTGTACGCGGGAGGCGGTGCGGCACCTGCGAACGCTCCGCGAGGGGCTGGCGGATACGCCTCTGGCAATCGAGTTTCGCCATGTCAGTTGGGATCGCCCGCAGACCCTGGCTTTTCTCGAGAAGTACGGCATCGCTCTCTGCCTGACCGATTCGCTTCAGGAGGAGCGACTGCCCCTGCCTCCCCTGCCGCGCACCGCCGATTTTCTCTATCTGCGGATGGGCCGATGGGAAACGGCAGAGTTGCAGAGCGCGCCGACAGATTCCGGAGAGGAGTCGCCGCTGGACAGTTGGGCGCAACGCATAGAGGAGGAGGCGGAGACGGCGGAGGCGGTCTACGTGCTGTTCAACGACATCCGGCAGGCGAACGCGCCGAAACGAGCGCGCATGCTGGCGCAGCGACTGGGGATGCCTGTCTTTCGCAGCGTGATGAAGCGGGGACGACAGACGCAGTTAGCGCTGCGGTAGCGCGGTTTGAACTACCGACAGCACTGCTGCGCTACCGGAATCAGGCAGAGCAGGCGCAGAGGGGTCTCCCCCGTATTGACGAAGGAGTGCAGTTCGTCGGGCGCAATGAAGATCGCATCCTGCGGCTGGAAGGGGCGCGGACCGCCCTCGCTCTGCACATGCCCGGAGCCTTCCAGAATGAAGACCTCATGCTCCCAGGGGTGGCGGTGGAAGGGGGTCTGACCGCCCGGCTCGATCTGAAACTGGCGCATGGCGAAGGTAGGCGCGCCATCCTGATCCGTAATCAGTTCGCGAATGCGACAGCGGTTCGCGCCATCCGCCTGCACATCTACCAACGCAACGCTCTCAGAGGAGATCACTTTCATAACGATCCTCGCCTCCCTCCTTACCCCGGACGACCGGAGGGAGGGTTCGTCTCCTGCGGCGGAGCTATTTCGGAATGCGTCTCCCGCTTCTGTTCACGATGGGTCTGCGGGCTGCTTTCCGAGGTGTTTCCGGGGTTGTCAGAGGAGTCTCCGCTTCCCCCCGAATCGCTGCCTCCTCCGTTATCTCCACGCCCCGGATCGGGAGTAGGGGGTTGAGTATCCTGTCCCGGACCGCCGTCGGCTTCATCCGTCATCGTGCCGGGATCCCCGCCGTTCTCCGGCTTTTCAAGCATCTGCTCCTCGCTGCGATCGTCCCGACGATCCTCCACCGAAGCGCGGCGCGAGCGTCGTCGCTCATAACGGCTGTTGAGAGAGCGCACCACATCGAAACCGGGCACATCCACCGTAACCCTAACATACTGCCCCGGATAGAACATCTCCCGAATCAAGTCCGCCGTCTTATCGGCATCTATGGCGGCGTAACTCGGCCCTTCATCATAGGGTATTGTCTGAACGCGAATCCGCTCTTTCGGCAGTGTGCGGGCATAGTTCGCCAGCGCAAAAAGCTGATCCTCCGTCAATGCGCCCCGGCGAATGTTCTCATTCAGCCGATCCAGCACCTGCGGCAGTTTCAGGAAGTTCGAGGGAGACATAATGCTCCGGCGCATCGCCTCCAGAAAAGCGTGCTGCCGTTTGGAGCGCATCTCGTCGCTGTCAGAGTGGCGCATCCGCACATATCCCATCGCCTGATACCCGTTCAGACGCTGCAAGCCGGGATGGAGATCAATGTGAAGGTTGCCCCAGTTGTCGTCATACTTCAGACGCTTCTCCACGTTGATCTCAACCCCGCCGACAGCATCCACGATCTTCTGAAACCCCTTGAAGTCCACGGTAACGTAGGCGTCCGGGGTAATCCCAAATACGGAGCGGATCGTCTCCAGGGTGAGTTCCGGCCCTCCGTAGCTGTGCGCGGCGTTGATCTTGTGAATCGTCTCCCGTCCCGGAATACGGACGGCGGCATCGCGGGGAATGGTGATGGCGTTGATGGTCTGATTGAGAAAGTCTACGCGGGTGAGAAGGATGGCGTCGCTGCGTCCGTTGGCGGTCTTGATGATCTGGGCGCGGTTATCGTAGTCGTAGTCTACGCCGAGTACCAGAATAATCAGCGAACTGCGTCCGGGAAACTGTTTTTCAATCGTCCAGTTCTGAAGCGGGTCCCCCTGCGCCATCCCTTTGAAGATCCCCATCGGGTCGCGCAGAAAGGCGTCATGGAACGTTTTACTGCCCCAGTAGAAGTGTCCGAATACTGTGCCCAGTGTCAAAAAAAAGAGACAGGCAAGCACGCCGAGGGTGTTGCCGATTCTTTTCCAGAAGTGACTCTTATGGCGAACCGGACGGGTCATCGTCACGCGAGACGCTCCTCTGCCTGAACTCCGACCACTCTCCCGCACCTCGTTCGTCGGCGATTTTATCACAGTCTCAAGCTCCAGCGAATTCACAGGATAAAACAGGGGCATACTGCCCCTGTAGGGTAATATAACATGGCTTCGAAAGCCCTGTCAAGGAAATCGCGCTGCGTAGCCGGAAAAAGTGAAAAAAACCTTACATACTGGAAACTGATTTCACCATGATTCGGTTTTCACGCTGCCGATTGCGCGTCGGGCACTCCCGGAAGAACCAGTATGGGCGACTCGAAAATCCCCCTTTTTGCCGTTGTCACGGTCGTCTGGTTCTGATATAATTTCCCGCAACATGGAGAGAAGGGCTACTGATGGCGGACGAGCAACTCGAACTGGGGGACGACGAACGCTCCATCGCGCTGAAGCGCGCCTGGGGCCGCGCCCTGCATCTGCTCGCCAGCAAGGTGAATACGGTCACCTTCGAAAGCTATATCCGCCCGATCCGCCCCCTCTCCTACCGCTGTCAGAGCGTCACCCTCGGAGTAGCCAGCGCCTTCGCCCGCGAATGGCTCGATAAAAAGTACGGTCATCAGATTCGATCCATCCTCGAAACCATCCTCGGCTCACCGCTGGATATCCATTTCAGCGTCATCACCGCCGAAGAGCGTCCGTTGATCTACGAGACGCAGGAGGAGACGGCGGATGAGACTCGGGCAGATCCCGCCGTGCCATCGCCTGATAAGACCGCCAGCCTGTTCGATGACACGCCCTCCTCCAGGAGCGCGACGCCTCCCCCCCCTGCGGCCCGAACGCCATAG
>CAYSDM010000016.1:66281-75209 GCA_964429855.1 uncultured Chthonomonadaceae bacterium
CATCCTCGGAACAGACTACGGACATCTATCTGCCGTTCAACGAGAAGTACACCTTTGACACCTATATCATCGGGAGAAGCAATCGCATGGCGCAGGCGGGCGCGGCGGCTGTCGCGATGGCTCCCGGCGCTGCCTACAACCCTCTGTTCATCTACGGCGGCTCCGGTCTGGGAAAAACCCACCTGATGCACGCCATCGGCAACTCCATCCGTGAACGTAACGGCGCAACCCGAGTCGCCCTGATTGACGGCGAAAACTTCACCTTCCACTTCGTCAGCGCCCTGCGCGAACGCCGCACCGACGACTTCCGCCGCTACTACCGCAATGTGGATGTCTGGCTGGTGGACGATATCCAGTTTATCGCGGGGCGCGAGCAGACGAAAGAGGAGTTTTTCCACACCTTCAACGCGCTCTATCAGATGGGCAGACAGATCGTTATCGCCAGCGACTGCAGTCCGCGTGAACTGCGCACGATGGACGAGAGACTCCGCTCCCGCTTCGAAAGCGGACTGATTGCGGACATCGGCGCGCCGGAACTGGAGACCCGGATCGCAATCCTCGAATCGCGCTGCCGCCAGGAAGGTTACCGTGTTCCCCAGGAGGTGCTGGTCTATATCGCCAGCGCCATCCAGTCGAACATCCGCACCCTGGAAGGCGCGTTAACGCGCCTGATTGCCTATCACTCCATTATGCGCGCTCCCATCAGCGTGGAACTGGCGCAGAATGTGCTCGTTGAATTCTTCATAGACAAAGCCCCTCCCTCACAGCCCTCCCACAAAGGCGTTACCATCGAAACGGTGATGAAGGCGGTCGCGCAGCGATACGACACCGATATAGACTCTCTGCGCAGCCAGCGACGCGATAAAGATGTCTCCACCGCGCGTCAGGTTGCGATGTATCTGTGTCGCGAACTGACCGAAAACTCGCTGATCGAGATCGGCGCGGCTATCGGCGGACGCGACCACAGCACCGTTCTGCGCGCCATCAAGAAGGTGGAAGCGCAACTTTTCTACGACCCCTCTGTGCAAAAAATAGTAAAAGAAATCCGCCAGAAGTTAGACAATTAAACCCCTTCCGAAAAGTTATGCACATAGTTATGCACAATTGTGCAAAACCCTGTGCATAACTCCTCGAAAATGTGCATAACTGGCTCGATCACGGGAGTTATGCACATTCTGCACACAAGTTATGCACATAGTTATGCACATTTTTCGCCCCAAAATGTGCATAACTTTTGCTGTTTTGTTAGTCTAAACATAGAGTCAAAGCCTGTACAATCTCATAATTAATGATATTTATTGCTCTCTATTAAGGGATATGAACAGGTCTCTAAATAGCAATGGTCTCCTATTTATGCAGACATCTGATCCAAGTTATGCACATTTTTCATTCCCCCATAATAACCACCATATAGATAGAGTCTTTATATATAGTGTGTGGGAATCTAAAAGGGGTCTGTGTGTAAAGATCGGGGAGCGCGTTTCTGCCCATGAACGGGGACGAAGGGGAGGGGAAAACGGTCATCTCTTTCCGGTTCATATATTCAGGATCATCCTTCCTAGCGGTTATAGAAAGGAACGCATGTTGCACAGAAGGTGGCAGTTTTCTGGCGCACTGCTCTTAACTGACGGATATGGTGGTTTGTATTGCAGTCTTCATGGTTACTCCCTCTGAATACCCTTTACCAGTCTTCCAGCGGCGGGCGTCCCTCGCGCCAGTTCCATTCGCTGTCCCGCATGAAGCGGGTGACCGCCTTCGGAAAGGAGACGCCCCGATAAATGCCGAACGCGCCGGTTCGCTGCCGCGATCGGCGACCTCCTCCAGAAAACGGTAGGTGAGCAGCTTCCCGTCCATATAGCCGCCCGGGTAGTCGCACATCTCCTCGCTGTAGAGGAAAAGCTCTCCCCGCCGATTCTGCCGCTCCCACTCCTCATCCGTGGCGATGAAGAGAACATCAACATCCGAATCGTCTCGCGCCCTTCCCTTCACAATCGAGCCGCCAACAATCAGGGCAGGATAGCGGGGGTCTGCCGAATATCGCTCTCTCAGCCGATCAACCACCCTTTGATGATGTTCACGCAATGCGGCGCTCACTCCGATTCTCCCCTTTCCATAGCCTGTTACCAGGCGCAGAGTCCCTCCACATAGGCGGCGGAGCCGTCGCGCAGCCAGCCGTCCAACTGCGCCTGCTCCTTAAGCTGCTGCCCCCGGAAGCGCGGGACAGCGACAAAACGGCACTCCAGTTCCGCCAGCGCGGTCATGTCGCTCCAGAGCTTTTCAAACTGCGCGACCGGGAAGATGTCCTCCTGTCCATGCCCCCACCGCCGTTTGACCTCTTTCAGGGTGATATAGGTGGGCATCCGGGTCGCGAGGGCGCGCGTTCCCGCCTGTACCGCGTCGGCATCTTTCAATGTCCGCCGGTTCAGACCGAAAGCCGCCAGCATCGCGTCTATGTCTATCCAGGTGGTCATCGAGTTGTAGTAGGTGAGTTTGAATTCGTCTTCGTCGCGGGGCATCGCCAGCCCCTCCACCAGCCGCAGTCGTCCATCCACCCGCGCCAGTCCTCCGCCGCGATCCTCCAGCCGACGGGGAGTCACCTCGAACGTCAGGGCGGCTCCGGTGTGCAGGTGCAGCCCCAGCAGACCGGGATCCGCGTCCGCGCCCAGAGTGTCTATGTTATGCAGCATCAGGACGCGAAGCTGCGGACGCTCTTCGAGCAGGCGTGTCAGTATGCCGTTTTTCAGCAAATTTGGAATCTCGTACCAGTGCCCGACGGGATGGAGACACTGCGAGGGCAGATTGTCGGTATAGTCGCTTCCCTCGCCCACGTTGCGCGCCCACTCCATCAGGGCGGCATGCAGGCTGCGTCGAACCTTCTGCGCCTGCTCGTCGAGCGTCTGCTGCGGCATCTCCTCCCAGGCGAATCGCAGATCGCGCACCATCGGAACCATTCGCAGCCCCACGTTCCTCCCCGGCGACAGCAGGAGAGAGCCTTCGTAGCCGTAGCGGCCTTCCGACTCCAGAAACGCCTCGATAGGCTCATGGGTCAGGTAGGAGGTGGTGAAGAGGTGCGGCAGCGGTGTTCCGCACTGCTGACCGATTCGGCGGCTTTTGGCAAGGTGAGTCTCCAGAAACGTGCGATGCCTGCCGTTCAGACGAGCAAAGGGGTGCAGCGCCTTGACCGCGCCGGCTCCCTGTGTCCAGCGGCTTCCGACTCCCGCCGCCAGCGTCACGACCGCCGCTTCTCCCAGGCGCAGCGCCTCCATCCCTTCCGTGCGCATCGCCTGAGTAATCTCTGCGTAATCGGCGACATCGCCCGCCTCCACATCCCGGATATCCGCGCTGACCGGCAGGCGGTTCTGCGCCAGTCCGATCCTTCCGGCGCGCAGGTCGGCGCGAATCTGTTCATGCTGCACCGGATCGAAGCCCAGAGTCTCCAGCAGCGAGGAGAGCGTGCGCCCTCCCTCCTCATCACGTCGAACGCGCGGCAGCAGGCGCTCAAACAGCTTTTGCACCATTCCGCTGAGTTCCGGGCGGGTGCGGCAGGCGGCGCCGAAAGCGTCCAGTTCGGCGCGGCGCGAGGCGGGCAGTTGGCGGGGGTCTTCGCGCACCAGCGCGGGAACGGTCATCGCGTAGTACTCCGCAGGCATCAGCGCGGCGTCTCCTTCGCGCATCTCCGCGCAGGTTCCCCGCTCATTGATCGTAAAGTCGTAGACGACCGGCTCCATCGCAAAGGGCAACGCGCGCTCCAGCCTTCGCTTCTCCTCCGTCATGATCGCCTGCAGCGCGTCCTGCGCGCGATCCTTTGCATCTGGCTCAAAGATAAAGCCCATGCCGCCCCCGGACATCCCTCCGAGCATCCAGAAACCCCAGAACTGCTCCTGGAACTGCTGCTGCGCCCGGTCAATCAGCGTCTCGGTATAGAGGTTGCCCGCCCAGGGGATGATCGTCTGGATCGGTCCCCGGAAGTTGCCGGTGGTCGCCTCGCCAATCTTACGTATATCGCCGACACGCAGGCTGTCCAGAATCGAGTCGAGAATCTGCCGGGTTTCGCCCCGCGCCGTCCATTCGGCTTCGGAGCGCAGCAGGTACTTTTCGGTCACCATCTCCAGAATGGGACCGACATTCTGCGCCATGCCGCCATGCACCAGCACCAGACTCTCCTGCAGTTTCCGGCGCGTTTCGGGCGTGATCTCCTCCGATCCGAAAACGCGATGCGCCGGAAGCAGACGCCCCCGGCTGATGCCATACTCCGGGTCGCCCTCGGCGGCAAGCTGTCCTTCGATCAGTTTGATGCCCGGCCAGACTCCTCCCGAATCCTGCCATCCGCCGCCGGAGCCTGCCAGCCACTCGCCCAGAATGGCGCGCGCCGCCACGACGCGCCGCTCCGATTCCTGAAGCGTTCCTGTCAGGCTCTGCGCCTGCCCGGTGGCGCGCATACAGACAGCGATCAACGATGCCAGAAGGTTGGTGGAGACCGCCAGACGCGATCCCTTGGGAATCCCGTTCACGCTGCTGACCAGTTCGATCCCATGCCCCGGTCCGACCATCCGCGACAACAGGTCTTCCAGTCGTTGACCGGAGCCTTCGATACCCGGCGGAACCAGCCCGGAGGCGATCAGGGCGGCTTTCAGCAGTCCCAGATAGTCGCGGGCGAAGTCAAATATCTCGGTCAGGTCGGTGATCTCCGCCGCCGCGCCTAAGTCCACGCTGGCGATTCGCAGGGTCGGCTCGTCGGTTACGCGGAAATAGGCTTCCACCGGGGGACGCGGGGAGGAGTCTCGCCCTCGCACCGCCAGATCAATCGAGACGTTCAACACACGCGCCCCTTCCGGGAAGTCCATTCCCAGAAAGAAGATGTCGCTCCACGCGCTGTGAGTCAGGTCCATCCGCACGGGAGTCGCCTCACACAACAGCGGGAAGGGCGACTCGGCGCAAGAGCGCTGTAATAGTTCCCGGCGCACGCGCAACGGCTGATCCATCGGGTGACCGGCGCGAAACATCCACTGATTGCCCCGCACCGAGCGGACACTGCGCCGCACCTGATCGGCAAGAGTCTGAAAACCGAGGCGGTGATAGGCGGCGGCGAGCGCGCTGGAGAGGGTGTCGCTTGGTCCCTGCTCCGCCTGCGCTTTCAGAAAGAGCGAGATCGCCTCCTCAAAACGCCGCTCCAGAAGATGCAGGTAGCCCTCGAAGGGCAGGCGTCCGTGAATAGGATAGCCGGGGCAGGAGGGAAGATGAAAGCGATGCAGGGCGTAGAGGAAAAAACAGGCGCGTACCCGTTCATAGAGATTATCGCTCGTATGACGAAACGCCTCCAGCGCTTCGCACTCCGCCAGAAGGCGTTGGGTGTCTGCCTCCCGCGCATAGCCCTCCAGCGAGCGATTGCGAATCTCCGGGTCTGCCGCCGTGATGATCTGGATCAGTTCTGTCTGCATACCGGCTCCTTATCGCGTCTGGGCGTTTATGTCGCGTCGGACGGGAATCTCTCGCTGCGCCAGCATCTCGCAGAGATTCGCCAGCACCTCTTCGCGGTCGCGCCCGCTCAACGCCAGCGCAAGCTGCGCGAACAGCAAGCCGTAACGGTCATCCAGCGGGTAACGCCGCCAGGAGGCTTCCAGTGCCAGATAGCGTTCGCGTCCCGCCAGCGCGTCCAGCACCGGCGAAAGCTCGATTCGCTGCGCCGGAGGCGCGGAGCGAATCTGCTCCTCCAGCAGATGGATCACGGCGGGCGTCAGCACATGCATTCCCAGAAAGCAGAGGTAGTGACCGGCGCGCAGACCGGGAATCAGTAGAAGCTGTTCAGCGACGGTCGGGGTTGGCTTCTCCAGCACGCGGTCAATCAGATAGAGGTTTTCGGCTCCCGGCACGCGCTGCCCGCCGACCGCGCCGAAATAGGGCAGCAGGCTCTCTCTCGTCGGCTGTACTCCCGACACAGAGCAGCCCTGCGCCGCCGCCACCGCCGCCAGTTGTTCCGCACAGCCGCGACGGTCTCCGCTCAGAAAGACATGATCGCCGATCATGTGCAGAAACGGCTCCTCCCGCACAAACTCCCGCGCGCACCAGACCGCATGACCGTAGCCGAGCGGCTCCTCCTGCGGCAGGAAGTGCAGACGTTCAGCGTGAACTCCCGCCGCCTCGCGATAAGCCGCCTCATCGCCCGGACAGATCACCACGCCGATATCTTCGATGCCCGCCTGCAGCGCCTCTTCGATCAGCGTGCTCAGCACCGATTTCTGCTCGCCGTCGCGATCCACGAGCGTCTGCAGCGGCAGAGTCCGCTGCGTGCGCGAGGCGGCGGTTATGACCGCTTTCTCAACTCTCATTCGCCCGGTTCCTTTCCCACAGAGACCTTCTACAGCGGCGGGAAAGGCGCGCATGCCGCCCTTCCCGCCGTCCCATTCAGAGCAGCTATGCTGCTATTTCGGAGATTTTCGCCGGAATATGTACGTTCTTCCGCGAGGTTTCCGCTCCTTTATCATCGTGGAATATCCTTCAGGAAAGGAAAACTCTTCCGAAGACCGATCTGCCCCGTATCAATCTCCTGAAAGCCCAGCCGACGCGCCGGAGAGCCGGGACGCAGGGGAGCGGACTTTGTGCCGGTATGACGATCATTGCCGGAACGAGAGGAGAGATAGAGCGTTGTCTGCGCTCCGGCACAGGAGAGACAGAACGTCAGCAGCGCTGCCCACAGAATACCGTTACGCATCCTCTGAACCCTGCGCCTTTCCGCCCCGGTCGTTGTACCACACAAAAATCTTCGTTCGATCCGGCCCGTGCAGGGGGCGCGAGGCGATATCCAGCGCGCCGCAGTTGCGGAAATCCGCCAGCCGCGCATGATGCGACCCGGTTCCCGTGTCTATTATATGTTTCTGGAAGTTCCCCTTCCCGTCGTTCTCAAAGACCATCAGACGGGGCGGCTTCTCCCGGTAGGTTTCGCGCACGCCGATCTCGCCTACCAGAACATCCAGATGCCCGTTTCCGCAGATGTCTCCCAGTTGCAACGAATGAGGATCGAGCAGCCTGTCCTCGATAAGATGCTCTTCCCACAGCGCGTGGATGTCCTGACCGGGGCGGAACCAGGCGAATTTGCCCCCCTGCGGCTTGCCATAGATGCAGGCGTCGCCCTCCGTCAACAGAATCTCGTTGCGTCCGTCCCCGTTAATGTCGCCGACCGCGATCACGGTAGAGATATAGTCGCGGGCGAACTTGTGCCGTTCCCAGCGGTTTTCCCGTCCCAGATACCGATACCAGTGCGTTCCGGCGACGATCTCATTTTTGCCGTCGCCGTCTATGTCCGCCACCGCCAGCCCCTCTTCCGGCTGACTGCCCTCGCGCATCCCGGTCGCTATGGTCTGAATATTTGGCCAGGGACTTCTCGACGGGTCTCTGGGAATGGGTCTCCAGTAGAGCGTCCCGCTTCCCTGATTCCAGAACAGCAGGGAAGGGCGTCCATCATTGGTGATGTCCGCGATGAGCGTATCGTGGAACTGGTTAGCGCCGGTCTTGTAGATCAGATGCCGCTTCCATATACCGCCCTGCGGTCCGGGATTGCGCCACCAGGCGATCTCATCGGCTCCGCTGTCGCTGCCATTGAGGATGTCAGGCCAGCCGTCCCGATCCAGATCATACGCCAGCCCGCCGCACTCCTGATGGCGCACGTTATCTACCAGATGCCGCTCCCACTTCCCGCCGCCCTTATTCTCAAACCAGACCATGATTCCATTGCGACCGCAACTGAAGATATCTATCTTCCCATCGCGGTTAAGGTCGGCGACGTTAAAAAGGGTGTTCATCTCCGCCCCGTTGTCCAGCTCTCCGATACAGACTCGCGTGAAGCTCGGCGCTCCCATATGTTTGCCTCCCAGTTTGCTTTTTTGACATAGATCGAGGGGCGACGTTGACGCGCCGCCTGCAAGCGTCGCCCATGCCGCCGCTCCCAGCGCATCCGTCCCGCGACGCAGGAACTGACGCCGGGTCTCCCCGGCAGTCCGCCCTTCGGTGTGCATCCGTCCATCTCCTGCCAGCGTTTAACCGGCTCCCCTCAGCAGCCGGGGGACGGAGGTTAAGACGTAGACTGTCCCGATCCCCAGCACGCAAACCGCAAATATCACCTTCAACAGTCGATCCGGCAGATAGGGCGACATCAGTGCGCCGATCTGTGCGCCGATGAGCACGCCAGACGCGCTGAAGATCAGGATATCGAGCCGCAGATTTCCCATCGAGAGGTTAAAAACGGTGATCATCCAGTCTGCGACCGCCTCCACAAAGATGGCGGTCGCGTTGGCACGTTTGGTTGCCAGCCCGCCCAGATGCTCAAACAGCGGCTGATGTATCTCCGCGACCCCGGTTCCGGTGCAGGCGGAGAACCCGCCCGCCACAAACGATCGCGGCTGATGCCGCCTCAATTCGACCAGGTCCGCGCTCGCGGACGTTCCAAAACGGCGTATGCCGGCATGGTAGAGCTGATGCAGGGCGATCCCGCCGACCACCAGCCCGACAATCAGACGCAGCAGGTCGCGCGAGGCATAGGTGAAGACGAACAGACCCGCAATTACTCCCAGCAAGATCGCGGGCAGGGTCCGTTTGGCGGCTGCTAGGTCTATTTTACGCATCAGATAGTAGCGGGAGGCGCCGCTGGACATCCCGATGGTCTCGGTGGCGATCCCGGTCGCGATAGACTGACCGATGGGCAGGTGGAGGACGAAGTTAAAAAAGGGTTGAAACAGAACCGCCCCGGAAAACCCGGAGGCGTTCGCCGTTGTGGCAACCAGCACGGCATAAGGAAAGACGTGCCAGTATTCCCAGCTCATATACTTTCTATCTTCCTTTCAGATGAACTGAGGTAGACACTTCTGGGGTAGTATAGATGAAGCGGCAGGCTGATCTGCGAAAACCCTCAGCCTGCCGCTGTCTATCGCCATGCCC
>CAYSDM010000017.1:0-4292 GCA_964429855.1 uncultured Chthonomonadaceae bacterium
GATTATATTGGCGACCACCAGATCGCAGCCGCGCGCCTCCGCATCGAACGCCTCCATCTCGTGTATGGTGATACGCTCGGCAAGATGGTTGCGAACGACATTTTCGCGCGCGATCTGACGGGGAAGCAGGTCAATATCGGTGGCGTGCACTTTTGCAGCCCCCAGGCAGGCTGCCGCCAGCGCCAGAATGCCAGAGCCGCAGCCGATATCCGCCACGACGCTGCCGGGCGCGATGTAGTCTTCCAGAGCCTCCAGACAGAGCGCGGTCGTCGGGTGGGTTCCCGTACCGAACGCCATGCCGGGGTCCAGTTCAATCACCAGCCGGTTCGGATCCCCTTCATAGGTCTCCCAGCCGGGCTTAATAACCAGTCGTCTGCCGATCTCCAGCGGTTTGAAGTGTTTTTTCCATTCGTTCGCCCAGTCGGTATCCTCGACGTGGCGATAGGAGATGTTGAGGGGAGCGGAGAGACCGTAGTCGGTCAGGCGCGCCAGACGGTCATCCAGATCGTCCAGGCGGGGAAGCAGGTCCTCGGCTTCCGGGAGAAAGCCGGTGAGGGTGCGCGGGTCGTCGCCGATCTCGGCAACGCCCTGACAACCGATCTCCAGCAGGAGCGCCGTCACAGCTTCGGCGGACTCGGCGGGTATCTCGATAAGGATCTCAGCCCACTGCATACCAGGAACAATCTATCCGGCTGTGCGCCTTCGGTCTCTACTTATCTCCCCGGAACAGCCGTCCCAGAAAGCCCTTGTCTTCCGTCTGCTCCGCCTCTTCGCCCAGGCTGCGCGCAAAGTTGCGCAGAAGCTGCTTCTGGTCGTTGGAGAGCTTCGTCGGCACCTTGACAACCACAACCACGTACTGATTGCCCTTGCCGCGTCCGTTCAGGTCGGGCGCGCCCTTGCCGCGCAGCGTGAAGGCAGCTCCGCTCTGGGTTCCTTCGGGAATATCGAGCTTCTCCTCGCCGTTGATGAGCGGCACAGTGATCTGCCCGCCCAGCGCGGCGATAACAAAGGGAATGGGAATCTCGCAGTAGAGATCGTTGCCGCGACGCTCGAAGACGGCGTGGGGCTTTACATGCAGCACCACATACAGGTCGCCCGGATCGCCGCCGCGCAGCCCGGCGTCGCCGTCTCCAGCTTTTCGCAGGCGCGTGCCGTTGTCGGCTCCCGCCGGAACGCGCATGGTCACCTCGCGCATCTTGCGGACGCGACCACCCCCGGAACACTTATCGCAGGGACTCTGCACCACTCGTCCTTCGCCCCGGCATCTTCCGCAGGGCGCAGTGGTCTGAAACGTTCCGAGGAGCGTGTTCTGTGTATGGCGCACATAGCCCGTTCCGCGACAGACCGGACAGGTATCCACGGAGGTGCCGGGCTTAGCGCCGGTTCCCGTACAGGTTTCGCAGTTTTCGAGGCGTTGATAGCGCACCGTCTTTTCCGCGCCGAGTACCGCCTCTTCCAGCGTGATCTCCAGATCGGTGCGGAGATCATCGCCGCGTTCGGGCATATTCGCGGTGGCGGCGGGGCGTCCGCCGCCTGCGCCGAAGAAGATGTCGAAGATATCGCCGATGCCGCCGGTTCCAAAACCGGGACCCCCAAAGCCCGGACCGCCCGCTGCGCCTCCGTTGAGTCCCTCCGCGCCGTAGCGATCATAGGCGCGGCGTTTCGCCTCATCGCTCAGGCAGTCGTAGGCTTCATTAATCTCTTTGAACTTGGCGTCCGCATCGGGCGCTTTATTTACATCCGGGTGGTACTTACGAGCAAGATTGCGGTAGGCGCGCTTGACCTCCTCCGCGCTGGCCGTGCGAGAAACGCCCAGAACCTCATAGTAGTCACGCTTTCCAGCCATACCTGCTCCGTGTCAGACTCTCAAACGGTCGAGCGATTCTCACTCGCCGCTTACTCCTCTTCTCCATCTACGCCATCCCCGAAAAGTCCATCCGGGTCGGCATCTTCCTCAAAATCCGCCTCCTCTGCGCCCAGAGAGAAGTGATCGGCATCCTCATCTGCATCGAGGTCATCATCCAGAACCGCATCGTCCGATGCGACAAGCTCATCGTCCAGAGGATGAACGCCGTCCTCCTCCTCGACATCGTCCGCTATCGCCAGCATCGCGCCGATCTCCGCCGCCGTCGTCGGCTCGCGGTAGACATCGTCATCTATCGAGGTCGCTACCAGTCCGGTCAGCACAGGCGTCGGCGGCAGGCTGGACGGCAGCGGCTCTGGCTCGCCCACCTGAAGCGGAACCAACGTTCCGACCGCAAGCTCCTCCAGCGCCACCGTCAGGGAGTTGGCGGAGCGCGAATCCACCAGCCGACGCGCTCCCTCTTTGATCTGGCGCGCGCGCTTGGCGGCAACGATCACCAGGGCATATTTGCTCCCCATCGAATCCAGTTTATCGGGGGCAGGATAGATCATTCCGGCTGCTCCTGAAAATAGTTTACGCGCTGATACGAACGCGATAATCGCCGTATCAGCGCAGAATACCCTCATATTATGTGCTCTGGAGGCGTCTGAGTCAAGGGCGAAACCCTCAGAAACCCGAAACTGCCCGCGCCGAACGGTTTTCCTCCCCTCTATACGTCGGGTATCGAAAATGGTTCCCCCTGCCAATAATGCCCGTGTAGGCGCAGATTCGAGGGACGCGCGCAACCAGGCTGTCCCCCGCCTTTCGCCTGCCCTTAAAGACAAGATTATGCTCATTTCTGAGTCAAGAATACTATCGCCCGCCGCCTTTAACGGCACGACCGTCAGCGTGGACTACGCGAGCTACCTCGCGCAGCACGATGTCGTCTATAATGCGCCTCCCTTAACCGGAGAGCAGGGAATGCCCATCGGCGACGGCGATCTGGGAGTCATGGTCTGGTGTCCTCCCGGCGAGATTCGGATGCAGGTCAACAAAGCGGATCTCTGGTGGGAGAACCCCTATCCGCGCCCCGGTCGCGTGCAGGACTGGCGCCTGCTCTCCGCCGGAGGATTGAGCATTCGCACCGATCCCTCTCCTCTGGATAATATGGATCGCTTTGAGCAGCGGCTGAACATCTACCAGGGACTGGTGCATCTGGAGGCGAGCGCGCCCGGCGGAGCCTGCACCGCGCAAGCCTGGGTTCCTCAGATGGGCGGCGTCCTGTGCGTCAACTATCAGGACACGATGCTCAAGGCGAAGGAGCGCTATGTCGAACTCAACGCCTGGCGAAACGCCCACACCTTCGCCATGAACGACCGGATCGGGCTGATCGAAAAGCTGCCCAATCAGTGTTATGCGATGGTCTGCCGTCTCTCCGGGGGCAATCTCAAAGCCACGCTCAAAGATTCGATGACGGCGCGGCTGGAGGTCTCCTCGCCGCGCGGCGTGCGCTTTACGCTCTATGTGGGTATCGCCGTGACAGAACCGGATCAAGACCCGGTCGCGCTGGCAAATGCGCGTGTGGAGCAGGCGATGCGCCGGGGAGCGGAGATGCTTCTGCAGGATCATCGCGTCTACTGGCGCGCTTTCTGGCAAAAATCGTTCCTCTCCCTGGACTCGCCGGACGGCTCCGCAAAATATCTGGAGAACCTCTGGTACCTCTATCACTATCAGTTGAACTGCTGTTCCCGCGGGATGTACGCGCCGCTGGCAAACGGAGCCTTATGGTTAACAGACCGCGATACCCGCACCGGAGAGGGGGTCTATCGGCATTCGCGCACGCAGCCGCTCTACTGGCCCACCTTCGCCAGCAATCACCTGGAACTGGCATCCTCCTACTTTGAGACCTATATGCGGATGGTTCCCGCCGCCGCGCGACAGACACAGGAGCGATTTAAGACTCAGGGACTGCGTTTCCCGGAGATCGCAAACCGCCTGGGAGAAGAGGTGGTCGCGCCGGATAATGCGCGCCTTCAGAACCTGCACTATACCGGACTGGAGTGCGCCATGCTGTTCTGGTGGTGCTGGCAGCATACCCACGATCTGGACATTCTCCGCAGCCGCGCCTATCCGCTGCTGAAAGCCTGCGTCAAATTCTACATGGAGAGGGCGGCGCGCGCGCCGGAGGAGCAGGTTGCGCTCTCCGACGCCTTCGAGTCGAACTCGGAGGGGTTTGCTTCGATCCGGGAGCTTGCCGGACTGCGATTCTGTCTGAAGGCGCTGCTGGAAGCCAGCGACTTTCTGGAGACCGATGAGGAGGAGGCTCCCCGATGGCGGGAGTTTCTGGAGAGCCTGCCGGAGTACGCCACCGATCCGGCAACCGGCGTCTGGATAGATAGTAAAACGGATGAGGAGAACGCCGAGGAGACGGCGGCCGCGCTCTCTCCCA
>CAYSDM010000017.1:4302-74216 GCA_964429855.1 uncultured Chthonomonadaceae bacterium
TCCCATTTTTCCCTCCGGACTGATAGGAATCGGCTCGCCGGAGTATCACCAGGCAGTACGCACCTTTCTGGGCAGCGGACGGGAGCATAATCAGTTCGGTTGGTCGCTGGATACGATCATCGCGGCGCGTCTGGGACTGCGGGAGACGGTCAGCGATATGCTGCTGCAGCATGTCGAAAAGTTCCAGATATTTCCGCAGGGATTTTTTCACTGCCTGCGAAAATCGGCGATAGACTCCGAGGACTATATCCCCTATATGGACTCGCTCGGCGTGCTTGCCACTGCGCTGAATGAACTGTGCGTTCAGGGACATGATGGAACGATCCGCGTCTTTCCCGCGCTCCCGCCCGGATGGAATGGAACCTTCATGCTGCGAGCGGCGGGCGGCTTTCTGGTGATGGCGCAGACCTATAAAGGCAGTCCGCTCTGGGTCGCGGTGATGAGCCTGACCGGCAGCCGCTGCCAGATTTTCAATCCCTGGGAGGAGATGACGCGGGTGCTGGACGGACGCATAGAGATTATGCGCTCCCGGGAGCGCACGCTGGCTTTTCCCACAGAAGTGCGGCGAGTCTATGTGCTGGAACCCTACTCGCGCTCCCTCAGCCGTATGCCGCGAATCCGCCTGGGCGGACGGCGCAACACCTCCACCAAACATCTGGGACGACGGCAGATCGGCTTGCCCTGACACAAACACGCCACAGGAACTATCGGAGCGCGCCGCGAAGAGAGCGTTATCACTCTCAAGACCGGAAGGGCTGCATCTCGATGAAGCAGATACTCCTGACAGCCATTATCGCGGGATGGTGCTGCCGAGCCGTCGCGCCTCCACCTCCCGATGCTCCCGCGTTGCGCGCCGACCTCTCTCAGCCCTCTATCGGCTGGTGCTGTTTCTTCCCGGCGACCGATGTTGGAATGCATCAGCTTCCAGCATCCGGCGCTTCGATTCTGTCGGTCTGCGCCGGAGGATGGGGAATGGCTCCGGCAGAGGGACGTTTCGACTTCTCGGCATTCGATCAGCAGCTTGCCTATGCGCGTCAGCACAGGCTGAAACTCGCTCTCATCAACGAAATCAATCCGGTCTACACCCCGGTCTGGCTGCGGGAGAAGGTCAAAGCCGCCGGACAGTCCGTGCGCGGACCCAACGGGGCGAACGGGGAGCTTCCCTCCATCACCTCCTCGATCTTTCGGGAGGCGCAGGAAGATTTCGTGCGCCGTTTCGTCGCCCATGTTCGGAAGACGGATAAGACGGGAGTCGTCGCCTACTACCACCCCGGCGCGGAGTGGTGGTTCCCCATGAATGAGCGCTATCATCCCGCCGACATCGCCCGATTTCAGGACTGGCTGCAGTCCCGCTACCGAACGATTGAACGGCTGAATGAGCGATGGGGGGCGCAGTTCGCCGATTTCCGGCAGGTTCCTGCGCCTGCCCTGGAGATGTCGGTCGGAATGCGCAACCGTACCGGCATGGGACCGATCATGTCGCTGGACTCCGGCGCGCAGCACTGCTCCTGGAGCACTCCCGCCGCCATTGATCCGCAGGCAAAGCCCGGTCAGGACACCTTTCCCGCCGTCGAGCCGGGCAAAATCTACACCGCGTCCGCCAGCGTAAAACTGGAAAACGTACAGGGCTACGGGGTCTATATGGAGATCGCCTGGGTGCGCGCCTCCGGCGGCGCGCCCATCGCCATTGATACCGGCGCTCCCCTCCGGGGCACGCGCGGCTGGACTCGCGTCTGCGCCCGATTTCGCGCCCCGAAAGAGGCGGGACGCGCCTGGCTTCTCCTGAAACTGCAGGGAACCGGCACGGTTGTCTGGGATGAGGCGGATTTCCGCGAGGATGGCTCTGCCGCGAACCTTGCCCCCAATCCCGGCATCGAACAGGGAGGCGCGGAACCGGCGGGCTGGCGATTTCAGAACTGGAGCGGCGGGAAACGGGTGGAGTCGCGCTGGCGGCGGGACGCCGGACGAAACGGAAGCGCCGGTCTACAGGTCACCGTTCCGGTCACCGACAGCCGCGCGCGAGGCTATCGCCATCTGGATGCCGCCGTCTATGACTGGTCTCTCTTCTGGTACGAAACGGCGGCGGACTATATCAACCGGATGGCGGGTCTGGTTCGCAAATACGATCCTACGCGCCCGACCATCACCTACCTGACCTTCTCCTTCGCCTATCCCGTAGAGTGGGACTATGTCCAGATGTACGCCATCGCGCCGGATGAGGTGGCGCGACGCGGAAAGGATATTGACGCCTTTGGCATGCAGGTCTGTTCGGCGGACGGCGATCCGCTGCGCGTGACCGCCTGTCTGGACCTGGTTCGGAAATACGGCAAGCCGATGTGGACCGTGGACCTGGTAGACTTCACTTCCGGCGTGCATATCGGCTTCCCGACCATGAATCAGGTCACGCATTCCGCCATCCAGCATGGCGCAAAAGGCATCATCTACTGCGCCTGGCATATCCCGACCGTGCTGGACTACAGTTTTCACCCCCACATGGCTCCCGCCGACATCAACCGGATGCTGACCGAGGCGAAGAGCGCGGCAAAACGGATGGAAGGGATGAAGATAGAGGCGCGCGCGGCGATTATTCAGCCCATCCTGCCCGCCTCGCCCGATGATCCGGCAGGCTTCAAAAACGACTACCGCAGCTTTATGGGCTGGTATCGCCTTCTGGAGAATCTGCTTCAGACCTTCGACGTTGTCACCCTGCGCGAGATTGAAACAGGCAACGCGGACCTGCGCCGCTATCGCTGGATGCTGGTTCCCGACTGCGCCTATCTGCCGGAGTCCGCGCGGATGCGCCTGCGGGATTACACCCGCCGGGGCGGAAAGCTGGTAACCGGCGGGCGGTTTGCGCGCTATGATGAGATCGGCAGACCTCTCAAGCCGCTTCGTTTTACGCGCACAATCCTCCCCGACTTCGGCAAAGTCTACGCCGGAGACCCGGTGCGCGATACCCACGCTGGAAATACGCCCCCGCTGCTGCTCTGGCGCAAAGAGACCGCCGCGACTCGCAAAGCGCAGCGAGAGGGAGAGAATGCGTTGAAGAGTCTCTTCGCAAAGGAGAGGCTGTCGTCGGAGTTCCGGTTGGAAGGCGAAGCCTCCGCGCTGACCTGCGTGGAGTATGCAGGAGCAAAATCGCGCGCGGTCTATCTGGTCAATCGCGGGATAAAGCCCGTTTCGGCGGATCGGGTTCGGTTAAGTTATCGCGGACGCGCCGGGAGCGTGGAGGTCTACGCCGATACGCGCCGGGTAACCGGCCGCCGTGACCGTCGTGGGGCGCTGTGGCTGCCCGCCTTTCGGACCGCCTGCATTGTGAAGTTTCGAGAATAGGTCAGGACGCCTCGCCATACAGAAGCGGGATCAGTTCGGCGACAGTTGGGATCAGATGAGTGTGCGGGAAGGCTGCCAGTTCTTCGCGAGAGTGAGAGCCTTCCGTAACCCCGATCACCCATCCGCAGCCCGCCGCCGCTCCCTCTTGCAGATCGGAAGGCGTATCGCCGATTTTGACGACCTGCCCCGGATCAGTTACATTGGTCAGGGACATGGCGCGGAAGATCATGTCGGGATAGGGTCTTCCGCGCTCCACCTCGTCGCTGGTTACGGTCGCATCCAGCAGCCCGCTCTCCCTCCAGCCTAGCCGGGAGATAATCGTGTCGGCAAGCGGACGGCTGAAGCCGGTGTCCAGCGCAACGCGCGCGCCCCGCTCCCGGAGACCGCGAAACGTCTCGGAGGCTCCCGCAATCTCCCGCACCTGCGGGTCTTCCGCATAGTAGCGGTTCATGCGCTCCACAAACTCCCCGTAGACTCGCCCGACGCGCTCCGGGGTGACCGGGGAAGCCTCCGCCTGTTCGATCAGGGTCTGGATGGCGAGCGGCTTCGGCAGTCCCATCACCGCATTGACGGCGGCGCGGCTCGCTGCAACGCCCTGCGCCTGAAGCGCCGCCATCAGGCAGCGATGCACCGCGTCGCCATCGTAGACGGTCGTCCCCGCCATATCGAAGACCGCCAGTCGTATCGGTGGCAGGCTCTTCAACTCTGCGGCTTCCCTTCTGTCGGAGGAGCGTTGGGGGGGAGCGGCTTATCCTCCTCCGGCCCAATCGCCGGCTGCGGCGGATCGGTTCGCCCGTAGATCGTCGTGTCGGGGAAATAGGCGACCCAGCCGTACCACTGGCTGAGATGATTTTCGATCCGGGTGAGTCTTTTGCCCTTCAGCGGTCCCTCCTCGGCGCGCCCCGTGATGTCCCAGCGCGTTGCGGTCTCCCGATCATAAAATGCGATGCGCCCTTCCGCACTCTTCTTTGCCTCAAAGGTCAGGACCCTGCCGTCCACACGGCGCACAAAGGCGTTGGCGGTCACCGTCTCCGGGTCCATCAATACCGCCACATCCACGCCCTCCACCGTCTCATTCAGCGCGCCACCAGCTTCCTGAAGCGACTTTACGGGATAGGCACGGCGCAGAGGCTCCTCCTTCCCCGCCCCCGATATCGCCACGCCGAGCACCTTCTCAAAGGGCGGGAGGCGCTTATCCCAGTGGGTCATCGTGGGTCGGAAAAATGGAGCCGGGAAACGATCATAGCCGCGCGGCTCCAGCCTGCCGCGCCGCGCATAGAAGAGGTTGAACTTGTTTTTCGGAGACATCACCAGCGTGTTCGGGTGCAGACGCTTCCACTCTCCCCAGGTCGTGTCCATCAGGGCATCGGCGCGAAGCTGCGTACCGAGAAGCGAGCCGGTCACGAACTTCCCGGTCACCTGCAGCAGAACGCTCTCCGTCTCGCGGTCGCAC
The DNA here is from genome assembly GCA_964429855.1 of uncultured Chthonomonadaceae bacterium. GTDB lineage: Bacteria > Armatimonadota > Chthonomonadetes > Chthonomonadales > CAJBBX01 > CALLMM01. The sequence goes on from CAYSDM010000017.1 coordinate 9,089, forward strand.
AGAGTCACCACCCCGTTATACAGCCCGTAGAAATCGAGCATAACCAGCTTTCTGTCCAGCGTCGCATTGTAGCGGATGCCGGTATTGCAGACGCTGCAGTAGGTTACCGCATAGGCGGTCGTCTGCCCGGTTTTCGGATCGGTGATCTTATCGTTGATAACATGATGCCACCAGGCGAATCGCGTGGGGTAGGCGCGGCTCTCCTCGCCGACGGTCACTCCCAGCACATACTCCTCATCATCTAGAAAATCCGCGTCCTGCGCCTTCACCATCTCCGGATAGTCCAGCGCCTTGAACGGCACGATCTTCCGCCCGTCCCACAGCGCCTCCGGCTTGATGTCCGGGGCGATGCGTATCGCCAACGGCTTCTCCTGAGCAGGCGTTCCCGGCGGCGAATCCTGCCCCGCCGCGCCGATGGCACCAAACAGCAGTAACAGACTTCCCATTCCGATCATCTTTCCGGTCATGTTCCTTCCTCTAGCATCGAGCGCAGGTCCTCTTCGCAGAAAACTATGCTAATTTTACGTCAGGAAGCGAAATATCATTCCCCGGACGGGAAATTGAATATCTCGTCAGACTTTCGCTTGCCAGATGTGCAGGAAACTGACCGGGACGCGCCGAAAAACCCGAAGGCAACAGCGTTGTTCACCGGCGCGCGCCGAAGGCTCTTTCCAGCGCGCCTGAATCCCTGAAGAGTAAGAGGTCAACCGATGGCTGAGCATCGTAAGTTTCGTGTAGGCATGGTCGGAGGCGGCGGTCCCGGCAACTTCTTCGGCGCGCCGCACCGTACTGCCATTTTGATGGACAATACCGCGGAACTGACCGCGGGCGCGCTCCGCTCCACCCCGCAAGGCTCTCTGGAGGAGGCGAAGCGCCTCTTCTTCACGCGGGGCTATCCCGATTTTCAGACGATGATGCGCGAGGAAGCGGCTCTGCCCGCCGATCAGCGCATGGACTACGTCACGGTCGTCACGCCCAATGACTCTCACTACCCGATTGCGAAAGCGGCGCTGGAGGCGGGCTTCCCCGTCCTCTGCGAAAAACCGCTTACCCTCACCTTGAGCGAGTCGCTGGATCTGGCGCGACTGACGAAAGAGAAAAATCTTCCCTTTATCGTTGCCTACACCTACACCGGGCTGCCGATGGTGATGCTGGCGCGCGAGATCGTCCGCAGCGGCGATATCGGCGAGGTTCGCAAGGTCGAAGCCTGGTATCCGCAGGGCTGGCTTGCCAATCGCCTCGAAGAGACAGGCGCGCAGCAGGCGGTCTGGCGCGTAGACCCGCATAAAGCCGGAGCCTCCGGCTGCGGCGGCGATATTGGAACGCATGCCTATGAGTTCGTGCGCTTTGTGGCGGGGCTGACGGCGGTGCAGGTCTCCGCCCGCCTGAAGACTTTTGTCGCCAATCGCGCGCTGGACGACGACTTCACGGTTCTGGCGCGTCTCAATAACGGCGCGGTCGCCACCATAGGCGCCTCGCAGATCACCATCGGCGCGCTCAACGATAACGGATTCCGGGTCATCGGCACAAAAGGGCGGGTCGAGTGGAACATGACCGACCATCTCTGCCTCTATGTCTACAAGCCCGGTTCGGCGGTCTCCGTCTATCGTCTGGGAGGCGGCGAGAGCGATCTGCCCGCCAGTCTGGGGGGCTATGTGCGCCTGCCCGGCGGTCATCCCGAAGGCTTTCATGAGGCGCTGGCCAATCTGCATAAGACGATCCAACTGCAGATTCGACGCGCTCGCGGCGAGGAGGCGCCGACTCCGTTCCCGCATCCGGATGTGGTGGACGGCGCGGCAGGAATGGCGTTCATAGAAGCTGCTGTCGCCAGCAGCCATCAGAATGGCGCGTGGACAGATGTTGTAGCGGTAGAGTGATCGCGAAGAGCCTCTCTGGAGGTCGGGGTTAGAGACAGACAGCCCCTTCCCGCACGCGAGAAGGGGCTGTCTGTCATACTGCGCCGAAGTTCAGGGCAGAGCCTGCCAGATGCCGTCGTTATTGAGGAACTCCAGCCTGGTCACCGGGTTCATGCCGGGCTTGCCTTCGGTGGTCCAGCCGGTCAACCGAACCTTCGGCGGGGTATCATAGACCAGCGTCTCCGGCTTGCCAGGACCGGCATACATCACGAAACGCAGGATGCCTTTCCGATCCCAGCGCCAGTCCTTCAGCAGGGTGAGTGCGGACGGAACCACAAAGGTGGAGCCGATTTTCACTTTCGCTTCGGCGTCTTTGGTGTTCAGCACACGGTCAATTGCGTCTACCAGCACCAGATGGATGGCTCCGCTGGAACCGCGATGCGCCAGCACCACGAACCCCTCCACAGAACAGGCGACCTTCGCGGGGCGTTTTGCGTTCTGAAACTCCAGAACCGTCATAAACTCGTTATGCGGCTGTACTTTCGGAGGTGGAAGAATTTTGTTCGGGGGCGCGGCGGGCTTGCGCGTCTGTCGGGTAGATCGTTTGCGCGCGCGTTTGGTGGAGCGGGTTTCGGAGCGCTGCGCGACAACGACGGTTTTGTTTTCCTGACTGTTCGACGGGGCGGGAACGACGAGTGCGGCGCCGACAGCGATCAGCGCAAACGCCGCCCACACTGAGCGATTCATCGGTGAAGAGCCTCCTGGGGATGATGCCTGACTGATTCGCCGTAACGGCGGCAGACTCCTTCACTACAGGAGACTCTTCCCGGCGTTTCCGGTTCCCATCACCGACAGATTTTCATGGCTCTATACTGCGTAATGCGAACCGTAGAGGTTCCCGATAATGACAGGAGGTGAAACCAGATGAGTTCCGCATCCGTGGTTGCCGTGTGTATCAGCGCGCAGAACGGGATTCCTCGCCCGCAGGTGGAGGAGGGGGTACTGCAGGTGGGACTGGGCTTTATCGGCAATCGTCACTCCGTCGGAGGCAAACGCGAGGTCTGTCTGTACGAGATGGAGACCTATGAAGCGCTGCGCGCCGAAGGAATGACGGTCGGTCCCGGCAGCTTCGGCGAGAATCTGACTCTGACGGGACTGCCGTTTGACACGCTGAAGCCCGGCGATCAGATTCAGGTCGGCGGGGAAGCCGTGCTGGAGATTACGATGGTTCGCAAGCCCTGCTCCCGTCTGACACAGATTGATCCGCGCCTGCCGGAAGCGATTGTCGGACGCTCCGGCTGGCTGGCGCAGGTGGTGACTGGCGGCGTGGTGCGTCCGGGAGATCCGGTCACGCAGATTCAGGAGTAGAGATGCGCTCAGAGGGGTCTCGAGCAGTGAAACGCGGGCAGCGGGCGGGCAGCCGCCTGCCGCGCATCAGGCGGGCTGCCGCCTGTCTGATGCTGCTGCTCGGACTGTCGCCCCAGAATCCGATTCGGGCAGGCGCCGAGGAACTGGGCAGGATCAATCCCAATACGGGTCTCTTCCCCGACTCCTCTCTGGCGGACTTTCGTTTCCTTCTCGATCCGCCCGCCGGCAAGCACGGCTTTCTGCGAATAAGCGGGCAGGGACGATTTATCTGGCTTAACGGACAACGCGCCCGGTTCTGGGGCGTCAACATCAGCAATCGCAGCGTCTGGATAGACAAGCCCACCATTGACTGCGTGGTAGCGACGCTGGCGCGCGCCGGAACCAACATGGTGCGTTTCGAGGCGCTCGACTCCTTCAACGCGCTGCTGGAGGTTCCCGGAACCGATACCACGCGCACTCTTAACCCGGAACGCCTGGAGATACTGGACTACTGGACAGCGAAGCTGCGCGCACAGGGGATATACTACTACTTTAACCTGATTGACTTTCGGAGTTTCAAAGCGGGCGACGGCGTGGCGGCGCACGAAAAGCTGGGAAGGGCGGCGAAACCCTACGCCGTCTTTGATCGCACGCTGATAGACCGTCAGAAAGAGTTTGCCCGACAGCTTTTGACCCATCAGAACCGCTATACAGGTCTGCGCTATGTGGATGACCCGGCGCTTGCGCTGGTCGAAATCTGCAACGAACACGGCTTCTTCCTGAAGGCGGACTCCCTGGATTCTCTGGCAGAACCCTATAAGACCGCGCTCCAGCAGCAGTGGAACGGATGGCTGCTGTTCCAGTATGAATCCCGCGATAACCTTAAGCGCGCCTGGGGCGAGATTTCGGAGACCGGCGTCCTGGGCGAGGGCGAAGACCCCGAACGCGCAACAGTTCGTCTGCCTCTGCTCACTGCCGCGCCTTCGGAACTCGCCTCCGACCCGTCAGTGATAGATGTGCGCCGCGCTCCGGCGCGCGTGCGCGACGGCATTCGCTTTCTGCACGAAACGCAGCGGCTCTTCTTCCGGGAGATGAAGGAGTACCTGCGAGAGATCGGCGTCAAGGTTCCCATCACCGGAGTCGTCTCAGCGGAGTACCCGGCGGATGTCGCCTCCGTCGCGGCGGAACTGGACTTTACCAGCCAGAACTACTATGCCGATCACCCTTCGTTCACGGAAAAAGGATGGGAGGGGGAGTACTTCTATCGCGGCGCGAATCCGCTGCGCGCCTCCTCCGCACACTTTATTGCGCCCTGGCTCACCGCGCTGCGGTGGGAGAACAAGCCCGTCGTCGTCCGCGAATTCGCGACGGTCTGGCCCAACCGCTACCGGGCAATCGCCATCCCGGAGATGCTGGCATACGCCGGGCTGCAGGACTTTGATGCCGTGCTGCTGTTTGGCTACCAGACCAGCCCGCGCCCCGATGTTCTCGGCGACTTCGACCATCAGGCGGATCCGACCGTATGGGGGCTGTTCGCGCTGGGCAGTCTGGCGTTTCAGCGCGGTGATATTCGCCCGGCAACGCGCGCCGTCCAGATCGCCTATACGCCTGATACGCTCTTCCAAGGTCTCCAGCGCAACAATCCCTTGCTGAGGCTGTCCTGGTTTGTGCGGGTCATCAACACGCTTCGCGAGCCGGAAGCCGTTCTGCCTCTTCGTCCGAACTCCTCCAACCCTATGACGGTTCGCGCCGATCAGCCCGACGCGCTGGAGGCTATTCTGGACATATTTGGACGCTCCGGGCAGTCTTTCAACAGCAAAGCGTTTCAGAACGGCATCCTTCGCAGCGAAACCGGCGAGACGGTGCGCCTCTCCTCGCAGGGAATGCTCACCCTCATCACGCCGCGCGCGGTCGCAGCCTGCGGAGAGTTTCCGACGTATCAGCCAATCACGCTCGGAAACTGGACTCTGATTACTCCGACTCCCGTCGGCGCGCTGATGATCGTCTCGCTGGATGGAAAACCGCTCATCGAATCGCAGCGTTTTTCCATCAAAATGGTCAGCCGCGCCGAGAACACGGAGCAGCTTCTGGAGCGCGCGCCCGACGGCTCTCCCTCCCGGCTGGTGCTGAAGAATCAGGGACGCGCCCCGGTCATCACCTATGGTCGGGCAGCGCACGGCGCGACCATTGTCCGCCGGGGCAATGAGACAATCATCTCTCTGGGCATGATGGACGGAACCTGGGAGCTTCTGGTGCGCGAGGGCAAAGCCGCACTGATCTGCGATACGCCCGGCATTCGGGTCACGCTTTTCGGTCAGTCGCTGACCACCGTCGCCAATGCGCCGTTGATCGTGGATCAGAAACCGATCGTCAGCCTGCCATAACCCGCGAGGATTCGCGTTAATGCCAGGAAGATTCATCCAGTACAACAATTACTTGACAACCTCCGTAAAGGTGTGTTATTATCCCATTGACGGGATAGATAATACGTATTAGCAATACAAATGAAAAAACGTAATGTCACCAGTCACGATGTCGCCCATCGGGCAGGCGTCTCTCAGAGCACTGTTTCGCTGGTACTGAACGGGCATAATGGACGCATCTCCGAAGCGACCCGTCAGCGCGTTCTGGATGCTGCCAGGGAACTGAATTTCAGTCTGAACGTTACCGCCCGCGCGCTGGTTACCGGACGCACGCAGCGGATCGGGTTAGTGCCCATCTCCCCCCATGTCTTCCATGAATGGACGGGATACTACATTGAGATTCTGGCGGGCGTGATGCAGGGGATGGAGAGCACCGACTATAACCTCCTCACCCACTCCGCCGCCTATCCCGACTGGTGCGCGCTCTACAATGACATCATCAGCGGCGCTTCGGACGGCGTGCTTCTGGTAGGACGCACCGCTGCGGACCCGCTGACCCGGTTGCTGCAGGAGCATCGTTTCCCGACCGTCTGCATCTCCTCTCATCCGGAAGAGGGATCCTACTACGCTGTGGACTGCGATAACGTCGGCGGCGGGGGCATGGCGGCGGAGCACCTTCTCAAACTTGGACATCGTCATATCGCCATCGTGCAGTTTAGCGGTAGAGAGACCTGGCAGAGAGAGCGTGCCGAGGGAGCGCAGAAGGCGATCCGCGAGATGGGCTTAGCGGGAAGCTCGCTGCAGAGGATCACGCCCCAGGATCTATCTATCGCCGTCTCCCTGTACGAATCGGAGGATTGGATAGGACGGCTGGTACAGTACGTGCGCGAATCCTCCCCGCGCATCACCGCGCTGATCCTGGAGGATGAAGGGCGCGCCAGACGTTTTGCGGAGGCGCTCCCCCGTTTCGATATGCGGATTCCGCAGGATATTGCCCTCATTAGTTTCGACTCCACGGAAATTAGCGCGCGCACGAATCCGCCTTTGACCTCGGTCTATCAACCCCTGCGCGAGATCGGCAAAGCCGCCACAGAGATGCTGATCGCGCTGATTGAAGGAAAGGAGGTGCCGCCGGGCATCCGTCGTTTTCCCGTGCGTCTGGATGTGCGCCATTCCTGCGGTGCACAGCCCTTTCGGCCCTGGGAGAGCCTGTAGCCCGATCACGCAAAAGGTGTTTTTTTATTTTTCACTTTTGTTCATACGTATTAGCAAACAGAAGAGCATTACCTTCTGCCACACTCACGAAAGGAACAGAGCAATGATGCACGCTTCTCATCGAGGCGCTTTCCCGTCGAAGCGTTTCGCCTTTACCCTGATTGAGCTTCTCGTAGTGATCGCCATTATCGCGATTCTCGCCGCGATCCTCTTCCCGGTGTTCGCGCAGGCGCGCGAAAAAGCCCGCTCCGTCTCTTGCCTGTCCAACATGAAGCAGCTTGGGACGGCGCTCGCGATGTACGTGCAGGACTATGACGAGAAGTATATGATACACGGCGTGTTTGAGTTCGGGATCGGGCGCGGGTCGGGCTGGGCTCCCAAAGCCGCCCCCTACATCAAAAACCTCAACATCTTCTTCTGTCCCTCGGATCCGGGGCCAACCAACGGCTATCCTCGCTTCGATGGCTGGTCCGGTCCTGCAATGAGCGTAACCGCCAACAGCCTGATGGGCGGACCGAATCTGGTTCCCAATGTCTGCGTGGGCATCATCTGCAGCAGCAACGACGGCTGGATCGCCAGCGGATGGTTCCCCGCTTCCAATAAAGCCGGCATGTCTCTGGCGGCGGTAAACTATCCTGCCTCGACCATAGCGCTGGCGGAGTTTCACTCCTTCGATGTCGCTAAAACACCCGGCATGAGCTGGCTGGGCGCAAACACCGCCGACCTGTGGCCCATGGCGGGTCTGCTGTGGGACTCCTGGCCTTCCGAGCCGTACTACGACTGGGCAGGCAGCGTGATCCCGCAGGGAACCCGCGCCGAAGCGCCCTATCCGCTGGGCAAGAACGGCGGCGTCTCTGCCCGACACAGCGAGATGGCGAACTTCGTCTTTGCCGATGGTCATGCCAAGGCGATGCGTCCCACCGCCACCAATCCGGATCCCTACAACAATCAGAAGAGCAATATGTGGAACGCAACGCGCCCTTAACAGGCATACTGCCCTTAACAGGCATACCAAGGATAGATGCCATGTGGTTAAACAAGCGAACGGCCTGGCGGTGGCTGTCTCTTCTTCCAGCGACCCTGATTCTGCTGACCGGATGCTCCGGCAGCAATAACGTATCGCCGCAGGACGAAGCCAAGTTGAAAAAGGAGTTCAGCAAGCAGGGCTTCGATATCAACGACGTACCGGAAAAAGACCGGGAGCGCGTCAAGGGCTTTATGCAGCAGTATGGCTCCAAGCCGCCAGGAAAGTAGTAAAAATCGGCAGCCTCGCGAAGAGGCTGCCGATTTTTTGTGAACAAATCCTCCCTCTTCAGCGTCCAGAATACTGACAGCAACCCTCTTCACCGCATCGCTAAAAGGTTCGGTCATTGGTGAAAGATTTTTCTTGCGATGGAGAGAGATTTCGTGTATAATGGAAAGTGAAGGCGCATCCGACGCTTTCGTTCCCTGCACTTTAGGCAGCCACTCAGATTCGTTACTGTTCCATCCGTCTGCAAACCTCTGGAGGAACAGGGTCGTCTCAGCAAGAAGGAGGTGAGGAGATTGGGAGAACCGGTGCGGGTCGAACTCGTGTTCCCACGCAGCGGTCAGCAACTCTTCGTGAATATTCCTCGTGAATGGGCGAAAACCGTGCCGACTCGAAGGAGTCACTCCGTCCATTTCAACGAAGAGCCTTCGCGCGTATCGCCGCCGCCATCTGTATCGCGCTCAGAACATCGTTCGCACTAGATTCATTGTTTATACCCAATATACTGAAAAAGAGATCGCCCGGCTTCTGAAAGGAAGCCGGGCGATCTCCGTCTAGGGCGCGTCTGACAGGCAGCTACAGATTGACGCTCTGAAGACGGATGGTTCCGTTAATCCTCGTACCATCGGACAGCGTGAGATCCAGCGTTCCGCTGATGATCCCCACATCCGGCGCGATCCTCCCGCTGAGCAGCTTGAACTGATTGAACCCCTCCTCCACCGCAAACAGTCTGGCAAGGAAGTCGCCCGCCGGAACCTGTGTCTGCTGACGCGGTCCCACCGCCTGCAGTTCAAAGCCTGCTGCCGGAGTAGCCAGGAACGGGTTGGCGTAGGTGACGGTGGTCCCGTCGGCGACCGGACTGGGCAGATAGAGAAACTTGAAAGGCGGGTTCGCCCCGGCAGGCACGAAACGGTCTCTGGTCTGATCGAAGGTGTTGCCGATCCAGTTATTGGTTCCGTGCACAAACAGTCCCAGATTCGACTGGCTGACATAGAGGCGCAGGTTAGCCCGCAGGGTGCGTCCGTCCAGCAGTTTCAGGTCGAAGGCGCGTTCAAGAATGTTCACGTCCTGGTTGTTAAGGTCTTTGAAGGTGGCGGAGAGCACCTCCAGGGTGAGAGTGCTGTTCGCCTGTACATTCTGCGTGCCGCCTCCCTGATCTGCGGGAAGCGTCACCGTTCCGGAGAACTGATAGACCCACTTGGAACCGGCGCGATAGGTGAAGAGTTTATCGGTGGTCCCTTTGCCTCCGCCGCAGCCATAGAGCGCGACCACCAGAAGCAAGAGGGCGCAAGCGCGCTTGTACAACGGAATCCTCCTTAGGGTATTACTTCAATATTCACGCCGACGGTCCGGTCGCCGATGCGCGCAAACAGCTTACTCTTACCCGTTCGCGTTGCGACGAAGGTTCCATCGGGACTGAGCGTACCGGTCTCGTTTTGCAGCAGCAGAGACGGAGTGACGGCTATCGGCTGGTCATTCTGATCGTACACCGTTGCCTGGAATCGCACAGAATCACCCGCCTTGATTCTCGGATTATCGGGCGTCAACGCGACCCGCTTCACGGTCTGTAAATTAAAGCTGGAGGGCAGGATCGTCGCGATCATATACAGGTCTGTGTCCCTGGGAACCACGTAGTCCCAGGACCAGTCTCCACGCAGACTGCTGCCGACTGGCGGCGTAATGGAGCAGATGAAATAGCCGTCCGTCACCCTGCCGAAATCGAATCCGCCCTGCGCGTCGGTGTTCCGGTCGGAAGAAAACGACGCGACAGAGAGACGCACCTGCGCATTGGCCACCGCCTGAGATAGATTATCGGCGCGTGTCACGATTCCCCGCACACGCGAGGTTCCGATAGGCACACTGCCGCCGGTAATCCCCAGACCGCCGCAGCCGATCACTGCGACTACCGCCATCGCCAGCAGGAGCAAGCCGCCTCGTCGCTGCCACTGCCTTCGCCGGACTCCCCTGATCAACAGTCTCTCACTCCTCCGCTGCCAGCCTTGCAGCCAGCGGCAGCCACCCGGCTTGTTCGATAAATGCGGCAGCCTCCTCTGCGCGTCCTTCCGCCTTCATCCAGCGGGCGCACAGCAGATAGATATCCTGACGCTCCCTATCTTCGAGGATGGTGTCCGTCATTCCTGCCTCGCGCACCTGATTTCGCAGTCCCTCCAGCATCGAGACCGCCTGATGGATCGCCTCCAGCGCCTGCGCGCGGTTCGGAGACGCGGCATTCGCCAGGACGCGCGCGCGCAAAACCTGCGCCCGCCACTGCTCCGGCAGAAGCTGAAGCTCCTGCGCCCGCGCCGCGCCCGCTTCGATCGCCGCCTGCGCCTCGGCGCTCTCTCCGGCTTCCAACAGAAACTCTCCCCGAAGCAGATAGGCCTGCGTCTCCAGATGGCGCGCTCCCAGCCGCTGCGCTGCATTCATGGCGCGTTCGATATACTCCGCCGCCTCCTGCAATTCGCTGGAGCGCAGACACAGACGCGCCAGACGCAGCCGCGCCTCCGCCTCGTAGAGCGCCAGACGCAGCGCCGAGGCGACGGCAAAGGTCTGATTGGCGTGGTATCGCGCCTCTACATCGCGTCCGGCGTTGCTGTAGGCGTCGGCAAGCGCCATCTGCGCAAAAAGCTCCGCGCGGCGGTCACCCAGCGAAAACGCCGAGGCGAGGGCGTCTTTCGCCTGCTGGATGGCGGAGTCATAGTCGCCAAGCGCTGAGAGCGAGAGGGCAAGAATACCCCGCGAAAGAGCCTCTCGACTGCGGTCATTCAGAAAACGCGCCAACTGCGCGACGGCGGCGAGCGTCCGGTGCGCCAGGGACCAGCGTCCGAGCGCCAGCGCGCAGAATCCCAGGTTCAGCCGCGCCTCCATATACTGATCGCTGCTGCCCTGTCCCTCCGCATCCTCCAGACAGCGCTGCGCGAGCTGCTCCGCGCTGAGGAAATCGCCGCAAGCCATATAGAGGTTTACGCGGTTGGCATTCACATAGAGCATTCCGCGCGCCGCCTCCTGCACATGGCCGCTCTCCTCCAGAAGGATCGCCGCTTCATCACAATGCTCCATCGCCTGCCGATAGTCCCCCAACTGCTCATAGACGGCAGCCAGCGAGACCGCGCCGGTCCAGCGGGCCGCCAGATGTTCGCTGCGGGCGACTCGCTCAAACTGCGTCCGCGCCTCGCTCATCCGCCCGACAGCCAGCAGCGCGTTGCCAAGCGCCTGGCGCGCATCGGCTTCCCGGGCGGTATCCTCCAGACCGGAAAACAGGTCGGCGGCGCGCAAGAGGCTTTCGACTGCCCGGCTCGACTCGCCCAGATGAATGCGCGCCTTGCCCTGCCGGAGCAGCGCCCTTGCCTCCGTCGGGGTATCGTCCATCTGGGAGGCAAGAGAGACGATTCGTTCACAGGTTGAGACCAGCGCATCCCAGTCCGGGGGCATCTCTTGCGCCTGCGCCAGCTCTTCCAACTGCTGGATGCGCTCTGTCAGACGATTGCGCGGATCGTCGCGTTCGGAGGGGCGACGCCCTTCGCGCTCCTCCTCTGAGCCGTCCTCTGCATAGAAGGCGACCAGAGAGACGCCGGTTTCAGCCGCGATCTGCTGCAGCCGATCCGGCTGCGCCAGCGTCGTGCCGGAAAGATACTGATAGATCAGCGCGCGGGAGCAGCCAATACGATTTGCCAGTTCCTCAACCGAGAGACCGGCACGTTCGACCGCTTTCTGAATGCGCTGTCCCTGCTCGCGCCGTCCCTGTCGGGTGCTCAGGTCCATAGGTAATCGCTCCGCATCCGCGGGAGGAGGAAATAAAAAAAGAGCGAGAGTTCCCGCTGGTTTAATGCTGAAAAAAACTTCTTTCATCATAGCATTCGCTGTATTCCTTAGTCAAGCAATATTCTAGTTTCGCTTGACATCTTTCCGGTCAGTCAAGGCCGCATAGACAGATTTACCGAACGCAAACGAAATGTATTTCGCGCTTTTTTCATCTAAAAAAACGATTTGCAATCTTCAGGGAAGAGTGGTATAGTGAGTGAATGGCAGCAGAAGGGCTGCGGTTCGGTGTTCGTACGCTGTGTGGGTTCGATTCGGGGTTTTCGCGTCTTAGTGGGGCGCCTGGCTGCGTCCGATCCTTCCCGTAGGCACCGGAGTGTACAGGAGGGCAACGGCTCTCCAGAAAGGAACGAGCAGAAGAAGATGTCTGAGTTGGCAACGTTATATGTAGGGGGACTCCCCTACTCGACCGACTCTGAAGAGTTGCGTGAGCTATTTACAGCGTACGGGCCTGTTTCGGATGCGCGCATCGTTGAGGGGAAGGGTTTCGGTTTCGTAGATATTCCGGCGGAACAGATGCAGGCGGCGATTGACGGCACAAACGGCATGATGTTTCGTGGCCGCACGTTGACGGTGAATCAGGCGCGTCCGCGCACGGAGCGCCCGCGCTCCTTTGGCGGTGGCGGTGGCGGCGGTGGTCGCGGCGGCTATGGCGGTGGCGGCGGCGGCGGTCGCGGCGGCTATGGCGGTGGCGGCGACCGACGCGGCGATCGGCGCTATTGATGCGATGTCGCAGGAGCAATTCCTGCAGAACAATCTCGTATCCCCTGTGGTCTGATCAGGAATACACAATCCGGGGCATGAAATACGGAACGGGATTTCAGTCCTGTTCCGTATTTCATTAATGATTTGAATCATCGCCTCCTCTCCCTCTCTTTCCATTCAGGAGAAGATCATGTTCGATGGTTTTGGGCCCGGACAACTGGCGGTTGTACTGTTGATTATTCTGATTGTCTTCGGCGGCAGCAAGATACCGGAGATCATGCGGGGACTGGGTTCTGGCATCCGACAGATGAAGAAGGCGATGCATGATATCCAGTCCGAGGATGATCCGCTGCAGGACGATCCGACCTCTTCGAGGAAGCCTTGATGCCCGACGCGCTGTACCTCCTGCTGGGTCTGCTCTGTGCAGGCATCGGCGGCGAGCTATTCATTCGCGGAACCGTTGGTCTGGCGAAGTGGGCGCGTATTCCCTCCGGCATTATCGGGGCGACCATTGCCGCCTTTGCCACCTCCAGCCCGGAACTCTCCGTCTCCATCAACGCCGCCACTGCAGGCAATCCGCAGATCGCGCTGGGAGACGCGCTGGGCAGCAACGTGGTGAATGTCGGGCTGACCCTCGGACTGGCGCTGCTCTTTGGCGGCATTCAGGCAACCCGCGACAGCATCCGCCGCGATTTTCCGGTGGCGCTGATCGCTCCGATGGTGCTGGGCATCATGGCGGTAGACGGAAAACTGTCCCGTCTGGACGCCCTGCTGATGCTGGGTCTCTTTTTCGCCTGGCTGATTGCCGCGACGCTGGAGGCGAAGCGGCAGCGCAGCGCCGCCGAGGATACGCTGGGTGAGCAGAGCCATCCCAGCGCGCTGGCGCAGGCGGTCATTGGGCTGGGGCTGCTGGTGCTGGCAGGACGCCTGATCGTGGTAGGCGCGAAGGGCATCGGCGCGCGTCTCGGAATGGACCCCTTCATCGTCGGCGCAACGATGGTCGCCGTCGGCACCTCCATCCCGGAACTGGCGACCACGATCATTTCCCGTCTGCGCGGACATGAGGAGATCGGCCTGGGCACAATTGTCGGCAGCAATATCTTCAACGGGCTTTTCATTATCGGGGTCGCGTCGGCTATCCACCCGATCGCCCTCTCCTGGCGAGAGGTGGCTTCCGGTCTGCTCTTCGGTATCCTGCTGCTGGCGCTGGTCTTCCCCAATCGGCACGGTTTTATTGAGCGTCGCCGGGGCGCGTTGCTGCTGGCGCTCTATGTTATCTATGTCTTCATCATGATCCAGTTTCGCCCGGAATCCGCCTCATAACTCCCTTCTCTCTGCGCGCTCTTAACGCATAAAACGCTTCACTTAAAAAATTTTAATAAATTTTCTCCCGCCCCCTTGACAAACATACGCGCTTCCTTTATTGTTGCTAACTAATAAACGACGATTCTCGAATTACGGACTTAGTCTGTATAAGAGGCCTTTTCGGAGCGCACTGACATACTGTGTCCCGTCCTCGTGCGACATTTTCGCAGCGAAGATAAACATGCGTTTTCCCTCGTCCATCTCATTCATCCGATGGGATATTCCATAAACTAGGAGGAAAGAAAGGAAAAGATGCTCAGATCAAGATCACGCGATTCCGCCTTCACGCTGATCGAGCTGCTCGTTGTCATCGCCATCATAGCGATCCTCGCAGCTATTCTCTTCCCTGTCTTCGCTCAGGCGCGCGAACGCGCCCGCATGGTCTCCTGCCTGTCCAACATGAAGCAGCTCGGTCTTTCGCTGCGCATGTACTGCCAGGACTACGACGAGACCCATGTGATGCCCCGCTTCCGCGACTTCGACTACGTCTGGAAAAACGCCGTCATCCCCTACATCAAGAACAAGCAGATCTTCGCCTGCCCATCCAACCCCCGCTCTGTGCTGACGCCCGGCTCGCGCACCGATCCCAACTTACCCAACGGACAGGGCGAGGGATGGTGGTTTGAACCGGATCGGATTATGCCGATCGGCTACGGCATCAACACGACGGATGTGACCTGGATACCGGCAAACTGGGCGGAGGATCCGGGCGTCTCCTCGTGGGTAAGTTTCCGCCCGCTGCGTGACGCCTTCCTGTCGCGTCCTGGCGACACCATCGCGATCGCGGAGAACACCTGGGGCGCGATTGACGTGCATGCCAAGTGGCCCTGGAACGACCAGGAGGGCTGCAACGATAATATGCATGACGGTCTGTTTACGCACTTCGGCTCCTGGCCCCGCGGCAACCCGCCCGGACCGGCAAACTTCATCTACTGGGACGGCCACGCCAAGAGCAACCGTTACAGCCAGGTCTCCTATCCCAACAACCGCCCGGGAGAGGGTCTCTGGATGTCTGACCGCGACCCGGAGATGGGCATAACCCGGGACTTTGTCTACCCGTGGGGATGGAACGTCGGACGATTTACCGGTCCCTGTCCGACACTGTAAATACGCTGAGTTTCAGCGCGTCCTTTGCGCGCTCCCAGCTTCTGCGCCGATGCAGAGCGAACGAAGCGTTTCTCTGCACCGGCGCATTTCCTCCTATTTTCATGGATGAGCTTGTAGGATGCAAATGCGGCTACCAGCTCAAGGCGGAGTAAAAATAAATGAAGCAGAAACTACCCCTGCCGATAGTGCTTATCGTGATCGTCTGCGTCGTAGCGGCTGCCGGCGCGCTTCTCTACCGAAGCTACACCGCGCCGACCGCCGACCCCAATGCCAGATCGCAGCATGTACGCCCTCCCGACCCGATGATGAAGAAGCCTGACTTTAGCAGCATGAGCAAGGAAGAGAAAGAGAAGTTCAAACAGGGTCCGATGGGCGGAGCCATACCCCGCTAGCTCTCTCTATCTCGCCAGTGTCCACGCAATTCTGATCATCCCCGGTCTGCCGATGATACGTTCGCACCCCGTAAAAAGTGTCCGCAGGCGACGCTGGATCACCCGGCGCGCCGCCGCATGGCTGGTTGTCCTTGCGGCGGCCGCCGCATGGCTGGGCGTCCTCTACCGGGTTCATCGTACAGAGGCGGAGATTCGGCATCTGCTCGCCGGCATGGAGTATGCCCGCCAGGGACAGGCGAAGGCGGCAGAACGGGAGTGGCTCGCCGTCGTCCAGCGTAACCCCAACCATCGCGACGCCTGGGAGCTGCTGGGGGAGCTTTACTTCTCCGCGCAGATATGGCCCAACGCCGCGCACGCTTTTCAAAACCTTCTGCGCATCGCGCCGCAGACCCCGGCCGCGCACGCCCGCCTTGCCGCCTCCCTGCTGTGCGCCGGCGATGAACGCGGCGCCTTTGAACAGGCGAAACAGGAGCTGCAGCGCAACCCGGACGACCTCTCCTCGCTGGCGATCTGCGTCTACGTGCTCTCGTATATGGGCGACGATAAGCAGCTGCTGGAGTACCTGCGCCGGCTGGAGCGGCTGCAGCCCGACGACCTCGAGTTTTTGACGATGCTTGCGGAGGTTCTTGCCTCCAAACGCCGCCACGATGAGGCGCGCCCTATTCTCGACCGGATTCTACAACTGGATCCTGACAACGCGCAGGCGCTGTCCATGCGGGGCTTTGGGTGGTTTGAACAGAACCCCGATGCGCAGAGCTTTGCGCGCGCAGAAGCGGACTTGCTGCAGGCTCTTCGTATCAATCCCCTGATACCCTTTGCCCGATATGGTCTAGGACGCCTCTATCAGCGCATGGGACGCCACGACCGCGCCATATTCCAACTGGAGCAGGCGGCGAAGCTGGTGCCCGATAAATCGGATGTGTTCTTCGCGCTGGCCTCCTCCTATCAGGCGGTTGGCAACGAGAAGAAGGCGGAGATGGCGCGACAGCGTTTCCAGCAGCTGCGCTCCGATGCGGAGCGCGAAAGCCGGCTGGAGAAGCGGTGCGCCGCTGATCCCAACAACTTCGATCTACACCTGGAGATGGGAGATCTGACCCTGAGGCGGGGCGACGCGCGTAAAGCCCGCTACTACCTCAACCGCGCCGCCGCGCTGAAGCCGGACGACCCGCGCCCGCAAAAGGCGCTGGAGGAGTTTGAGAAGCGTTTTGGCGCGCTCAATCCCCAGCAGACCATCCAATCGCGCATCATGCAGAGCGCTCCGCGCACGCCGGAGCCGACGGTTAAGCCATGAGTCGGACCGCCTGCCGCACGCAGGCTGCTCTCGCGCTGACCGCCGCGCTGCTCTTTCTGCTGGCATCCTGCTCGCCGCCGCAAAAGCCCGCGCATCTGCCGACGCCCCCTGACGAGCCGATACCGGCTTCCCGCCATCACTACGAACGTGGTCTGGAGCACGCCCGTGCAGGACGACCGGAGGCGGCGGCGCGCGCCTGGGAGACCGCGGTCGCCCTCGATCCGACCTTTGCGCCCGCCTACTTTGCTCTTGTAGATCAGGCGGTCGCCGCCGGCAATCTCCGCGTTGCGCTGATGCGTCTGCGAACTCTGCGCGCCGCCAACCCTACCGTCAAACACGTTGAATGTACGCAGTCCAGCCTGCTGTTTCAGAACGGGCAGACCCTGCAGGCAATGCGCGCGGCGCAGGAAGCCGTCAGGCGCGAGCCGGAGTGCCCTCAAGCGCACAGCATGCTGGGGATGACGCGACTCGCCTGCGGTCAACGGGAGCAGGGAGTCACTTCGCTGCAGACCGCACATCGGCTTGCCCCCAACGATGAGCCGATCGCGCTCACGCTGGCGCAGAGCCTGGCGCAGACCGGTCACGTCCGGGAGGCGTTGCAGATCGTCCTCCCGCGCGTCCAGCGACAGGATGCCTCCGTGCAGTCGCTCTATCTCTACGCCTGGATCCTGTCGGAGCGGAGCGACCGCAAACCGACGGGATACGGGGAGTCGCTTCAGACGCTGGAGCGCGCGTTGCAGCAGGACCCGGGGCACCTCGCCAGCCGCGCCCTGCAGGGGATGCTGCTGGCGCGCATGGGACAGGACGCGCGGGCGCGCCCTCTACTGGAGGAGAGCGCGCGCGCAGGCGCGACACCGGAGAACCTGCGCGCCCTCGCCGCCATCTACGAACGCGCGAAAGATCGGCGCGCCCCGATCCTGCGCCGACAGGCGTCGGAGATGGAAGCCGCGCGCAGAGAGATCATGCAGGCGCGGGCGCGCTATCTCCAACAGCCCGACGACCCGAACGCCGTCGTCAAACTCGCCCGGCTGGAGGCGCGCTCTAAGAATGTCGGCGACGCGCAGGCGCTCCTGCAGGAGGCGTTGCGCCAATCGCCGAATCATCCGGAGGCGCTGGAGTTGTTTCATGCTCTGCGCGCCGCCTCGTCCGGGAACCTCGCTCGATGAGACCGCTGCGACCCCTGCTGTTGCTGCTGATCCTGTGGACATCTGCCGGGTGCAACACGCCCGGACCTGCCCCCACCGCCGTGTCGCCGAAACCCGACGCTCAACCCCTCTTTGAGGATGTCGCCCCAAAAGCGGGCGTCCGTTTCACTCACTCCGTCGGCGCTGAGGGGCGCTTCTACTTTATTGAAAGTACCCCCGCCGGCTGCGCGATGTTCGACTACGACAACGACGGTTTCCTCGACCTGCTTCTTCTGCAGTCGGGTCCCTCCCGCAAGCCGCCGCTGGACGCTCCCCGCCCTCACTGCGCCCTCTACCACAATCTGGGCGACGGCACGTTCCAAGATGTCACCGGCGGCTCTGGACTCGACCGAGACTCTGGCTATGCGCACGGCGTCGCCGTCGGCGACTACGATAATGACGGTTACGAAGACCTCTTTATCACCGCCTACCGGGGCAACCACCTCCTTCGCAACGATCGCGGAACCGGCCGCTTCGTGGACGTAACCGCGAAGATGGGGCTGGACAGGATCCACAGTACCGGCTATGCGACCTCCGCCGCCTTCGGCGACTACGACAACGATGGACGCCTCGATCTGTATGTCTGCTACTACTGTCCCTGGTCATGGGAGAACGACAAACCCTGCAAAGACGCCAACGGACGCCCCGACTACTGTACGCCGGAACTGTACGACCCCGACACCGACCGCCTCTATCGCAACACGGGGACGCGCTTCGTAGATGTCAGTCAACAGGCGGGCATCGCGCGCGAGACCGGGCGCGGACTGGCGGTCGCCTTCCTCGACTACGACCAGGACGGCAGGCAGGATATCTTTGTCGCCAACGACCTGACCCCCAACTTCCTCTGGCATAATCGGGGCAACGGAACCTTCGTCAACGAAGCGCTGAAAGCTGGATGCGCCTTCAGCGACGGAGGGATCGTCATGGCGGCGATGGGCGTCGGCGTGGCGGACTACAATCGAACCGGACGCGACAGCCTCTACGTCACCAACTTCTCCGGGCTGCCCAATGTCCTGTTCCAGAATACGGGCGGCGGAGTCTTCCTGGATGTCACCGCCAACGTCGGACTCAACACGCCAACCCTCAACTTCCTGGCGTTCGGGTGTGAGTTTCTCGACTACGACAACGACGGCTGGTCCGACCTGTTAGCTTGCAATGGACATGTGCAGCTGCATGCGGAGACAAAGATGGAGGGCGTCACCTACCGGCAGCGAAAACAGCTTTTTCGCAATCGGGAGGGCGCGCGGTTTGATGAGATTACCGATCTGCAGCAGCTCGGAGGGCTGGCGGAGCCGCATGTGGGGCGGGGGCTGGCTGTCGGGGATTTCGACAACGACGGGCGCGTAGACGCGCTGGCGCTCAACCAGAACGGACCGGCGCAGCTTCTGCACAACCTGACGCCCAACAGTCATCACTGGGTGATGCTCAAGGCGGTCGGAACGAAGTCCAATCGCAGCGGGCTGCATACGCGCTTTACCCTGACGGCGGGCGGGGCGCGCCAGAGCGCCGCCGTGCGCGCCGGCTCCTCCTACCTCTCCGCCAGCGATACGCGCGTCCACTTCGGGCTGGCAGACGCCTCCGTGATAGACACGGTGGAGGTTCGATGGCCAAGCGGACGCCGGGAGACGCTGCGCAATCTGCAGCCCGACGCCATCTATATTGTGACAGAAGGAAAAGGCATCACTGGCAGACAGCCGGTGAGAAGACAGCCTCCGCGCTAGCGGACGCCCGACGCCGCGCACATGATGTCGGCGTCTATTCGATACCAGTCCATCTGCTCGATCTCCTCTTCGGGAGAGATGCAGCGCACAACAAACTGCGGGGCGGTGCGCCAGTCGCGCCCGCTGTCATGCTCCAGTTTCTGAATGGTTTGCATATCCGGCGCGTCCCACAACACCTCGCCGTCAATCAACGCCAGATACCGCCCCCGATACCGCTCTGCGTACTCCGCCTGCCGCTCCCGGTAGTGTGCGACACACGCCGCGCCTCGCAGAAGCTGCCCGTCGCGGTCGGTCGCCCCGCTGTAGCGGTGCACCTCAAACGGCGTCCGCACCTCCTCCGGAGCCGGACCGATCACCTCGATACTCTCCTCCTCCAGCGGACCCAGCCCTGCCTGCGCCGCCAGCGCAATGGCATTGCGCCGATAGAAGAAAGGATGCTCAGGATAGTCCGCCGACGGGTCTACCCCCATCACGCGCGCGCCGACGCTGTCGGTGGCGACGATGTTCGTACCCGCCAGAATGACGCCCGGTCGCAGCGCGTGCCCGTGCCATTCGCTCATGTTGGCGGCGACCGTCCCATCCACCACATTCAGACAGGGGCGCATGATGGCGGCGAGGTCGGTCAGGGCGTGAGGAAGACGGATCAGCCGGTCGTGCAGATAGTTGCGGGGCGTGCCGTAGACGCGGGTTGGCGTCCAGCCGAAGAGGTTCTTGATGCAGAGCGTGATGCCCATGCCCGTATGCGCCTTCATCTTTGCCAGCGAGACGTAGGCCTCCGCCTCCGCCAGTTCGTGATGCAGAGTATAACGACGCAGCAGGGCGCTCGGATGCGGGTTGTCCATCTCCCTCATCTCACCCTCGCCGAAGTCCACCAGTCGAACATGCGGATAGGAAGCCAGACGCTCCGGGTAACCCAGCTTCTCATAGAGCGCATGACTGTGCCCGGAGGTGGTCGCATCGCCGACGACGATCTCGGCATCGGTGGCGGCGCGAATGGCGCGAATAGCTCCCTCCACCACCGCCGGATCGGTCAGTTCGGTCTGCTTTCCGTCGGTCAGCACGATGCGCGGTATTCCCGCATTGATCTTGACGGCTATCTTGCGCGCATGGCGAAATCCGGCGGCGTAGTCGCCCAGCGCATAGATCGCCTCTTCCGTCCGACGCACAACCTCCGCGTCCTCCGCCGTAGACGCGCAGCGCACGATGCTCACCTTCTCCCGCTTCAACTCCGCCTCCTCCTCCGGCTCCACGCGACTGACGCCTACTCCGCCACATAGGGTTTTGAACGGACCAGCCCGATATCGCGAATAAGGGCAATATCGTCGAAATCCCCCATCGGCTCCGATTCGATACCCCGACCATGAAACGCCACAAACAGATTATCGTTTTCGGTTCCGCGCACATTGCCGAACCAGCGCACCGCCATCACGATATCTCCCCGGAAGAAACAGACCCCCGGCGCGGAACGGCTCTGCGTCCACTCATCATAGTATCGGCGCGTTTTCCAGCCGCCGTTCACCGCAGAATCGGCGATTCGCGCCGAAATAAAGTGGCACTGCCAGCGCGCGGCGTCGCTGAACATCCCCGCACCGAAAAAGTATACCTGTCCATTCGGCGCAAAGGCGCGATCCGATTCCCACAGAAGCATCAGTCGGCTGTTATTGCGCTCGCTGCCCTTTTCGCCGCCGATCCACTCCTGCGCCGTCTGTTTGCCGGTTCCATCCTCCTGAATCGCGAATTTCCGCAACTGCCAGCGTCCGGGTCTCCCCGCATCCTGATCCACGTTCAGCGCAACCCAGAGAATAGAGCCGTCCTTCTCCCTGCCCCCGGAGGAGGCTCCCACCGGCGCATTGCTGGTAAAGCCGAGCGACTGCTCCTGCCCGACCGTCAGGCTCTCCCGCTTCGGCGTCAGCAGTCGCAGCCCCAGCGGAGTCTTCGCATTCCTCCAGAGGAGCAGGGCGAGTCTGCCGTTCAGCGCGGTCAACGTGCAGGAGGCATTCTGACTGTCGGGGATCGGGATAGGCGCGCCGAACTGCGGCTGTCCCGCGCGATTGAAAGAGAGGCGGCGAAGGGTGATCCCGGACGCCATCGGATAGGCGACCCACGCCTCGCCGGACAGCGATGCCGACGAAGGATCGCCAAGCACCCCCGCAGCCTCCACCGCCATCTCGTCCGACCATTTTGCCGCATCCTTTGTCGGCTCCTTCCCCTGCCAGATTCGCAGCATCAGGCGTCCGGGCTGATCCGGCGAGAGGGAGGGGCGCTGCGCGGTGGCATCGGCGGGTGGCAGCGGCGCTCCCTCCGGCAGGCGTCCATACAGCAGCAGCAGACGCTCGCTCTTTCCCGCGCCGGAGGTGGTCAACGAGGGAGCCGTGTAGGTCTTTCCGATGGTGTGGCGCAGCCCGCCGGTGGTGGAGTAGCCGTAGTTGATGTCGGCGGCGATATTCTTCTCTCCGAAAACCCCGTTCCAGTTCCAGTCTATCAGCGTGCCCTTTCCATCGTGAGCTGGCTTCATCCGATAGTGATAGGGAGGCCCGGCGAGAAAGCTGAGCTTCTCCATCGGCAGAGGCAGGTACTCATTCAGCTTACGCTCATTCAGAACGATGGACGCCAGCCGCCCGTCCGAATAGGCGATATCCTCTCCCTTACCGCCGCGCTGATAGCTGTAGGCGTAGTTCATCATGCTGGAGTAGGTCGGACACCACGCGGGTCCCCAGTAGCCGGAATGATCCAGTCCAAGCTGATGCCCGAACTCATGCAGAAAGGTGGCGTAGAGGGCGTGGACGCCGCAGCTCCCGCGATCCGCCATCTGCCCCGACTGCCCGCCTCCCGCATTATAGATGACCATCCAGTGCGTGATGCCGCGATGCGCCGCCGCGTGATACTTCTCGCCCAGTTCCCACCAGGGCTTGCTGCCTTCACCGGTCGGGATCGGTTTCTGAAAGATCAGCCGCAGACCGATCCCGGAGCGACCGTCCGGGTTCGTCACCGGGAGCGCGGCAAAGAAACGCACACACCGCTCCATCTCTGAGCGCACCGTCGCTTCCGCCACGTTCTCAAACCACACCAGTTCTACAATCACATCGCGATAGCGCGGGGAGCAGCCAAGCGCCGGAAGGTCCAGACCGGCTGGCTTCACCTGTCCGGTCTCCCAGACATCGAGCAGCCCGTCCCCGTCGGTGTCTATTGTCTGCGCCGAAGCGGAGTCTGCGCGGGCATAGTGCAGATAGAGGTCGTCCCCGATAAAACGTTCGCCGGAACGGCGGGCGCGCAGCAGATCGTCTCTGCCGTCGCCATCGAAATCCGCCGCCAGCCAGGCGAGGTCTCCCTTCGCGGTCTGAGAGTCAGGGAGATTGGAAAGCGTCGTGATCTTTGCCGGGTCGCCTCCCGTCAGAAGACGCTGCCCGACCAGAATATCCGCCGTCTTTCCCCCGTGAAATCGTCCGACCGCCAGCCTCTCCTCCTTACGCGCGCGAATCACGGATCGGATCGCAGTGAGAGCGCAGAAGCCATCCGCGCCGATCCGCAGATCGGCGCGAAAGACGGCTCCCCGGTCGTTCTTCCAGACAATCGCCGCTTTACCGCCTCCCTCCAGGTCTCCCGCAGCGAGATCGCGCAGCCCGTGCAGCCGCACAGAATCCTCCGTAAAAGGAAGGGGAGCGAATCGCGGAGCACCATTCTCCATGCCGAGATTACGCAGCAGCAGCGGACGACCATCCGCGCCGACGATCAGAGCATCGGTCTTGCCATCTCCGTCAAAATCGCCGGAGACGGCGCGCGCCGGGGTCTGCGGGCGCAGGTTTTCGGGGATGGTCGCCGCTGGATCGTCCTTATCATAGACGCGGGTCTGCCGGTTCCATCGGTGCGCAATTCGCACCGATCCGTCCGCGAAGATTCCCAGAGTATCCGCGCCGCGTTCGCCGGTGAACGCTCCGCAGGCTGCCGCCACGCCCGTTCGGCCGAAACTGCGCCGCGCCTGTACGCCGAAGATCGCCTTTCCCCGCGCAGAGGTGCGAAAAACATCAATAATCCCCTCGCCTTCGGGATACAGACCGACAAAGTCCGCCAGTCCATCCCCATCCACATCTCCCGCCATGGGAATGCGCGGAGCCGAATAGCTGTATATCCAGAAGTGCGCGGGCGTCATGCCGATATCTGCCCGCGCCGCGCCTCCCATCCCGATCAAGCCGCAGATAATCCCCAGAACGCTCCCTGTGCGCATCTATCTGTATGCCTCCTCCATCCTCCTGCGAATACACGCCTTTCGAGGGAAGATTACGCTCAGGGCGGGAAGAACTCCTGCCGATGTCGGAGAGAGAGGCGAATGTTGTCACAGATGAATCCGATCTGGCTATAAGGTCAGGTAGAATAACTCACTATGCGGATCATTATTCTGGGTTCTGGCACCTCTCACGGCGTGCCGATGATAGGCTGTGAATGCGCGGTCTGCCGCTCGGATAACCCGAAGAACCGGCGCTTTCGCCCCTCGATTGCGGTGCAGCATAACGGCAAGACCATCCTGGTGGACACCACCCCGGAACTGCGCCTTCAGGCGCTGAATGTCGGGCTGAACGGGGTAGATGCCGTCCTCTTCACCCACACCCATGCCGACCACATCTTCGGCTTAGACGATCTGCGCCGTTTCAGCGATCTCTCCGGGCAGGAGATTCCCGTCTATGGCGATGAAGGCACGCTGGAGGATATCCGACGCATATTCCGCTATATCTTCATGGAGACTCAGGCGGGAGGAGGCAAGCCCCGTATTCAATTAAACCTCGTTCCGGAAGATTTTGAGCTTTTTGGACTCCCCATCCGCTCCTTCTACGTGATGCACGGCAGGCTGCCGGTGCTCGCCTACCGGTTCCACAACGCCGCCTACGTAACGGATGTCAACTCTATTCCCGACGCAGCGATGGAGAAGCTGCGCGATCTGGACCTGCTGATCCTGGACGCGGTGCGATTCGCCCCGCATGTCACCCATTTCGGACTCTATCAGGCGCTGGAGGTGGTCGAGAAGCTGAAACCCCGGCAGACGCTGTTCACCCACCTGTCCCACCAGTTCGATCACGATGTCGTGAATGCGGAACTGCCGCCTGGAACCGCTCTGGCTTACGACGGACAGACCCTCGACCTGTAGAGAGCCTGTTCCGATAGCTGTCGCGCGAACAGTCTGATTAGATAACGCTTGACAATCGCCGCGAAAGCCGTTAGGATAGGTAAGGATTCCACCTCGCAGGAGCAGGAAGCATGAGCGACAAATCGAAGATAGCGGCAGGACTTCTCGGCATTTTCCTCGGCGGTCTCGGCGTCCATAACTTCTATCTGGGCTATACCCAGAAAGGGATCATTCAGCTCGTTCTCGGAATCTGTACATGCGGTCTAAGCGGAATCTGGGGACTGATCGAAGGCATTATGATCCTGACCGGCTCGATTAACACGGACGCTCAGGGCAGACCGCTCAAAGATTAGCCTCCCGGATTCCCAGCAGAAGATCGCTGAAGTGTCTCCGCACGCTTCAGCGATTTTTTGCGCCGGGCTGAACCGAAAGACTCACTCTCACACAGACAGGCAGGCTAATCCTCATGGCGATAGCCGTTTAAAAAAAGCTGAAAAATTTTTTATAATATGGCTTGACAACGCATAGAAAAGACCTTATCATTAGGAACCTTGAAATTTTTTAAGGTTTGGACGCTATCCTTCATATCATACGGATTACCTAGCGTGATAGCGTCGTACTGCCATGGAGGTGCAGGATCTTGAAGCAAAAGGTCAGTCCTGTTGTAGCAGCGGTAGTGATTATCGTTCTTCTTGCTGTGGCTGGTTTTGCGCTCTGGAAAGGCACCAGCGGCGGCGGCGGAAACCTTCCCACCGGAACCACCGCTCCCGGTAATGCAGGACCGTTTGCTCCAGGTGGAGCGGCTCAGGGACAGGGGGGAAGACCGGCAGGCGCCCAGCCTAACACCGGTCCAGGCGGACGTCCTGCTACTCCGCGCTAGCCAGAACGTCACACTCTCAAAATCGCATTACACTACAAAACATCTCTATCATCATCCAGGCTCGATATAACGAGCCAAAAATCGCAATCAGCTTCACTGCTGAAGGAGGAACTCTATGTCTTTATCTGCCATCCGGCAGCGCCGCAGCGGCTTCACTCTTATCGAGCTGCTCGTCGTCATCGCCATCATCGCGATCCTCGCAGCCATTCTCTTCCCTGTATTTGCGAAGGCGAGAGCCGCGGCGCGAAAATCCACCGGGACCAGCAACCTCAAGCAGCTTGGTCTTGGGACGCAGATGTACGCTCAGGACTACGATGAGCGCTTCCCCTACTATAACTGGGGGCTGATGTCCTGCAACGAGTCGGGCAACGCCGGCGGATCGGGAACGCTCAGCGGCAACGACCCCGCTTTCGAGGCCTACAGCGCCGCCGCCTGGTGCAACTCGATCCAGCCCTACATCAAAAACATCGGCATCTTCCAGGATCCGAGCGACAAGATGCAGTGGCAGCCGGGATACTG
Source organism: uncultured Chthonomonadaceae bacterium (assembly GCA_964429855.1). Taxonomy (GTDB): domain Bacteria; phylum Armatimonadota; class Chthonomonadetes; order Chthonomonadales; family CAJBBX01; genus CALLMM01. Next base: position 35,218 of record CAYSDM010000017.1, read on the forward strand.
CATTAACTTCCCGCAGTCCAACTTCCGCGCCGGACAGAGCTCCTGGCAGCGCTCCACCTACGTCAGCTACGGCTGGGCGGAAGGCATGAGCGGCAAGACCCTCGCCGCGCTGCAGAGCCCGGCAAGCGACCTGCTCTGGTCTGACTACATCGGCGTTCTCGTGGATGCCTGGGATCGCTTCGGCTGGACCCCCGACCTCTACCTGCGCCGCACCATCTGGAGCGACACCAACTGGGGCGATCAGTGTGGCTTCGGCGGCGACCCGCGCGGCACGCAGGCTCAGTTCACCAGTGAGCAGTGGGAGTGCATGAAGCGAGCCACCCGCCACGAGACCCATGTGAACGTGGTCTTCGCGGACGGTCATGCCAAGCTGATCCCGACCCGCAACGTGCGCGAGGTCGGTCCGGATACCGGTCAGATCGTTCCCGGCTCCGGCAGCGTCACGCCCACCTTCTAAATGTCCTGACCCTTCCAAGTACGGCGGCGGCTCTGCCTGAGAGGGCAGTCGCCGCCGTATTTTTATAACTCCCGATATTGAGGCTGTATGTCCAGTTCTGAACCGTCTACTGCTCCCGCCTCCAGAGGCACGAAGGTGCCTTTTCGTTCTCCTTTTCGCCTTATTCTTATTCTGGTTATCATCGCAGCAGGTTCTGCCACGCTCTACTATGGACTGAAGTCCCGACAGAACCCGTCTGTTCCGAAACCGGCGCCGGTCGTCTCCAATCCTGCGCCTCCACCTGCCTCTTCGTCCGCAGCCGCCCCCGGCGCATGGATGGATGATCCGATGGGGGCTCTCGCGCCGCAAACCGGTCCCTTCGCCAATACAGGCTCACCGGGACTGCTCCGTCAACTGGGTCCCTCCGCCGCCCTGCGTCATCAAGTCCGACAGTTTCCGAATGATGTCAATCTTCGCATACAACTGGCAGTTTCGCTGGATAACGAGGGACAGCCGGGAGAGGCGGAGGATGTCCTGCGCGAAGCCCTGCAGCGCGGTCAGAAGAAGCCGGAGATATACCACGCGCTGGGAATGCTCTACATGAGAAACGGCATTTACTACGGCGCGGTAGAGATGTTTTCGCTGGAAACCAGGCTGGCGCCGAAAAACTATCAGGCACATCTGAACCTCGCGCAGGCGTATGTGTATATGAATCAGAACAATGCGGCGATCAAGAGCTTTGAAACAGCCAACCGGCTTGATCCGTCGCAGCCGGACGCCTACCTGGGACTGGCGCTGCTCAACAATACGTCGGAACGATATCAGTACGCGGTTAAATATCTGTTGGAGTTCATCAAACGCACTGCTTCGCCCGGACAGGGATATGCCCTGCTCAGCCGCGTCTATCTGAATATGCGCGAGTATGATAAGGCGATGGAAGCCGGACTGAAAGCGACGCAGGCTCTGCCCAACGACCCCGCCTGCTGGTATAATCTGGGACAGGCTTACGCCTACAACCCCTCGGAGAAGTATTTCAATGAGGCGGTGCAGGCGTATGAGCGCACACTCCAGATGGCACCTCAATGGGGCGGAGCGCACTTCGAACTGGGGCGGGTCTATGAGCGGCTGAACCGCAAAGAAGAGGCGGTCGCCCGCTATCGCGATGCGGTGCGCCTGCAGCCGACGAACGGCCGCTACCGCTATCAGTTAGGGCGTCTGTTGATGCAGATCGGACAGGTCGAAGAGGGGCAGCGCGAAACGCAGCTTTCCCAACCGTTGATCCGTTTGAATCAACGCGAGACCCAACTGACGGCGAAGATCGCCTCCAATCCGAAAGAGCCGCGTTTTGTGTATGAACTGGGCGTCGTCTACAAAGAGTTGAAAGAGTATAAAAAGGCGCTGGACACCTTTGAGTTTCTGCTCAAGATGGCTCCCAACTACCCGAAGGCACGTCAACAATGGGAAGAGACACGGCGACTGCTAAGTTCTCCGCGCTAACCGACCGGCAGGCGCGCACACTCTGGGCCGCCTGCCTGCCGTTGACGCTGATTCTATGGGGTTGCGGGAAGGCAGTGGTTCCCGTATCTTCGCCCCCTGCCGCCCGACAGACGACCTCTCAATCCACCCTTCCACCCGCCATTCCGCCCTCCAATGCGCCGACGCTCTCCATCATCCAGGCGCGTGATATCCTGGCGGACGCCACCGCAAAATCCCCCAACGACCCGCTGCGTCATCTGGAACTGGCGCTGTTTGACATGAAGACAGGCGACCGGGCGGAAGCTGAGCGTCAACTGCGGGAGATGATACGCAGGTTCCCCAGATTTCCACGCGCCCCGCATCATCTCGGAATGCTCTACTTAACGCAGGGAAGAGTCCAGGAGGCGCTGACACCCCTGCGGATCGCCGCGACGCTCGCCCCGGAGGACGCCCAGGCGCAGGCGAATGTCGGACAGGTTCTGCTGCGTCTGGGAAGTCAGGAGGAGGCGCGGAAGTTTGCAGACAGGGCGTTGAAAGCGGACCCGCGACTGCCTGATACCTATCTGCTCCTCTCGCGCATCAACGACCGGCACGGAACCGCCAATCAGGCGATTGAGTACGCGAAAAAGTATCTGGAGCTTTCGGGAAATCCCGCGCCCGGACTCTTTTTGATCGGGCGCACCTATGCGCGGCAGGCGGACAGCGCCAACGCAGAGACCTGGCTGATTAAAGCGCGGGACGCCGCCCCGGAAAACCCGGAGATATGGCTCACGCTGGGTCGCGTCTACTATGAGATGATGAAAAATACCCGCCGTCAGGAGGGTATAAACTGCTTTGAGAAGGTGCTGGAACTCAGCCCCCGTGACTGGGAAGCCAATCTCTGGCTGGGGCGCGCGCGTATGGATGAGGGACGTTTTGCCGACGCCGTCGCTCACTTCCGTCTGGCGCAGGCGAACTCGCCTCAGCCCGGACCGATCTACTACGATCTCGGACAGGCGCTGATCAAGGCGGGGCAGACGGAGGAGGGACAGAAGGCGCTGGCTACATTCCAGTCTTATCGGGAGTATACAAAAGGGATAGAGAGATTAACGGCGGAGGCGGAGAAGGCTCCCCGGGATCGCTCGCGCCGCTATGCGCTGATTCGCTTCTGTATGCAGCATCGTCAGTACCGCGCCGCCCTCTCTCTCCTCAACGAAACCGAGCAGACGCTGGGAGCCGATGCGACTCTCCGCCAGTTGCGCGCGGAGCTTTCGCAGCGCATGACGGAGGCTGGCCTCTCACCCTCTACCCTCTCGCCCGGAGGTCCCGGCAATGTCCGCTGATCGCGCACAGGAAGCCAGGCCGCGCTCGCGCCGTTCGCTGTTTCTGCTGCTGGGAATGCTGGCGCTGCTGGGCGTCGTCTATCTGAGCCTGCCGAAGTCCTGGTTTGAGATTCCGGAGGACAATCCGCAGACGCCTGCCTCCGGCGGGCAGCCCGCTCCCGGCGCGCCGGAGGCCGCGACGCTGGATCAGATGCGTATCGCCGTCCAGAACGCTCCGCAGGACTACGCGCTGCGCTCGCGCTATGGCGTGACGCTGGCCGCCGCCGGGCGTCTTGCGGAGGCGCAGGAGGAGTTTCAGACCGCGATACGCCTCGCGCCGGAATCGCCCATCGGTCATCATAACCTCGGACTCTTCTATCTGAACAGCAATCAGCCGGAGAAAGCCGACGCCGCCTTTCAACGCGAACTGGAACTGGCTCCCGGCGACGGGCGCGCACACTACTTCCGGGGGCTGGCGCTTCAGTCGCTGCGCCGCTATCCCGAGGCGAAGGCGCAGTTTGAACTGGCGGGGAAACTGGCTCCCGCGCTGGCGGAACCCTACCTCTCGCTGGCGACCCTTCTGTCGGAAAACCGTGCTCCGGAAGAGATACAGGGGTATGTGGACATCTACCTCCAACGGGGCGGAACGAATAAGGGGCTGACCTATCATGCGTTGAGCCGCTCCTATCGCGCCAAACAGAATCATGCGGAAGCGATCCGGTACGCGGAGATGGCGACAAAAGAGTCCCCGGAGATGGTGATGTACTGGCGCAACCTGGGGCAGTTATACTCCGCCGCCCGCCGGTTTGACGAGGCGGATAAGACGCTGCGCAAGGTGACGGAGATGACCCGCGACCCCAGCCCGGTCTTTGTCGAGATCGCCGTGAATGCGCAGAAAGCCGGACGCTACCCGGAGGCGATAGAAGCCTACAAGCGCGCGCTCGAAATCAGTCCCCAGACCGGTAACATTCGCCTGTATCTGTCTCGCGCCTACCAACTGGCAGGAGATATGGAGGCGGCGCGGCGCGAAGAGCAGGAATTTCGCAAATGGGAGCGAAAGAATCAGGAGGAGAATGTGAAGCGCGCCCCGAGCGCGCCTCGCAGAAGCCAGTAAGACAGCCGCGCGGTTCCCCGCCGTTATGGAGATGTCCGGCATGCTCAATTCGCCTCCCTTCGCCCGCTCCTGCGCTGCCACCCTCTTCCAGACTGCGATATGGACTGCTGCTCCCGTCTTCAGCGCGTCAACGATGAGACAGAACTATCCAGAACTCGCTTACCGGAATGCCTTGATTCCGCCGCCACCTATTCCGCTGCAGGCGGATCAATCATAAATACACTACTATGGAACCGAACTTCTCTGTATTCAAACGACATGCAGTCCCGGCAATTGCCGGGTTGACTCTGGCGATACTCTGTTCGCTGTGTTTGACCGGATGCCCGTCTCCGTCGAAACCCAACGCTCCCCCGGCTCCCTCTCCTCCCCCCTCTGCGCCGACGCCTCCCGGTCCCTCCTCCAGCGCCAATGGGTCGCGGGATGGTCTGCTGCCCCCGGGCCCCGATAAGGTGACCTTCACCGACATCACCGCGCAGTCCGGCATTCGCTTCGTTCACTTCAGCGGCGCGCGGGGAAAGAAGTATATGCCGGAGTGCGAAACGCCCGGATGCGCCTTTTTTGACTTCAATAACGACGGCAGGCAGGACGTTCTTCTGCTGAACGGCGCGGACTGGCCCGAGGTCAAAACGGGGCGTAAACAGACCTTCAGCGCCCTCTACCGCAACGACGGCAACGGCCAATTCACCGACGTGACGAAAGGGTCCGGTCTCGATGTCGAGATGCATACGATGGGCGTCGCGGTCGGAGACTACAATAACGACGGCAGGGACGATCTCTATATAAGCTGCGTCCTCGGTCCGAGCCGCCTGTTCCGCAATGAGGGCAACGGTAAATTCAAAGATGTGACGAAAGAGGCGGGAGTAGATAACGAAAGCAAGTGGGGTTCCGCCGTCGCCTGGATGGACTACGATCGAGACGGAGACCTCGATCTGTTTGTCGGCAACTACTGCAAGTGGACGCCGCAGACCGATGTCTTCTGCTCGGTCTTCCGGGGCGAGAAGTCCTACTGCACTCCCAACGTCTACGACGGCGAATCGGTGCGCCTCTACCGCAATGAGGGCAGCGGCAAATTCAAGGATGTCAGTCAGCAGGCGGGATTCGTCTATCCGCCGGGGAAGACGTGGGGGTTCGCCATCCTGGACTTCGATAACGACGGCTGGGAGGACGTGGTTGTCGCCAACGACATGGAGCCGAACTGCCTCTTCCATAACCAGCGCAACGGAACCTTCAAAGATATCGGGATGATCGTCGGGATCGCGCTGGCGGAAAACGGCGTGGCGAAGGCGGGAATGGGCATTGATGCGGCGGACGTGGATAACTCCGGGCGCGAAAGCATCCTGATCTCCAACTTCTCCGGCGAAGGTCTCTCCTTCTTCCATAACGCCGACGGCAAGCTGTTCTATGAGAAGAGCGGGCAGTCCACGATCGCCAGCACCAGCCTGCTGAAGATGGGATGGGGGCTGTTCCTCTTTGACTACGATCTGGACGGGCGCAAGGATGCGCTGGTCTGCAACGGGCATCTCTACCACAACGTGCAGGAGTTTCAGCCTGGAGTTCGCTATGCCGAGAGACCGCTGCTCTATCACAATCGGGGCGGTCTGAACTTCGTGGAGGTCGCCGAGGAGAAGGGCGCGCTGGCGCAGAAGCAGGTGGCGCGGGGCTGCGCCTACGCCGACATAGATGGCGATGGCGATCTGGACGTGCTGATCGTCGCGATGGACAGCCCGCCTCGACTGCTGCGCAATGACGGGGGCAATGCCAATCGGTGGCTGCGCGTTCAGGTGATCGGAAAGAAGTCCAATCGCAACGGCTACGGCGCGAAGATCGAGGTGACCGCCGGAGGTCTGACGCAGATGTTCCGGATTCGCAGCGGCTCCAGCTTCCTCTCTGCGCTGGAGCAGACGGCGACCGTTGGATTGGGAAATGAGACCCAGGCGCAGCAGATCAAGATCACCTGGCCCGGCGGTCAGACCGATATCTACGAGTCCGTCCCGGCGGAGACTCTGCTCATTGCGACCGAAGGGGAGGGAGCCATCGGCTATCCAAAGCAGGATCGAAAGGCTGCGCCGGTGAAATATAGCCGTAAATAACCTTTCGAATCGGCGCATGAACACAACGAAACCTCTGGATGTCATCACCTTCGGCGAGACGATGATCCGGCTCAGCCCGCCGGGATGCGAGCGGCTGGAATCATCGGAGACCCTGGAGTATCGGATCGGGGGCAGCGAATCGAACACCGCCATCGCCCTGTCGCGGCTGGGACGCCGGGCGGCGTGGTGGAGCCGACTGGTCTCCAACGGACCGGGGCGCAAAATCGCCTCCGAGATTGCGCGCTGGGGCGTGGACACCTCTCTGATCCTCTGGACTTCAACCGGGCGCGTGGGAGTCTACTTTATCGAATTCGGCGTCCCCCCGCGCGCCCACAACGTAACCTACGACCGCGCAAACTCCGCCGTCAGCCAGTTAACCCCCGATATGTTCGACTGGACGCATCTGGACCGCGCGCGACATCTCCATCTGACCGGGATCACCGTTGCCCTGAGCGAATCGTGCGCCGCGACCGTTCTCCATGCAGCGCAGGAGGCGCGTCGTCGCGGACTATCGGTTTCGATGGATGTTAACTACCGCTCCAAACTATGGTCCCCTGAACAGGCGCGGAAGACTCTCTCCGGCATCCTGCCGTCTCTGGATATTCTGGTCTGCGCGCTCTCCGATGCGGCGGAGGTTTTCGGTCTGACAGGCTCCGCGGAACAGATTGCCCGCGCCTTCCAGCGCGATTACGGCATCCCGAAGGTGGTGCTGACGATGGGAGGCGAGGGCGCGCTGGCGCTGGAGGGCGAGCGGGTACATCACTCCGCCTGCATTCCCGCCACAGAGGTGGATCGCGTCGGGGCGGGAGACGCCTTCGACGCGGGGGTGCTGCACGGCTTTCTGGATGGCGATCTGGAGAAAGGGCTGCGCTACGGCGCGGCGATGGCATCCCTCAAGCACACCATTCCGGGCGATCTGCTGGTTGCAACCCGCGAAGAGATCGAGGCGGTCATGAGCGGCGGACCACGCGGAATACAACGCTAGGAGAGAGGCATGTCAACGCGCTACGACGCGATCATCATCGGAGCCGGACATAACGGACTGGTCGCCGCCGCCTATCTGGCGCGCGCCGGACGCCGTGTGCTGGCGCTGGAGCGGCGCGAGATCGTGGGGGGAGCCTGCGTGACAGAGGAGGTCTGGCCCGGCTATCGCGTCTCGGCTGCCGCCTACCTGTGCAGCCTGCTGCATCCGCGTATCGTCGCCGATCTGGAACTGCCGCGCTACGGCTTTGAGGTCTATCGCCGCGAAACCGGCGGTTTTGCCCCTTTCCCCGACGGCTCCTATCTGCTGATCTACCCGGATGCGCAGCGTACCGCCCGTGAACTGGAGCGGTTTCTGGGCAGCCCCGCTGAGACAGACGCTTTCTTTGCGTTCGAAGCCGAGATAGAACGCGCCGCCGAAATTCTGGAGCCGTTCTTCTTCGGTCCCTCCCCGACCTTTGATCAACTGGCGGACGCCTACGCGCAGGCGGGAGAGCGTCCGCTTTTCGAGGAGTTCTTCACGCTCTCCGTGCGCGACCTGCTGGAGCGGCGCTTCTCCGATCCCCGGCTGATGGCGGTGCTGGCGACCGACGGCTTGATCGGAACCTGCGCGGGCGTGGAGACTCCTGGAACCGCCTACGTGCTGCTGCATCACTACATGGGGCGCGTGCTGGGAGCGCGGGGACTCTGGGGATTTGTACGCGGGGGCATGGGGCGCATTACGCAGGCGCTGGCGGAATCGGCGCGGGAGCATGGGGCGCAGATTCTCGCCGAGTCGGAAGTAACTCGGATATTGACGCGCAACGGCCGCGCGGTTGGCGTTGCGCTGGCCAACGGCGACACCTATGAGGCGGAGGCGATCCTCTCCAACGCGCATCCTGCCCGCACCTTTGGTCTGGTGGACTCGCCGCTGCCGGAGCCTCTGCGCGACTCGCTCTCCGACTGGCGAACGGAGGGCGTCTCCTGCAAAATCAATCTGGGCGTCACCGAACTGCCCGATTTCACCTGTATGCGTGCTGCCGGAATCCCCGCCGAGACCTGTATGCAGGGCACGGTGCATATCTGCTCCTCGCTGGAGTATCTGGAGCAGGCATGGCAGGATGCTCGCCAGGGACGGCCCTCCGCCGCCCCGATGATCGAAATCTACACCCAGACTATCACCGACCGCAGTCTTGTGCCGGAAGGCAGGCATATCCTCTCCTGCTTCACGCAATACTTCCCCTACACACTGGAGGCGGGACTCGACAACGAGATCGAAGCGGAGCGATACACAGACCGCGTTCTGGATATACTGGCGCAGTATGCGCCGAATATTCGCGCGAGCGTGGAACGGCGGCAGACTCTCACCCCGCAGCATCTGGAGGCGCAGTTCGCGCTGGTTGGCGGGCATATCTTTCACGGAGAGATCACTCCCGATCAGATGTTCGGCGGGCGTCTTGGCATGAACGGTCCGCAGACCCTCATTCCCGGTCTCTACCTGTGCGGTTCCGGCGCATTTCCGGGAGGCTGCGTCAGCGGATTTCCGGGGTGGAACGCCGCGCAGGCGCTTCTGCGCCCCGACGCCTGACCTCCGCTTGTCATTCTTTCCCGGCTATGTTAGAATGGCTAAGTACCTCGACTGCTGTAGAAAGGAGAGGTCTGAATGCCTCTTGCTGTGGGCGTTGCGTTCAAGCGGGTCGCGAAATCGTACTGGTTCGACCCGGGAACGCTGGAGTTAAAAGAGTTTGACCGTGTGATCGTCGAAACCGTGCGCGGCGTGGAGATCGGCACGGTGCGCATCACCGCGCGCGACGCTCCTGATTCTGAGATACAGTCCCCCCTCAAGCGCATCCTGCGTCTGGCGGAACCGCGCGATCTGGAGCAGGAGCAGCGCAACACGGAGCGGGCGAAACAGGCGCGCCTGTTGTGCATGGAGCGGGTACGCCATCACGAACTGCCCATGAAGGTGCTGCAGGCGGAGTATACGTTTGAGGGCAGCCAGGTCACTCTCTACTTCGCGGCGGAGAATCGAGTGGACTTTCGCGAACTGGTCAAAGACCTTGCCGGACAGCTTCGCTGCAAGGTGCAGCTTTATCAGGTCGGCGCGCGCGATCAGGCGAAGATGATCGGGGGCGTGGGACCGTGCGGCCTGACGCTCTGCTGTTCCACCTTTCTGACCGAGTTTCAGCCCATCTCCATGAAGATGGCGAAAGATCAGAGCCTCTTCCTCAACCCGGTCAAATTCTCCGGCGTCTGCGGCAAGCTGATGTGCTGCCTCAGCTACGAGCATGAGAACTATGTGGAGGCGAAAAAGCGATTGCCGCAGATCGGTGACATTGTGCGCACGCCCAAAGGACAGGCGCGAGTCTATGAACTGAACGTCATCAAGGAAGAGGTGCTGGTAACGCTGCTGGAGAGCGAAGCTCCACTGATCCTCCCGGCGTCGGAGGTGACTCTGGAGAAGACCGGTCGCTGCAGCAGCTGCCGCGGCTGTTCCGTAGGGCATATGAAGCGGGATTTCGCCGAGAACTCCCCCTATGGCGATATGGAACCGGAGGAGATTGATCTCAAGGATCTGGAGGACTGAGCCGGTCTCCATGCGAAACCATTCGGAGCGTCTTCGCCGCCTCTTATTCGTTGACACAGCAAGGCCGTTTTGTGATACTCCCTGAAAGAAAGATTCTCGCAGCGGTCATCGGAGTGATCGCGCTGCTTGGACTGTGCGCCGGTAATCTCCGGTTGCGCTCTCCGATCCCGCCTCGGTTCCCTCCGGGCGGTACGCGCAGGAGGCGCTGCAAAAACGCAGGCTGTGGGAAACAGTCCGGCAGAAGGCGGTGTTCGGGGAGAATGTGCGGCAGACTCTGGTCTATGTGGCGAACGGCGATGTGGATGCCGGGATCGTCTTCGTCACCGATGCCCGTATCGAGGCGCGGCGGGTTCGGGTCGTTCAGCAGGCGGTTCCGGGTAGAGATCACGCGCCTATTCTCTATTCGGCGGCGGTGGTGGCGCGCTCCCGCAACGCCGAGGCAGCCCGCCGGTTCGTCGCCTTTCTGCAAAGTCCCGTTGCCCGCCGCATCCTGACAGGCTTCGGTTTTACGCCGCTTACGGCTCCGCGCCCATAAATAGCCGCCGGGCGGCGCAGCGAAGAATCCGGCAAGAGGTCATCCGCGCCGCCCGGTCACATGTCCGGTGTCAGCGAATGTCGGGGCGCGGTCTTCGCTGCACGGCAGGCAGCAGCGGCGGGAACGGCGCGTGCGGCTCCGTCTGATACCAGTAGGCGACGCTGGAGTAGTCGTTCTGCTGCACGTTGGCGTGTCCATGCTCGATGGTGACCTTCAGCGACTTCGTAAAGATGATCGGGTCCTCGATGTGGAAGCGGTACGAGGTGCACTTATGACGCCCCGGATGATCGGGGTCGTCCTCCGCAAGAGAGGTTCCCGCATAGGCTCCGCTGATCGGGTGCATTCCCCAGGCGTGGCAGAAGTAGTCTTCGGAGCCGGTTCCGATCATGGAGGGAAGCGGCTCGCCGTCAATGAAGATCATGTCGTCCCCTTCGCCCCACCAGGTTAACCCGTCCGGCGTCGGATCTATATTGTCTACCGAGACGTTGCAGCCGACGAAGTGCCCCGCGCCCTGCGCCTCCAGAATGACATAGTTCTCTTTGCCGTCCGGATTCGGCGCATCCATCAGCGACCAGTAGTTGATTCCCTGCGCCGAGAGGCTGCCCCGCGTACTGACTGTCGGGTTCTCGCGCCGCCACTGGGCATGGAAGCGCAGCACATCCTCCCCCAGCGAATCGTACTCCTCATAGTCAATATAGAAATAGAAGGAGAGTACCGGGGCGGTTCCCTCGTTGGTGACCGTGATCTTTGCGCCGCTGGCAAAGGGCATCTGCCAGTAGCAGTTCATCGCCATGTTGCCGCCCAGCTTCTTCTCTTCGCTGCGCGGCGCAACGGTCGTGATCGGCAGGGAGGCGTTGGATTTCGCGATTCCATGTCCGAGATTGAAGAAATCGCCGACGGGACATTCGACCGAGGGGGTCTCTTCGCCATCCCAGTACATTCGCAGCACCAGATGACGTAGATAGTAGCGATCTTCCGGGCAGTTGATCGTGAACCAGATATGCGTGATGGAGCCTGCGCCGGGGATTTCCGCCAGTGTGGCGGTCTCGCCGACGGGAATGTTCCAGTAGTCGCGGTTGCCGCCGGTGGTGTCGTAGCTGGACTTGCGCCGCGTGCGAGCCTGACGCTGCCGCACCAGCGACTTCAGGGTTGTGCATCCGATAGACATGGCTGCTCCTTTGCATGTGTGAATTATGAATAGCCTGATGGCTGAGTAGAGCACAAGGAAGGGGCTGGCAGCGATGTTTTTCCGAGCCGTCCCTTCCTCCTATTCGAGGTGAACCGAGACGATTCCCTCCAGCGCAGTCATCTCCTGGAGGAAAGCGGCGCGGTCGAAGGATTTCGGAGGACGAAGGCGCAGCAGGACGGTCCTCACATCGGCATCCCGGCTGGTTTCATGACGGATGCTCTTGATCGTGACCCGGTGCGCGGCGATCTGCGACAGCGCAGCCGTCAGCCGGTCTCCCTCAGAACGTACCTGAAGCTCCATCTGCATCATACGTCTGCCCTTTGTCTCCAGCCAGTCCTCTGCCCAGTTGAGGATCCAGAGCGTGAAAAGAACGATGAGGGTAGCGATCACCGCGATCTGTCCCAGCGCAGGACTGATTCCGACGGCGAGGCCGATTCCGGCCGTCGTCCAGATGGAGGCGGCGGTGGTTAAACCGCGTATGGCGGCTCCGTCACGAATAATCGCGCCCGCTCCCAGAAACCCGATGCCCGTTACGATCTGCGCGGCGATACGGCCGGGATCGCCCTTCCCCGTTTCGGTCACGCGCACCGACACCAGCGTAATCAGCGTAGAACCCAGACAGACCAGAATATGCGTGCGAAGCCCCGCCGGGTGTCCATGCAGTTCGCGTTCCAGACCGACCAGACCGCCCAGTACTACAGAAAGCGCCAGCGCCAGCGTCATCCCGACCAGCGTACCGGCAGGGATATGCAGTCCGAAGAAGGTGTCCATACTCAGCTTTTCGGGGTCAGTCGCGCCTTCTCCTCCGCGATCAGACGCGCAACGAACGCCGCCGCCTCTTCCAGCGGAACGGTCTGCGCGGAGGAGCGATCCCGGCGCAGGCTGATCTCGATCCTTCCTTCCGCCAGCGCGCGCCCCGCCACGATCCGCACAGGGCAGCCGATCAGATCGGCGTCTTTGAACTTTACGCCGGAGCGTTCCTGCCGGTCATCGTACAGCGTCTCCACGCCCTGTGCCTCCAGCGCGGCATACAGCCGATCCGTCTGCTCCCGATGCGCCTCGTCCTGCGCGTTGACCAGAATTAACGTCGCCTCAAAAGGAGCCAGCGTGACGGGCAAAACCATCCCGTCGGCGTCGTGATGCGTTTCCACCGCCGCCGCCATCGTGCGGCTGATTCCCAGCCCGTAGCAGCCCATCAGAATATCGCGCCGCTCGCCGTCGGGCAGGTCTACCTGCGCGCCCATCGCCTGACTGTACTTCACGCCGAGTTTGAAGACATGACCGACCTCTATGCCGCGAGCCTCCGCATAGGTTCCGCCGGAGCCGCAGTACGCGCACAGATCGCCTGCCTGCGCCACGCGAATATCCGCCCAGTCCGATACCTGAAAGTCCGCTCCGGGAGTCACTCCGACCCTGTGCGCGTCGTCCTGATTCGCGCCGACCACCATCTCTACCGCGCCGCGCAGTTCCCGATCTGCGAGGATCGGCACGCCCGCCAGATTCACGGGACCGGCAAACCCGACCGCCGCGCCGGTGACCCGCTCAACGGTCGCCGCGCTCGCCATCTCCACGCTCTCCACGCCCAGAAACCGCCGCAGTTTCGACAGGTTCAGTTCCCGGTCTCCGCGCACCAGCGCGGCTAACGGCTCCCCATCTGCTGTAACGATGATCGTCTTGATGAGCCTGTCCGCCGTCACCTGCAGAAAGTCGCAGACCTGCGTCACCGTATGCATGCCGGGCGTAGAGACAACACGGGAGCGAGGTTCGCCGATGGGAAGCGGGAGAGCGTCCCAGCCATCGGGGAGACCGATCTCGGCGCGTTCGGCGTTCGCCGCGTAGCCGCACGAGTCGCAGCGCAGCACGGTGTCCTCGCCGTTTTCCGTCAGCAGCATAAACTCGCGATTTTCCGAACCGCCAATCGAGCCGGGATCGGCGTCCACCGCCAGATAGGGCAGTCCGCACCGCGTGAAGATTCGCTCATAGGCGCGATAGTGAGCGCGATAGCTGCGATCCAGCCCCTCCTCTTCATAGTCGAAGGAGTAGGAGTCCTTCATGGTGAACTCACGCCCCCGGATCAGACCGCCGCGCGGGCGCGGTTCATCCCGGAATTTGGTCTGAATCTGATAGAGGATGAGCGGAAGCTGCTTCCAGGAGCGCACCTCCCCCCGCACGATGTCAGTAATCACCTCCTCATGCGTAAATCCCAGGAAAAAGTCGCGGCGATTGCGATCCTGAAGCGTAAAGAGTACATCCACCCCGGCGCGTCCCGTCTCTTCCAGATGCTCGCGGGGAACCAGCGCGGGCATAAAGACCTCCTGCCCGCCGACGGCGTTCATCTCCTGGCGCACAATGGCGGCAATCTTCTGATGGACTCGCCAGCCAAGCGGAAGATAGGAGTAGACTCCCGCCGCCAGCTTTCGCACAAAACCGCCGCGCAGCAGAAGCCGATGGCTGATAAACTCCGCATCGGCGGGCGCTTCGCGCAGGGTGGGAATGAATAGCTGTGAAGCTCGCATGGAATGCTCCCTCCCGAAAACGGATCAGTCTTTCCCCATCAGAAGCGAGAAGGTGTGCGGCAGGCGCGGGATCAGGTCAGGCGGATAGTGGGGAAACTGATCCCAGAAGGGAACGGGATGCTCCTCGAATCGCTCTACGCGCAGCCCCGCGTCAATCAGCGCGTTGATGATATGCCCGAAGTTCCAGTGCCGCTCATACTTGCGCGCCTGCTCTTCCACCGGCTTCTCCAGTGCGCCGATATACTGATCGGGCCAGCCCTGATTGACATCCACCCGCGTATCGAAATAGTCGCCATACTGAGGATCGAGGCGAACCTCCGAAGCCCCCATCTCGAATATCCAGTTGATCGGATGTCCTTCAAACAGATAGAGTTTTCCGCCAGAGCGAAGCAGACGCGCCGGAACCTTCGCCCACGCCTCAATATCCATCATCCAGCAGAGCGCGCCTCGCCCCGTATAGACGAGGTCTGCCGTACCGTTCAGTTCCTCCGGCGTCTCCAGCACATCGCAGCAGAACCACTGCGCAGGCGCGCCAAGCGCCTCCGCCTTCTGACGGGCGCAGGCGATCATGCCGTCGCTGATGTCCACTCCGATCACCTCCGCCGCCCCCAGATTCCACAGCGAGAGCGTGTCACGCCCGCCCGCGCACTGAAGATGAATCGCCCGACGGCACCACCGATCCAGGTCTTTCAGGTAGCGAAACTCCGGCTCCTCAAAGTTCTTGCCCCCGTTCCTCAGAAAGACGATGTCCGCCTCGATCTCCTGCGCATAGCGCGCCGACGCCTCGTTCCAGGCGGCGCGATTCTCCTGATGCCTTGCGCGAACCTCCCTCTCCTCTTTCACAACGGCATCCTCAGCCCATCGTAAGCGACCAGAATGCCGTGCGGCGTAAAAAAGCGCTCCAGGTCTTCGTGCAGCCAGCCGCCGTTATGCGAGAAGTGAGTCGCGACCACCCGCGCATCCGCCGCGAGCGCGCCTCGCTTCGCCAACTCATCCCGCGCCGCAACCACGCCCTCACAGCCCAGATGTCCCCCGCGATGATCGCGAGGTCCGTAGGTGCAGTCAAGAACCACCAGGTTCAGCGGACGCTGCGACAGAAACTCCCAGGTCGGCTCATCGTACCAGCCGGTGTCGTGTCCGAGCAGGGCGGCGCGACCATCCTGCTCCAGCCGATAGTTGACGCACTCCTCCGAGCGGTCATGCGCGGCAAGCACAGGAGTCGCTGACAAGCCTTCGCCGAGGTCTATCGGCTGCCAGGGCGCAATCCGATGAAAAACCAGACGATAGAGGCTCCAGTCCTCTCCATTGACGGCGATAAACGCCGCCTCCACCTTGGCATTTCCCCAGACCTGCAGCGGAGTTTCGGGAACGACAGAGAACCCCGATCGGCGATACTGAAGATCGGAGGGAAACCAGTGGTCGGCGTGGCTGTGGGTCACGAGAAGATGCTCCAGCTTCTCATAGGCGAGACCGTGCCGGTGGTGGTGCAGATTCGAGTCCGGTCCAAAATCCACGCGCACCCGGCTGTCCAGCATATAGGCTGCGCGAGAACGGATGTCTTTGCCTCCCAGAGCGCGCGCCTTCTGACAGGCGGCGCAGGTGCAGAACAGCGCGGGCCACGCCTCCGCCGCCGCCGTTCCGCAAAAAAGAATCTCCATTCCATACCTCGATTCACAATTCGGCATACATCGTTCCGTCATACTTCGCAGTGAGACAGCCGATTTCCTACGGCGGCAGGCGCAGGAAGCTGGTCTCTGTCGTCACGCAGACCCGCAACGTTCTAACGCTTATAGGCTCCCCAGTGCCGGTTGAGGAACGACTCGTAGATCAGCATCCGGTCGCGGGTGCGAATATCGCCCCCCAGTCCGTGATCGCCCGTCGGGTCCAGCACCAGTTCGACCAGCGGTCCCTTGCCCGCTTTGAGCAGTTCCCGGTAGACCTTGATCGTATCCTGCGCGAGGACATTGGTATCCTCCATACCGTGCAGCAGCATCAGGGGCGCTCTCAGGTTCTTTGCCAGATGCGTCAGCGAGAACTTATCGAGCGTTTCGGGCTTGCCGAGTTCCGGGTTGCCGATCACGCCGCCGACGTACCAGTTATTGTAGTTCTGCCACTCGGTCGGTCCGGCTCCGGCGATTCCCAGGGTGAAGGTTTCCGGCGCAGTATACAGACACATCTGGGTCTGGAAGCCTCCAAAAGACCAGCCGTAGATTCCGACCTTTTTCGGATCAACGCCGTGATTTTCGACCAGATACTTCACCCCGTCCACCAGGTCTTCCACCTGCGCCTTGCCGGGAGCCTCCCAGTTGGCATTTCCGAACAGACCGCCGTATCCCGATGTGCCGCGCGGGTCTATCGTGACGGTCACATAGCCCATCCGGTACGCCAGATACATATTGAAAAAGTAGGAGTCTCCGCTGAAAGTTCCATCTACCACCTGCTTGCCGGTTCCCAGCGGTCCGCCGTAGACATAGATCAACAGCGGACGTTTATCCTCCTTTTTCCAGCCCGGGGGATGAAACATAAATCCGTAGACGGTATGTCCGTGCCGGTTGCGATAGGAGAAGAGTTCAGGAGAGAGGCGGTTTACCTTCTCCAGGGTTCCCGGGTGCGAAGCGGTAATGACCTTCTCACTTTCCCGGCTCTCGGCGCTCATCACATACAGTTCCACCGGGCTTTTCCAGGAGACAAATGTCACACCGATCTTCTTGAAATCGTGACTGAACTTCAGGTTTAAGTAGCGTCCATCTTTCGTGGTCAGTCGGCTCATCTCGCCGGACGCCATATCCACCCGATAGATGTCCATACGCGCCGGATGCTCTTTCTGCGCCCGAACAAACAGGCTTTTCCCGTCTTCGGTCATCGTATCGGGATAGACCTCGAAATCGCCGCGCGTAAGCTGGGTCGCTCCCTGCGTCAGCGGGTCAATCAGCCACATATGCCGGTAACCGCTCTGCTCCAGCAGCGCGAGCACCCGCTTGCCGTCGGGAGTAAAGCGAGGATCGGTCATGCCGGGAGTCGTATGTTCGCCGTTATGGGTGGTTTTGTAGATCGGCGTAACCTTCTTCGCCTCCATGTCGGCGATAACGATCTGCAGGCTGCGCTTGTCGCGCTCCCAGGTGGCGAAAACCAGCCGCTTTGAGTCGGGAGACCAGGGTTCGTCCGCCGTGATAAACTGCCCCAACTCTTCGCCCGCAGACCATTTATAGATTTCCCAGGGCTTGCCGTCGTTTTTCGGATTGGCTTTCGGGTCGTCGTTCAGGTCGTAGAGATAGGCGTAGGACTCTGAC
The DNA here is from genome assembly GCA_964429855.1 of uncultured Chthonomonadaceae bacterium. Taxonomy (GTDB): domain Bacteria; phylum Armatimonadota; class Chthonomonadetes; order Chthonomonadales; family CAJBBX01; genus CALLMM01. The sequence goes on from CAYSDM010000017.1 coordinate 52,712, forward strand.
TTGAAGGGATCGTCGGCCACGGCGCGCTGCGTGGTGCGCGCCTGAGCGAACCGGTCGCGGTAGGTGATATAGGTCACCTCCCGCGAGGGTCCCGTTGAACGCCCCGCCGTGACCAGAATCTTCGTCTCGTCGGGAGAGAGGATATAGCCTCCCATCTGCATATTGTTGGGCAGTTCCGGGTTCAACTGCTCGGTCATCGCGCTGTCGAAACGCATCCGGAAGACGCCGCTTCCGCGACGGAAGAAGAAGGAGCGGTCATCTTTCGAAAACTTTACGCCGCTCTCCCCCTCCTGAGTCTTCATCAGGCGAGTCGGCGCGGAATCGCTGACCTTCATGCGATAGATGTCGCCTTTGTAGACCAGCAGTATCTCTTCCGACTTATTCGCCCAGACGAATTCGCTGACGCCGGGATACTGCTTGAGCGGTTCCTTGCGGTCGCGCTCCTTCTGCTCATCCTCCTCATCCAGCTTTTTCCGCTCCTCATCCGAGAGTTTCTTGCGTCGCTCGTCCTCCTCACGCTCCTTCTTATACCGTTCGATGATGGCGGGAAGCTCACGGTCAAAGGCGGTGAACGTCTCGATGGAGGTCAGCCGCCGGGACTTGTTCTCTTTCGTATCGTAGACCCAGAGATCGAAACCCCGATCATCGTAAGGATTCCACAGGTAGGCGAGGTAACGGTCATTATGCGACCAGGCAAGACCGCGCGCCGTCTTGCCGAAAAAGCTTTTACGGGGAAACAGGTCTGCCAGGGTCAGTTCAGCGGTCTGCTGCGCGACGGCTCGCCGGGGAGCCTCTGCAATCTCATCCTGTGCGACGGCATAGCCGCCAATGGTCAACAGAAGCAGCGCAATGCATAGTTTTCTAATCATCGCGATCTATCGTATTCCTCCCGAAAGGTACAGTTTGTGGGGGCAGGGGAGTTATGTGTGGTATTCGGCGTTGATTTTGATGTAGTCGTAGGAGTAGTCGCACGTCCAGACGCTTGCCTCCTCCTCGCCGATGTGCAGATCTACCAACGCCAGAACCTCCGGTTGTTTCAGGGCAGCGTGCGCCGCCTCCGCGTCAAACTCGACCGCCTGACCGTTACGGCAGACGCAGACATCCCCCAGAAACACCTCCACCGCCTCCGGATCGAAGGCGACTCCGGCGCGTCCGACTGCCATCATAATGCGCCCCCAGTTCGGATCGTTGCCATAGAGCGCCGTCTTCACCAGCGGGGATTCGGCGATGGTCTTCGCAATCCGAACGGCTCCTTCTTCGGTAGGGGCGCCGCGCACCGTTACCGTGACCAGCTTGGTCGCGCCCTCGCCGTCCCGCGCAACCTCCTTCGCCAGATACCGGCAGATGCGTTCCAGCGCCTCGCAGAGATCGTCGAAAGCGCGATCCTCGCGCACGATCTGACAGCCTCCCATCCCGGAAGCCAGCAGCAGCGTCATATCGTTGGTGCTGGTGTCGCTGTCAATTGTCATCCGGTTGAAGGTGCGGCTGACGGCGACCGACAGGGCGCGCTGCAGAAGCGGCGCGGGAATCTGCGCATCGCAGGTAAGGAAGCAGAGCATCGTCGCCATATTGGGGGCGATCATTCCCGCGCCCTTGCAGACCCCTCCAAAGCGGATCGGCCCCATCCAGTCATCCGAATCGGCGGTGACGGCAATCAGCTTCGGGCGCGTGTCGGTGGTCATGATGGCGCGGGCAACCTGCATATCCGCCTCCTCATCGCGATCCAGCGCCTCCACCGCCGCCGGAATGCCCTGCTCCAGTTTCTCCATTGGCAGCGGCTTGCCGATAACGCCGGTCGAGGCGATCAGCGTCTCGCTGGAAGACATTCCCAGACGGCGCGCCGCCATCTCCGCCATCATGCGCGTATCGTGTTCGCCGCGTTCGCCGGTACAGGCATTGGCATTGCCGGCATTGCAGAGAATGGCGCGGGCTGTGCCGGAGCGAACCACGCGCCGAGAATAGCGCACGCTGGCTGCCTGAACGCGGTTCGTGGTGAAGACGCCCGCCGCCGATGCCGCCGTTTCGCAGACAATCAGCGCCAGATCGCTGCCCTCCGTTTTCAATCCGCAGCGCACGCCTGCTGCGACAAAGCCTTCCGGGTGAGTCACTCCCGCGCCGGTATTCTCATTCCAGACCGTTATCACTGACAGCCCTCCGTCTCGATATCATAAAATATGCCCTGTTGCCTCTATTCCCGCCGCCTCGCGTTCGGCGCGGGACGGGGCGTGACCGACGGGCCGTCTACCTGCGGCGTATCGCCCTTCCAGGTCACGCGATCTATCCGCAGGGTACGCCCCAGAGGATTGGAGCCGTAGCGCGGCTCGTTCTGACTGTCCCAGCCGTGATACGCCATCCACAGTTCACCGCCGGGAAGCGCAATCAGGCATTGATGGCCGGGACCGTAGACGCTGCCCGGCAGGGTCTTCAGCAGCGGCTCCGGCTGCTTCACATAGGGACCGCGCAGGGAGCGAGATGTCGCATGATAGACCGCATAACTGGCGTCCTGTCTGCTGCTTTGAAACCATCCCGCCGAAAAGAAGAGATGATAGATCCCGTTGCGATAGAGCATCGTGGGGGCTTCGGTAACATTTCGTTCCTCCTCTCGATCCGGGCGCAGCAGTTCGGTCGTCTCTCCCTCCAGCGAAAGCAGATCAGCAGTCATGCGCCGCAGAACGATGCGGCGCGGCTCCTCCTCCGAATAGATCAGGTAGGCGGTTTTATCCCGATCAAAGAAGATCGTCGCATCTATCACTCCCACGCGATTATCGTCGCCGCGCGCCAGAATGGCGCGATGGGTAAACGGTCCCAGCGGATGGTCGGCGGTCGCGATTCCGATGTCGTGTCTGTTGGTCTGCGGATTCAGCGCGGAGTAGGTCATATAGAACTGCCCGCGATGGCGCACGACCTCCGGCGCCCAGTAGTGGACGCGCGACCACGGAACCTCCAGCGCAATCCCCCGATGCGTCCAGTTCACCAGATCGTCCGACACCATCACCTGAAAGCCGGTGCGTCCCGATTCGGTGGCGTAGGCGTAGAACTTGCCTTCATGGGCGATGATATGCGGATCAGGAAAGTCTTTCGCATAGACAGGGTTGACGTAGGTTTTTTCGCTCTTTTGCATGGCATTCGCCAGACGTGTCGGGCTTGCCGTCATCACGAAGAGAAGAAGACTGAGTATCCACAGAGAGGCAGAGTATCGGCGCATTATGATCAATCCTTGTATGACGACGAGACGAATCGTCAGATCGGTCGCTGCAGGGAGTCGGGGTTCTCTCCTGCCCGGAGCGAGATCAGCGCGCCCTCCTCTCCCATCTCCAGGCACTCGAACAGGTTGCGGACGCACTGCCCCAGCCGATCCTCCTGCAGCGAATACTCCTCGATCACCCCGACCAGAAGGCGTCCCAGCCGCGCCGCCTCCTCCCGCGCCTGCTTCGCCTCGAGCGGCGGCGGATTCATCTCGCTCTGCACGTAGGGCAGCAACAGTTCGATCAACTGCCAGGCAAGCAGCGCCGCCCGACTGTGTTCCGGCTCCTCCTCGCTGCGGGCGCGCAGCAGCCGATAGAGGCGGTAAGAGACTCGCCCCGCATGGGGCAGATCGAGCGGGATCCGAAAATGCGGGATCATGGAACGCTCACGATGCCGGAGAGGACTCTTGCGCCAGCGCCGCCGTTAGCCGCGCCTTCAGGTCCGCATAGGCTTCCGGGGAGAGGGGGCGACGTTGCGCCGGAGGGCGATAGGCAGGCGGATGCCCGAACTCCGGGTCATCGGGATAGCGGGGAATGACATGACAGTGTAGATGGCGCACCAGGTTTCCCAGCATCGTCACGTTGAGCTTGTGCGGAGCGCAGATTTGGGTGATCGCCTTCCCGATTCGCGCCACATCCTCCACCCAGTTGCGCCGCTCCTCCGCGTTCAGTTCGAACAGTTCCTCCACATGGCGGCGGCAGACCAGAATGCAGTAGCCGCGATAGTCAGCGTCATTTTGCAGATGAACCCGCCCGGAGGGCAGTTCCGCCACCACATCGCTCTGCGCGGTATCGGGACACATCGGGCAGCCCTCTTCCGGCTTGCGTCCCACAAAGGTCGGGTTGTCGCGCGTATCGCTCATCTCTTTCTCTCCCGGACGGCTCCTGTCGGCAGCCGCCTCTCCTGCGTTCTCTCAGGGCCAGATACCCGGCGACTCCAGCCCCGCCGTCTCCTCCAGCCCGCACATCAGATTCATATTCTGTATGGCCTGACCGACCATGCCTTTGCCCAGATTGTCAATGGAGGAGAGCGCGGTCACGCGGTTCGTGCGCGAATCCACCGCCAGTCCCAGATGGCACATATTCGACCCGAGCGTATGCTTGGAGGCGGGCAAGCCGTCCGTCACATAGACGAAGGGCGAATCGGCATAGAAGGCGCGATAGCGATCCAGCAGGTCTGCCGCAGAGATCGGCTCGGTCAGGGTGGCGTAGCAGGTCGCCAGAATGCCGCGCGTCATCGGGATCAGATGCGGGGTAAAGGAGACGGTCACCGACTGCCCGAGCAGCAGGCTCAACTCCTGCTCGATCTCCGGCGTATGGCGATGCGCGCCCCCGACTTTATAGGCGGAGACGCTCTCATTCGCCTCGGAGAAGTGGTAGTCCAGCCCGAACTTGCTGCGCCCCGCGCCGGAGATGCCCGACTTTCCGTCAATCACAATCGTGGCGGGATCAATCACCGGATCGGGCGTCAGGCGCGGAGATTTTCGCGCCAGCAGGGGAGCCAGCGCCAGGATCGAGGCGGTCGTGTAACAGCCGGGGTTGCCGACCACCGACGCGCTGCGGATCGCCTCCTTATGCAGTTCCGGCAGCCCGTAGACCGCCGATTCGCTGAGGCGAGGCGAGGCATGGGTCGTTTTATACCACTCTTCGTAGGTGGCCGGGACGCGAAAACGAAAATCCGCGCTCAGGTCTATGATTTTGCAGCCCGTCTCCCGCAGCGACGGAGCCAGTTTCATCGCCACGCCGTTATCACGCGCCAGAAAGACCACCGCGCAACGACGGAGGGTCTCCGGATCCGCCTCTCCGACAAAGGAGAGGTCTACGCGATTTGCCAGACCGGGGAACGCCGCCGAAACCGGTTGCCCTGCATACGTGCCGGACACCGCCGCCGTCACCCTGACCGCCGGATGAAGCGCCAGCCAGCGCAGCAGTTCGCCGCCGCCATACCCGGATGCGCCTGTAATTGCGACTTCCATCATCTATGCCACCCCACAAGAATACTCTCATGACAGCCGGGAGATCGGCCGCAGCCGTCGAAAAGCCCTGATCCCGGGACGCCGTTTGCTGAGTTGTTCCGTTCGCAGCGGTTGAATTCCTTCCCCGTCTCTGCGCCTCTTGCCAGCCTGCATTAGATGCTGTACAATGTCTGCTGTGAACCAGCAGGAGCAAAAGGCGAGGATTTCGCCGGAATACGAAGATATGCGCGCCTATCGCGAGAAGCTGCGCGCCTACTCCACGGAAGAGTTGGAGGACATCTACTTCCATATCAATATTCTGCGCCATCCGCTGCGTTACCGATTGATCAAAATGGAGTTGGAGGAGAGGAAGCTGCATCTCTATCAGCCTCCTCCCGCCGTCCCATGGTTCAATCTGCGAACATGGATGGAATCGTACCCGTTTTTTGCGCGTCATCGCCTGCTGAAGGCGTCTCTGCTCTCTCTGTCCTTACTGCTCATCACCTGCGGCATCACCTTTCTGTTGCTGCTTCCGATCTGGATATGCGCCGTTCCGCTCAAGTTTCTGGGAGCGGAGACAGCCATCGTCTACTTCGCCTGCGCGCCGGTTCCGCCGATGATGGCTGCAAGCGTCGGTTTCCGAATCGGCGGGCGAGGAGTCTATAGTATCTGGGTTCTGCTGGGGGCGGCGGCAGGCATCTGGCTCTTCCATCTCACCGGCACGCCAGACCTATTATTAAAAGCTCTGGTGGAACCGCGTGGATCCGGCGGTTTCTCTTTCGGCGGCTTTTAGCGATAACATACACAGGATTACATCTTCTCGCGATGGGAGAATCACTTGGACAAGCCCGGCCGTTTAGAGGGGACAGAGACACTATTAGTCGTTGATGACGAAGCGTTAATACTGGACCTGCTGCAAAGAGCGCTGGAGAGACGCGGCTATCGGGTGCTGACCGCCTCCAGCGTCTCGGAGGCGCTGACGCTCTATGCAGAGAATCGGGAGCGGATCGCGCTGGTGATTACCGACCTGATCATGCCGGACATGGACGGAGCCGCGCTTGTCCGACAACTGCTGCAGGGGGATCCAGACATTCCCATTCTGGTCTCCACCGGTTTTATTTCCGAATCGGAGATAATACAGTGGCAGACGGCGGGAGTTCGGGGCGTGGTGCATAAGCCGTATCAGACGAACGAGCTTCTGGCGACCATTCGCAGCCTGCTGGACGGGGGGTAGACTTCCTCGTTCTCCTTCAAGATAGAACGGCTGAATCGCCTGGCTGTCCTGTCGAGCGCAGCGAGACATCTTAAGATTCTTCGCTTCGCTCAGAATGACAACCGGGTTGGGCTTCGCTCAGAATGACAGTCATACTGCGCTCACAATGACAGCCATCCAGACTATCTTGACGATCTACTCGTTTCAGGCGTTGGACAGAGTCTCTATCTCCAGCATCCCGCGCAATTTGGCGGCTCCTTCGCGGGGAAGCTGATGGGCGCGCTGACGGCTGATCCCAAGCTGCTGCCCGATCTCGGAGGGACTGAATCCCTGCGCCCAGAGACGAATGGCGTTCGCTGTGCGGTCGGGCAGTTGATCAAGGAGCGCGCGTATCTGTTCCTGTTCGGCGCGGCGCGCCACCTGCTCCCAGGGTTCCGGGTCCGGCGCAGCCAGACACTCATGCAGGGGCGTTCCGGATTCGGGGAAGATCGCCGCATCGAGCGAGAGCGAGGGTTCGCGCGTAACGACATCCTCCAGCGTGCGAAAAATACGTCGTCGGATGGCGCGGCGGGCATAGACGGAGAATATCCCGCGCGCGGGATCGTACCAGCGGCAGGCATCCCAAAGCCCCAGAAGGGCGGTGGTCAGCAGGTCCTCCTGATCCATACACGCGGGCAGCGGACGCGGATAGCGGCGCAGGGAGGCACGCAGGATGGTGCGCGCCAGTCCTTGATTTGCGTGAAAGAGCGCCAACTGTTCACAATACGGCAGCATCGAGTCTTCCTTCCCGGGCGCGCTGTCCTCTCCTGTGTGCGGATCGGAGGACAGCGATGGCTTTTCTTTCATCATTTCACGCTATTTTATTGTTTCAGCAGGTACTATTCTAACACGGCATCGTCCCCAGATCGTCCCCGTATTCGCGGGGGAAGGATTTCTGCGTAAACAGCCGAAAATAGACGATAAGGACTTACAAAGGAGAACGTGCGTAGTGCGCCTGTCCAGTCTCTTCTTCAGCCTGTCGCTTGCCTGCCTGATGTTGTCGGCGCGGGCGGACCAGACTCTGGTGCTGGAGCTTCCGCCTTCGCGTCCGCCGCAGTCGGCATCCTCTTCTCCTTCTAAACCCCCCGCATCCCGCGTCCAGTCCCGTGAAAGCCGCTCCTTCCAGGACTACAATCGCGGACGCGCCGTCAGTCGCGGAGGGGTACGGCGACAGACGCAGGAGCGGGTTGTCGGTCGTCTCGGGGTGACCCTGCAGAGCGTAAATATCTATGCGGGCCCCGGAACCAGCCACCGGGTGCTGGTTCGCATCGAACAGGGCACGAATCTGGCGCTGACCGCTGATCGCAAGGAGTGGTTTGGCGTGTTGATGTCCGATGGCAGCACCGGATGGGTGGAGAAAGAGAACGTACAGGTTCTCAACTATGAGGTGGTCTCACAGACGAACAGTCCGCAGTATACCCCCAATCCGCTCCTAACCGGCAACCAGAACGCCCTGCTGCAGACCGCCTACAGCTATCTGGGAGTCCCCTACCGGTATGGCGGCAACTCTCCCAGCGCCCTGGACTGCTCGGCGTTTGTGCAGCGCTGTTTTCTCACGTTGGGCATTAGCCTTCCGCGCACCGCGCAGCAGCAGTTTGGAGTCGGCGCGCCCGTCTCTCCCGATCAACTGCAAGCCGGGGATCGGCTCTACTTCGGCAATAGCAGCGGACGGATCACGCATACCGGTATCTACATTGGCAACGGCTACTTCATCCACGCCTCCAGCAACATGAAGAGCGTTGCCATCAGCCATCTGAGTCAACCCGCCTACCAGAAGATATACGCCGGCGCGCGTCGCTGACCTGCGCCTCAAACCCGTTCCGTTATATCTTCGCCCCGGAGAGTCTCCGGGGCGAACGATTTTTTACGGTCCTCTCATTGCGCGGCTTCCAGCGCGTCTATACGGCGGACATATCCTTCGATGTCAAACTTTCTTTTCAGTCCGGCGGCGTTCATATAGCGCACCGTACCGAAGACAGGACGCTCCTGCCAGGGACGGTCGTGCTTGCCAAAGCACCAGGCGACGCCGGTAAAGGAGTTGGGATCGCGTCCATCCAGAAACCAGCGATTATTGAGAGCGAGCGCGGTCTGAAACGCCTCTTCGGGCGTCGCAGACCACTCCAGTATCTTCTTCCCCCAGTACATGCGCATATAGTTATGCATCTTTCCCGTCAGAATCATCTCGCGCATGGCGGCATTCCAGTAGGGGTCGTGAGTCTGCGCGCGCTCCAGTTGTTCGCGAGAGTAGAGATAGGGGCGCGGGTCGCCGCGATGCGCCTCCAACGTTCGGCGCGACCACTCCGGTAGACCTTCATAGCGGTCATAGGCGGGGTTATAGAAGACGAAGTTCGCGCTCAACTCCCGGCGGACGATCAGCTCCTCCAGAAACGCCTCACGATCCGCGACATGCGGCGAGTCGGCGACGGCGAGCGCGATCTCCAGCGACGATATCTGCCCGAAGTGCAGGTAGGGGCTGAGATGTGAGACGTGGTTGAGCTTCGGCTCGTTTCTGCGCTCCGCGTAGCCTTCCAGTCGCTGCTGGAGAAATTCCGCAAGAAGACGGCGCGCCTCGGTCTCTCCGCCCCGATACGCGGAGACTCGCGGCACGCTTCGATCCACCGCCAGCCCGGCGAGAATGCCCTCCACATCCCGCGCATCCAGCCCGTCAAACGCCATCCCCATGGAGTTCGTTTCTACCGGTGTCTCCGTCAGCGGAACGAGAAAACGGGGCAGGAGGCGCGTAATCTTCGGGCGCAGGGTGGCGGCAGCCCACTCCTCTTTCGGGGAGGCGGTCTCCAGCGGTACAATCCAATCGCTTTCGACCTGTGTGACCCGGCAGGGAGCATGATACGCAACAAAACGCCGCCATTGACGCTGAATGCGCAGGCAGCCTCGATCCGTCACCACCTCCGCCGCCTCCTGCGCCATCTCGACCGCCGCCTGTTCCGGCGACTGCCGCTTTACCACCAACCGTATACCGCGTTCGCGCAGCTGCTCCTGCGAATCCCGCAGTCCTTCCAGCAGAAAGGCGTAGTGGCGCTCATTCGCCTCCGGGTAGCGGTCGGTCAATCCAAAGAGGACAACAACAGGCAGATTCTGTTCGTTCGCCTGTCGGATGGCGTACTCCAGGGCGTGATTATACCGGGAGCGCACGGACTGCTGCATCCAGTAGAGTACAAAGCGCCCTGTCCGCGGGGAGAGCGAATTGAGAGGTTGAATGCGTTGCGGCGGAATCATCTATGCCCCGACGGCGGAGTACTGCTTGATGCCTGCCGCCCAGAGAACCCGCAGCAAAACCAGCACGAGTCCCAGCCAGAAAAGCTGCATCAGAAAACCGGGGAGAATATCTCCGGTCGGAACGCGCCCCAGCGCCAGTTCCACCGGAAACGAACCCATATAGCGAAACGGCGCGAATCCGGCAGCCAGACCTATCCAGCCGGGCAGCAGCGCGAGCGGCGCGATTCGCCCGGCTAGAAAAGAGTCCAGCGCAAAAAAGAGTTGATTCAGCGCGTCCACACGAGTCGTCCAGAAGGCGGCGATAGCCAGACAGTACTGCAGCACATACCGGATGACGCCCGCCAGCGCCAGCGCGGGGACCGCCAGCATAAGCTGAAGCCCGGAGGCGGGCGGGGTCGGCTTCAGAAGCAGGAAGAGCAGGATCCAGATCGGCAGGAGCATCGCGCTGGTGGTGAGTTTGAAGCCGATATTGGCGCTGGCGTCCGTGTGGATCGGGTGCAGGGGCTTGAGCAGACGCGGCGACAACTGCCCGTTCTGGACGCGCCATGCAAACTCGAAGGCGTCCCAGGACATGGTGAGGTGGCTGAAGATCATGAAGATCAGAAAGTAGGCGGCGAAGTCGGCACGCTGAAACGAGACGCCCCCTCCCTGAATCGTGCCGCCCTGCGCAGAGGTGGCTGCCGTCCAGACCGCCAGCGAGATCAGCGGACCGACAAAGCCCCACACCGCCCAGATCAGCACCGCAAAACGGTACTGCACCATCATCGCCAGCGCGACCTTCAGATTGACCCGATAGACCTCGTACCAGTATCTCATCGTTACTCCCATAACGACGCTGCCGGGAAAAGGCGGAAGGAGTTACCGCGCGCGCGCCGAAGCAAGGGGTAGTCCGCCGCAAACCGGAGACATCTTTCTGTTCACTCTATTGTATCATAAGTTCGACGCGCCCCCGCGTCAGAGAAGGAGTTGAGATACGGTGAGAATCTCGCTGAACAGCCTGCTGCCAGTGATACTGATCGGCGCGGCAGCCTGGTTCGTTCCAACCGCCGTTCAGAACGAGGCGGCTGCCGAAGGGCAGTCTGTGCTGCCGGAGGACGCGCTGCTGACAAAACCGGTAGGCGGATTGGAGCGCACGCGCGCCGCCGCACAGATCGTTCCGGTGACCGGGCAGCCATTCTCGCGCGCCCTGCGAATCACGATCCGCGACAACGCCGATGATTCCAACGCCACGCAGTCAACGATTCCGATCTCCGCGCCGGTCCAGCGGGGCGATGCGATGATGGCGATGTTCTATTTGCGAGGAGCCTCTTCCAATGGAACGGCTCCGGCGCAGATGATGTTCCTTTTTGAACGCTCTGTCAACCCCTGGACAAAGTCCATCGCGCAGGGAGCGCTCACCGCCAGAGACTCCCATGCCTGGAAGAAGGTGCTGATCCCTTTCTCCGCCGCGGAGAACTATCAGCCGGGCGAGGCGATGGTATCGCTCCGATTTGCATTCGGTCCGCAGACTCTGGAGGTTGGCGGGCTGACGGTAATCAACTACGGCAAGAGCCGCAAGGCGGATGAGTTGATCGCGCTGGCGGCGCAGCAGAACCCGCTGGGCGAGACGACGGTACAGGTGCGCCTGAAAGAGACCCGGCAGACGCTGCTCGGGTTCGGCGGCAACTTCTGTCAGCCGCGCTACGGCTCTACCGAGCCGATGGATGCCGTCGGGCGGTACAATCTGCAGAACCTGCGCGTCGTCTATGCGCGCATCGGGCTGCCGTTGAACTGGTGGACGCCCCAGCGGGGCGTCTATCGCGAGGAGGCGCAGGCGCGCGCCGCCCTGCAGCAGATTCAGGAGTTCAACCGGCGAAAGATACCGGTCATCGCCTCCATCTGGGAGGGACCGGGCTGGATGCTGGGCGGACGACCGGAGCAGATGGGGCGCGCGCTGCCGCCGGAGCGCTACGCGGACTGTATCGAAGCGATCGCGCAGTTTCTAGTCACGGCGCGTGACCGATACGGGTCTACGGTGGAGTACTTCTCCTTCAATGAGCCGGACTACGGGGTCAACTTCAAGTTCACGCCGACACAGATGGCGAGCTTTATCCGGCAGGCAGGACCGCGATTTCAGGCGGCGGGTCTGAAGACGAAGTTTCTGGTCGGCGACACCGCCAACGGCGCGAACTTTGTCGCCTATGCAAAGCCCCTGCTGGAGGATAGGCGCATCGCTCCCTATCTCGGCCCTCTCGCTTTCCACTGTTGGGATGCGCTGGGCGTGCCGGACGGGACGTACAGCGCGATCGCCGAACTCGGACGCAGACACAACAAGCCGGTCTGGTGCGCGGAAGCCGGGCACGACGCGCAGCTATGGCAGGCTCCCAATCCCTGGGAATCGTGGGAGAACGGGCTGCGCACCGCTCTTGCCTACGAAAAGACCCTGCGTCTGACCGGCTCCACCCTGATGCTCTACTGGACTTATCAGGACAACTATCCGCTGGTCAGCAAGGATGGATCGCGCCCCTTCCCGGTGCATCATGTGATCAAGCAGATGGAGGAGGCGCTGCCTCCCGGCGCGAAGATCGCTGCGGCCGCCGCCAGCCACGATGAACTGCGCGCGCTGGCGTCGGTCGGTCCGAAGCCGGGTCAGTTTTCGGCGCTGTTGATCAACCCCATCGGCGAGGGACAGACAATCCTGCGCGGACTGCCTCCCGGCGAGACGGTGCGGGTCGTGATGAGCGTCGGCGTGGCGCAGCGACAGTCGAGCACCGCCCGAACCGACCGCAGCGGCTTTCTGCGTCTGAGGCTGCCAGCCCGCTCGGTGGTGACGGTACTGGGCAGCCCGTGACGGGTCAGTTTCAATATCTTTCGCTTTTTCGGGCGTGTCGGCATAGCACGCGGTCGCGCCACGCGCGCCAGACCGAGGGAACCGGCGCGCCTATCGCCTCTCGCAGGGCAAGGGCTTCCGCCTCCCACCGCTCGCTCTCCGATTCCCTGCCCAACAGACGCGCCAGCAGACCCATCTCCTCCAGGCACTCCGCCACACCGATCGGATGAACGACCTTTTGATGTATACTCAGGCTGTCGTTCAGACAGCGCTCCGCTTCTGCCCAACTCCTCCTGCAAATCGCCGCGCGCCCCTGAATGCAGAGCGCGGACGCCTTTGTCAGCAGCGCGCGCGTTCCCGGGGATAACCGAATCGCTTCCAGACAGAGAGAACGCGCCTGACGCCCGTTCCCCTGAACCAGAGCGACCGCCGCCAGGCGCGTCGTCAGTATCCCCTGCCAGCGCTGATGTCCCTCCTCACGCCAGCGCCGGAGCGATTCGGTCAGAGCCGCTTCCGCTTCCGGCAGGGATCCTTCCAGAAAAGCCACCCATCCGAGCAGCCCGCGAGTCGCCACGCGCCCCATCGGGTTGCCCGATTCCGGCTCCACCGTCAGCGCCATCTTCAGCAGGTTCCGCGCTTCCGCCAACGCTCCCTGATGCGCGCGCAGAAGAGCCAGAGTCCGAAGGCACTCCGCCTGCCCGGTCGAATCGCCCATCCGTTCCCGCAAAAGCCAGCTTTCGTTGAGACTCTGCGCGGCGCGTGTAAACTCCCCCATATGATGCAGCAGACATCCGTACTGATAGAGCGACCATGCGCGCAACGAGTTCGGCTCCTTCTCCGTCAACAGTGGCAGCGCCTCCTCCAGCGCGCTGCGCGCCTCCTCGACGCGCCCCTGCACCTGAAACGCCGTCGCGTAGTGCGTCAGCGTTCCCGCGACCAGATCGGGACGCGCCCGGGTTTCGGACTGTAGTTTCAGCGCCTCCTCCAGGCTGCGAATGGCTTCGGCGTCCTCCTCCAGATGGTGACAGCAGAGCGCAAACAGGCACAGCGCATCCACCAGATGAAGAGGATAGTCAGAAGAGTGATTCGCTCGCTCGTAGCCTGCTGCCTGTTGAAAATACCGCTTCGCCTGACCTATCTTTCCCCGCGCAAGAGCCAGGTGGCCGCCAGTCATCAGCATTTGCCAGCGCATTCTTTCGGGGATGTGGGACCAGTGCGCGAGGACTCGCTCCACGTCGCTCAGCGCATCCCGATCCGCCGGATAGAAGTTGTGGAGCGAGTAGATATGAGAAGCGAGACGAATGCCCAGGCGCAAAAGCTTCGGCTCTTCGAAGCAGGCATCAAACGAAGCAAAGAGGTTGATCGTCTCCTTCCGCACCTCGTCTGGCAAAGGCCGATTATTGTTTAAATATTTTCTATCCCATTCATAGAGACGCTCCCGGTGATAGCGGAGCAGACGCGCCTGAAGGCTTCGGAGTTCTCGCAGAGGCAGCTTCGCCGCCTCCCGCGCGCCCTCCGGAAGATAGAAGCGGCGCGTATTGCCTTCTCCTTCACACCTCACCCATCCCTTCCCTGTCAGCGCCTCCATACACTGCGCCGCTCTGGGCATCCCCAGTACACGATTCGCCTGCTTCGGCGTACAGCCGCCGGGAAAGAGGGTAAGCGCTCCGAGGCAGCGCCGCTCCGGTTCACTGAGCGCGGAGTAGTCGGGCGGTTTGACGGGGATCGGGTTGCCGACGCGGTCCGTATCCCGATGATCTGTCCCGTGCGACGATTCGGCGAGAAGCTGCTCCAGCGTCCGCCTCGCGTTTTCATACCGTTTGGCAAGATCAACTCCCTCGGAATACGCCCAGTGCTCCAGCGTTTCGTCGGGAAAGACGCTCTTATGGATACCGGGCAGGAATTCGCCGCCGTAGCGCTGGATCGCCTGCTGATAGAGCGTGATCCGCTGATCGAGGGAGGGAGCGCGCTCGGCGCGCTTCACGCAGTCACAGAAGTCGCCGACATCGGTCGTCAGGTTGTCTGACCGTATGCCGAGGGTATCGCGGCGCACGCACAGGAGCCATTCGAGCGGAGCATCTCCGTTCGCACAGGGCGGTTCTGCCAGAGGAGCGAGGTCCTGCCGCAGATGATACAGCGCCTGACGAAGGTTACTTCGTTGGGGGTTACGATCTTCGTCATCGTGTTCGTTCTTTTGCGTTTTCGGATCCCCGTTATGGCGTCTTTCCTCCTCTGGCATACAATCGGGCCACAGCCGTTCCGCCAGTCCCTCGCGGCTGTGTTCGCCCGGATGCAGAGCGAGATAGGCGAGCAGCAGGACCGCTTTTTGATAGCGGAACCGCTCGATGACCTTCTCGCCGCAGACCAGCCGGGTCTGTCCGAGTAGTTGGAGGCGAACCGGGGGCATAGGGTCTCTCCTTCACCACAAGGAATCCTCAACGCATAGAATCTTTAGTCGGGCAAACAGAAAATCCTTCTCACCGCCGCGAAAATGACCAGTTTTCCGCTCCCGTTTTTGACGGTTTGTTAACGATAAAGTCATTAGAATAATACTCAAAATGGACGGTGTATAGGCATCTCACCATTCAGGACGCTAGGGGCAAGTTGAAAAAACTCTATCCTTGCGATCTACTAGTAGTCCGCCACAGGGATTATGACGGATAGAGTCGCTTGAGTCTGGTTCGCGCGTCGGCAATGGAAAAGCGCCATTGGACCGTCGCCTTCTGGTCATTGCGTGCCTGCTCCCATGCCCGGACCTGCTGGGTGAGCGTGGCCATGTCTGGGATGCGCCGATCCAAACATTGCCGAGACAGCACACTCAACTCGATCTCGGCCATGTTCAGCCAGGAGCCAAGCTTGGGTGTGTAGTGGAACTCCAGCCGCTGCACCCATCGCCGGGCTTCTGCGGGTTCAAACGCTTCGTACAGGGCGGCAGGCGTGTGCGTGTTGAGATTGTCCAACACGACCCGTATCTTCAGCGCGTTGGCAAAGTGCTCGTCTACCAACGCTTTCCTCTGAGGAGCAAAGTCGGTCTTGGTGCGCTGCTCGGTCACCGGGACGTGACGCCAGCCACAACCCGGCGCAAACAGGACAAACCGATTGGCGGTCCCGTTGCGCTCATACTCATAGTCCTGACGGACCGGTTGTCCCGGTTGTATCGGCAGGGGCTGCCGGATGTGTGCGACCCGTTGCTTGTTGGTTTCGTCGAAACAGACTAACGGAGACAAAGGAGATAAAAGATGGGAAAGATGAGGTGGATGACTTTTGCAGGATCAATCTTTCTTCTGGCGATCCTTCTACCAGGATGTGGTTCGGATAATAACAAAGGAGACGGAGGAGCCGCAAAACAGTCGATAACAGGGCGGTTGGTCAGGGCGAATGACAGCCAGCCATTGCAGAATGCCAGTGTTAGACTGAGCGGTACAAGAGCAGACCCTCCCGCAGACTTTATCACCAACACCGACGCAAGCGGGAACTACCGATTTTCAGAGATTCCTGTAGGCGATTACACGCTGGAAGCCCGCATGGCTGATGGAAGCTACCAGCCAATACAGCTTCCGGTGAAGGTGCTTCAGCAGGAACCGACAGAAGTGCCGCCTCTGGCTCTCATCCCGTCAGGAGTTACACTCGGTCGTATAGAGATCGTCCTTCCTCCCAAAGACGGACCGAATAACAGCTACCGTCTTAATGGGCAGTACACCTTCACCGCCAGGGTGTTGAATGCGACAGGGGCAGAGTTGTCGGGGTGGCGTCCCAACTGGCGTATCGAGGGAACCATTGGCGTGATCACTTCAGAAGGGGTCTTCTCCGCCAATGCCGCAGGCGATGGGCAGGTGGCAGCCTTCTTCTATGTAGGAGCACAAGAGGTAGTTTTCAGATCTCCTATAAGCGTTCGTGACGCCGTTCTAGGGGACGCTCCGAAGCTGCTTGTTGCCGGCAATGTGCCTGGGGGATACGGCGTGAACTTTTACAACTCACGCACGGGACTGCTGGAATCTTCCAAGAAATTCACCACTTCCGGGATTTACGGAAATCTGGCTTACGATCGGACACGCGATCTGTTGTACTATGCCGATGCGAAAACTGTCTACCAGTACAACATGCGTTCTGGGGCTGTCGTTTCACGCAGTCTGACCGAGACTAATGTCGAAGGGAATATCACCAGCCTTCTTGTCATGCCGGATGGCAATCTGCTGGTGGCCAATATCAAAGGCTTCCACCTCCTGAAGTATCAGAATCTTGAGACACTGCGGGCAGGGATGCAGTACCACGTATTTGAGAGTGTGGATGACATGAAGGTCGGACCGGACAACAACCTGTATGTGGTCGGAGATGCTCATTCTACCTTTGCCCAGAATGCGAATAGCGTGATCATCCGGTTTACCATCGGAGAAGGAAACTCCCTGGAAAGCCCCGCTGTGCTCTGGAAGGATGGGAATGGAGGTCAGACATCGAACATCGTGTTCACCCGCAACGGGCATATGCTGGTTTCAGCCCATGTCGGAGACACCATTCGACGTTTTAATGGTCAGTCTTTCGAGGCGGGGATCACCGTTCCCAATTTAGTCGAAGCGATAACACTGGGGCAGAATGTGTTAAAAGATCAAGATGAGGTGATCTTTGCACATACCACGAGTGGAATTAGACGGATCAGTTACTCCAACGGCGCCTATAAACTTGAGACCGACAAAGATCCTATCGTGAAACAATCGTCCATCGAGGACCTTCTGATCGTTCAGCCCCAATGACATTAGCCTGACTTTACGGCAGAGGAGGATATCCCCCTCTGCCGTAAAGGAGACGCAACATGAAAATATGACTTCCTGCTGAAAACACTACTCACTTTACTGATTTTCGGCGTTTGGGGATTACTGCTCAGACCCTGCCTGACTCATCCGATGGAGGCGCAGGCGATATGGCGATATGCTGCCTGTGCTGTCAATGAAATGGGCGACTTAACCATTGGAGGAGATGGGATGATTCTCCTGAGCGCTACGGGGCTGCGGTTGGCACTCCATAAAGCCTCTCATGAAGGATGGAAGCTGCATTCTGTAGAGTGTACCGGTGTGGAAAGCTATCTGGTTATTCTGGAAAAATAGAGAGACTTTAAGCATTATGTACCACCCATATAGAAGTGAGACAATTGCCCTCTTCTAATAAGTGAGGGCTTGGCCTCCTTCCGCTCTGTCTTCCTTCTTCCAGGATCGCCAGTTTCTCCTCGGCGCTCCAGCACTGTCGAGGTGGGCTAGACATCGGTTGGCTCCTTATTGGTCTTCATTGTACTCTGCGAGAAGACCGCAAGGGGGGGGGCACAACCCTCACTTATTTCAAAGGTCCGTTTATCTCACTTTATCTTGGGCAATACAATACTCATCTTTTTTATCGCAGTCTATTCACTCACTAATCGTCTCTTTTTTCTTGTACGGTATAGGTCTGTTGCATCAATCTCAAATTATGTAAAGACCACTATGGATGTGTTGTACTATCCATTCCTCAGAAGGAGTTCAAAAATGAGACAGACTTCTGCAACAACGATCTGTCGGCTGACCCTGCGCATGATGGTTGGGATTATCACTCTCCTTACGCCACTCTCCGCAAGCAGTGGACAGGCTCAACCTTCAGATCCCTCTAAACGCGGTCCGGGAGTGGTTCTTCCCTTCAGGGTCAATTTAGACCTGAATTCCAGAACCGAATGGATGGATATATCGAGATATACAAGCGAACAATTAACCAGACGGTTGCGTGAGGCAAAGCTTCCTGTATACGATCAGCCGCGTGTCACCGGATTGGCCAGTGATGACCTGAATGCATTGAGATCCCAGAAGGATGTAGCAAACTTTGCTCAAAAAGCGGGAGTCTGCTACATACTGCGTGGAGATATCACCTCGCCGCAAGTTGAAGTCAAAGACGAGGGTTTATGGAAGCTGATTCGCACAAAGGTACCTATGCAGGTGGAAATCGTGCATGGTCTGACCGGGGAGACGGTCAGAGCCTTCTCAGTGGAAGGACTCTCTTCCAAGAAAGATCGGGACTTACTCGGTGGCATCTCTGAACGTCAGAGACGATCCCAAAGGGCACAACAATTACAGTTAAATGAAGTAAAAGAAGCGGTTAATAACGGGATTAATGAACTTACGAAGAAGATCATTGAGGGGTACCCAAGTGAGCTATGGGAGCCCGTTGATCCGCGTAAACGTCCAGCGCGCATGACCGTTCGTGTTACTGCCGGCTCGCCTTCAGAAGCCATCCGAAAAGGGATCGAATCCGTTTGCAGCCAGATCGTGCCAAAAGACATGACAACAGAGCGTCGTACAGAACTGATTTCCTCGTTAGCCGCGAATAAAGACACATTGGATGCAGAGGTTAAGTTATTGACAGACGGGGTTTATACTGTTTCTTACGCCATCACCGATATTGAAGAGAAGCGGCAAACCATCTTTGCCCGCTTGGCAGGGGCTGATGCTATCCGCATGCCCACCGTAGCTGTCCTGTCACCAGAGCCTGCCGCTCAGAGCTTCCTGCAGGAGTATCTGCGTAAGTCGGGATTCATCGTTAAGGATGATCAGAGGATGATGCGTATGCGAGAACGCCAGTACGTCGAGGCAATGCTTGAAGGAAAAACCGACCCGCTTGAGCTACAGGCGTTGAGAGAGAATCTGGGAGTAGACATCGTTATTCCCATCAATACCATCTGCGAGAGACTGCCTGTGAAGACTACAAAAGGCGATATCCTGATACGGGCGAGTCTAAGCTTGAAAGCGATCCTTCCTGATACGTACGATGTTATTACTTCCCTGCAGGATAAGGATACCGACGGTGATATTACGGAAAGGATTGCACACGAACAGGCAGTCAAAAGCGTAGCCGCAATGGTAGCTCCACAATTGGTGGAGAACCTGTTTGCACGACTGCAATCCTTTGGGGATCAAACGCGTATTTACAGGGTGGAAATTACTGGCTGGTCAAACAGAACAGATGCTGACACCTTCATTGATGCATTAGAAAAACTGAACGGTGTGATCCAAGTGGAAGAGCAACGTTTTGAAGGCGGCATTCTGACAGTCTCTGTTAAGATCGATCAGGCGGTCGCACGCAGGCTTGCCCGAGAAATCGAAACACATCAATCCATGAGCCGCTTCAGAATTCGCATTGAAACCACCTCTCGCTCTCTCATCAAAGGAAAGCGCGATCCCGAGGAGACGATTGTAAAGCCCTTCCACTCTGCTTCCGTAGCAGACAAGCCGAAGGTTTCACCATCGAGCGAGCAGCATCCGTCCCATACAGGCTTAAGGATAACAAGTGTCCTAACAACATGAGGTAAATCCCCCGTAAAGCCGGACACTTTTACGCTTCAAAATACTCCCTGCAAGGAATGGTGGGTATAACTCCTACCCTCTACGGCATTTTTCTTATATGGAGCCATAGTAATGAAAACGATCACGATAAAGTTGATCACAATCGTACTAATCTATCTGGCTTGCCTGAGCGCTTCACCCCGGGCTCTGTCGCAGACATCTTCTACTGGAAAGGTCTGGGCAGTCGTGATCGGCGTTTCAGACTATCAGTATGGCATTCGTGGCCTCCCTTCACCAAAACTGGATGCGGAGCTATTCGCGACAGCCATTTCACTGCCTGAGGTCCAGTTAGTTCTGCTAACCACTGGAAACTCTGATCCTGCAAGAAGGCCTACTAAGCGCAACATAATGGAAGCGATACGCAGGGTGGCTGCTGGAGCCGGGCCACAGGATACTCTCTGGATATACTTTTCTGGTCACGGTACTGCTATCGAAGGCAAGAGTTATCTAGTGCCTGAAGACGCACGTATGGACAATCTGGCGACTCTGGTGTCTGTGAGTGATATACGACAGCTTCTGGAACGATCACCGCAACACAATCGAGCGCGCCGTAAAATACTGGTACTGGATGCCTGTTGTTCTGGCTCAACGAAAAACCCGAATCTCAAGGAGACTACCTGGGAGCAGATACTGGGCGATGCCCGAGGGATCATCACGATGGCTGCCTGTCAGGTAGACCAAGCTGCGATCGACCTCGGAAATGGAAGCCTTTTTACACTCGCTCTTCTCCACGGCATGACTGGAGGTGTCTCCACCAATGGCAATACCACGCTGGAATCCCTTCGAAAGTATGTCTGCACAGTGGTAGAAGAGATCAGCTTAGAACGTACTGGCAAACCCCAAACTCCTATTTTTATTTTTCACGATCCTCCGCAGACCACGATGTCTTCTATGCTGCCTGCAATCTCTCGCAATAATCTCCCACCCATACAGTTACAGTTAGCCCATGCCACGATCCGTGAACCATTAAAACCCGGGCTAATTGTCTGGATAGAAGAAGAGCAGACCGATGGGCAGGGTAATACTGTCAAAGATAATCGGCTGCAAATTCTCATGCAAGAGCTATTCATTGCGGATAGTTTCCCGATCGTGATATCAGAAGCCATACAGGCCTTTCAGGTGACTCTCTCCTCCCCCGATGAAGCCGTCGCCAGAAAACAGATACGACAACTGAATTCTCGATTTCTTCTGCGAGGAAAGGTCACTATCACTTGTGTGCCAAAACGATTTGAGGTGCAATCCCAGTTTGAGACGGTAACAGCTTCAGTACGTGTCGAGTTGGTGGACGCTGAAGGTTCAACAAAACAGGCGGTCTTCTTGGAGGAGACAGGAAACGGCAATACGGAAGCTGCTGCCGCCAGAATGGCGTTAAAAAAAGTATCCGAGAAGCTGCACAGGAGATTTGAACCTATTTTGAAAAAACTCTTGCCGGTAAGCAAGTAGTTTTCCAATGGCCACTGACCTGTACCCTCAAATCGATCTCTGACAGGAAAGCAGTGGGTAGAAGGCGACTGCGCAATAGAGAGCATGCCCCTGCTCAGAGCACAGTCGCGCAAACAGGGGAGAGGGCAGCCCGTGACGGTTGCCCTTTACCTTGTTCCTGCCGGACTACGCCAGCAGCGCGCGGCGCGCCTCCAGTTTCGCGCGCTTCT